>JABZIZ010000004.1 GCA_015258065.1 Lachnospiraceae bacterium | reverse complement strand
GAGGAAAAGCCCCACCCCGAGAAGAACAAATCGAAGGACCCCGATTGCCTTTTTTAGAGGATGTCTCCCGGTATTTTTTTGATACAGAAATACAAAGAGGGACAGACAAAGCAGGTAGAGAAGATTTTGCCAGAGTTCCGCATGCCCTGCGCTCCACCTGCTCCATGGCAGACGTTGGGCTGCCAGGCAGAGTTTCTCGTACACCTGTAGAATCCCATGATCCAGAAGTGCCACCCTGCTTCCAAGAAGGAGACTGAAGTTTCCCAGGAAAATGACGATCAAGCCTCCAATCAGCAACAGGGTCATGAGGGGGATTATCATCAGATTCAAAAAAACGGAATAAACGGGAACCGTGTAGAAAAAAGACAAAAGAACCGGCAGCGTAGAAAGGCTTACTGCCAGGGATGAACGAAAGGACTTGCGGATACCGCCGATCACTCTTCCTTCCTGCTGCCCGCTTTTTTTCTGAAAAGATAACGCCGGCATCACAAAATAAATTCCGCCGACTGCGAAGAAAGAGAAGAGAAAACCTCCATTTTTCAACCAAAGCGGTTGGTCTAAAAGCAGGAGAATGGCCGACAGAGAAAGAGCACTGAGAAGATCATACGATCGGTGCAGACGCGGTGCCGCACACCGGCAGAGAAACATGATAATGGCACGCACCGCAGAAGCATTCATTCCGCACATGAGCCCGTATAGCACCATCACCAGAATGGCGCAGGCAGAACAAAGCGGGAGGGGAAGAGTCGTTTTACAAAGCAGCCGGTAAATCAGATACCCGATCAAAGAAATATGCAAGCCGGAAATGGCAAGCACATGAATGATCCCGTTCCTCCGGTACAAATCTTTGATTTCGGAATCCATCATGCTTTTTTCTCCCAGAAGGACGGCCTTCATGATGCCGCCATCCTCCGGCGAAAAACAAAGCGTCAGCACCTCATCCATCCGCCTTCTTAAGTGATAGAGGAATTTCCGGATGACGGCGCTTCTTCCAGACGCCCCAAGGAATCTGCAATCCTTCAGCGCATACGCAATTTTCATGGTGGAATAATAAAGGCGGTTGTCGAATTCACCCGGATTGGTTGGTCCCGAAAAGAGTCTCAGCTTTCCTCTCACTTTCACGATCATCCCGATGGGACAAGACTCCTTCTCCCTGTCCTCTTCCGGACACATTTCTCCCCTCTGCATGCCACCTTCCTGACATGTTTCTTCCGTCTGCATGCCACCCTCCTGGCACGTTTTGCCGTCTTCCATGATACACTGCACAAGGGCCTCTTCCCTTTGGTGTCTGCGGGAAGAAGCAAGAGGTCTGACATACCATACATCCACGACCGTATCGTCAAAGGTACGTTTCCGTTCTGCCCCCTGCAGCTCTCCAACGACGGTTAAGAAATCTCCTTCCGCAGTGCCATGCAACTGTTCTTTTGTGTAGGAAAAAAAGAGAGTTCCTGGAAAAAAGAGAATCCGAATCCACACAACCGCCAGTACTGCAAGAAGCAGTACCAGAAGCGGTCGTTTCATAAAAGAATTTACTCCATATCCAACTTTCGTTCAAATAAGGTGGACAGCGGGATCGAGTCCATGAATTTATCCGCTGTACTCCCATTGACCGAGATCTGTACCTTATTGACCTCTGTGAGTTCTGCGAGCGAGTTCACGATCGAATAGATCACAATATCCGGCTTCACCTGATACGGTTCGCTCAGAAACTTTTCATTGAAATCCACATAACAGATGCCGTCTTGCAGCGTCACATTTAAAACCTTGGTATCCGGATTGATGGTCGGTCTGGAAATATCCGAAGCCGGTCCCTTTACCAATTCCTCTGCAATGACCTGTTCCATAGAGACGTTGCTGCTGTAAATAACGGTTCTGTAAATCGGAACCAGCTTGTTGCCTTCCTGGTTGGTGAAATACAGCAGGATCCGTCCCTTGTCGTAGTTATTGATCTCTTTGCCGGCATTGTAAATAAAGGTATCCGCATTCATATTTCCCACTACCGCACCGGCCGCATCTTTTAACGGCTTTCCGTCCACCAGGAAGGAAACGGCATCTACCCCCGGAATCTGCATCAGCGTTCTTACAATCGCCGCACGGTCCAGAATCTCGGTGATCCGGTCCAGTGAAGCATAACTTGCATCAAAATTCAGGGTCACGAGACCATTTTCATAAAAATAATGTCGCAGAACCACAGCCCCCGAAATCGGTGCTTCATAAGCCAGCCGTTCCGGATGAATTTCCAACTTTGCCAACATCTCCTGCAGCATCTCGTTGACTTTATCCTGATTGGATTTCGGCGTATAAGGCTCCGAAACCAGTCCTGTTTCATCATGGTTGACGTAATAAATCTGAAAACCATCCTGCTGGTCGGGATCAGCCACATTGTCTCCCTTGCAAGAAGCCAGCATCCCCGCCAGAAACAGGCATAAGAGAGCAAGCTGCAACCCCCTCAGGAAACAGAGTCCGGTTTTTCTTCTCAAATGCATCCGCTCTTTCATCTTGCCCCGGCTCTGCCAGCCGTATCTGTTGAAATATAGTTCAAAGGAATCTTCACCACAAAAGTCGTACCGCTCCCCTCCGTGCTATCCGCAGAAATCTCTCCCCGGTGAAGCAGAACCGCACTCTTCGCTACTGCAAGTCCCAATCCTGTTCCCCCGACTTCCCTGGATCTCGACTGGTCCACCCGGTAAAACCTCTCATAGATTTTATCCAAATCCTCCTTAGGCATCCCAATTCCAGAGTCTGCGACCCGAATCGTAAAATATTGATGATCCGCATCCAATATGACTCTGACCCATCCGCCATCCTTATTATATTTCACCGCATTTTCCACCAGATTCATGATCACAAGAGAAATTTTCACTTCGTCAATTTCCGCTACAATCTCCCGATGAGATTCCAGGATCAGCTCAATATTTCGCTTATTGGCAATCGGGCGCAGACGCTTTAATACAATTTCCGTCATCTGGTTTACGTTCACGGATGCAATATTCGGCTGCGTCGCCTTCTTGTCCATTTTCACAAGGGACAGCAGATCATTGATAATCTTATCTTCTCTATCGATTTCCGCACTAATGTCCGAAAGAAAGTCCCGGTACACCTCCCCCGGCGCGTCCTCCTGCGAGAGTAGCGTGTCCGCTAACACCTTCATGGAGGTGATCGGTGTCTTCAGTTCATGGGACACATTCGAAACAAACTCCTGTCTGGAATCATCCAGCACTTTCATCCGCCCCTGCAGTTGGTTAAATGCATCCACGATGTGTTCCGTCTCAATATAATCCGGTACGGAAAGCGGCTCATCCGTAAACCCTGCCTTCATCTCATTCAATTTACTGGTAATTCTGTCGAACGGCTTTAACAACGCCTTGGAAGCCACCAGGGAAAAAACGAGAATCAACATAATCACAATGACTTCGATCACCAAGGCCTTGTTATTCAAAATCTCCATCGTTTTCTCAATATTTGCCGTGGAGACGCTGGTAAGCATGACCCCCTTCACCACTTCCTTCGACTGTGCCTCGCTGCTCAGATAATCCCCATCACCAATGCCCGCCGTTTCGATGATCGGAGTCGTAATCTCCAAATAGCCGTTTTTGTTGTCGTAGACGGTCGCGACTCCATCGGATCCCTTCCGCAGACAATTCACCACCTCTTCGGAAATAATGGTCTTTCCTTCTCTTTTTCCGTAGGTATCTGTGATGACCTGCAGATCGTCACCGATAATCAAAACTCTTCCGTCATAAAGATTGGCAAGCAGCGTCAGCTCCGCCTGTACGATGGCAGAAGACGGATCCTGCATATAGTTGTACGTGATCAGGTGATTTGCGAGAATACGCAACTGGGTCTGTACTTCATTTTTTTTCACTTCGATCGCACGATCCTTATAATTGGTGAGAATGGCGCTTTGCATGATCATGCAGGAAAAAAGACCCGTTATGAAAAGGATCAGAAAAAAACGAACGCGAAGACTTTTGACCAAAAAAGACCAGAAACGTTTCATTTTACATACTATGCCTGAAAATAATAACCGGTTCCCCACTTTGTCCGCACATACCTAGGCTCACTCGGATTGCGTTCCAGCTTCTCGCGCAACCTTCTGACATGCACATCTACCGTACGGACATCACCCGGATAGTCCTCTCCCCAGATGGTCTTTAAAAGCTCCTCTCTGGAGTAAACTTTTCCGGGGGCGGAAGCCAAAAGCTCCAGCACCTCAAACTCCCTGCTGGTGAGGTTAATCTCGCGATCCTTTACCAAAACTCTGCGATACTCCTCGTTGATCTTCAGGTCTTCAAAGACCATCACGCTGGGAGCCGCCTCTCTCTTCTGCATCCGACGCATGATCGCCTTTATTCTGGCCTTTACCTCCAAAATATTGAACGGCTTGGTAATATAATCATCGGCTCCGTATTCCAGGCCGAGAATCTTGTCCATATCATCACCCTTGGCCGTTAACATGATAATCGGAACCGTTGAAAATTCTCTGATTTGCTGACAAACCTCGAAGCCGGTCAGCTTAGGCAGCATCACATCTAATAGGATGATATCATAATGGGATTCCTTTGCCTGCGCCAGCGCCTCTTCTCCGTCATAAGCACAGTCCACTTCCATCCCATCCTGTTCCAGTGAGTAGCGAATGCCCTTCACTATGACCTTTTCATCATCGACAACCAATGCCTTCTTTGCCATTTCTCTCCTAAATCAAACGCTGATCTTTGATTTGATTTTTAAAAAAAGTTTATCCTTGATCCCGGGGATCTTCTTAATCTCTTCAATGCGGGAAAAAGATCCATGTGCAGATCGGTAAGCAAGTATGGCGTCTGCCTTTGTCTCTCCAATTCCCGGCAACGTACAAAGTTCCTGCCTGCTTGCCGTATTCAGATTCACCTTGCCGCTTCCCTCTGCAAATGGCTGCGGATGAGTTTCGTCCGTTCCGGCTGTCTGTGAATCTGCAATTCCGCTCTCCTGTCGGGCAGGGCTTATCGTCTGATCTTCCGCCGGCGCAGCACTCTCTTTCCCTGCACGCATCTTCGCCGTCTCCGCCTTCGTCGGAATGCAAAGCTTCATCCCATCTGTCAGAGGCGCCGCCTGATTGACATACCTGCTGTCCGCATTTCCGGAAAACCCTCCGGCTGCCTGCACCGCATCGATCACTCTGGAAGCGCTTTCCAACTCATAAACCCCTTCCTGAGAAACCGCTCCGCAGACAAAAACTTTGATTCTAACCTGCGACGTAGCGGGTGAACCCTCTCCGGACTTCTCCTGCTGCGCACTTCCGCCCGCCTCTTGCGAAGAAGCGGAACCAACGCTCTGCCCTCCGTCCTCCCTGCTGCCGTAACCCGGTAAAAAACCTTCTCCCTTTCCCAGGATCGAAGAGTCTTCCCTGTCTGAAGAAGAACCCCCTGTCACAGAAGTTTCCCCTCCTGCAGACAAATCCCGGATCTCGATCTCATTCTTGCCGGTGCAACCAATTAGAAGCCCCGTGAGCCCCAGAAGAACAGGGAACAGAAACGCCAAACGAACCTTATTCCATTGCCAAAACATGTCTCCTCCCTTTCTGCAAGGGAGACTCCCGCCATGTATCTGTTATTCTATCCGATTGATCGCAGAATTGCAAGGAATATGTAACATTTTTGTAACATGTTTAACCCCTGTCTCAAACCTCTCCGCAGCTGCAACCTCGTTTACAGGGAGAAGGAGAAACCTTACTCTTCTTCCAAATCACTCAGAATAGAAACCGTGGGCGGATCCGGAATCTTCTTCTCATGAACCTCTTTTCCTGTCACTTGCTGCATCATCTCTTCTGAGAGCAGACGCAGGGTCTCGTTCACCTCCGCCCCCTTCCATATTTGTGTAAAAGCTCTTTCCAGGCGAATCCATAAATCACTGCTCTCCATGCTCTTGGGCAGCGGAACAGAATCTTCATACACACGCAGGAATTCTTTTAAATTCGGATCCCGGTAGCTAAGCCCCCTCTTCACCGGCAGCTTCCCCGCACTGTCAAACATCTCCTCCGATTCCTGTTTGACCAGAAAATCCGCACACCTCCCCGCTTCCTCCGGGCTCTTCGAATATCCGTTAATCACAAGGCAACTGGTTACCGACATGTTCCTGGTTCCGAGCTCTTTGTTCAGCGCCGGGATCCCTGCCACCCCGAATTCATAGGCACAATCACCCTCTTCCTTTGCCTTTCTAATCTTCGTTAACATATCCGGAGTCGCAATGGTAAATACAATTTTCCCTGAAAGAAAATCCTTAGATACCTTTTCATAATTGACCAGAGAAGGGTCAATGGCAAAAAACTGGGACAATTCCTGATAAATCTTCATGCAGCTGATGACCTGATCATTATAGAGGTCCAGTTTTTTCGTCCGATCTCCGTCCTTCCCGCAGGCGTTCAGATATTTCCCGACAAAAAAATAATTATAGAAGATATCATTGATGTCCCATTCAAAAACAGCTTCTACTTCATCCGGTGCATTATAATTCCTTGCAAAAGATACGATATCGGCAATCTGGTGCGGCAGAATCTTTTTTTCCCGGGCTTCCAGTTCTTCCTTCGTCACCTCTAAAACGGGATCCCCGGGCTGTGCCTCCGGATGCTCCTGCAGTTTTTCGTCCTCAATCTCCTCCCGAATCATCTGATCCAGATAAGTCTTGTTATAGAGCAGCGCACTGGTATCATAATAGTACGGATAAGCGGCCGCTTTTTTCTGATATCTGACTGCCCGAAGTGCCGTTTCGGGGAAAAGAGTCTGGTTGATGGCCGGATCTGTTGCACAGAAATCACTGCTTAGCCCCGACAATACCGCTTTTTCAATGAGATCGTTTGTGAGAATATAGAGATCCGGAAAATCCTTCCCTTCCAATGATGCTTTGCTGATTTTTTCTAAAAACTCCGCCGCTCCCACCAAACGAATTTCCAGTCTTGTCCTCCCCTGCCTCTCATTGAAGAGAACCGACTCTTTATTCAGATAGTCCGTCAGGTCTTCGTCGGTATACCAAAGCTTCAGTGTGGTGCGGTTCCTCTGCGCAATCATATTCCAGGCAGCTGTGCCGTCTAGCGCGACAATCAACAGACTGACACATAGGCACAGCAATACGAGCACAGAGCAAAGTCTTTTTTTTCTTGAATGCATCATTTCTCCTGTCTACCAATGGCTTTTCTTTCACAGCAGGTCAAAAGATCCTAAATGCTCCCGGAAACTCTTTGACCCTTGACCCCGGTCTCTTTTTATATTGTAACGGATTTCTGCCTGTTGTATAGTACAATGGAATCTTCTGGAAAGGAAAGAAAAAAAAATGAGGGCTCTAACCTTAATCACCGTCTATCTGATCATCGTGAATCTGGCTGCCTTTCTGCTGATGGGGGTAGATAAACAAAAAGCCAGGCATCATGCCTGGCGCATTTCGGAATCCACCCTTTTTACTGCCGCTCTGATCGGCGGCAGCATCGGCTCCATTCTGGGTATGCAGATCTTTAGGCATAAAACAAGGCATCCCGCCTTTGTCATCGGAATGCCTCTCATCCTCCTGGTCCAGCTTGCGTTTGTGGTCCTTCTCTGGCGCCTCCCCGTCCCCGTTCTGTTTCTCTGAACCGGGGAGAAGCCTTAGCAGGTTAGAATAATGCCCCCATCATTGGCATACAGAGTCGAAACTCCGGCGCCGTCTACGACCAGCACATCCTTAAAATGATTTCTGGCAAGAACCATGTCCTTCACGACCATTGCACGCTCATAGCAGTTGATGTGTGCAATCATGAGCGTTTTCTCTTCCGGATTCTTTACTTCTTTCGTCACCAGATCGACCAACTTCATCATGGCTTTTCTGGTGCCGATCCCCTGTCCCTTCTGTACGATGGCACCGTCATGTGATCCCATCACCGGTTTGATGGACAAGGAGGAAGCCACCAGTGACTTCACCCCGGTCAGCCTCCCGTTTTTCCTCAAAGAATTCAGATTATCCAGTACAAAATAGGTATTCATTTCATCTCGAAACCGGCAGATCTGCGTGACTACCTCCGAAAAAGGAAGTCCCTGTTCCGCCAGTTCCAACAGGCGGAAAGCCACCTGCGTTTCTCCACAGCTTGCCGACTTGGAATCTATGACGAAAATATTCTTGTGCGGATGCTCTTCTTCATATAGATTTTTCCCCAAAACCGCACTGTTGTAAGACCCGGAAAGCTTTGCCGACAGAGTGACGACATACACATCCTCGGCGTCCGTTTCATAGGCGCGAAGATACCGATCGGGGGAAGGGCAGGCTGACCTGGCAACACCTTCGTATTCCTCCACGCGTTTTAAAAAATCCGCCTGATCAAAATTGTCGTCGTCCATTGTATGATAACCGCCCACTTCCAATACGAGTGGAACGATTTCTATTCTCGGATCGTGATGGTACTCCTTTGGCAGATCACAGCAACTGTCAACCACAATCTTGTAGTTCTTCATATTCTCGTCTCTCCCTCTCGTCGTTTTTAATACTACATTCCATCATATCACTTACTCCCCCGGTCCGTAAAGATTCCCTTCCGGGCGATACGGAATACAGCGTCAACAATAAACGATCTCGACTAAGACGAGTTGTCCAACCTCCCATAGAGAGCGTCGTTTCCTCTACAGCAGACCGGGCGCCAAAGCCATTGCGAAGAGCGCTAAGAAAAATGCCGTACAGGTATCCCCATACGGCATTCGGTTCATTTCCCGAACAGATCACTGTGCGTCCCTGTTCGGGAGAGTGTCAGCACCAGAACATCGTCCTCTATGCGATAGATCAAAAGCCAGTCGGATTGAATATGACATTCGCGGTGCCCCCTCCAGTTTCCGGTCAATTCATGATCTCTGTTCTCAGGTGGTAGCGTATTTCCCATGGCAAGCGTTTCGATCACGGTTTCCAGAAGTTCTATTTTAAGTCCCCTCTTCAATGCCAGCTTGTAATCTTTCCGAAACGCTGTAGTGGGTTTAACCGTCAGCTTTGTTTTTCTCACTTCTTAAGATCGGCAAAAAGCTCATCAAGGTCATCATAGCCCTTTACAGACGGGTCTTTTGCAATCCTTTCCGCTTCCAACATGGCGGCAATCGTTTCCTTTTTGGGCTGACGAATGGATATTTCAAACGGAATCCCACCCTCCCGGATCGACTGACGCACGAAAATATTGAAAGCCGTTGTAAGATTCATGCCAAGCTCACCAAATAGAACGTCGGCTTGTGCTTTCAGATCGCTGTCCATGCGGATGCTGATATTGGTAGTCGTTCCAGCCATGAAATCCTCTCCTTTCTACACTCACTATTATCTGCTTTTTGCACGATAATTGCAATACTGTGCACGAAAGATCGAAGCTTATCCGCTTACTTCTGATAGGGCGCCGACTTTTTCCACTTACTTTTTGATAAAAATAAAATGAACGAAGCGCAGGAACGCATAGATGGTAAAAAGAGCGGCAATCCCCGTTTCCACCAGGACGATGGCAAGCAGGAACGGAAGCCCCGCCCCCATTCCCGCAAGAACCACGGCACTTTGTTTCGTGGCAATCGCAGAGATGACAAAGGGGAAGGTGAAGGCTGCATAGCTCGGATAAAAGGGGAGGCGCAACATCTGCACACTCTTCACCAGTGCAAACAGGTACAGCAGTGTAGTCGCAAGGAGTAAAAACAACAGGAAGCCCTTGCTTTTCTCCGGAAACGCCTGAATATAGCCTGCGGTACACAGCGCCATCGGCGCCGCATAGATCATCATCAGCGGCTTTGCCGGCTCCGGCACGGGAAGGCGAAGATACCGCCTGGTCACCACAAACAGCAGGACAAGCAGCGCCACAAATCCAAAATAAAATGCGGCCTGCCCGAAGGCAGCTGCCTGAAAGGCAGGTGAAGTCAGAGACGCCACTACAATACCTACATAAACGATATACCACACCGAATGCACATTTTTTTCTTCAAAGGAAAGAACGTATTTCCCGGTAAAGAAAAGAATGATACCGATGTGCAAGAGGATTGCAAAGACCCAGAGCGGAAGAGACAGGGCAGGCAGAAACGGCTTCGCATAGACGGCAAGCAGCATCAGCGCCATCGGAAAGGTGGCAAAGACCCCCAGACCTACCGGAGTCGCCAGCTCCTGTTTGACCGCATCCGGGAAAAAGATTCCTTTTGCGACCAGCAGAACCAGGATGAGGACCGCAATCCCGCCAAACAGAAACCGGATCCCTTCACTATAGCTCTGCAACAAATTGCCAAGCGCAGCCATGCCCAACATCACACCGGAAAAGGCGACCGGAATTTTCTTGATTTTTTCCATACTGCCTCCTTATACCGCTTCCTGCACCGGCGGGAGATAAGGTTCCTTCAGTCCCTCAATCGGTTTTGCGTCCGTGTTGGCAACTCCCAGCTCACGACAGAGGATCTCCGCCACCTTCCCTGCACAAAGCCCGGTAAAAGCGATGCACTGCTTCTTGTGCTCTCCGCCTGCCATATCAAACCCTCTGGTGAGGACACGGCAACAGGCAGCATGCTTGGCATTGGCATCTCTGAACCAGTCATGGAGTTCTTTCGATAGCGCCATCAGCGCATTCACCTTCGGATCCTTCGGTCCGTCCGGTGTCGTTCTTCCAAAAAACATCCCCAGGGCAAGAATGCCTCCGTTGAGCGCACCGCACATACATCCGGACCTTCCTGCTCCGATGGACATCCCCGAAGACATGGCAATCACCGACTCCGGCACATCCGCCTGAAAAGCATCGCGAATTGAGGACATGACGGCCTCACAGCAGAAAAAGCCTCCTGCATACAGCTCTTCCGCCTTCTTCTGCACTTCGTGCGGGCTGACTTCTGTTGCATGGTAAGTAACAATTGATTCCAGCATAACTCCTCCTCTCCCGTCTCTTCGAATATATAAATAATCGAAAAAACGAGCAAAAGCATTTGCACAACCATGCAATTATATAAAGCCCAACTGTTTTTTGCTAATTAATATTTCCGATTAAAGTGGTTTGTTATCGATCATATTTATATATTGGGATTCCGGTCAAAAAGAGGTGGATTCCAGATTTCGGGCGAGGATGCAACTAAAATAACGGAAATTGTAAAGCCTTCTTGCTTTTCCGCAACCGCTTTTTTTGTTAGGATCAGAGTGATCACAAACGATGGATCCCAAAGGGGCCACCTAAAGAGCAGGACCATCATGCACAAGAGACGCGAAGGGAGAATCCATGATACTGGCAGACAAAATCATAGAACTGAGAAAGAAAAACGGTTTATCACAGGAAGAACTGGCGGAAAAGCTGAATGTCAGCAGGCAGTCCATTTCCAAATGGGAGGGAGCGCAATCCATCCCGGACATGAACAAGATCCTGAAATTATCCGACCTCTTCTCGGTCAGCACCGACTATCTATTAAAAGATGAAATCGAAGAGATGGAGACACAGGTCCCCATCGAGGATCACGACTCTTCCGTAAGGGAAGCCTCCGTTTCCATGGAAGAAGCCAATGCCTATCTCGCATATAAAAGCCGGATTGCAACACCTATGGCCTTCGCCGTCCTGCTCTTTATTGTGTCCGCCGCCCCTCTCATTGCTTTACAGGCCCTGCAGGAGGGTGGAAAGCTCCCCCTTTCCGAAGGCCAGGCGAGCGGTATCGGCGTCATTCTCCTGCTTTTCATCATCGGTATCGGGACTGCCCTCTTCCTGAAGAACAGTATGGACGGAGAGCGTTTCGCCTATTTGAAAAAAGAGCCACTGAATACCGCCTATGGGGTAAACGGGATGATTGCGGAAAGAAAGGCAAAACTGCAAAGTTCCTATACGATCCAGACCATTCTGGGAGTTCTGGTTTGCATCCTGTCCGCAACCCCTCTCTTCTTCAGTATGATTTTCTTCCCTGACCAGGATATGGCAATGACGATTGCCGTTCCTTTTTTGCTCCTGCTTGTGGGAGTCGGCTTGTTTCTGCTGGTGCGTGCCAGCATTCCCTGGAACGCACTCCAGATTTTATCGGAGGAGGGAGAATTCAGCAGAGAAAACAAGAACTCTGCCGTAAGCAACAAGAAAATTGCAAGCGTTTACTGGTCCGTCACTCTCCTCCTGTATTTCATCCTCAGCTATCTGCTCGGATGGAACCTCAGTTGGGTCATCTGGCCCATTGCAGGAGTGGGCTATGGAGCCGTCATTTCCATCATGAACCTGATCAGAGCAAAGGCCTAAGCCTTTGCTCTTTCTGCGTTTCGATCGGATTTAACAAACAAGCAACTCCTGTACCGGCTCCGCCCTTATTCCAGAACCCGATATTCTTTCATCACCTGATCGTCTTCAAAAATCACCGGCTTTGCGGTTAAGCCGTCCGCATCCTTGTCATAGCAGGCCATCAGATAGTCATTCACCTCCTGCCTGCTACGAAATTCCTCTACCTGATACGGCAGTTCAAAAGCCAGTTTTTCCACAAAAAGATAGCGGTCGCCGTCCTCTAGTAAAATGCCCGTATGCCCGATGAATTCCTGCACCTGGTTTTTTCCATCGTCCATGGTCATAAAGACAGACATCATGTGCATCTTATCATTATGAAAGGAAATACCTTTTTTCTTCCAGGAAGCGATAATCTCCTCTGCCAGTTCTTTGGTATCATGCGTGTTCGTCACATCAATGTAGGAGAAAATCGTATCGAATTTTTTCTTCTCCTCTCCTTGGAAAAGGTGTTTTGCTCCTATCGCCTCGAAGTCCGAGAACAGCATCGTGGTATCCCCTGCCGCCGGATTTTTCACCGCAATGAAATCTCCCATCAACGAAAAGGAAGTGATGCGACAATTTCTCCCCACAAAACCGCCGTTCTGCAGCCAGAGGTCGATCAGACGGTCCGAATCCATGGAAGGAAAGGGGCCGTCTGTCGTCGTCGTTTTTTGCACCAGATTTTCCTTGCCCACCGCATTGTTATACTCATCCACTGCCAAAAAGAAGTCCGTGATCTTCTCGTCTTTCAGTCCCGCGTTTTTTAATGCGGCAGAAACACGATTTCTGGTTTCCTCGTCTACCAGATTCGAATACGTAATCGGAATGACCGCGGAGGTTTCCTTCTGTTCCTCGCCCTGACTGCTCTCTGCAAAAGAAGCTGTTTTCTGCTTCGCCTCTTTCCCTTCTTTCTGATCACCGCATGCCGTCAGAAACATGCAGACCCCCAATAATAGAGCTCCTAGAAACGGTTTGATTCTCCTCATTCTGTTCCCCCAATCTTTTTCTTTTGTAAGATTTTATCGCATCCTACCGGTCTAAATCAATCCGTTCCGTTTTTTCTATTGGGGAAGTGGCGCAGCCTCCTCTTCCTGCACCAGTTCCTGCAAGGCGCCCTTTCTTGCCAACAACTCCTGATAGGCTCCCTTCTCCACGACCTGTCCATGATCCAGAACGATCACTTCGTCATACTTCTCAAGGATGGCAGGATCCAGGCGGTGGGTGACCGAGATCAGCGTCAGCTCTTTACACTCAGACAACTGCTGTTCGATCTGCCCTGCGGTGCGCTTGTCCAGCGCCGATGTCGCTTCGTCCATCAGAAGCAATTCTTCTCCGTGAAGAATGGCTCTTGCCAGCGCAATCCGCTGTTTTTCTCCTCCGGAAAATCGAGAACCGTTTTCTTTCACACAGGTATCCATTCCCTCCGGCAAAGCTGCCACCGTATCCGTCAGACCTGCCTGATCCAGTGCCCTCTGTATCTGTGCTTCGTCAAACTGCCGGTAGAGGCACAAATTCTCTTTAAGCGTTTTATCGAACAAAAAGACATTCTGCTGCATCATGATTGACGACGGAATCTCCCCCCCTCTCCCGTCTACCCAAAGTTCTCCTCCCTGCTTTTCCAAGTACCCGCCGATGATCTGTAAAAGCGTACTCTTGCCGCTTCCACTTTTCCCCACGAGGGCATAATGTTTTCCCGCTTCGAATAAAAGATCGATCCCCGAAAGTACAGGTTCTCCCTCCTCATAGGAATAGGAAATCCCTTGCAGTTGAAGCTCCTTTTCCAGCTGTACTTCCTTGCTGTCCTCTGTCTTTTGGCTGATTCTTACAATCTGCTCCATTTCTTCCCGCAACGGTTTTGTCGAACGCAACAGACTGAATTTCGCGGACATCTGAAAAACAGGCGTAATCACCTGCCCGGTTAATTGTGTCAGGGCAATGATGCTGCCAAGCGTCAGGTATCCCCTTACTGCCAACATCCCTGCGATTGTAATCACCAGAAACTGGACCGCCACGCCGGATGCATTGGCAAAGCAGTAGACCACTGACATGATTTTCTGAAAGCCTGCCTTTTTCTTCTCCATCCCGCCCAGGAAGGATTTGTGATCCGCCTGCATTTCCTTTTCGACGTGATACCCTTTGATCACCTCAAATCCCTGGAACAAGTCTTTGATGGAAACGTTGTAAGCCCCCGTCGCTTCTACAATAGCGGTCTGCCCTGCCTTTAGCTTCCTTCCAAACAGCTGCGGAATCAGGCTGGGGATGGACATCAGCGCGATCGAAACAAGCGCCAGAATCGGATTCAAATAGGCCAATAGAATCGCAGCAATCGCCATGCTGACAAAGCCTTCAAAAATGGAGCACCCATTCTTAAAATAATTCTCCTCTACCAGCGCCACGTTCTGATTCATCAGAGAGAGGTACTGGGCCGAACTCTTTTTCCGGAAATCTTCCATTTTCATGGATAAAAAACCTGCCGACAGGTCTTCCCGAAGGTGCGTCATGACATTCCGCATACAGATTGCCTTCATAAGGCCGCTCAGCAGGATGAGAATTCCAAGAAGTGCCGCATATCCGGCACAGACGGCAAAGTCCGCCCATAATCCCGCCAACTGTTTTCCTTCGATTCTCCATAAAAGGCGGTCAATGATCCAGTTCAGCAGGAGAGCTACTCCAATCGTTGCCGCAATCTGCAACACCTGTAGGATCAGATAACCACCAAAAGGACCCTTGTTTTTATAAGTAAAATATTTGATCATGCTCGTTCCCTCCTTCCTTACATTCTCTCTCGTCCTTGTAAAACCAATATAACGGAGGGCGGTTCCTAAAACCATAACGTCACATGTTAAAGATTTTCTTACCTCATTTGTTAAGGAAAAGTCCCAGCTGCGAAGTTGCAAATTCTTGTGCCATCTCCGCGAAATGGTCCTTATGGATCAGCTCCATATAGGGGACAATTGCCTGAATGATCCGTTTACACTCCTCTGTTTTGTGGGTGAAAAAAAGAATTTTTGCCTTCAGGAACTCCACTTCCGGAAGCAGACTCATTTCCGAAATTTCCTCGCTGATGGCTTCCGCCCTCGTAATATAAGCAAGTGCCTCTTCATAACGCCCTTCCTTACACAAAAACTGGGACAGATTCATCGCCACATTGATCCGCAAGACGCCAAAGGATTTCAAGTGGCTATGATGTTTTTCCATTGCCCGGTAGAGTTCTTCTCCGATCCGAATCGCCCGCAGCACCTCTCCCCACTGATCATAAGCGGCACTCAGCACGCAGATCGTATTCACCTCCGTTACATCGAACAGGATATTTCTCAAATCTTCCAGCTGAATTTCCGGTTTTGTCTGTCGAATCGCCATCTCCAGTGTCCGGATGCAGTTCGGATCCGACTGAAAGAACTGTATGGTTCCCTCTACCAACAGAACCGTTTGAAGAAAGTGAGGATCTTTCTCTTCATAGGATTTCAACCGATTCAAAAAGTCCTCTGCTTCTCTGATTTTTCCTTCTGTCAGTGCTCCTCCCGCCTGCTCCGCCAGCCTCTCAAATTCCTGCTGCCTTTCGTTTTGAAAATAGACATTGCAAATCTCATAGGTACTGGTGCCAAGCCGCTCCAACAATCTCTCCAGAATGGCATTCGAGGGCATTTGATTGCCGTTTTCGATTCTCGAAATCGAGACGGCAGAGCAGATCCCGTCCGCCAGTTCTTCCTGCGTCAGCTTTCTTTCCTTTCGCAGTTCCCGGATCATATCCCCTAACGAATGATTCATGCACGCACCCACCTTCCCTTTCTTTCTCAGTCTCGTAACGTCTCACCCGTATGCACTCTGTAAGTATAGCGTTTTCCATAGATTCAGCCCCTCCCAACTGCCTTTTTCTCCGGCTACCGGCACTTTAGGGCTTCTCTCTTTATATCGGTAAAAAAACGGGATCCCGGAAAAGAAGAGTGTAAAAAAACAAACCACGGGAGAACGGAATCCCCCGTGGCTTACTGTCATTTTTTTGACATCCGTGTAGAAGCTTAGTGCAGCAGCATGCCGACAAAGATCCCCAGATAATTGCCCAGCACATATCCCAGCGTTCCGGTTAACAGTCCGGGAATGATCAACTCTCCCCAGCCTTTTGAAACGGCGAGCGCCGCCGCCGTTGTAGGGCCTCCCACATTGGCATTGGAGGCAATGATGATTTCTTCAATGGAGAAGTGGAACAGTTTTCCGAAGAGGAGGGAAACGACCATATTGATCGCAACCACAATCAGCGCCAGAACCAGAAGGAGCGGAGATTCCTTGATAATCATGGGGATGGAAGCCGGCGCTCCGATGACCGCAAAGAACAGATAAATCAGAAAGGTTCCGATCTCCTGCGCTCCCTTGACCGAAGACATCTGTTTCGGGAAGAAAGAAGCGATGAGCATCGTGATGGTGGTAATCAACAGATATTTGTTTCCGAAGAAACCGCCCATGAATTTGCTAAACACATCCCCTCCGGAGAAGAATCCGCTGATCAGTCCTGCCAGCTTCGTAGACACCGTCACAATGGTAAAGGCGATGGCGACCGCAAAAGCGATGTCTTTCAGAGAGATTTCTTTTGCTCCCCAGTACTTTGCAGCCATCGTCTTATTTTGATCCTGATCTCCCGCCTGCGCTGCCAGCAGAGCGTCTTCATAAGGATGCTTGTAGAGTTTCTTGATGATCGCCATGGAAGGAAGTGAGATCAAAACAAAAACATACAGTGCCATCAACAGATTGTCCGCCACCAGTGCTGCAGACACCGTCTTGCCGGGGACGCTGTACTGCTCGGACATCGCAATGAAATTGACCGAGCCTCCCGTGTAGGTGCCGACAAACATCGGAATAATATCGTTTAACTGCGGAATGGCATTCCTTAGTGCAAAATAGGAGACAAAGCCGCCCAGCAGGGTTCCCACACTGCTGAGAAGGTAGATGATCAGAATTCTGCCGGATTCTTTCCAGATTTTTTTGACATTGGCATGAAATAACAGAAGCGGTACGGCCAGCGGTACCACATAGCCCCAAACCGCATCATAAACCGGTGCGTCCGTCGGAATCACGTTCAGGTTCGCCAAAACCAACGTGAAAACGGTGGCTAAGATACAGCCCGTAATCTTGCTTGCCCAGGCATATTTTTGTTCCAGATAGATGGACAGAGCTGCACTCAGTGCCAGAACCGTCCATAGAGCCCAGGTATCCTCCGGTGAAATCAATGTTGCTACTCCCATAAAATCCTCCTTTGTTGTCATGTGTGCATCCGCCGAACCCGCTTTTCGTTCCCGCGAGAACTTACGCCCCGGCGTCTGATATGGATCCCTCGCCATGTGTGCCTATGGGCACTTTACGATGTGTGCCTTGTAGATATTTCGCTCTATGCCGCTTATGAACGCTTCGCTCAGGCGTCGCTCCTGGCAAAGCAATTTTTCATAGAGCTGCTCGCCTCATACAAAACCTTATCCAACAGGTCTTCCGTCTCTTTTTTCGTGCAAAGTGCGATCTTTTCGTTGCACTCTTCCAGCATGTTTCGGATTTCTTTCCCGCTTCTTTTCTTCTTCAATACCTCTTTTTTACAATCCGTTAACAGCTGATAGCATTTCGCCTGGACTCTGGCCTGATAACGCTCGATATGAATACGGCTCTTTGCATAGGAAGCATCGGCGAGCGCACCGATGAGGCGGTTGTTCCAGTAAAAACTGTCCGTGCTGACTTCCTTTCCGGTGGTTTCAAAATAGGACGGAATCTTCTCCACTGCAGAAAACAGCGGAATCATCGCATTAAACACATTGCTGCCGAAAGCCACCCAGGTAATGCACGAAAGCTCCTTCTCCTTCTCTTTTCTGTTCTGGTGAAGCGATAAAAAAGCTGTCCTTTCGATGCCGATCGGGCGCAGTTTCCCGATTTCGGAGGTGTCGCCGAATTTCCCGTAGCAGTCGTACTTCGTTCCCTGAAAATGGGAGGACAGAATATATTTCACCTCAAAAGGCGTAATCTTTTTTTCCGGAACCATGCACCAGGGGATGTCGTCGGAATCCGGGCGGTAATCTGCATCCTCGCCTTCATAAGTGAAAACGGACGGATTCCATCTCTTCATGATGTACCAGGTTCTCGGGGTATTATAGACATGATCCGCATCCGAATGGGATCCGAAAACATCTCTCGGATTCATTTCCTGATCCATAGAAAGATTCAGATGATTCTCCTCCATAAATTCACGCAGATCTTCCGAGCAGATATGTTCCTTCTGTTTGGAGAACGCATCTGCCAGATCAAAGGAATCCATGCCCTGCTGGTTCGCCATCATGACATAGACATCGTCCGGCACCCTTTTTGCGATGAAATGATGTCCGCCGATCGTCTCCAGCCACCAGATTTCATTTTCGTCGGAAAAGGCCACTCCGTTCATCTCATAGGTGCCGTATTTTTTGAGCAGTTCTCCCAGGCGAATCACGCCCTCTCTCGCGGAATGAATATAAGGCAGCAGGAGGCTTGTCATATCTTCCTCGCCGATGCCGCCGGGAATCTCCCGATCGCCCTCCAAGTGAAGCTCGACCAAAGGATCCGCCGCCATCACCAATTCGTTGCTGGTAATGGTTTCCGTTGCGGAGACGGACACATTGGCACGGTTGGTTCCTGCTCCTGCCCAGATCCCCTTGTCCCCTAACGCATCCGGGAAACAGATAAAATCCATCGCCTTCTCGGGCAGGGGGATCTCCACATGGGAGAGCACGGAGCGGTAGATTTTTGGTACCTCTGCTCCGGCAACATAACACATCTTCTTCGGGGTGTATTCTCCCGAACCGGAATCCATGTTCCGGGCGATCATGGTGGAGCCGTCATAGCTCGCTTTTTTTCCGACCAAAATCGTTGTACATGACATCGGTTTTCTCCCTTCCAAAAAAATTACATCATTTTTTATACTTCTGATATCTATCACTCATAATCTTATCAGATTGCATTGGTTTGATCAATTTTCTTCCTTAATTTATGGATTTTTTCTATGATAGATGATGGTGACAAAATAGCTCTTGCGTTCTCTCTGCTTCTATGCTAAAATTCTTAAATTGTTCGACTGAATATGCGGAGTCGGAAACTTCGCCGGAAAGGAGTACCCAGACCATGAGAAAAGAGATTCAACCGGAATACCACCAGGCTACTGTGACCTGCAACTGCGGCAATACCTTCGTTGTCGGAAGCACCAAGCCGGAGATTCACGTGGAAATCTGTTCCAAGTGCCATCCCTTCTATACAGGACAGCAGAAAGCGACAGCGGCACGTGGCCGTATTGATAAGTTCAATAAGAAATACGGAATGTAAGAACCAAAGAGAAAATGCTCTGCATTTTCGTTTGAGGCTAACAGCAGTATCATCGAAGAGGGTTGAGCAAAGAGCTCAGCCCTCTTTTTGAGGATTTGATATGAAAATACAAGCACTGAGGCATTACTCCGGGATCGGCGGGCAGGCCGTCCTTGAGGGAGTCATGATGCGCAACAAAGATCAATATGCCGTCTCCGTCCGCAGGGAAAATGGAGAAATCGCAACGGACGTGGGCGAATTTCACGGCCTTCTGTACGGATCCGTTTTTAGACAAATTCCCTTTCTCCGTGGTATTTTTGTGTTTCTGGACTCGCTCTCTCTCGGGTACCGCTCCCTAAACTACGCCTCTTCTATTTTTACCGATGAAGAGACGCATGCGCAACCGTCTCCCCATAAGGCTTCCGCAGAAAAGACGGAGACAGAAAAAAACACAAAGTCAAAAGCGCACGAAACCCTGTTTGGCGTTGCCACCTTTGTCCTGTCGCTTGCCATTGCTCTGATCCTCTTTACGGCTCTGCCCTTTTTGATTGCCTCTCTCTTTTCCAAATTCATCCGCTCCGACGTTCTGCTTTCTCTTCTGGAAGGCGCTCTTCGCATCTTCCTTTTTATTGTTTATATCCGCCTGATTGCACAGATGGAAGACACCAAGCGGTTGTTTGCCTACCACGGCGCGGAACATAAATGCATTAACTGCCTGGAATCGGGGCATGCGCTGAATGTGGAAAATGTCAGGAGGGCCAGCCGTCTGCACAGGCGTTGCGGATCCAGCTTTCTCCTGTTCGTGATGCTGGTCAGCATCGTGCTCTTCTTTTTTATCCGTGTTCGCAGCGTTCCCTACCGCATCCTGATCCGCATTCTGCTCATCCCGCTCATCTCCGGTATCTCCTATGAGCTGATCCTGTTAGCGGCCAACAGCGATTTCATCTTATGGCGGCTTCTGGCTAAACCCGGTCTGATGCTCCAGCGTCTGACCACCAGGGAACCGGATGATTCCATGATTGAGGTCGGTATTCGCTCCGTGGAAGCGATCTTTGACTGGAGATCCTACCTGCAAGATGCCTTCGGCATCATCCGGGGAGAGGAAGAGGCTTCGGATCAAAGCAGATGAATTACGCAGCATCTTACTCTTTTGGAAAAGAACAGTTAATCACAGCCCATGTTCCAGACGCTCTCCTGGAGGCGCGTCTGCTGCTTGAGCATGTGTGCCATACCACGCATCACGACCTGCTGGCGCACGGCGACCGAATTCTTTCCCCGGAGGAAGAGGCTCACTACCGCTTCCTCCTTCAAAAACGTGCAAACAGGATTCCTCTTTCCTATTTGACGGGGACTGCGGAATTTATGGGACTACCTTTTCAGGTAAATTCCTCCGTCCTGATTCCCAGAGCCGACACGGAGATTCTGGTAGAAGAAACACTCCCGCTCCTCACAACAGGCACTCGGTTCCTCGATCTTTGTACCGGCTCCGGTTGCATTGCACTCTCTCTCCTGCATTTTTGTAAAGAGACGAGCGCCGTTGCCACCGATCTTTCTCCAGATGCACTGCAGGTCGCCCGGGCAAATGCGGAAAGGTTGGGCTTACAAGCTCGCATTTCCTTCCTCTGTTGCGATCTGTTTCCGACGCACAGAGAAGAGCGGTTTCCTCTGATCGTATCCAATCCTCCCTATATTCGTACGGAGGTCATTCCCACGCTGGAAGCGGAGGTAAAAGATCACGAGCCGATGCAGGCATTAGACGGAGGAGGAGACGGTCTCCACTTTTACCGCAGAATCCTTTCCCTACTCCCCTTACTCTTAGAAAGAGGCGGGCATCTCTTGCTCGAAATCGGTTATGATCAGAATGCGACGGTAGTCCGTCTGATGAAACAGGCGGGATTGGTATCGTTAAAATCAATCAAAGATCTTGCCGGAAGGGATCGTGTGGTTTGCGGCACCCTCCCGCCTCTTCCTCTTTAGTCAGTCGGAATCTACAGGAAGGCGTTCCCTTAGAGGGTTTCCGCCATCCGCCTCTGCGGATAGGTTGTTCCCCCGTGTAAGAATCACGGATCCTTTCACATCGGGAAAATCTCATCGTTTCCGGTCATGTTTCAGAAAGAATCGAGGATAAACAGAATGTTCCAACAGCTGGAAGATCTTGTTCGAAAATACGAAGACATTACAAGGGAATTAAGCGAACCGGGTGTCGCTGCCGACCAGAACCGTTTTCGGACTTTAATGAAAACCCAGAGCGATCTGCAGGAACTGGTGACGGAATACGGGAAATACCGCGCCTGTCTTCAGACCATCGAAGAGAGCGAGTCGATGTTAACAGGTGAAAACGATCCCGAGATGCGGGACCTTTTAAAGACCGAATTGCAGGAAGCGAAGGCGGCACTTCCGGAAATCGAGCAGCATTTAAAGCTGCTTCTGCTTCCCAAGGATCCGAATGACGATAAAAATGTCATTGTGGAAATCAGAGCCGGCGTCGGAGGGGACGAGGCAGCGCTTTTTGCTTCCAACTTGTACCGCATGTATACCCGCTATGCCGAAAGAAGGCACTGGAGCATCGAAACCATGAGTGTGGAAGACATCGGCATCGGCGGTATGAAGAGCGTAAGCTTCTTAATCAACGGACAGGGTGCCTGGTCCAAACTGAAATATGAGAGTGGTGTTCACCGGGTACAGCGCGTACCGGAGACCGAATCCGGCGGCAGGATCCATACCTCGACCGCCACGGTTGCCATCATGCCGGAAGTAGAGGATGTTGCCGTCGAGATCGACATGAACGACTGCCGCTTTGACGTGTTCCGCGCTTCCGGCAACGGCGGCCAGTGTGTGAATACGACAGACTCTGCCGTCAGACTGACGCACCTGCCTACCGGTATCGTCATCTCCTGCCAGGACGAAAAAAGTCAGCTCAAAAACCGCGCCAAGGCGCTGAAGGTACTGCGAGCCAAATTGTATGAACTGGAGCAGGAAAAGCAGCACGACGCAGAGGCGGCACTGCGCAAAAGCCAGATTGGCAGCGGAGATCGTTCAGAGAAAATCAGAACCTATAATTTTCCCCAGGGAAGGGTGACCGATCACAGAATCAAGGTGACCTTGTACCGGATCGCACAGATCCTGGACGGGGACCTGGATGAACTGATCGATATGCTAACGGCGGCGGATCAGGCAGCCAAGCTCCTGCATGCGGAGCAGGGAGAATAAGAACCGCACAGATATCTCCCGCAGAGATCACACATCCATATCTCCCGCAGAGATCTTCCACAAATATCTCCCGGAGCGATCTCCTACATTTCTTCGAAGGAGATCTCCGCATGACTAAGCAGCGGAGGCAGTGCGGCATCCCACCTTCCCTCCGCATCCTTATCCATCGTGAATACCTTATATTCCACTCCTGTCGTAAGGGTAATGCTCCCGTCCTGATATTTGATGGAAAGCACGAAGCCGTACGTGTTTTTCATGCGTTCCTTCTCCTCTTCTGTCAGGGACAATACCTTCTGTTCTTCCTCTTCTTTTAACCGAAGCACCAATAAAAAGGACAACGGCGTGTGTTTTCCACGAATCAGATCTTTGACCACGCCTCTCATCTGCTTCCAGGGGGACAGCAGTTCGGGATGCTCTTCCTTCTCCTCCCCATAAAAATCAGGATGCACCCTGCCGTCGATGGTAAAGGTGTTATAGGTCGTGATCCTGGCCGATTGTAAATCAAATAAATCGAAGGCCTCCTGTAACAGGAGCGCCTCCATGAATTTTTTTACCTGTAAAATTTTGATCTGTTTCATGCTGTCTCAACGCTCCCCGGTTTCATACTGCCTCAATGCTCTCCCGGGTTCATACTGCCTCAAAGTTCTCCCGGGTTCATGCCGTCTCAAAGTCCTCCTAGTTTCATCAGCATGGTTTCCGGTTCCTGGGCATACTGAATGGCTGTCTCTTTCGTGATTTTCTTCTTTTGATAAAGCTGAATGATCGCCTCGTCCATGGTAATCATTCCCAACCTTCTTCCCGTCTGCATCACCGTGATCAACTGGTGGGTCTTGGACTCCCTGATCATGTTGCGGACTGCGCCGTTGACGTGTAGTACCTCGAAGGCCGCCACCCTTTCCCGCCCGTTTATCGAAGGCAAAAGCTGCTGCGAAATCACCGCATCCAGAACGTTTGCCAGCTGGAAGCGGATCTGTTGCTGCTGATGAGGCGGGAAGACATCGATGATCCGATCCACCGTGCTGGCTGCCCCAATGGTATGCAGCGTGGAAAAAACAAGATGCCCCGTCTCCGCAGCCGTAATCGCCGTACTGATGGTTTCCAGATCCCGCATCTCTCCGACCAGAATCACATCCGGATCTTCTCTAAGTGCAGAGCGCAGCGCATCCGCATAAGAATCGGAGTCAATCCCGATCTCTCTCTGGTTGACAATCGAGAGATGGTGCCTGTAGGTAAATTCGATCGGATCCTCTAACGTCAGGATATGCTGCTCCAGGTTGTTGTTGATCAGATCGATGATCGAAGCCAGCGTCGTAGATTTACCGCTTCCGGTCGGCCCGGTCACCAGGACCAGTCCTCTGGGATGCTGGTAAAGATCAATGACCGAATCCGGAATGCCCAGGCTCTTCGCAGACGGCACCTGTCCCGCCACCACGCGGAGGACAATGGCAATCGATCCTCGCTGCCGGAACAGATTTACGCGGAACCTGCCCGTTCCCGGGATCGCATAAGCCATATCAAACTGGCCGCGGCGAGAAAGGATCTCTTTCTGCCGCTCATTCATGATCTCCAAGCCCATTCGCTGCGTATCTTCCGGAAGCAGGCGCTCAAACCCCGCTAGCGTCATGAGTTTTCCGTTCACCCGCATCTTTGGCGGAATTCCCACCGTGATATGCACATCCGAAGCACCGGAACGCAGGGCGGAAATCAGAATGTCATTGATTGAAGCTGTAGACATCCCTATTCCTCTTCCACCTGAATTCCCATCTTGCCCAACATTTCATGGTTCATCACATGTCGGTTATCCATCGTCTTCATGATGTCCTTCACTTCCAGACCGCCACTATCGGCAAGATTGGAAAGATTCACGATCCGGTTCGAATCGAAAGTCAGAACCGTCGGTCTTAGCAGATCCTCGTTTTGCGAGATCACAAGCGCCTTCATCCCGTTGGTCAGTTCTACGCTCTCTCCCGGCGTCAGGAGCGTAATCGAATTCATCAACCCCCTGACCACGGCAGGATCATAATAGGCCGGTTTTTCCATCATTTTATGGATCACAGAGATCTCGGACATCGGCGACTCTGTGAAACGAACCGCCGTGCACTTATCAAAAACACCCGCCACCATCAGCACCTTGGTGGAAGCCTGCATCCGTTCGGTGATCGGTGGCTCCTTCTTCTCCATCAAACGGAGGTTTCTCTCTGCATTCTTGCAAATTCTGGCAATCTGCGGATCCGAAATAAAGGTCTCATTTAACAGTGCATAGCCCTGTCTCTCCAGCGAATGAATCTGCTCCTCCTCTTCCGGCGTATGTGTGCTCTTATACATGAGCTCCGGTGGCACCGCAAGCTTTCCGATGTCATGCACAAGAGCCGCCATCACCGCATATCTCTGCATTCCCAAAGGCAGGTTCATGCGATGTGCCATTGCCGCACAGAGAATGGCCGTATTCAAGCTGTGCTTGTAGATATAATCTTCTTTGCTCCTGAGACTTTGAAAAAAATTGATCTTGGCAGGTGTATTTCCATATCTCGAAATAATCTGCGCACTGATCTGGTCACAAAGTTTGGATTTTTTGGTCCGCCGGATCGTGTCCAGTTCTTCCTTGATCTGTGCGCTCATCACGGTCTGGAACCGCTCAAATTCGCGATCCCTTTCCGTCATCGGCGGTACCGGCTCCGCCGCTTCCAGAATGAACAACCCGATCAGCCCAAAACTTTGGATGTTTTGAATCGCCTGTTCATCCTTAATTGCCTTCCCCCTGTCATACAGCAGAACACCCTTCTTATCAAAAATCGGCCTCGCAAGTCTCATCCCGGGTTTCAGACTGTCCACTTTGATAAATTGCATGGTCCACTCTCCTGTGATTTGGTTTACTCATCCAACAAAAAACACGCCATTACGCGATTGCTCACATCGATCCCCAAGGATGTTAAAAATAAATAACCTTCTTCCTGCTGCAACAACCCTTGGTCCTCTAAATCCCTTATGACTTTTCCGTAAACACTTTCCATCGGAATACCGAATTCTTTTTCAAACTCGGCGATTCTGATCCCGTCGCACATCCTGAGTCCCAGAAACATGAACTCCTCCACCTGCGCCTGTAGAGATAGCTTCTGTTGGTTTTCCCTGATCTTCTCCGGGTTGCCCTCTCCTTCCAGATAAGCTTTGAAATTTCTTGTATTGGAAAACCGTACGTTTCGAATCATCGAAGACGCCCCCAGACCCAGTCCCAGATAGTCTCCCCTCTTCCAATAAACCGTATTATGCCTGCTCTCAAAGCGGTGGGGGTCTCCTCCCTCTTCTCTGGCAAAGTTGGAAATCTCATACCGGTGATATCCATTGCTCTTCAGAAAATGGTAAGTTTCGTGATACATCCGTCTCTCCTCCTCGTCCGAGGGGATAGGATACCGCCTTCTTACCTGTTCATTGACCGGATTTTTTACCGGATGCGCACCGAAGATCTCATAAAAAGGCGTCCCTTCCTCAATGATCAGACTGTAAGAAGAAATATGCTCCGGCCTCATCAGGGTGATTTGCCTCAGGGTATCCAGATAGACCTGCAGCGTCTGACCGGGGAGCGCTTCCATAATATCCACACTGATATTTCGAAATCCGGCTGTTCTGGCATCACGAAACGTTTGATAAAAATCATCTGCCGTGTGGATCCGTCCCAGGAGTTGCAATTCCTGGTTCTGCAAAGACTGGGCGCCGATGCTTAGTCGATTGACACCGCAGTCAAAATAGCCCGTCAGCTTGTCGGAGGAAACGGTTCCCGGATTCACTTCCAGCGTTGTCTCCGCCTCTTCGTCCACACACAGATAGTCCTTCACCGTGTGGATCAGCTTCCTGATCTCCTTCTCTTCCAGCAGGGAGGGAGTTCCGCCTCCGAAATAAATGGTTTGCACCTGATAATCGGTATCGGTCTGTTTGGGCAAAGCGGCTGCCGCCTCCTTGATTTCCCTTTGCAACACCTCCACATAACGTACTCTCGTTTCGTCTCCGGCAGAAAAAGAGAGGAAGTCGCAATAACTGCATTTTTTTACACAAAAAGGAATATGTAGATAGATTGCTAACGGTTTCATCGCCTTCTCTGTTACTTCTATTGCTTCGATTACTTCTGATCGTCCAACTTCAGCACGGAAAGAAAAGCGGATTGCGGAATCTCCACACTTCCAATCTGCCTCATCTTCTTTTTGCCCTCTTTCTGTTTCTCCAGCAGCTTGCGTTTTCTGGAAATATCACCTCCGTAACACTTGGCCAGCACGTCCTTACGAAGCGCTTTAATGGTTTCTCTGGCAATGATTCTGCCTCCTACGGCGGCCTGCACCGGAATTTCGAACAGATGCCTCGGGATCTCTTCCTTTAATTTCTCGCACATCTTCCTCCCCCTCTCATAGGCGCCATCCCTATGAACGATGAAGGAAAGAGCATCCACCGTTTCTTTATTGATCAAGATATCCATCTTCACCAGATCGCTCTTCTGATATCCCTTGAGTTCATAATCAAAGGAAGCATACCCCCTCGAGCGGGACTTCAGCGCATCAAAGAAATCATAGATCACCTCGTTTAGGGGTAGATCGTACTTGAGAATGGCCCTTGTCTGCTCGATGTATTCCGTCCCCAAATACTGCCCTCTTCTCTCCTGACAGAGCTGCATGATCGCCCCGACATACTCGGTCGTCACCATGATTTCTCCCTCAATCATCGGCTCTTCCATATAATCAATTTCGGAAGGATCCGGCAAATTGGACGGATTGGTCAGTTCAATCATGGAGCCGTTTGTCAAATAAACCTTATAGACCACTCCGGGGGCGGTCGTTACCAGATCCAGATTGTATTCTCGCTCGAGTCTTTCTTCGACCACCTCCAAATGAAGCAGCCCTAAAAAGCCGCAACGAAAGCCAAAGCCCAGTGCCTGCGACGTTTCCGGTTCATAGACCAGGGAGGCATCGTTTAGCTGCAGCTTTTCCAGCGCATCCCTTAATTCCGGATACCTTGCCGTATCGGCAGGGTAGAAGCCGCAATATACCATCGGCAGGACCTTCTTGTATCCGGGAAGCGCCTCCGTGCAGGGTCTCTCCGCCTCTGTTACGGTATCGCCTACGCGGGCAGCTCGAATGTTCTTGATCGAAGCCGTGAAATAACCGACCATACCTGCGGTCAGACTCTCACAGGGAATAAATCTGCCGGGCCCGAAGATTCCGACTTCCACCACCTCTTCTTCTGCACCGGACTGCATGAACTTCACCCTCATCCCGGGCTTCATCACACCATCTCTGAGGCGAACAAAAACAATGACCCCCCTATAAGAGTCATAGATCGAATCAAAGATCAGAGCCTTAAGCGGCGCCTCTGCGTCTCCATCCGGCGCCGGGATCTTGTGCACGACTGCCTCCAGCACATCCTCGATTCCCGTTCCCATCTTGGCAGAGACAAGAGGGGCGTCCTGTGCCTCAATCCCGATGATGTCCTCAATCTCATCCTTGACCTCCTGCGGCTGTGCGCTTGGAAGATCAATCTTGTTGATGACCGGGAAGACCTCCAGATCATGGTCCAGGGCCATATACACATTGGCAAGGGTCTGCGCTTCTACCCCCTGTGTGGCATCCACCACCAGGATGGCCCCGTCACAGGCAGCAAGCGACCTGCTGACCTCATATCCAAAATCCACATGTCCGGGGGTATCAATCATATTAAAGCTATAGTCTTCGCCGTTTCTGGCATGATAAATCATACGGACACACTGGGACTTGATGGTAATGCCGCGTTCCCTCTCGATGTCCATATTGTCCAGCACCTGCTCCTGCATTTCTCTATCGGAAAGTGCCCCTGTTTTTTCTATAATTCGATCGGCCAGTGTACTCTTGCCATGATCAATGTGCGCTACAATACAAAAATTCCGAATGTGATCCTGCTTGATTTCTCCCATTGATTAACCTGTCAACCCATTTGAATCCTATCTGCTCATTTTCAATCTGTCTATTTCGATCAGTTCCAATCATTTGTATCATTTCTGAATCTTTTTCATCCGTTCTGATCGTTTCTGTGTCTTTTCATCCTTTTCAAGCTTTCTTCCTGCTCTGTGATTCTTTGCAAAAATTTCAGGACTGCACTCATTTTTTATGATTTTGACACCTGTATATTATTATTTTATCACAAAGTTAGGAGGCAAACAATTTATTATAATTAAAGAAAGAACTTCTCTTATCATTGAAAAAAAGTGCCCGGCTTTGTGAACAAATCCGGAATCCGCCTTCCATGACCGGAGCAAAAATCCACTCCTTGCGCAGATATGACTTGACATCAAAGACTTCATCTATTAGTATTGAAAAGTGTGACCTGAAGCCGTGTCAACGCAGGTACATACATGATTCATCAGCATCATCCATGAAAAGAATCGAATGACTTTACAAAGACCAATCATGATTTTGGAGGAACAGAATGGCTAATATCAAATCTGCCAAGAAGAGAGTACTGACCAATGCGAAGAAGGCGGAACGCAATCAGGCGGTTAGATCCGGTGTAAAGACTGCTGTCAAGAAGGTAAGAGTTGCCATCGAGGCCGGTGACAAGGCTGCTGCAGAGAAGGTTCTGCGTGAAACAACTGCCGTCATTGACAAGGCGGAATCCAAGGGAGTTCTGAAAAAGAACACTGCATCCAGAAAGGTTTCCAGATTGGCAGTTGCCGTTGCCAAAATGGCTTAACCTTTCGTTTCTGCAACCTCTGCTCTGAACAAACAATCTGTGCCTCCGGGCATGTCCTAGAAGAGGCATCCGCCACATCATGACGGATGCCTCTTCTTCTTTTGATCCCGAGTTCAGACCGGCTGTGAAAAATCAATCACCGGATTCTTCGGTTGCTGCACCTTTTTCACACTCTCTGCAAACAGCATCGGTCCTTCTCCCCCATAAGCTTCCGAATGCCCTCTGCCGACTCTTGCCGTGAGAAGCACCCATTCTTTATTCACAAGCTCATCCGCCTTCTCGTATTCCGTCACGAACCCCAAAAACTGCATGTCCTGTGCACAGCAAGTCATCGCCATTCTACCAGGAACAAAGTGATTCTTCGGAAAATCCTTCGGCTTTAATACCATTGCGGTAAAACGAATCCGTTTGCCCGCATAACGATCCAGATGTTCTAGTGCATCCAGGTAAAACATTCCGAACCCATAGCCACTCAGGTCGATCGGATCGGCGTGAAGGTCAAAAGGCAGATCCTCATCCAGGGTGACATCAATTTCTCCCTCGGCGCCCTCAAAGACAATCTCCGCTTTCTGATTGATTGCCTTCACATTTCGTTTGAAGGAGGCAAGATCCTCTCTCTTGTCGCAGCGATTGAATAAAATCAACTCCGAATTCCGGATCTGTTCCGCCAGCAAACTCTTCATATTGGTAAAATACATCTGAAAACTGGAGGCATCAATGGTGGTAATCTGCTGCTCCAGGGTCCAGATCTGCGGAAGGGCAAAGTTCTTGAAATTCCACATTCCATTGTATTCAATCAAAACCCGATCCGAATGGTACTGTTCATCCAGCGCCAACATTTTTTCGGGTACCAGATCCTCTTCCTTCTCGATTTTTACCAATACTGTATTCGTCTTTTTCAGGAGTTTGTCGCTATAACTGTTCTCCCCTTCTTCGCAGAGAAGAAGGAGCGTGCGCCCCTTCATCCGAAAATAGGGTTGTTCAATCGTGTAGCGGAAAAATTCCGTTTTCCCGCTATCCAAAAAACCATTGATCACATAAACCGGTTTTAAGTCTATGACCGGATTCTTTCCTGTTCTCATTCTCCCTCCGTTTCTACTAGGAGATCCTCTCTGCCGCTTTCTCGCCCCTATTGCTGATTCTCTCGAAACAGTCCTTCCAGCGCATCTTCCTTCAGTCCGGAACCGATCACCACAATCTTGCCCGTGACATCCGCTCTGGACGTCGGTCTGATTTCCTGTTCTCCCGGCACATAATCAAATTCCATCCATCCGCCATCTTCCGAAGGCAGAATCCCCTTTGCACGCAAAACAAAACCGTACCGATCCTGCGCATTCAGCTGATCCAGCATCTGCTTGATGTTCTCTTTCCCATAGCGCTTGGGTGTTTCCATCCCCCAGCTCTGAAAGACTTCATCCGCATCATGCTCTCCTGCGCCATGGTGGTGGTGATGGTGATGACCGTCTCTTAAATGGGCGTCCTCGGAACGGTGCACCACTACTCCCTCTTCATCCGCAACTAGCGCCGGCGCCTCTCCATGATGGTGGTGTTCATGCCCCTCCTCACGGTGATCTTCTTCGTCCCCGTGATGATGGTGGCAGCTTTCTTCCTCATGATGGTGGTGGCACTCGCCCTCCTCGTGGTGGTGGCACTCCTCCTCATGATGATGTTCTTCCAATACCTGCTTCATCAGCTGCGCAGCCAGATCTCTATTGCCTTCAAAGGTGTTCAGGATATCCTTTCCATCCAGCTGCTCCAGCGGCGTCGTAATCACGGTCGCCTTCTTATTGTATTCTCTCACCAGATCGACCGTTTCCTGCACCGTCTGCTCATCGGCTCTGTCCGTTCTTGTTAAAATAATCGTTCCGGCATTTGCAATCTGATTGGTAAAAAATTCTCCGAAATTTTTAATATAGAGTTTTGCCTTTGTGCAGTCAATCACCGTCACGGCAGAGGAAAGTTCCATCTCAGGATTATTGTCCGCCACATTTTGTACCGCATTCATTACGTCGGAAAGCTTGCCGACGCCGGATGGCTCGATCAGAATCCTCTCCGGCGCATACTTGTTCATCACCTCTTCAAGCGATGCACCGAAATCTCCCACGAGGGAACAGCAGATACAGCCTGCGTTCATTTCACGGATTTCGATGCCGGATTCCTTCAAAAAACCGCCGTCGATTCCGATCTCACCAAATTCGTTTTCAATCAAGACCACCTTGGTATGCGCTAACGCCTCTTTCAACAGCTTCTTGATGAGAGTCGTCTTACCGGCGCCCAAAAAGCCGGATACAATATCGATTCTAGTCATAAATACATTAACCTCCTGAAAATATGATCAATAAAGGGTAAGGGTTGCTTACCCCAACGTCTCGCTCTGTCACCGCGTGCAATATTTATGATACAGGACTGTTTGCAACGATTTTTGATGCATTTGACACTTGTACCATATATACGGAAAAGAGTCGCCACACGACGACTCTTTTCTCAAATCGGAGTGACAAGATTCGAACTTGCGGCCCCCACGTCCCTAACGTGGTGCTCTACCACCTGAGCCACACCCCGATGTGTTCCCCTCTGTTCGGAACAGCAATAGTTATTATAATGGCAGCCTTCCGGAAAAGCAAGCAAAAAATTTTAATCTTGATAGGAACGGAAAAATCAAGAATCCGTGGATCCATTCTCGATTGGAATATGGAAGCAAAGCGAAATTCAGACGGCAAAAAAACCTTCCTCTTCCCGTACCACCTGCGCCGCACCGGACGTCTTCTGCGTGATCTCTAGGATCACTCCTTTTGCCTCTTCTGCAGGGACGCAGATACGGATGGTCACCTCCGCTTCATAGACCGTTTCTAAAACGCGAATCTTTTTTTGCGCAAGATCGTATTGAAGGCTTTCCGCCTGCGCATAAGGCAGGTGAATGCGCAGTTTCTGCGCATGACGAAGGGTGAGGATTTTCCCTTCTTCTTTTGCCAGATGCAGAACCGCTTTGGCGCTTCCTGTATAAGCCCTCACTAGGCCTCCCGTTCCCAGCAGAATCCCACCAAAATACCTGGTCACGACAATCAGCACATAGGTCAGATTCTCTCCCTGTATCACCGACAAAATCGGTCTGCCTGCCGTACCTGCAGGCTCCTTATTGTCACTTTGGCGTACAATTTCCTTATGGTCCCCCAACACATAAGCAAAACAGTGGTGCCTCGCATCGTAATATTTCCTGGAGACTTCCTGAATCTTCTCTGCCGCCTCCTCTTCGCTGTGGACAGGATAAGCATCCGTAAGAAACACCGATTTTTTTTCGGTCAGTTCTGCATTTACATGGTCACTTAAGATCGAATAAGCGTCTTGTTCCCGTTTTTCCTGCTCCATGACGGATTCTCCTGTCTCGTCTGATTCCCCGTTCTCCCTGACGCTCCTTTCCTTCCGGGATCCGGTTGGTAAAAGGATTCGCCCCCTTGATACAGGGTTACTTGCAATTTTTCCTATTTTACCTTAAAGAATCCCTTTTTTTCAAATTTGCATCCTCGTGTTATAATGAGGTGTTTTAATAGTAGAGACAATATGAGGTGCATTCCAGTGGCAGATTATGGCAAAAGAGGCGTACAACAGCAAAGACGTGCGCTTCAAAATACTTCCAAACGTGTAGCGAACAAAGTTCATCTTTCCCTTTTCAATTTGATCCTGATCACCATCCTTGCGCTGTGCATCACACTGTTAAGCTTCGGGATCGGTATTTTCCGCGGCATTATTTCCTCTGCCCCCGAAATCGGAGATATCAGTGTGACTCCCAAGGGATTTTCTACCTTCGTCTATGATGTGGACGGCAATCAAACCGCCAAACTGGTTTCCAGCGACTCCAACCGGATTCCGGTGACCTCCGATATGATCCCCGCCAATCTGAAGCACGCCTTCGTAGCCATTGAGGATTCCCGCTTCTATAAGCATAACGGGGTAGATATTCAGGGCATCTTCCGTGCCGCAGGCGTTGCGCTGAAAAACGGCAATCTCTCGGAAGGAGCCTCCACTATCACACAGCAGCTGTTAAAAAACAATGTTTTTTCCAACTGGACCAACGAGAGCAAATTTACCAAGATCAAGCGTAAGATCCAGGAGCAGTACCTTGCCGTTCAGCTGGAAAAAAAGCTGAAGCATGACCCTTCGATCAAAGATTATAAAGACGATATTCTGGTGAACTACCTGAATACCATCAATCTGGGACAGAATACCCTGGGCGTACAAGCCGCTTCTCTCCGCTATTTCGGAAAATCCGTCAGCGAATTGAATCTGTCCGAATGCGCCTGCATCGCTGCGATCACCCAGAATCCCAGCAAATACAATCCGATTTCACATCCGGAGGAGAATGCCAAGCGTAGGGAAAAAGTATTAAACGACATGTTGAAGCAGGGGTATATCACACAGGAGGAACACGATTCCGCCCTTGCCGATGATGTCTATTCCCGCATCCAGGTGATTGACGCCAAGACGCAGGACACTTCCGTGAACTCCTACTTTGTCGACTCGCTTACCAATGAGGTGGTCAGTGACTTAGTCGACATCGGCTACAATGAGACACAGGCCTATGCGCTGCTCTATTCCGGTGGCTTAAAAATCTATTCCACCCAGGATCCAAAAATCCAGAGCATTGCAGATGAAGTCATCGCCAATCCCGACAACTATCCCGGAGGCACCGTCTTTTTACTGAATTACCAACTGAGCATCAAGGGAAGCGACGGCAAGACACACAATTACTCCAGTGAAATGATGGAGAGCTGGTTAAAAGAAACGGGGAAAGGCAGAAACCTTCTCTACCGTTCTCAGGACAGTGCGAACGCTGCCATTGATCAATTTAAATCCGCCATGCTTTCGGAAACCGGCGGGGAAGTACTTGCCGAGAACATCCATCTGGTGCCGCAGCCGCAGGTATCCGTGACCATCGAAGATCAGCATACCGGGTATGTAGTCGCCGTTGTCGGCGGGCGCGGGAATAAGGAGGCTTCCAGAACTTTAAACCGGGCAACCGATACGGTCAGACAGCCGGGTTCCACCTTCAAGATCGTTTCTACCTACGCTCCCGCTCTGGACGCCGCGGGGCTGACCCTTGCCACCGTGATCAAAGACGCTCCTTTCTACTATACCAACGGAAGACAGGTGCGTAACTGGTATGGCGAATCCTATCGAGGGCTAACCTCCCTGCGGACTGCAATTGAACAGTCGATGAACGTCATCGCAGTGAAGACACTCACCTGGATTACCCCTCAGCTCGGTTTTGATTATTTGAAAAAATTCGGCTTCACCACTTTGGTCGATCATGAAGAAATCGGCGGCAGAGTTTACTCCGACATCCAGCAGACGATGGCCCTGGGCGGTCTGACGAAGGGAGTCAAGAACATCGAATTGAATGCTGCCTTCGCCTCGATTGCCGATGGCGGTGTCTATATCAAGCCAAAGTTATACACCAAGATCGTGGATCACGACGGAAATGTGCTGCTTGATAACACCGATCCGAAGGGCACACAGATCCTAAAGCCCACCACAGCTTATCTGTTAACCAGCGCCATGGAAGACGTGGTGACCAAGGGAACCGGTAAGTCGGTCAATTTCGGTAAAACGCAGATTGCCGGTAAAACGGGAACCACTTCCAAAAACAACGACGTCTGGTTTGCCGGCTATTCCAACTATTACACCGCCACCACCTGGGTGGGGTATGACGACAATACCAAACTCGGGAAGGGACAGACCTCCCTTGCCAAGGTTCTCTGGAAGGGAATCATGTCCAAGATTCATGAAGACCTCCCTTCCTCGAATTTTGAAAAACCGGATGGAATCGTGGAGATGACGGTCTGCTCCAAATCCGGAAAGCTCCCGATTGCGGGGCTTTGCGATGCTACTTTGAAAAAAGAAATCTTTGCAAAGGATACGGTGCCGACCGATCCCTGCGACGTTCATTATTCCGGCTCCATCTGCGCTTATTCCGGCGCCGTTGCCAATGACTACTGCCCCTTCCATGTACAGGGTGTCTTTACACTGGATCCCGTAGAAGCCCCGTCTCTGGCACAGGGCTCCGGCAGAAAGAGCGCCAACTCCGAATATGAAACGGACGCAGAGGGCAGACAGCGCGTCGTACGCAAACGCTGTGAGCATGATCTGGCTTTCTGGTCACAACCCAACGTGGAAAGCAAGCTTGCACAGGAATTTTTGCAGGTACTGTTACGAAACGGCTATCCGCAAAATGATGCGACCGTTGCTCTGGCTGCCCAGAACGCACAAGCGGCCTTGCAGGCCTATTATAATGGTACACTTGCCTCCTTCTCCATGATTTCCGCCCCTGCTGCCGCTACCAGCGAACCGGGCGCAGGTGACGTGGCCGATCCGAATGCGCAGGTCACGAACCCGAATACTGCCGATACGACTGCGACACCCGCAGCCGCTGCCGGAGCTGCCGCAGCCGATCCGAATGCACAGACCGCCCCGACACAGGGTGCCGATCCGGCCGCCGGCGCTGCACAGGTGCCCGGCCAGTAAACGATGTGGCTTCCAGCATCGGCACCTCAAGCATTCCGTTAGGGCACAATGAAGTTTCCAGTTCGTGCTTCTGCACGGTCATGGGTCATGGAGCAGAACTCGGAATTTTCTACTCGGAAATTTTCTACTCGTAATGAATAACGATTTTTCGCCGTGGAGCCAGATCTCTCCACGGCGAATTTTTTGAGCAGCGATCATAAAAATCCATCTTTCAAGCCACTTTCCTGCCCTTGGAATCGTATAAATAAAACGGAATTTTCTATATTTTATCTCTGTAATATGATAAAATAATAATTATCTTTATCCTATTTACCAATCCAGAATAGGTTCCCATTCTACAACAATGTCCGACATGCCTGAGGGACAACCATATTCCAAGTGTACCATCAACCAAAGACATCATTTGTCTGCATTCAAAGGGAGAGTGTAAGGACCATGGGCGAAAGAAAGGGTTATCAGAGGGAACACCAACGTGTCGATGAGGAAAGGAAGCTTCTCCGCAGGTGCAAACTTGCGCAAAAGAGGCGCTTTCGAAGACGCCTGATTGGTGTTTCCATGCTGATTCTGGCGCTTTGCATTGCTCTGTATCCCAAATATGTCAAGGCGGCGGGCGACGTGAATCGGTGCGGTGCGAATCTCACCTGGAAGTTAGAGGGAGGCGGTACGGAGAAAACGCTCAAAATCTCCGGCAGCGGAAAGATGTATGATTATGATTCCGCTGCATACGGTGAAGAGGCTCCCTGGAAGACGGAAGCCGAAAATATCACTTCTGTTATTTTTGAAAACGACGGTGAAACCGCAGGAATCACGACTGTCGGCGAACGCGCCTTCTACCAAATGCGTGCTCTCAAAAGAGTCAGACTTCCCGAAACGCTGACCTCTCTGCAGGCTTCCTGCTTCGACTCCTGCTCTTCTTTAAGCGAAATTGCCTTTCCCGCATCTCTGACGGAAATCGGCAGATTCGCCTTTCGTGACTGTACGGCTCTGGAAGGGCATCTCATTCTTCCGGATCATCTAAAAACCCTCTCTCCCGGTGCTTTTTACGGTTGCAAATTCATCGGCGGCGAGATACAGATTCCTTCCGGGATCACAGAAATCGGTGCCCTCACCTTTGCAGGCACCGGCATCCGGAAGATTCTGCTGAACAAGGTAAATACCATCGGGAATTACGCTTTCTATGACTGCAAGGAACTGGATGCCGATCTGACTATTCCGAATCAGGTCCGTTCCATCGGTCATCACGCGTTTGATCATACTCCCGTTAGGAGCGTCCTCTTCCAAGGAAAGGCTCCTCTTCCGGAAGCCTGGGGTGAGTCTCCCTTCCCGCAGGAACAAACCACGCTTTATTATGAGGAGCCCACTGCAGGCAGGCAGTCCGCTATCCATACGGGTTCCGGTACGAATGAAGGGGCCGGTGCAAACAAGGGACCCGCCACGGACACCGCTTCCACCAATTTCAGCTCCCCCCTTTTCCGGGGATATCCCTGCTACCCAAGTGCCGTCAGAGAAGGCGGAAACCCGCAAATTTTCATAGACGACAAGAGAGCGGATCTTGCAGACAACGAGCGCTTCCTCACCTCTGCCTCTCCTCTGCCCGTAGACAAGAAGCTGCCACAGAATCTCTACCTCCATCTTGCCTCCGCTCCCCTTCCAAACAGCTCTTCTTTGCTTCCGGAAGCCTGGAGCCAAGCTTCTGAAAAAAGTTGTTTTACCATTTCCTTAACCGACAGCAAGGAGGCAAACGGGAAGCAGGTGGAAGGCTTTTCCAATTTCGAAATTTCTCTTTCCTTGCCCAGAACGATGAGCGCCGATCCTTCCAGGCTTCATCTGTTTCAGGAAGAAAATGATACAGTTAAATCCTTACAAATCGACTCCCATTCTCTGGAGGCGGGGCAAAACGGTACTGCACGCCTTCATTTCATCGTCGACAATGGCAGCAAGTATCTTCTGGCAGGCGACTCTACATCGGTTCCTGCGGGCAGATTTTCCGTAAACGGACAGGGAGAACGCTCCTTGCAAGTGCTGGCATCCAACCCCTCTGAAAACTTGAAGAACAACACCTGCCTGAACGTCCGGGACATGGCGGAAGCAGATTCCATGATTGCAGCTCAAATGGAGCAGTCTTCTCACTACCGGAATTTTCGTCTGCAGGACACCTACAATATCTCGCTGCAAAACGAAGGAGGGTTCGGTACCGGTGAGACGCACGACCTGACCAGGTGGAAGAATTTCGAAATCTGGCTGCCTCTTAGTGATTTGCCACAAGAAGGCAAAGAAACCGTGAAGGTTCTCTCGATCAGCGAAAAGGATGGAAAAACGTTAGAAGAAATTCCGGGCACACGAATCCAAGCCAAGGAGGGAAAAAATTATGTCGTTTTCACTCCTCCTCACTTTTCGGAATTTGGCGTGATCATCTCTTCTACCGACGGCAGAAATCGGATGCCGGCGGGCGGTTCTTCTTCGGCCTCGTCCGCTTCCTCCGGCGCTTCCTCTTCTTCCGCTTCGTCTGCGAGTGCAAGTTCCTCCGCTTCTAACAGCGCTTCCTCCGCATCGTCTGCCTCCGGATCCGCCTCTTCTTCCGCCCAGTCTTCACGCAGTTCATCCGGAGCTTCCTCCTCTTCGGCCTCGTCCGCTTCCTCCGGTGCTTCTTCGGCCTCATCCGCTTCGTCCGGCGCTTCTACTTCTTCATCCGCCGGCTCCAGTATCTTTACGGCACAGCGCATTAACCCGGCTCCTAATGATAATGCAAGCAGCTTTTTCAGTCGTCAGACCAATCTCCTTCCTTCCGGCGGCAATATCACGCAGGGCGGTGGCACATCAGGCGGACGAACAGGCGGCACTGTCTCCGGAAAACAGACCGATATGCCGAAAACCGCAGACGCAGATACTTATCGCATCCTCGTGATTCTCCTCCTAAGCCTTGGAGGCAGTATTGAGATTCTGGCCTCTTTTCCCGGTAAAAAAACAGAAATCGCCTGAATCCATTTTCGGAACAAGAACCCTCAAAACCGTTTTTCTTCGTATGTTTTGGCGCCTGCGTAAGTTCGAGTTGCCCGCATCATCTACTTAGATCCGCAAGGCACAGAAAAACCCCCGAAAACCCAGTCTGAACCGGGCTTCGGGGGTTTTCCGTGCAAATCATGCGGAACGGTGTTGCCTTATTTGGATGCCAGAATGGCCTTGATGCTCTCATTTAAGAGAGGTGCCGTCTGGAAAAGATCTCCCACAATGCCATAGGTTGCCACTTCAAAGATCGGGGCATCCTTATTCTTATTCACCGCAATAATGCACTGCGAATCCTGCATGCCCGCCTTGTGCTGAATCGCACCGGAAATACCAAGTGCAATATAAATTCTCGGATGTACCGTCTTGCCGGTCTGTCCCACCTGGTGATCCTGGCTGATATAGCCGCTGTCTACCGCCGCACGGGAAGCACCGACAACACCGCCCAACGTATCCGCCAATTCCTGCGCGATCTGAATGCCCTTATCCGGGTCTTTGCTGATGCCACGCCCTACCGAAACAATGACATCCGCGCCGATCAGATCTACAAGCTTCTGCGCCGTTTTCTCGATGCTGTCAATTTTCACATGAATATCGGAGGCAGAGAGCTGAACCGGGCACTTCTCGATCACAACCTTGGACGCTCCTGCCTGGTCAAAGGCCTGCGTTTCCATAACGCCAGGGCGGACGGTCGACATCTGCGGACGGAATCTGGGGCAGATGATGGTTGCCATCAAATGTCCTCCAAAAGCCGGACGGGTCATTTTCAGGTTGGTATTCTCTTCAAACTTGGTATTGTCGACATCAATGGTAGAAGTCGTCTTCAGGAATTTCTTGTATTTTTCGACATCCACATCCAGATGTGTACAATCTGCCGTCAGACCGGTATGAAGCCTGGCTGCACAGCGGGGCGCAAGGTCACGACCGATATTGGTGGCGCCGATTAAGAAGATTTCGGGCTTCTTTTCTTCCACCAGCTCGCAAAGAACCTTTGCATAACCGTCCGTTGTATAATCCTTTAACAGCTCGTTGTCCAGATACAGCACCTTGTCGGCACCGTAACCGCCCAGTTTCTTGATCTCTTCTTCTGGAATGCCGCTTCCCAGCAGAACGCCGCAGAGTTCTGCACCGAGGTCGTTTGCCAACTTTCTTCCCTCACTTAGAAGCTGGTAGCTGATGGATCCGATTTCGCCGCCACGCTGCTCGCAGAACACCCATACGCCCTTAAACGCGGCCGTATCTTTACTATCGTAAGCCATAACGAAAGAATCTCCTTTCCTTCTTTCCTTTTCTGATGCGGGTATCAAACGAATTTGATCCTGCGATCATTAAATGAGATGTTTGGTATTTAAAATCTCCGCAAGCTTCTGGCAGGTCTCCTTGCCGTTTCCGTCCAGAATCTGTGCATCACCCTTCATCGGCGGGGAGAAGGATTTGTAAACATTCGTCGGTGAACCTTTCAGACCGATGGTATCGGGATCAATCAGAGGCTCGTCTTTTAACGCATTGTAATCAAAGATTTCCAACGGTTTGGAAAAGCACTCCTGAATGCCCCAAAGCGTCATATAACGCGGCTTATTCAGCTCCTTCACGCAGGTAATCAGGCAGGGAGTCTCTACGCGAAGCATCATATAGCCATCTTCTAACAGGCGCTTCACCTGAAGCTCGTTCCCCTGTTTTTTGATTTCTGCCGCATAAGTCACCTGAGGCAGATTCAGCTTCTCCGCGATCTGCGGTCCTACCTGCGCCGTATCGCCGTCGATCGCCTGTCTGCCGCAGAAGACCACATCATCTTTATCCACGCCAATCTTGTGAACCGCAGCGGCCAGAATCTGTGAGGTTGCATAGGTGTCGGAACCGCCAAATTCACGGGCAGATACCAGAACCGCCTTGTCCGCTCCCATCGCCAGAAGCTCTCTCAACATGCCTTCTGCGGGCGGAGGTCCCATGGATACTACGATTACTTCACAGCCTGTCTCATCCTTTAACTGCAGAGCCGCCTCAACGGCAGCCAGATCGTCGTGGTTCGTAATCGTCGCCATGGCGGCGCGATCCATCGTGCCGTCTTCCTTGACTGCTACGACCCCGGACGTATCCGGAACCTGCTTTACACAAACAATTGCTTTCATTGATTCTCTCCTTTAAAAATAATGATGCCATCCCTATCCGGATCATGCAATTATTTCAAAAGTCCTCTGCTGATCACGATCTTCTGCACTTCACTGGTGCCTTCGTAGATGGTCAGGATTCTCGCATCACGGTAGATGCGCTCCACCTTATAGTCCTTCATATAGCCATAGCCGCCATGAATCTGAATGGCTTTCGCGCAGATTTCATTTGCGGTCTCTGCTGCATAGAACTTCGCCATGGAGCAGTTTTCTACCGCTCTCTTTCCCGCAGTCATGAGGGCAGCCGCCTTCAGCGTTAAGAGCTTGGCCGCCTCCAACTTGGTCGCCATCTCCGCCAGATACCACTGTAAGCCCTGCTTGGTTGCGATCGGTTTGCCGAACTGCTGACGCTGCTTGGCATAGGTCACCGCCTCATCCAGAGCCGCCTGTGCTTCTCCGCAGGCCTGGGATGCGATACCGATACGTCCGGAATCCAGACCGGACATGGCAACATTGAAGCCTTTTCCTACCACACCAAGGATCTGGCTCTTGGGTACGCGGCAGTCTTCGAAAATCAGTTCCGAAACCGCACAAGCGCGCAGTCCCATCTTATCTTCAAACTTACCGAGCTTGAAGCCGGGCGTGTCTCTGTCCACGATGAAGGCGGTGACGCCGCCGCGGTTCTTCTTGGCCTTATCGGTCAGCGCAAAGACAAGGGCAAATTCTCCCTCATTTTCTCCCATATTGGAAATAAAGACTTTGGAACCGTTTAAAATATAGCTGTCTCCGTCCTCTTCCGCCGTCATCTGCAGTCCGCCCGCATCCGATCCCGCTTCCGGCTCAGTCAGCGCAAAGGCACCGATCTTTCCCTGCTTGGGGAGTGCAAAATATTTTTTCTTCTGCTCCTCATTGGCATGGGTGGCGAGGATGTAGTTCACCAGCAGCTGCACTGCGAAAAACTCCGCAGCGGAGGCATCCGCCCTTGCCACTTCCATCACTGCCAGTACCTTGCAGATATCATCCATTCCCGCTCCGCCGTATTCCTTCGGAATGTTCAGCGAAAGCAGTCCGGTCTCTCCGAACTTTTTGTACAGATCGGCAGGAATATGTCCATCCTTCTCCATCTGTTCGGCAATCGGCTCCACTTCATTCGTGGCGAATTCTCTGACCATCTTCTGGAGCATTGCCTGTTCTTTCGTCAGTTCAAACATAATCTTCCTTTCCTGTCAGATTCCGATCATCCCATCCGACTCACATCGCTCTTTCCGGTTTACATCCTCTTTTTTCGGATTCAAAACATCCTTTTAGACTCCGTTCCCCTTTTTCGATCTGAGTCGTCCTTTCGGATGCACGGCATCCTTTCAGATTCAGATAATAATATTCTGTTTCTTTGCTTCATACGTCAGTTCTTCACGAAATTTCGGATGTGCAATGGAAATCAGCGCCTTCGTACGTTCCGACAACGGCTTCCCCCTAAGCCTTGCAATCCCGTACTCGGTGACAATGCAATCGACCTCATTCTTTCCGGTCGTTACACAGGCGCCCGGCGTCAGGGTCGGCTTGATTTTCGTGATGGTATCGTTTTTTGCCGTAGACGAAAAAGCAATATAGCTGCATCCTCCCTTCGATGCAACCGCACCTCTCACGTAATCCAACTGTCCGCCCGACCCGGAAACATGCCTTGTTCCGACCGACTCCGCACAGACCTGCCCATAGAAATCCACCTCCAGAGCGGCGTTTACGGAGATAAAATTCGGATGCATGGCAATCACGGCGGGATTGTTTACATAATCCACCGTCAGCATCTCACAGGCAGGATTGTCATTGATATAGTCGAGCACCTTTTTGCTACCGAAAGCCAACGTTGCAACCGTCCTTCCTCTGTGAATCGGTTTCTGCAGATTCGTGACGGCTCCCGCTTCGATCATGTCGATCATGCTTTCTGTTAAGAGCTCGGTATGAATGCCCATGTCCTTCTTGTCGAGAAGAGCCATGCCGAAAGCCTCCGGCACCGCGCCGATTCCCATCTGAATGGTTGCTCCGTTCGGCACTTCCTCTGCCATCAGCTCTCCGATTTTCTTACTGATTTCATCAATGGGGGGCTTTGGCAACTCTACCAAAGGAGCCTCCGATTCAAACACCCCATCTACCTGCGATATATGGATGATGGGCCCCGTTAACGCTCTCGGCATCCAGGGACAAACTTCCAAATAGATTTTTTTTGCCCGATCAATGACCGATTGAGAAAAAGAAGCCGATCCACCGGTTGAAAAATAGCCGTGCCGATCCATCGGGGATACGACGGCGACCATCACATCCACCGGCGTTAGCGCATGTAAAGCAGGCATACTCGAATAGTTGCAGGGAATGATGTCTGCCCGTGCGGCATTGATCATTTTGGCAAGCCTTCCGCTGGAAAACCAACTGATCGGTGTGATATTCTTCAGCGCCTCCTCATCCAGACACTCGTACTGTCCGATGTCTAAAGACGTATAAAGCTTCACATCCTTCACTTCCCCGCTCTTTGCACGTTTTACCAGAGCCTGAATGATTCCCGGGGGAATCGCCGCTGCCAGATCGGTGTGCACGCATTCTCCCGAACCAATTTGAGAAGCGATATCCCCCGCTGACATCCGCTTCTTTAGATAAAGCTCTTTCAGATCCATTTTACGATACCCCTTCTAAAAATTTTTCCCTTCCCGGAAACCGCATAAGCCCGGCCGGATACCGCGCCCATGCGGAACCGGACCGGGCAACCTCAGACCATTTGCTTATTTATCGTAGGTGTAGAAGCCTCTGCCGCACTTTCTGCCGACCCAGCCTGCTTTTACGTACTGACGAAGCAGCGGGCAGGGACGATATTTGCTGTCCGCATAGCCTTCATACAGGACATTCATGATTGCAAGCACGGTGTCCAGTCCGATAAAGTCTGCCAGTTCAATCGGTCCCATCGGATGGTTCATACCGAGCTTCATGACGGTATCGATATCCTGCGGAGTCGCAACGCCTTCATACACACAGTAGATGGCTTCGTTGATCATCATCTGCAGGACACGGTTGCTGACAAAGCCGGGTACATCGCGTACTTCCACCGGCGTCTTGCCCATTTCCTCTCCCAGAGCCTTGATGGTCTTAAAGGTCTCATCGGAAGTGGCAAGCCCTCTGATCAACTCGACCAGCTTCATCACCGGAACCGGATTCATGAAGTGCATGCCGATGACCTTGTCCGCTCTCTTCGTATGCGCAGCAATCTCCGTGATCGGAAGAGAAGAGGTATTGGTTGCCAGAATGCATTCCGGCTTGCAAAGCTGATCCAGCTTCTCGAACAGTTTCGCCTTGATTTCCATGTTTTCGATGGCAGCCTCGACGATGACGTCGCACTCTCCTGCCACCTGATCGATATCCAGCGCAGGGATGATGTTCTTCAGGGTCTCGTTCTTCTGCTCTTCCGTGATTTTTCCCTTGGAAACGCTCCTGTCCAGATTCTTGGTGATCTTGGCAATACCGCCGTCAATAAATTCCTGCTTGATATCATTCAGATAGGTCTTTTTACCGATGGATGCAAAAACCTGAGCGATGCCGCCGCCCATCTGTCCTGCACCGATGACCATAACCGTATTAATTGCCATAATTCTATCCTCCTTATGGTAAAAATCAGTCTTCTACTTCAATCCAGCAAGCATCTCCCTGCGCCATACCGGAGCAAAGTGCTGCTACACCGTTCTTCTGTCCTCTTCTCTTGAGTTCCCAGATCATGGTCATCAGGATACGGGCACCGGTTGCGCCGATCGGGTGTCCGACTGCGACTGCACCGCCGTTGACGTTGCACTTCTTGTCCAGCTCATCCCAGCTCATGCCCAGAATGCTGATACCGGAAACCAGAGTGACGGCTGCGAAGGCTTCGTTGATTTCCATAACGTCGAAGGTATCCAGACCGACGTTGTACTTCTCCATCAGCTTCTGGATGGCTACGCCCGGAATGGTCGCGATCTGCTTGGAGTCTGTTGCCGCCTGTGCATATCCTCTGATCACAGCAAGAGGCTTTAAGCCGTGTGCATCCGCATATTCTCTGGTGCAGATGACAACTGCGGAAGCGCCGTCGTTGGTGCCTGGTGCATTTCCTGCCGTCACCGTGCTCTTCGGTGCCACATCGGTAAACAGAGCCGGAAGCTTCTTCAGTCCTTCCAGGGTGCTCTCGGGACGAGGCTGTTCGTCCTTGTCAAATACGGTTACGCGACCCTTTCTGTCCTTGATTTCAACGGCAAAACGCTCGTCGTCAAACGCATGCTTCTCTTCTGCCTGCTGCCATTTCTCCTGGGAGCGCTGTGCCCATTCATCCTGCATCTCACGGGAAATGCCGTGCTCCAGAGCAACCTCACCGCCGTGGCAGGCCATGTGCACGTTATACTGCGGGCACCAGAGTCCGTCATGTACCATGGCATCGACCATCTTGAAGTCGAACATTCTGTGACCCCAGCGAATATCCTGAGAAAGGTAAGGCGCATTGGACATGGATTCCATACCGCCGGCAACGACAACCGTATTGTCTCCTGCCTTGATGGTCTGTACGCCCAGTGTGACTGCCTTCAGAGCCGAACCGCAAACCTTGTTGATGGTTAACGCCGGACGATCCAGCGGAATGCCCGCCTTCCACATCGCCTGACGACCCGGAATCTGTCCGAGACCTGCCGGAATGACACAACCGTAAATGGTTTCGGAAACTTCGCTTCCCGCAATACCGGATCTCTTCAGTGCTTCCTTGATGGCCATTCCGCCCAACTCCGGAGCCTGAAACGGTTTTAAGGAACCGCCCAGCTTGCCGAACGGAGTTCTTGCCGCGCCTACGATTACAACGTCTTTAGGATCCTTGCTCATATGATTTCTATCTCCTTTCATGGAAAAAAAGAATTGAGTAATACCGTAAGAAAAACGATCAGGTGTTGGTGAAGTGCTTTTCTTTGCGCTTCTCCACGAAGGCGCCCATTCCTTCCTTCTGGTCGTTGGTGGCAAACATGCTGCCGAATGCCTTTTCTTCCAGGACAATGGCCTGATCGATGTCTACCTGCAGTCCGTCATTCACCAGCTTCTTGCAAGCTCTTACCGCAATCGGCCCGTTTGCCGCAATCTGGGCAGCCATCTTCTTGGCCGCAGGCATCAACTCTTCCTGCGTATAAATGGCATTGACCAGCCCCAGACGGTAGGCCTCATCGGCCTTGATGTTTCTGGATGTATAGAGAATCTGTTTTGCCATCCCCGGGTTGATCAGTCTGGAAAGCCTCTGTGTACCGCCGAAACCGGGTGTAACACCAAGCCCTGTCTCCGGCTGACCGAATACCGCATTGTCCGAGCAGATGCGAATGTCGCAGCTCATGGCAAGTTCATTTCCGCCTCCCAGCGCATAACCGTTGATGGCTGCAATCACCGGCAGAGGGAAGGTTTCGATCTTACGAAACAGGTCATTTCCCTTTTTCCCGAAGGCAACCCCTCCTGCCTCATCCAGATTGTGCATCTCTGCAATGTCTGCGCCGGCCACAAAGGACTTCTCCCCTGCACCGGTGAGGATCAGACAGCGCACTGCCTTCTGGTCGACTCCGTCAAACACCGCCTCCAGATCCGTCAGAACCTGGGAATTCAGCGCATTTAACGCCTCCGGACGATTGATCGTAATCAGACCGACCATTCCGTCCACTTCATAGTTTACGAAACCCATCTGTCACCTCCTGTAGTCTTTCGTTCTCTTGTTATTGTTAAAAAAATAACGAATTCGGGAACAAAAAAATGTGTCGTCAATATCTCTTAACACAACCCAAAAATTATTATAACATTGTCCAAAAAAAATGCCAATAAGAATCGAAAAAACTCCGCTTTCATCGTGAATTTATCCTAAAAATCAAAGGCCGGATTCCGATGATACGGGAATCCGGCACAGAAGCCTTCCTGAAAATGCTTCGATTCTTTTTTACGCTTCCGCCGCCTTGATTTTCCTGGTCAGCACGGGCAGGATCTGATTGAGATCCCCGACAATTCCATAGTCCGCCACATCAAAAATCGGCGCATTTTCATCCTTGTTGATCGCGATGATCAGGTCGGATTCTTCCATCCCCGCCACATGCTGAATGGCTCCCGAAATTCCGATGGCAAAATACACCTTCGGTCTGACCGTCTTTCCGGTCTGCCCTACCTGTAGATCCTTGGGTTTCCAACCGGCGTCCACCACCGCTCTGGAGCAGGATACCGTGCCCTTTACAGCCTCCGCCAGTTCTTCCAACAGTTTGAAGTTTTCCGGGCTTCCGACTCCTCTGCCGCCCGAAACCAGAATCTTTGCTGCCTGAATGTCTTCCGTCTGCGAAGTCTGCTTGACAATCTGAAGGATTTTCGTATAGCAATCATTCTCCGTGAATCCGGGATTGTAATTTTCAATCTCCGCTTTTCTCTCCTGATCCGGAGCAAGCTTCTGCATCACCCCCGGCCTGACCGTCGCCATCTGGGGACGGAAGTTCGGGCAGGCAATCGTTGCAATCGTATTTCCTCCAAAAGCAGGTCTGGTCATTAAGAGCTGCTGATGTTTCTGCTCCTGCCCGGGCACCGCATTGATCGGAAAGTCGCCGATCTCCAGAGAGGTACAGTCGGCCGTCAATCCGGTATGAACCCTTGCCGCCACCCGCGGTCCCAGATCTCTGCCGATTGCAGTTGCACCAATCAATAGGATTTCCGGTTGGTATTTTTGAATGACGCAAGCCAGCGCATGGGTATAGGGCTCCGTGCGATAGTCCTTCAGTTCCGGATCATCGACCACAATCACCCGGTCTGCTCCGTAACGTGCCAGCGTCTCTTTCAGTCCGCTAATCCCGCTTCCTAAAAGCACTGCGGTGACCGTTTTCTCCTCTAACTGCTCTGCCAGCTCTTTGGCCTTGCCTAGAAGCTCCAGCGCGATGCCGGAGAGCTCTCCGTCCACCTGCTGTGCAAAAATAAAGATTCCTTTGTATTGTTCTAAAGACATGTCTTACCTCCGCCTAAAAGGTCTATACAGGATTGTTTTCTTCCTTCGAAAAGGGACCGGATGCACCTTCTCTTTTTCTTTTTCGAGATAAAAATGCAAGGAAGGACGCATTTCTTTCCGCTTTTCCGGGATGGAAACTTACAGAATATGTTTTTCCTTCAACTTTTCCAAGATGAACTCTGCGCCCTCATCCGGGGAATCCGGAACGACCTTCTGCCCCGCTCCCTTTTTGACCTTATCGGAAGCTCTGGCAATCATGGTCGGAGAGCCTGCCAGTCCGATATCCGAATCGTTCACATCCTGCAGATCCTGTCTGCTAAGGACCGTCACTTCCTTCTCGAAGGCGTCAAAAATCCCGCCGGGCGTCATATATCTGGGCTCATTCAATTCGGAAAGTGCCGTCACCAGACAGGGGAGTTTGGCGCGAACCAGATGATACCTGTCCTCAAACTGTCTCTTGACTTCGATTTCCCCTCCATCCACATGGATCTCTTCCGCATAGGAAATCACCGGAATGCCAAGTTTTTCGGAAATCTGCGGGCCGACCTGCGCCGTGTCCCCGTCGATTGCCTGTCTGCCGGTCAGAACCAGGTCATAAGGAAGTTTCCGAATCGCACCGACGAGGGTGGAGGAAGTCGCCCAGGTATCCGCTCCTCCCAGCACACGGTCCGTGACCAAAAACGCTTCATCCGCTCCCATGGCAAGAGCCTCCCGCAGGACCGCATCGGCCTTGGGCAGTCCCATGGTGATGACGCTCACCTTGGCGCCGTTTTCATCCTTGATGCGAAGGGCTGCTTCCAGAGCCGCCTTGTCATCCGGGTTCATGATGGCAAGCATTGCGCCACGGTCCAGCGTCCCGTCCGGCTTGAACTTCACGCCCCCCTTGGTGTCAGGCACCTGTTTAATACAAACCACGATATTCATGAATGCTTCTCCTTTTATTCATTGATGGAATCTTGTCATACCCAGATCCACTGATTCGAATCTACTTATTTCAGCATCGCACCCGCAATTACCATGCGCTGCACCTCGCTCGTTCCCTCGTAGATCTCGGTGATCTTCGCATCCCTCATCATCCGTTCCACTTCGTATTCCTTGATGTAACCATAGCCGCCAAAGAGCTGCACGCACTTCGTGGTGACTTCCATTGCCACTTCCGCCGCAAACAATTTAGCCTCCGCCGCTTCGATAGAATAAACCGGTTTGTTTTTCTTGGCTTCCGCCGCCGCATAAACAAGAAGCTTTGCCGCATCGATCTTCGTCCTTAAATTCGCCAGTTCAAACTGCGTATTCTGAAACAGCGCAAGCGGTCTGCCGAACTGCTTTCTTTCTTTTACATAGGAAACCGTGCGATCCAGAGCGCCTTCGGCAATGCCCAGCGCCTGTGCCGCAATCCCGATTCTGCCTCCGTCTAATGTATGCATGGCAATTTTAAAGCCCTGCCCCTCTGCTCCCAGCAGGTTTTCCTTCGGAATATGGCAGTCCTGGAAAATCAATTCATAGGTGGAAGAACCGCAGATTCCCATCTTATTTTCCTTCGTTCCGAAGCTGAATCCCGGCGTTCCCTTTTCTACAATAAAGGAGGAAAAAATCTTTTTCTTCCTGCCCTTCGCGTCCACCTTGACATCGGTATAGGCGATAATAATATAAACATCGGCTTCTTTTCCGTTGGTGATAAAACATTTGGAACCGTTTAACACATAGGAATCCCCTTCCAGGTGCGCTCTGGTTTGGACGCCCTGCGCGTCTGTGCCGGCTCCCGGCTCGGTCAGCCCGAAGGCGCCCAGTTTTTCTCCCTTTGCCAGTGGCAGGAGATATTTCTGCTTCTGCTCCTCCGTCCCAAAAGTCAGGATCGGATCGCAACAGAGGGAAGTATGGGCGGAGATAATGACTCCTGTCGTCGCACAGCACTTCGAAAGCTCTTCCACACACATGACATAGGTCAGCGGATCACAGCCCTGTCCGCCGTACTGCTTCGGGATCGGAATCCCCATAAACCCGTAGTGCTGCATCTGAGCAACCGTTTCCTTCGGAAAACGATGCTCTTCGTCTGTTGTAATGGCAAGCGGCTTCGCTTCTTTCTCGGCGAACTCCCTGAATAAATCCCTTGCCATTTCGTGCTGTTTGTCCAGCTGAAAATCCATAGACCTTTCCTCCGTTTGCTCTTCTGAAATCTCATACGATTCCGAACTTTCTGTCTGGTTACGAACCATATCCTCTAATATACACAAAATAAGACAGATTAGACAACCGTCTTTTCACCTTACGGGAAAATCGACGCCTTCATCAGGAGTCTTTCATAATCTTCCGTCTCCGCCAGCTCAAAATAGCGCATCTTCTTTGCGAGTGCTTCGATTTCTCTTCTGGAAGACTCCGATAAAAGAGCCATATAGGCACCCGTTTTGGAAGAATTGCCGACATACCTGGTCTTTCCTCTGACTTCTTCCGGCAGAATTCCTACCGAGATCAAGGAGTCCTCCGGCAGGTGCGCCCCGAACTGCCCGGCGATCATCACCAGATCCAGATCCTTTTCCTCCAGTCCCGCTTTTTTCAGAAGCGCCAGAAAGCCGGATAGGATCGCTCCCTTGGCCAACTGCACCTGCCTGATATCTCCCTGTGTCACAAGGATTTCCGGCTCTCTTTGCAGAACGAATTCCCGCTTCGTTCCGTTCTGTCTGATCTGTTTTTTTCTCCAATCATCATCTGTAAATTCTTCGTACTTCTTGAATGCACCCCTCTTCGTCACGATACCGGTCTTTAAAAGTTCCCGGATCACGGCTAAGATGCCGCTGCCGCAAATCCCTCTGGGGGACAGGTCTCCGATGGTTTTCAGGCGGATTCCCTTTTCGGAAAGAATGACCTCCTCCACGGCGCCCTCGGAAGCCCGCATGCCGGATCGGATGTTCATTCCTTCCAGGGCAGGTCCCGCCGCGCAGGAACAGCATAAAAGTTCCCCCTTCTTGCTGAGTACGATCTCGCCGTTGGTGCCGATGTCAATAAAGAGCACGTTTTGATCGGTTTTGTCCAGCTCGCAAACGTAAGCACCGGCGACAATATCCGCACCGATATAGCCGGATACCTGGGGCAGGCAATAAAGACTTGCCCCCTCCCCTGCCTTTAATCCGATTGCCGAGCAGAGAACGGTTTTTGCTTCCGTAAATACGGGGCGAAAAGGAGATTTTCCAATGGATCTGGCGTCTACCCCGAGGAGCATGTGCATCATTGTGCAGTTGGCGGCAATGGCAATCTCTCTGATCTCGCTTCGCAAAACTCCCGCCGCCGTGCAGGCTTCCCCGAGGAGGTCATTTAGAGACGAAACGATGGTCTCTTGCAGCTGCTTGATTCCCGCTTCCCCGTTTTCATATTCATAGGTGATCCTGGTCAGCACATCCAGACCGTATTTTTTTTGCGCATTGATCATCGAGGCGTTTGCGATCTCTTCGCCGTTTTTCAGATTCACCAGAGAGACCACCACGGTCGTTGTGCCGATGTCTACCGCCGCGCCCAGACCTTCTTTTCTGTGTTCCGGCGTGAAATTCTCCGGGAGATAGCCTTCCGTCAGGACGTGGTGTGTTTCCTCTTTTTGCAAAAGAAGGACTTCCATATCCGCACAGACTTCCACCATACAGGCCAGACGGATGCCGTCTGCCCTCTCCTGCTCAGAGAGCAGCCTCTTCTCGCTATCACTCTCTTCCTGCAAAGAACCGGACAGAATCCGAACCCTGCATTTTCCGCAACTGCCCTTCCCGTTGCAGGCATTGTCAATCCACTCGCCTCCTTCGACCAACACCTTTAAGAGGTTTTCTCCCGGCTTGCAACAATACGTTTTTCCCGTGCCGTTTATCCTGATTTCAGGCATGAAGTTTCGCATCCTCTCTGACGGTTTTTAAAATCGCCTGAATGTTGACAATCGGCGACTTCGTCCCCAGTCCGCAGGCGGGTGCAATGATATCCGTGCTGCTCTTTCCGATCTCCCTGGTCAGAATCGCCACCCGCGCCGGATCTCCAAACTCCAGCGCATAGGTGCTGACGTTTCCCATCAGAACCCGGTCTTTCAGATTCATCCTCGCCTGGCGCATCGGAACGATGGAGTCAAAGCTTAACGCATCGCTCTTTACCTTGTCCATCTCCTTGTATACCGACTTCATCTGTCCGCAGATATGGCAGATTGTGCCCACCTGCGTGTCTCTGATGGCATCATAGAACAGGTTCAGGTATTTTCCCGTATATCTCTCAAACAGCTTCGGCCCCAAAATCTCTCCGGTTCCGCTCGGATCCGCCACCGAAATGACATCCGCCCCCGCCTCAATCTGTGCTCTGGCAAAACGGATCAGCTGGGTCGTCACAAAGGTCAGAAAGGCGTCCGCTTCCTCCGGATTTTTCTTAAGCGCCTTATAGAATTTCACCGGTTCCATGAGCGAACTCGCCGTGCTGATCGGCCCCGTGATATTCCCGATAATCGGGATGTTCGGGTCTCTTTCTTTCAGAATCCGAATGGCTTGCAGTGCGACCGCGATCCTCCCCCTGGTCATATCTAACGGGTTCAGCTTCCGGAAGTCCGCAAGCTCCGACATGGCATAGCCTGTCACATGCGGCTCAATGCACTCCGACCCCAGCGTGATCTGCGCCCCCATCTGTTCCGCCTCCGCCACCATATCAAAGGGGAGGCCGACATTTTCAAAGCAGCCGTTCTGATAGTTGGCATAGGCCAGTTCCGCCATCATCTGCGCATCGGTATGCGCCTGCGGCCAGCGGACTCCTGAAATTTCCATCAGATCCGTGGTGATCATATTCATCATCCCGCCCGGGCAGACGACGGGTGGACGATCCACCTGTTCTTTTTTCAAGGCACGCAAAAGTCTCTGCCTTTCATTGAAAGCGCTTTCATTAAAAACGTTTTCTTCCCTCATCCCGCTCATTCTCTTTCTTCTCCCAGGCATACGGCACGCTTCGCCGCCTCCGCCGCTTCCACCGCATTTGCCGTATAGATGTCAGCGCCGATTTCATCGGCAAACTTCTGGGAGATCGGACTCCCGCCCACCATCACCGTATACTTGTCTCTGATTCCTCTTTCTTTCAAGATCTCGATCACCCGCCTCATGCCGCCCATGGTGGTGGTCATCAGGGTAGACATGGCAATGATGTCCGCACCGACCTCTTCCGCCTTGTCCACAAACCGCTCCAGAGGAACGTCGCGTCCCAGATCGAACATTTCAAATCCGTTGGTGTCCATCAGGATTTTGACCAGATTCTTTCCGATGTCGTGCGTGTCTCCCTCGACTACCCCGATCACCGCCTTCGGCACCTTCCTCCCGGAACCCTCCTTGGGCAGATACGGTTTGAACACATCCACTCCCGCATACATGGCGTCGGAGCAGAGCAATACATCGGTGACGAAATATTCCTCCGCATCGAAAAGCTCACCGGCCTTGCTCATTCCCTTTACCAGACCGTTCATCAGACCTTCCATTGCGGGATACCCGGCGTCCAAATATTCTTTTGCCGTTACCACCACGTCTTCGTCTTCCATCTCCACGACATCTTCTGCCAGCTTCTCCAGTAATTCTTCTTTGGTTCGTGCCATCCTGTTACCTCCTCCTGTCATCCGGTTGTTTTTAGGGATCCTTCTCCTTCGCTGATAAAAGTCCCTTCTTTTTCCCCGCGAAACGCAAAATCCTCTTCCCGGATGGGTTCTCCGGGCAAATAGACTAAAATATCCTCATCAAAGTCGCCGGAAAAGAGTTTGGTCAGTACATGAATTCCTCCGGGCACCTCTCTTACCTCCAGCCCCAGAAGCGTTGCCATTTCTCTTGCGTACCGCTCTACCGGCTCTTTGTCATAGCAACCGTTGTCTATCAGTGCCGCCGTGGTATAAGCATCAAACAGGAGATGAAACGCTCTCTTTCCCCGTCTCTCCCCGTATTTGGCAATGCACTCCTCATATAGATGCAGGGCGGATCCGCTGTCTCTGGTCCAGCCTCCCGTCAGGTAGCTGACCCCCGCCTTCATATAAGCTCTTTTTTCTCTGATCTTCGGGCAGAGCATGAGATTGACGCAGTCATCAAACCTGGGGATCACCAGATTGGCTCCGGAAGACGAGAGTCCGGCAACGCTCTTCCCGCAGAGCCCGAAAGCCAGAAGGATGTAAGACCTGTCCTTTGCAGCAGACGACTGCCCCGCCCCTGCACACTTCTGCGCTTTTTCCAAAAAGGCCGCTTCCGCCCGTGCGATCCTCTCCTGTAAGATCGCATGAAGCTTTTCCGGAATGTTGTGATATCCCCTCTCGACCCATTGCACCGGATAATGCACTCCACTCCGCTTCATCGCCTCCTTCACTTCATCTTCGATCATCTCGCAGGCAATCACCGAAGTATTCGTTTCGTCTAATTTAACCTTCATGCTCTCCTATGACACCTTCTAAATGAAAAAACTACGGACAGATATATTCGTCAATTTTTCTCTTGCGAAACACGTTGAGATCCACATATTTCGTGCCGCCGGTATAACCGCCTAACTGCGCGCGATCCGTGTACTGCCACAAATCCCACTGCCTGCCGAGCATGAGGAGAGAAGGATGATAATACACATTGCGAATCCAGAGCGGGTATTCCTCAAAAGCCCCCTTGATATATCGTCTGTAGGCCGACGGCGTGGTATAGATCATCGGCTTTACATGGTAAAACGTCTCCAGCTCCGTAAGCAGCTCCTTCAAGTGCGCCCTGACTTCTTCCGTCTCCTTGGGATGCGCAATATAGGAGCCGTAATATTCCACATCGATGGCGGGGATCAGGTGTCCCGAAAGGTTGCCCACCGCCCTGATGTAATTCTGCGCCTGCGTTTTGGCATCCGAATCAAAGCTGAAAAAATGGTAGGCGCCGGTCACCACCCCATTTTTCTCTGCGTTTTCAAAGTTCTGTGCAAAATAAGCGTCTGACAGCCCGCTTCCTTCTGTCGCCTTGATATAAGCAAAAGAAATCCCCTTCGCCTTCAGGTGCTTCCAGTCAATCTCCCCTTGATAATGGGAGACATCCATTCCCTTCCACCGGTAGCACAAAGCCATCCCCTCCGCCAGAGAGAAGTGTCTTCTTTTTAGAAGGAAAAAAAGACCCGCCGCCAGCATACAGCAGATGACAAATAGAAAAATGATCCTTTTTTTCAATCGTATCCATCCTTGCACGAACGCTCAAATCCCAAGTTCAAAGGAAAGCTGCGGCCTGGTCGGCTCATAGTCTACCATCTCAAAATCTTCGATCCGGTAGTCTTCCAGCTTACAGCCCGCCTCTTTGTGCAGCAACAGCATCGGTAGCTGTTCTCCTGTATTCTTGTCCTTTTTTTCCTGCGCACGAGCAAGCAGCTGCTGCGCCTGCTCGCGGTGACGGTCATAGATCTGTTCGTTTGCCACAAAGTGGGTGAAGACCCCGGGACGTTTCTTTGTCGTATTTGCAATCATCAGGAGCAGAGCGGCATACTGAATCTCGTTAATTCCTCCCCCGCCGGAGGCGGTTAACATGTCTCCACTTCGCTGAATCAGGCACATATCCAGAAACTCCCCCCTCACGTTCCAAATCGTTAAAAAGGCACAGGGCGCCAGCCCCTTCGTTTCACGAAGATCCTTTTCCTGCCAGAGAGAAACCACCTTTCTTCTCCCATAAGGATCCTCTTCGATGTCCCGGATCAGGTCGTGCATCAAATCATAACGCGCAACGGTCGCTCCATACCTCTGTCCGATCGTCCCGTCTCCGATATCCCAAGGCCCCCACCAGGTCACCCCCATCTCTTCCATTTCCGCAATGACATTGGTCGGTCTCTGGTAAATGGTAAAGATTTCCCGAATCCCTGTCTTCCACGCCTGGGGACGAAGGGTACAGATCGGAAACTCCCCCCCGGACAGGTCATATTTCCTGCTTACATGGTTGACACTGATCGTATGCGCCGGTGTGCCGTCTGCATACCTGGGTCTCGGATTCTCGTCCGGATAGCCGTTCTGTAAAATATTCCTGATGTCTTCGATCAAGTATTGATCCGCCTTTGTGAGCACTGTCTTCCTCCTGTTCCTTCCGCTCTCTCAACCGGTGCATCCCCCTGTTTTTGCCAAAAAAGTTCTCCTGCTCCGAAAGATTGGTCGCAGTGCAGGCGGACCTTTTCTATTCAAAAGCTCTCCCGTACCTCAGATTCCCCTCATTTTCACAGAAAAATGCAGCGGCCCCGAAGTGTCAATCAGAAATTCCTCGTGCGTTCTGGCGCCCCAGGAATCATCGCCGCCTACTCCCATCTGCCTGAGGGAGCAACGAACCACCGTATCAAAAGGCCGCGGCAGTTCGTAAGGATGCCTCGCTTCCTCCATCTGCTCCGGCGTGTAGGGAAGTGCGCTGAAATCCATGTGGTCTCCGGAAAAAAGAATCCCTCGTCCAGACGCATCCGTTATTTTTGCATAACGTACGCCGCTCCGGTTCCCGCACTCCTGCGGCACAACATAAGGCGTCATCATGTCTTCCACCTTGCGCTCGTAAAGGCCCAGCCTTGCGCCGCTGTCTCGGTCGCAGTAATTTTCCTCCGGCCCCAGCCCATACCAGGTCACCTGCTCCAATTCCGCAGGCAGCTGAAACAGCATCCCGAATTCCGGCATCGGCGGAAGGTGGGGATCCGGTGTGTAATCCAGTACCGTCTCGATCGTGCCATCCGGATAAACCCGGTAGCTGACCCACAGAAGCGTCCGCGGCACGGTCGGAAGATAACGCGGAAAACGGATTTCTACAAACGCCTCCGTCTCTTTGACCCTTGCACCGAATCCGACATCTGACGTCTGCTCTGCGTCCATCCCCTCTGCGGGAACCTCTGCACCGTCTTCTACGGGCAGGTTGCTTCCGTAAAGACTGGCAAGCTTCCAAACGCCATAGCGATACGCCATCTTGTTCCCGTCATCGTTCTGTGTGGGCGCACGCCAGAAATTCGGTCTGGGCATCACCTGAATGAGTTCCCTCCCCCCATAACGGTAGGAAACGAGTCCTCCTTTCAGATAGGAAAACAGAGCAGAAAAGTGCGCCCCTCTCACACCCAGATTCAGAGATCCGCGAATCACGGTAAGTTTCTTTTCTCCTGCCCACCCGGCTCCGGAATCCTCTTTCTCCACGGAAGTCCGTGCAGAGAACGGCATTTCTTCATCCGCCCCCGTCGGTGAAGGGAGCTTCCCTGCAAACGTCCCGAACACGCCCTGTCCGTAAGCGACTTCATAGCCCTTCTTTTCCCAGGAAAGGTCTTCTTTCAGATGAAAAGAAACCGTGATGCTGTATTCTCCCTTAAGTTCCTTTCCGGAAAACGGCAGGGGGTAAACGCTCTCCTGCAGCGGCGCCACATCGGTAGACAGTTTCTCTTTTTTGAGAACCCTTCCCTCCTGCTCCAGGGTGCAGAAGCAGTCATATTCCCCCGTCCCTGTAAAAAGATTCTTATTCATAATCCGGACGTCATCTTCCGTGACGTGTACGCGAAGATTCTGGTAGAGGTACTTGATCTCCTGCATCTTTCCTGCATAAGGCCTTCTCCTGGCATCCACAATGCCGTTACAGGAAAAATCATAGTCCGTCGGACGCTCGGAAAAATCGCCTCCATAGGCGAGATATTCCTCTCCGTAACGATTTTTTGCAAGCAGCGCCTGGTCGACAAAATCCCAGATGAATCCGCCCTGATAACGGGGCTCTTTTTCCTCCAGATCGATATATTGGTACATCCCCCCGTTGGAATTGCCCATGGAGTGTGTAAATTCACAGAGAAGGAAAGGCTTCCCGGTATGGGTTTTCAGAAATTCCCTCACCTGCTTGACCGGTGTATACATCTGCGAATACACATCACTGACTTCCGGATACCTTGCGTCATGCGCAATCCCTTCATAATGCACAAGGCGATCCGGATCCAGCTCCTTAAAACGATCGGTCATGGCCTGCACCACCGACCCGCTGTAAGATTCGTTGCCATCCGACCAGAAAAGGATGGAGGGATGATTCTTGTCTCTCTGATAGCAGGAATTCACGCGGTCGAGCATCATTTCCCTGTATTCCTGCCTGTCTCCCGGAACCGCAAAAGACTCCGGCCTCAAGCCTCTTGCCACCTGATCCCAGACTCCATGAGACTCCAGATTGTTCTCCGCAATCATATAGATGCCATATTCGTCACAAAGCCGGTACAGATACGAGGCATTCGGATAGTGCGAGGTGCGGACGGCATTGATGTTGTTCCGCTTCATGGTCAGGACGTCCTGCAACACCTCTTCCTCAGAAGGCGTTCTGCCATGATTGCAGGAAAACTCATGCCGGTTAACTCCGTGAAAAACCAGCCTCTTTCCATTCAGACGCATCAGGCCGTCCTTGATTTCGATTCTCCGAAATCCCACTTTCTCCCGAATGACTTCCTTCAGCGCTCCTTCCTTGTCGACGACCCGGATGTCCAGATCGTAAAGGTTCGGCTGTTCTGCACTCCAAAGAAGCGGCCTCTCGACCTTCTCAGAAAAAGAAAACCCTTCCGCCCGCAGGACTTCTTTTCCGCAAAAAGAGAGCGTACAAAGGGCGCTCCCCCCTTCTCCCCTCATCTGCATCCTTACTTCCAGCAAACCCTGCGACAGATTTTCCTGCAAAAGAGGACGAATCTTCAAGTCATAGACATGTACCTTCGGCACCGTGTAGAGGAACACATCACGGAAAATCCCGGAAAACCGGTAAAAATCCTGGTCCTCACACCAGCTTCCGGCTGTCCATTTAAAGACCTGCACGGCTATCTTGTTTTCTCCCTGCCGTGCAAAGGGGGTTAAATCAAAGTCGGAAGGCGTAAAAGAATCTTCACTATAGCCGACATAACTGCCGTTGAGCCAGAGCGCGAAGCCGCTCTCCACCCCCTGAAAGGAGATGAAAAGAGGCTCGTCTTTTTTTTCTTCCGGCAGATCAAAATATTTCACATAGCTTGCCACCGGATTGAAGTCCTGCGGAATCTGTCCGGGTTCGATCGCCTCGATCCCGTCCCAGGGATACTGGATATTGGTATAAGCAGGCTGATCATAGCCTTCCAGCTGGATATGTGCCGGAACCCGGATCTCCTCCCAGTTTCTGCAATCGAATTCCTCCCGCCAGAAGTCTTTGGGCGCGGTAGCGTAATTCCTCGCATAATGAAACTTCCAAAGCCCATTCAGGGAAGAGCAAAATCTGCTCTTCCCCTCTTTTCCTTCCTCTTCCGTTGCATAAAACCGGTGATCCGAGTGTGCCGGTAACACATTTTCTTTAAATATTTCAGGGTTCTTTACGATCTCATAGCAAAATTCCCGCATCACTTTTCCTTCCGAGCTCTTACAGGTGCTTATTTCTTACAACGGATCCGAACGGTTCTGATTTCATAAGGCTTCATCTCGAACGCCACGGTATTCTCTGTATGATTTGCTTTCACATCCTCTTCTTCCATCAGATTGCAGAAAGAAGCTTCCGCAATCATTAGTCCGCACGTTAAGGTGACGGCGCTTCTGCGGTTAAAGCATTCATAGAGACGCACAATCATATCTTCGGAATCTTCTGCCTTCTTTACACTGTCGATGATCACATTCGGCACATCGACCGAAACGAGGGAGAACTCCTTCGGAAGAGTTCCGCCTGCCTGTTCCTTCACCACTGCCTTCATCGGGTTGTTCAAAGAATATGCGTAACCGACTGTATCCGCCCCTCTAAAGTCATCCTCATGCGGGAAGATCGAATAGGTGAAGCTGTGGTGTTCCTTGTCCGCCTCCGGATTCGGATAGAGAGCGGACTTGAGCATGGTGAGTCCGACATCCGTTCCGCGCACGCTCACGCCGAATTTGCAGTCGTTCAGGAAGCTGACGCCGAAATTGTCCTCCGCCACATCCAGCCATTTGTGATGGCAGACTTCAAATTTGGAATAATCCCAGGACGTATTGTCGCAGGTGGTACGCTTCACATTGCCGAACTGGATGTCAAAAGTCGCCTCATTCGTATGCACATCCACCGGGAAATGATCTTTTAAAAGAATCAGGTGCTCCTTCCAGTCGATTTCATTTCGAATATCAATCCGGGGAAGGTCATTGTAAATGCTGATATACTGCACGATCACGGATTCCAGATACTTTCTCTCAATCCTGACCGTGGCGCGTACCGGCCCTTCCTCCACCACACGGAAATCGGAAACGTCGTCCACTTCCCAGGATTTTTCCTGATAATAGTTGTTGATATCCCAGGCATCGAAATTATGCGGTCTGTCCTCATAACTCATGATCACATTGCCTGCCTTGCCTTCCGGGAAAAGCTCCCGGTTCGCGCGCAGATCTTTGATCGAAGCAAACTGTCCCTTTTCGTTGAAGTGAATTTCAAAGAAACGGTTCTTCATGAGGGAGGTGCTCACCTCCATCTGCTCTTGTGTCTCCTCCCGCTTCCCTACTGAGAAAGTGGCATAGCCCTTTGAAGGAATTTCCTGCGCAACAAAAAGACTTCTTCCATCTTCCAGCCTTTGCAGGGGGAATTTCCTGCCGTTTTCCGAAATGAGAGCGGCATGTTCCCCCGCCTCCGCAAGGAAAACTTCGCAGGTACCGGGGGTCTTTGTGGAATTCGGATTGAAGACCACCACGCTTCCCGCAGGAGCATCCACCGATTTTGCCATCTGCGACAGGGCCTGTTCTTCCAGTTCCTTTCGCACTTCCGTGATTTTGTCGTATTCTTCTTTGGAATCCTCGTAAATCTCCTCGATACCGGAACCTGGCAAAATGTCATGGAACTGATTCCGCAAAATCACAATCCAGGCCTCATGAATTTCTTTTGCCGGATAATCCCCCCCTGCTAACAGAGAATTTGCCAGACTCCAGGTTTCAAGCGTCTGGAATCCCAGCTCCGACTGCCGGTTGTATTTTTTATTTCTTGCCATCGTCGTATAGGTACCGCGGTGGTATTCCAGATACAGTTCTCCCTTCCAGGTGGGCAGGTATCTGCTGCCTGTGACTTCTTTTTCCAAACGGGCAAAAAAATCATGCGCAAAGGCGATCTTCGTGCGTGGCAGACCGGGAATCCCCCGACTCATCCTTCTCTCATTTTCCAGCATTTCCGCAGTCGCACCGCCGCCACCGTCTCCGTAACCGAAGCTGCAAAGCACTTCCTGATTCAGGTCCTTATTGGAATATCTCTCCCAGGCTCCCTTCATCTGTGTCGGAATCAAATCGGCATTATAAGTCGTATAATGCTCCGTCTGCGTCCCGTTTTCTTCCGCCGCCTTGTGATATTCCCTGGTCGGAACGAAGTGAGTCAGCGTTCTGGTGCCGTCCAGTCCTTCCCATAGAAAGGTATCACAGGGCATCTTATTCGTTTCATTCCAGCTGATCTTGGTCGTCATGAAATAATGGATGCCACACAGCTTCATGATCTGCGGCAGGGCAGCAGAATAGCCGAATACATCCGGGAGCCAGAGGATTTCATTGTCTTTGCCGAATTCCTCTCTGAAAAAGCGTTTGCCGTACAGGAACTGTCTGGTCAGGCCTTCACCGGAAGCGAGGTTGCAGTCGGCTTCCACCCACATGCCCCCTTCCACTTCCCAGCGGCCTTCCTGCACACGCTTCTTGATTTCTTCATAAACCTCAGGCGCATTTTTTTTGACATAGACGTATAGCTGCGGCTGTGAGGACATGAAACGGTACTCCGGGTAGCGCTTCATCAGCTCCAGGACGGTGGAAAAAGAGCGAACCGCCTTGTCTTCCGTCACACGCAACGTCCAAAGCCAGGCGCAGTCGATATGCGTGTGTCCGATGCAGCAGATGACCGGCTCCTTGTCGGGATCGCCGTATTTTTCATAGAAATTTTTGGTGATAAACTCCTGCGCTTTTTCCAATGAGCGGTAATAGTCTTCCGATCCCTCTCTCCTGTCGTCTAAGAGATTCAGGGAATCGTTCAGTGCCTGAATCGTCTTGATATAAGCGTCGCTCTCCGGATCTAAGAGCCTTGCCGTATCATAAGGCACCGCAAGGTCATAATAATATTTCTCCGTTTTGCGGTCTAACACCTTCAAGTTGGCATCCAGGAAGAGGTGGAAATTCTGGTCGCCCGTAAAGGCGCTCATGACAATGCGGAAGGTTTCCCCCTTCTTTGCGCACTCGGACAGGATGATTTCTCTGTGATTGACGTCCAGCCCCTGAACCCGCTTTCCATTCACGAAAATGGAAAACTGCGGATTGGTGGCATCCCATGCATCCTCTCTGCCGGTCTTCACCTCAAAAGCCGTACACTTTCCCTCAAAGGCATCGGGAAGGGTGATCACCGTTTCAAACCAGTAATACTCACGGTGTCCTCCCCAGATTTCATCCCTCTTCAATTCCTTCCAGGAAGAGGTGTCCAGGTTTGCAATATCCCGAAAGCGCTCCTCCGACTGCAACATACGAAAAGACGTCACCGGCACACTGAGGGGGTAAATCTGCGCACGCAGATACTCCAGCATCTTACCGATTCTTTCCTTTAAAAACCGCATTTCCATTTTCTAATCCTTTCTGATTTCTAATCCTTCCTGAGCACCGGCACGAAACGAGTGCCGGAATTTCCCTAGTCAAAGGCGGCTTGCCTTCTTCTTTCCTTCTAACTGTAACATCAACCATGTACCGGAATTTCCTGTGACTCCTTTATCAACCCTTGTCCGCTCCCGACATCGAGAATCCCTTGGACATGAAGTTCTGTGAAAAAATATAGAGCAGGATCGAGGGCAGTGAATAAAGCACCGAATAGGCGGCAAGCGGTCCGTAAGCAATCGCCCCGTGCTGACCAAAATACTGGTAGAGAATCACGGACGCGGGCATCTTATCCGGCGATGAGAGCAGGATGTAGGGAATGAAGAAATTCCCCCAGGAGCCGGAAAAGGTGTAAATAAAGACCACGCAGATACCGGAAAACATCAGAGGTGCCACCACCTTGCGAATGGACTGTAATGTGGTCGCTCCGTCCACCCAGGCTGCCTCTTCCAGGCTGATCGGAATCGTATCCATGAAATTCTTCATCAGCCAGATTCCGTAAGGAATGCCCGAGGCGGACAGATAGAGGATGACCCCCGGAATGCTGTTAAGGAAGCCGAAACTTAAAAAAACCTTATACACCGGCACGATCACGGCAATCATGGGCAGGGAAGTCATAAACAGAATCACATACATGAACTGCTTTTTGTAGCAGAGGTTGTATCTGGACAGCGGATAAGCTGCAAGCAGCGAAACCAGGGTGACGATGGCGCTTTCGATCAGTGAAATTTCCAGACCGATGCCGAACCCTCTCCGGTTTCCTTCATTCGAAATGACATCCGCATAATTTCCCAAAGTCCACTGGGTCGGCCACTTGAGTGCCTGGGAAGCATTGGTGTCCAGAGAAGCCACCACCAGCCAGATCAGCGGAAGCACAAATGCGAGTGCAATAATCACCAAAAGTACGCAATGGAAGGCCTTTGTTTTTGCATTGATTCCCATGTCGTTCCCTCCTTAATTCTTCGTGCGGAAAATGCCGGTATAAAGGATGCTGCAGATGGCTCCCACCAAAAGGATCAGCATGCCGACCGCCGTCCCCTGTCCCAGCTGAAAGTTCTTCATTCCTGCATTGTACATGAAGATGGGAAGCGTTGTCGTTTTATTCCCGGGGCCTCCTCCCGTCATGGCCCAGATCATGCCGAAGACACCCAGAGTAGAGAGGGTATTGAGCATGGTATTGGTTGCAATGGTGTCCTTGATGCAGGGAATGATGATATGAATGAGCGTCTGCACTCTGGAAGCGCCGTCTACACGAGCCGCTTCTTCCATATCGCCGGAGACAGCATCCAGCGCCGATTGGAAATTCATCATGGAAAAGGCGGTTCCGTGCCAGACATTTGCAAGCACAATCGTGAGCATCGGATAGGCAAACATCCAGGAAACCGCAGGCAGATGCAAAAGAGAAAGCAGTGTATTGGCTGTCCCTGTCATGTCATAGTAGGCAAGCATGCAGAGGGAAACTACCACCTCCGGCATCACCCAGCCCGCCAGCACGCAAGGGCCCACCCATCTGCGCAGCCCCTTCGGTGCGTCTTTCATAAAATAAGCAATTAAAAAACCGACCAGCTGCTGACCGATTAACGATCCGATTAAGAAAACCAGTGTATTCAGTATAGCGGTTCTCGCCGTACTGTCCGTAAACAGCCGCTTATAGTTCAAGATACCGACAAATTGAAAGTTCTTGGCGGCTGAACCTGTCAATGCCATGTTGGTAAAAGAATAATAAATCGTCAGAATCACGGGATAAACAAAAAAGATTAACAGAATTGCTACTGCAGGAAGCAGCAGAACGGATTTCTTAAATTGATCTACGAAATAACTTTTGTGACGGGATTTACTCATGGGCTTCCCCCTTTTTACGAGCCTTTTTCCCGAGCAATGCTTGGTGTGAGGCACGAATCCGGTTTTTACAAAGCGAGGTGCAGTCATCTGCACTGCACCTCGTCTGTTTGCATCATACGACAATCGAATGAATGAAAATTTATTTTTCTTTCACCGTGTTTTCTTCCCCGACTACCGCTGCCGTGTCCGAAGCGTACTGCTTCACCGCATCGTCGATGCTGGTGCCGCTGACTACGCTTTCCACCATGGACTGGATGCCGGTGGATACGGAAGAATATTTATCGTTCTGCGGACGATAGCCTGCGGTCTCCAGAAGTTTCGTTGCGAAACCGAAGAACGGCTGCTTGGTGTATTCGTCCATCTCACCGATGTCTTTTCTGGTGCAGATATTGCCCGAGGAGGTGATGAACGAAAGGTAGACATCCTTGGACATCATGTGTTTCAGGAAATCGAAGGTTGCTTCCTTGTTGTCGGCGTTTTCCGGAATGGAAAGTCCCCAGCCGCCCGCCAGTGTCACGGTCTTCGGATCCTGTCCTTCGTTGGTCGGCATTGCAGCGAGTCCGCACTCTTTTTCATAATTCGGCCACGGAGAAACACCGTCTTTCTTCCAGTTGCCTGTGATCCAGATGCCGTCCAGGGTGATTCCCAGCTTCCCTTTCGGCATATAATCTCTTGCAGAGGTATTGCTTGCCTGGCCGTTCAGCACCAGATCCAGAGACGGACCGTAACCGTTTTTGTAAATATCCTGCAGGAATTTGAGCGAATCACGGATGCCCTTGGAATCCACGATCCACTTGCCGGAATCATCCTGCAGACGCTCGCCGGTGCCGTACAGAAGCATCTCATAGGTCTGCATGGAGGTCGCTTCGCCGGTCGCCTTACCGGAGTTGCACCAGAACGGTACGACATCCGGCTGGGTCTCTTTGATCTTCTTGCAGGCTGCAAGGATGTCATCCCAGTTCTTGGGCGCCCAATCCTCTCCCTCTTTGATCACGCCCGCCTTCTGCAGGATCTGGCGGTTGTAGAAAAGGCCGCGGGTATCGGTGCAGTAAGGAACGCCGTAGGTTTTGCCGTCCACGGAGCAGATATTCTGCATGGATTCATAATACTGATTCCATTCGTCATACCCCTTGAGGTCACCGGTCAGGTCGGTCAGATAGCCTGCCGCCGCATCGTTGGGCAGCTGGAAGGTATCCTCTGTTACAAGGTCCGGGCAGGTGCCGGGATCCGCCAGCTGCAGCGCAATCTTGGTAAAATAATCGCCTTCCGAAGCGGTAATCGGCGCTACATCGAGCTCTACCTGATCCTTATACTGCCAGGAATCATAGGCCGCGGTCACCCATCTGTAAAGCACACTTTTCGACTTGTCCGTACCGTCGTCACGATAAGTAAAGGTGATCTTACCGCTGAATCCGGAGCCGTCTGCCGCCTTGCTTTCTCCACTGCTTGCCGCCTCACTCTTAGATGCGGCGGGCGCTGCCTGATCGGAAGATGCCGACTGGCCGCAGGCTGTCAGCATGCTCAGTGTCATTGCACCAACCAAGAACAATGAAAGTTTCTTTTTCATACTCCCTCCTTTTAAGGAAACCGTACAATTGCATTATGCTATCCAGTTTACCTTTGGTAAAATTGACCGTCAATCACACGATATGCACAAAAATATTTCTCTATTTCTGTGCATATTTTCCATGCCCCTTCGATCAACCGGTATCCTTGCATTCCCCGACACATAGCGGCCAACCCACGCCCTTAGGTCCGCTAGACTGTCACGCATCCTGCGACTCACACCGGTTTGATCTCGCCGATTTGATTCTGCCGGTTTGCTCAACGCCATTAGACCAGCTCCAACACCAGCGCCTGGTAGCCTTCCATGACCGCCTCTCTCCCCTGAATCTTCACTTCTCCGCCGGAAGACAGCACCACCTTCTTCACTTCAGCGGGTAGCGGCAGTGTTTGCGGTTCCTTTTGGAAATTGGCAATCACAAGCAGCTTCTGTTCCTCATTTTTTCTCAAATAAGCCATCACATGAGGCCGCTCTTCCAGATAGGGCACCAGCTCCCCGTAAGTGAGCACCTCCGTATAGGCAGGATCCTTTTTGAGCCTCGTCAGCTTCCGGTAATACTGATAGACCGACTGCGGATCGTTCCTCTGGCTCTTTAAATTGATGCGGTCCTTATTGGGATTGACGCGAAGCCAGGGTTTGCCGGTGGTAAAGCCGGCTTCTTTTCCGTCGTCCCACTGGAACGGCGTTCTGGCATTGTCTCTGCCGTATTTTTCCACCGCTCGAAGCGCTTCCTCCCTGGTTAATCCCGCCTCCAGCGCCACCTTGTATTCCCCGATCGAACTGATGTCGTCCACCTCGTCAATGGAGGAAACTTTCACATTCTCCATCCCGATTTCCTGCCCCTGATAAATCCAGGGAAGACCCTTTAAGAGAAAATAGAGGGTTGCCAGCATTTTTTTGCTCTCAGGAGACTGATCCCCCTCCGGAATATAATGGGAGACCCCCCTGGGCTCATCATGGTTTTCGATGATGTTGGAGATCATGCCGATGTCCGCCACTTTTTTCTGCGTGGAAAAAACACAGGCCTTGTAATCATCCGGTGTAATGTCCTTGTAATCCCACCAACCCTTATCGCTCCAGCCAAACCCGACCGGGCCGAAGTCATACATGGAATTAAAATAGCCGCCATCGCCGATGAAATCCCGGATCGCATCCGGCTTTTCTTCAAACACCTCTCCGACCGTAAAGGCATGATGCGGCGTAAAGCACCTCTCTTTTAACTCGGTCAAAAAGTCGCCGACGCCTTCCGCTTCCTTGATCATTGCAGTACAGGTGGCCAGACCGTCCTCCCTATCTGCCGGATAATTCTTAAACGGAAGCGCCTTCTTGATGTTGATAATGGCATCCAGCCGGAAGCCGTCCACGCCCCTTTCCAGCCACCAGTTGACCATCTTGTACACTTCCTCCCGAAGGACGGGATTCTCCCAGTTCAGATCCGGCTGTTTCTTGTGAAAAAGATGCAGATAATACCAGTCCTTCTGCCCCGGAAGCTCTTCCCAGACCGAACCGCCGAAGTAGGATCTCATATTGCTGAGGCTCTTTTTATCCTTCGTATGCTCCAGATAAAAATACTTTCCGTACGTCCCTTCCGGGTCCTCGCACGCCTTCTTAAACCACTCATTTTCATCGGAACAGTGATTCACAACCAGATCCATCAGGATATGCATCTTCCTTGCATGCGCCTGTTTCAAAAGCTCGTCCATATCCTCCAGCGTTCCGAAACGCGGGTCAATGTCATAATAGTCGGCAATGTCATAGCCCTCGTCCGCCAGAGGAGAGACATAGATCGGCGAGAGCCAGATGATATCGACTCCCAGATCCTTTAAATAATCGAGTTTGCTGATAATGCCCTGCAGATCCCCGATGCCGTCTCCGTTGGAATCACAGAAACTCTTCGGATAAATCTGATAGGCGGTACCGTTATGCCACCACTGTCTTTTCATGATATTCTCCTCTTTTTTGATATCCTATATCTGTTCCTAGTCTGATTGGATTCCTTCCCGCTCTTCAGGGAACGGATTCCTTCCCGCTCTTCAGGGAAAGAAATCGATTTCTGCCTTTTACATCCCGCTCCCTTCCTGCGTAACGTTCCCTCGTCAGGGTTCCAAAACCGCTCTGGCTTCATACGGCTGCAGAATCCCCTTCTGATGATCTTGGTGATTGGAAATCAGCTCTTTTCCCTCTGCTTTGTCAAAAAGTGTACAATCCACTTCTCTTTCTGTCCAATTCGCCGCCACAAGGAGCGTCTGTCCCTCGTACTCTCTGCGATAAGCATAGATTTCTTCGCTTTCTTCCAAAAGCGGCACGAAGCGTCCGTAGACAACGATCTTTTCCCGGTGCCTTAACCGGATCAGTTTCTGGTAGTAATAAAAAATGGAATCCGGATCCTGCAGTGCTGCTTCCACGTTGATTTCTTTGTAATTCGGATTGACGCGATACCACGGCTTGCCGGCGGTAAAGCCCGCATTTTCCGTTTCATCCCACTGCATGGGCGAGCGTGCGTTGTCCCTTGCCACGGTAGAAAAACAGGCAAGCAGCGTCTTACTGTCCACGAGATGATGTTCCTCTACATACTGATGATAGGCATTGATTTCCTCAATATCCGCACAATCTTCCAGTGAATGAAAGGGCAGATTGGTCATGCCGATCTCTTCTCCCTGATAAATATAGGGCGTCCCCTTCATCAGATGCAGGACGCTCGCCAGCATCTTGGCGGAAAGTACCCGCCACTTCGGATCGTCATTTCCGAAGCGGGAGACCGCGCGCGGCTGATCGTGATTGTCCCAGTAGAGACTTCCCCAGGCGCTTCCCTCCAGCCCTGTCTGCCATTTATTGAGAATCCCCCGAATATAAGGCAGTTCCGGAGGCGTCTTCGTCCACTTCCCGATCACCGCCCTGGAATTCGCCGCTCCGTCCGTATGCTCGAACTGAAAGACCATATTCAGCTCTGTTCCCTCCTTGTTTGCATACTTTTTGGCTTCTGAAACGGTGACCGACGGCGTCTCTCCGACGGTGAGCAGGTCGTATTTCGACAAAACCTTCCGGTTCATCTCCTGTAAATATTCATGTACCCGCGGACCGTTGCAGACATAGGGAGACAAATCTCCGTAAACACCGTCACTCACCTTGCCGTCCGGATAAGACGGATCCTTGCTGATCATGGAAATGACATCCATCCGAAAGCCGTCAATTCCCTTCTCACACCACCAGTTCATCATATCGAAGACTTCTTCTCTGACTTTTGGATTCTCCCAGTTCAGATCCGGTTGCTTCTTAGAAAAACAGTGGAGGTAATATTGTCCGCTTTTTTCGTCCTTCTGCCAGGCACTGCCGCCAAACCAGGATCCCCAGTTATTTGGCTCCTCCCCGTCCTTCCCATCCTTCCAGATATAATAATCGCGATAGGGACTCTCCTTTGCCTTCCTACTCTCAATAAACCACGCATGCTCATCCGAAGTATGATTGACCACCAGATCCATTACGATCTTCAAATGCTGGGCATGTGCTTCTGCCAGCAGATGATCAAAGTCCTCCATGGTTCCGAATTCCGTCATAATGTCGCGATAATCGGAGATGTCATATCCGTTGTCGTCATTGGGCGACCGATAAATGGGGGAGAGCCACAGCAATCCACCCCCAGCTTTTCCAGATAGGGCAGCCTCCTTGTAATCCCGTTCAAATCGCCGATTCCGTCCCCATCCGAATCCTGAAAAGAGCGGGGATAAATCTGGTAAATCACCGCCTCTTTCCACCACACCTGTTTTTCTTCCGCCATAAATTTCCTTTCCGCCCCCGATCACCGAAGGACAGACTGAGATCCCGTATGGTTTGCCGTACGGCAGTCACGCATCTGCCTCCCGTTTTTGCTCTCAGAAGCCCTATGTACGGTATTTTGGCATATTTTCGGAGGATGGTCAAAGGGTTTTGAGGAGGGGCGAGAAAAAACGAAATATTTGTTGCAGCTATGATTTTACTATGTTATCGTAGATGATAAGAACCCTATTAACGTCTTATTTGTTTTTATATGGGTGATATTGATGAAGATTTTAAGAATAAAGATCAATGGGCTGCCACTATACAAAAATTCATTTGATATTTCCTTTATTGCTGTTCAAAGAGTGCAGACCACACATATGGATTCCGTCTTCCATTTATTTGGAAATATCTACGTGAATACAGTAGAGGCTTTTGCAGGAATCAACGCTTCCGGAAAGACGACTGCATTGAAGGTGGTCACTTTTACCAATTTCTTACTGGGGGCCGCTCCGCTCTCTGCAGATTTTGTTCCTCAAATTTTAGATGAAAATGGTCATGCGATCATTGACATTGATTTTTTTGCCGATAAAAAAATCTTTCATCTTACAAGTGAAATTTGCAGGACCAAGAAAGAAGACGGCAGCAACAGCGTAAAAATTTTGGCAGAAAAATTATGGAGGAAACCAGTAACCAGCAAGATCAATAAGACAAATCTTTTTGCATTTGATGGTATCACTCCCGTTAGAGTTCGTGATCAAACGGATGAATATCTTCCGGATGATGTCAGTATAATGATTGCGGTTAACAAGCAGATGAAAGATGGGCATATGTTTGTTGACCTCGCTTTTTTTACCAATTTCAACTTATTTCTTCCCGAGGGAGGCTCTGTTCCTACTGAAATCATTTCACTGCTGGATCCCACAATAGAATATATCAACATAGAAAACGTCAACGATAAAGTTATTACCAGATTAAAATTCTATCAGCAGAAAGAGATGGTTCTTTTGAACCCGTCAGAACTGAATGTATTTCTTTCCTCCGGCACGGTGAAGGGAGTAAGAGTGTTCTCAGATGCTTTGCGGGTTCTGAAAAAAGGCGGCTATTTCATCGTCGATGAAGTAGAAAATCATTTTAACCGAGAATTGGTTTCTGCTTTGCTTCGATTGTTTATGAATAAAAGAACCAATCCCAAAGGAGCTGTGATTCTATTCTCCACGCATTATCCGGAACTTCTAGATGAGCTTGAGCGGAATGATGCGGTATTTATCACAAGAAGTGATCATGGTTTAACGGTAGATAATCTAAACGCATTTCTGAAAAGGAATGATATAAGGAAAAGTGAAGTATATCAGAGTGATTCTCTCGGAGGAACCGCACCGAAATATAAGTCATTGATGAACTTGCAAAAGAGTATCATCAAAAGCCTGGAGACGTAAATGGCAGTAAAACAAGTTACGATACACACTACATCATCACACTAAAAGGAGACCCTTATGCACTTTACCAAAATGCACGGCTGTGGAAACGACTATATCTATATCAATGCAGACATCGAATCCATCCCGGAAGACAAAGAGACAAAGGAACGGCTCATCCGATTCCTTTCTGACCGTCACTTCGGCATCGGAGGAGATGGTGTCATCCTGATCCGAAGGCTGCCAAAAGAAGACGGCGATTTCGAAATGGAAATGTACAATGCCGATGGCTCGCGGGGAAAAATGTGCGGCAACGGCATCCGCTGCGTAGGGAAATACGTGTATGACCACGGTCTGACCACCAAAACCGAAGTCGTGATCACAAGCTGTGGCGTCCCCCATCTCCTTAGCCTACACATCGGTGCAGACGGGCAGGTGGACACCGCCACTGTCAATATGGGGACGCCCATTTTTACGCCGGAACAAATCCCTTTAAAACTTCCGGAATCGCACCTGCGCGCGGAAGAAGATGTCTATGCGGGCAGAAAGACTTCTCCTGTCGCAAGGGATCCTAAGCTGCGCTCCCTTTTTCCGGATGCCGTCCTCTCCTGCCCCATTCATGTGGATGGCAAAGAATATTTTTTCAACGCGGTCTCCATGGGGAATCCGCATGCGGTTGTTTTCCTAGACAACAGCATTGACCTTGCGCAGTTTCCCCTGGATGTAATCGGTCCTTCTTTTGAGTCCCATCCGTATTTCCCCGAGCGGGTGAATACGGAATTCGTGCAGGTGATGAGCCCTTCCCTTGCCAGAATGCGTGTCTATGAGCGCGGGAGCGGGGAGACACTTGCCTGCGGAACCGGCTGCTGTGCCGTCACTGCCGCCTGCGTTTTGAACGGACTGACGAACCGTCAGCTGACCATCGAAGTCCGGGGAGGCCGTCTCACCTGCACCTTTGATGAAACCAAAAACACCATCTTCTTAAGCGGACCCGCGAAGACGGTGTTTGAAGGGGATCTTGCATTTGAGGAGGAAGCCGCAGCTTCCTTTGTTTGAGATTTGAAGCACTCACTGCTACAACTGATGATGCAATTTTAAGCAAAGCAGACCCTTACCGCACTCTTTTTACCCCTCTAACGCCTCTACCTCTTTTAGCCAGAGAGTGGCGCTGGCATCGGAGGGCATCCGCAGATCCGTTCTGGGAGAGAGCGAAACGCTTCCGATTTTCGGCCCGTCCGGCAGGCAGCTGCGTTTAAACTGCTGGGCAAAAAACCTCCGATAGAAAACCTTCATCCATTTCAATATCGTTTCTTTTTCATAGGCCCCTGCAAAGGATCTGCAGGCGATCCGATAGAGCTTGCGCGGAGGAAAGCCGCAGCGCAACATATAATACAGGAAGAAGTCATGCAGCTCATAAGGACCGACCAAATCCTCCGTCTTTTGGACGATTTCGCCATTCTTCGGCGCTACCAGTTCCGGAGAAACCGGTGTGTGCAGCACATCCTGAAGTACGGCCGAAAGTTCCGTATCGCCACAGGTGTTCGCATAATAGAAGACCAGATGTCTGACCAGCGTCTTGGGAATGCCGGCATTCACACCGTACATCGACATGTGATCGCCATTGTACGTTGCCCATCCCAGCGCCAGTTCCGAAAGGTCTCCCGTACCGACGACCAGTCCGCCGCACTGGTTTGCCAGATCCATTAGCACCTGCGTCCGCTCTCTGGCCTGTGCATTTTCAAAGGTGACGTCCTGTTTTTCCGGATCCTGGCCGATATCGCGGAAGTGAAGTGAAACCGCTTCTTTGATATTCACTTCTTTTAACGTCACCCCGAGTGCCTTCGCCATCTTGCAGGCATTCTGATAGGTTCTGTCCGTGGTGCCGAAACAGGGCATGGTTACGGCAAGAATCCCGTCACGGCTAAGTCCAAGAAGATCAAAGGCCCTGACGGCAACCAAAAGCGCCAGCGTGGAATCCAATCCTCCGGAGAGTCCCAGTACCGCCCTTTGCGTGTGAATGTGCGCAATCCTTGACTTTAGGCCCTGCGACTGCATGAGTAGAATCTCTTCACACCTCTTTTCCAGATCTCCCTCTTCCTCCGGAACAAAGGGAAGTTTGCCGTACTCCCTCGTGAGAGCGGTCTCCTCCTCTTTCAGGAAAAAAGGAATTCTCACATACGGACTGAGAGGCGAAGTGACACAGGTGGTATTTCTGCGCCTACTCAAATTCAGACTGTTGACATCGATTTCCCCATAAATGATCCCGTTTTGAAACAGCCTGCTTTCCGCAAGCAGATGGCCGTTGTCTGCGATCATATTGTGACCGGAAAAAACCGCATCCTGGGTTGATTCTCCCTCTCCCGCCGTCGCATAGAGGTATCCGGCGATCAGGCGGGCAGAGGTATTGGTAATCAATTCTCTCCGGTAAGTTTCCTTCCCAATCACTTCATTCGAAGCGGAAAGGTTGACCATGATGTTTGCTCCGGATGCGGCAAGGGCAATATTCGGTGCTTCTGCCACCCACACATCCTCACAGATTTCGCAGCCAACCACCGCAGGAGGTACACTGCCTCCTGGTTCAGCCTGCGCACACAAGAGCAATCCCGCACCGAAAGGAATTTCCTCTCCTTCAAATAGAAGGGGAATCACCTCTTCTTCTCCTCTGGCAAAATAGCGAACCTCATTGAACTCCGCATAGTTGGGGAGGTGCTGCTTCGGAATAAAAGCCAATATGCGACCGGATTGCAACGCTGCCGCACAGTTGTATAGCTTCCCCTCCACTTCCAGGGGAAGGCCGACAAAAACAAGGGCATCTGCTCCCTGTTTTTCCGTAAAAGAAGTCAGCCTCCGTAAGGCGCTTCTGGATGCAGACAACAGCTCTTCCTGATAAAAAAGATCTCCGCAGGTGTAGCCGGTGATGCAGAGCTCCGGAAAGACAATAATCTTTGCCCTCTTTCCCACAGCCTCTTCGATCTGAGCACAAATCTGCTCTGTATTAAAATCCACATCCGCCACGCGCACCCTTGGTGTGGCACATGCAACTTTCAAAAACCCGTCCTTCATCCAAGCTTCTCCTTCTCTCCGGCATTTATCTCTTCTATTTCTCTGTATTCCGCATCAGTTCCAGTCCGGTGTTTTCCCTTCTCTCCTGTTACCCATTTTACCGAACCCAATCATCCTCGTTCTCTTATTTCCCGGCTTTTCTTAAGATGACTTCTCCGCTCTCCTGTTTCCCGTCTTACCGGAGGACGCTCTCGTCCTGAGCCCTATCAGCTCCGCCACGGAGAAACGATAGGCCCGATTACAGAATTTACACCGCAGCTCCACCGGTTCTGCATCCTCTATCATGCAATTCAATTCTTCTTTTCCCAAAAGAACCAGTGCCCGCTCCATTCTTTCCCTGGAGCACCCGCAGAAGAAAGAAACCGGTTTCGTGCCGTTCTCTTTCACATCCAGCCCCCGCAGCGCCTGATCCAGCATATCTTCCGGGGTCATTCCGTCCCTTAGCATCTGTGTCACCGGCGCAAGGCTCTTCAGATTTCCCTCTAAGAGATCCACCAACTCCTCTTCTGCGCCCGGCATCAGCTGAATGAGGAACCCTCCCGCCTTTTTCACGGTATTGTCCGGGTTCACCAGGACGCCGAGTCCGACAGAAGTCGGCGTCTGCTCCGACTGTGCAAAGTAGTAGGTGAGATCCTCTGCAATTTCTCCGGAATAAAGCTCCACCTGACCGACATAGGGATTCAGGGATCCGGTGTCTTTCACCACCGTAAGACTCCCCCTTCCTACCGCTCCTCCTACATTCAGGTGTCCCGCCTCGTTGGGAGGCAGCAGCACCAAAGGATTCTTAGGGTATCCTTTGACATGCCCCGCTTGATCCGCCGTCACTGTCATTCCTCGCAGAGGGCCGTCTCCCTCCACCTGAATGGTCAGGCGGTCTGCTTCCGATTTCAACATATCCGCCATCATCAGAGCGCCACTCATGAGTCTGCCGAGTGCCGCCGTCACAATCGGACTTAAGGCGTGCAGGCGTCGTGCCTCTTCCACCGTATCCCGAGTCGTTATTGCAAAGGCTCTCACACGGGCATCCCCTGCCGTGGCCCGAACCATATAATCGCCGCTCATTTTTTCCTCAATTTCCATTCCCATATCCTGTACTGCGGATTCCCCATCAGGCAGTCTTCCCTGCCCTTCCGCATCTTAAACTTCTAATTCGGCCTCAGGCAGCCATCCCCGTCATTGCGCATCCTGAAATCCGATTCCCCCTCAGGCAGCCATCCTGACGATTCCGTATCCGGCCGTTGAAAGCAGGAGCATGATGATTCCTGCAAGCAGAACGCCAAACATAACCGCAAGCACGCTTTCCTTAAATTCCATATCCAGAATGCTGGCGGCAAGTGTGCCCGTCCAGGCGCCGGTTCCGGGCAGGGGAATGCCTACAAAGAGCATCAGTGCAAGGAACAAGCCCTGTCCCGCCTTCTTCTGCAGCGCCTCCCCGCCCTTTTTGCCTTTTTCCAGGCACCAGGTGAAGGGTTTGCCGATGAGGGGCTTATTTTTTCCCCACTCCAATAACTTTCTTGCAAAAAGATAAATCAGAGGCACCGGAAGCATATTTCCAATGATACAAATCAGGTAAGCCTGTAACAGTGGAAGCGGCTGCCCCATCCAGGGACCCAGCGCATACGGCAGGGCGCCTCGCAGTTCCACCACCGGAACCATCGAAATCAAAAAGACCAGAATGATTTTCTTCATCTAAAAATTCTCCATTTTCTTTACTGCTGTGGCACTTTCCAGGCACCTGCGGCTTCCGCATAGGCATGAGCCTGTTCTTCCTCTCCCATGAGGGCATAACAATCGGAAAGTCTCCTTAAAGGGAGATCGCCGCCCCTATGGACATCCAGGAGGGGTTCCGTTTCATAGGCTGCGTTGTAGAACCAGAGTGCCGCCTCCTTCGGCTGCCCCTCTTCCAGATAGAACTCTCCCAACTCACAGCACATTTCGCTGCAGCCGCCGGCAGCGACATTTTTGAGCGCATATTGAAAGAAGGTTCTCTCCTTGCGAAGCAGCCTTGCGGCATGGCAAACGATCACGCAGGCCTGCTTCACCTCATCCACGCTCCTGCCTTCCGCATTCGCCTCTTTTTCAAAAAAAGGAAGAGCTTCCCGAAAGTCACTCTCCCTTCCCGCAATCATCAATTCTCTGGCATAGAGGGAAAAAAGCCTGGGAGAAAGAGCCTGCTCTCTCGAAGCTCTCAGAAAGGCCGCCAGATCCCTGGATGCGTGATCTCCCTCCGGAAAGTGATCGATTTCAATGTCACTGTCAAAGACCAACGGATCCAACCTCACCTGCTCGTGCACCGGCTCCAGCCAGGTAAAGGTGCGCAATCTTTTAAACAGCTTCGGCCTTAATTCCCGATCGAAATTGTAGACGGTATTGCCCTGCAGCTGATTGCGATAATACATCTGCACGATGTCGATCTGTGGATCCATGCACTCTTTTAAACACAGAAAACGCTGTAAGTTCTCTTCATCCAGCCGTTCATCTGCGTCCGCAGAATAGATATAATCTCCGCTTGCTTTAGAAAAGGCGAAATTCCTTGCATCGGCAAAGCTGCCCGTCCAGGAGAAAGTAAAAACCTGTGCGCCGAGACTTCTTGCAATCTCCGCCGTATCGTCCGCAGAGCCGGTATCCACCACGATCATCTCGTCCGCAATCGGCTTCAGGTTGTTCAGAATCTCCGCCATGTTTTTTTGCTCGTTCTTCACAATCATACACAGACTGATTTTGATCATGGATTCCCTCCTTCCACGGGGTCTTGCCTTATTCCTCCTCTGCACCGCCGCGCGGTTTCCCGCCGGTAGCTAGCCACTTCAGATAGGCGTTGATAAAGGGATCCAGATCACCGTCCAGAACGCCCTGCGCATTGGACGATTTCTCTCCGCTTCTATAATCTGCCACCATGGTGTAGGGCTGCAACACATAAGAACGGATCTGGCTACCCCAGGCAATGTCCTTGACTTCACCGCGAATTCCCGCCAGCTTCGCCGCATTTTCCTCCTGCTTGAGCATGAAGAGCTTGGCTTTTAACATCTGCATCGCCTTGTCTTTATTCTGGAACTGGCTTCGTTCATTCTGGCAGGTGACGACGATTCCGGTCGGAATATGCGTAATGCGAATGGCGGAAGAAGTTTTGTTGATGTGCTGTCCGCCTGCACCGCTGGAGCGATAGGTGTCCACTCGAATCTCGTCCGGATTCACCTGCACGTCCAGGTCTTCTTCAATATCCGGCATGACATCTAACGACACAAAGGAGGTTTGTCTTTTTCCCTGCGCATTAAACGGGCTGATACGCACCAGACGGTGCACCCCCTTTTCCGATTTCAGATAACCGTAAGCATTGATCCCGTTGACCTGAAAGGTGACGGATTTGATCCCTGCCTCTTCTCCCTCCAGTTCGTCCAATACTTCGAGAGAAAAATGTCTTCGCTCCGCCCACCTCGTATACATGCGGTAGAGCATCTGGGCAAAATCACAACTCTCCGTTCCTCCGGCGCCCGCCGACAGTTTCAAAATGGCATTGCAGCGGTCATATTCCCCGTTCAGGAGATTGCTGATCCTGACGTCTTCCAGGGTATTCGTAAAGGTATCCAGATCGGTTCTGATCTCCGCCGCCAGCTCCGGGTCTTCTGTCCCTTCTTCATTTCCCATGTCAATCAGCTCCAGAATGTCGCGGTAGGAGGCATTGAGCTGCTCCACCTTGGACACGACATCCTGCAAGCCCTTCATTTCAATGGTCTTTTGATTCGCCTTCTCTGCATTCTCCCAGAAGTCCGGCTCCTCCATTTCACGGGAGAGCTCTTCGATTTTTTTCTTCCTGTTCTCAATATCCATGGAGGCGGTGACTTCCGTCAGCGTATCCTGCTGCGCCACAAGTTCCGCCTTCATCTGATCCAGTGCTAACATCTGCCTCTCCTCATTCCTTTTCTTACCTTCATTATCCTGTTTCCATACGGAAATCTTCCTTTGTCGGGATGTTCCTCTGAGCAAAGGATCCCTCCGGACGCATGACCTCGATCCGTTTATTTTCCTTCGCCGTTTTCCAAATCGCTCTGTGAGAGAGACATCCCCGGCCTTCCATGGCAGGCCTTGTATTTCTTCCCGCTGCCGCAGGGGCATGGATCGTTGGGTCTGATCTTCCCTGCCTCTTTCTTTACCGTGGGCTTTTTCTTAGCGCTCTCATCGCGGTTGGTGCCGGTGACCTGCGCCACCTGTTCCCTTTCCACCCGTTCCTCCAGGTGCACATGGAAGAGCAGCCGAATCGTATCTTCCTTGATGCTCTTGGTCATTTCATCAAACATATCATATCCGGCGGCACGGTATTCCACGAGTGGATCTCTCTGTCCGTAAGCCTGCAGACCGATGCCCTGCCGCAGCTGATCCATATCGTCAATGTGATCCATCCACTTGCGGTCGATCACCTTCAACAGAATCACACGCTCGATTTCCCGTATGGTTTCCGGCGTCGGGAATTCCGCTTCCTTGTCTTCATACAGCTTGACGGCCTCCGCCTTCAACTGCTGCTTCAATCCCTCTCTGGTACGCTCGCTCATCCGTCCTCTGGTAATCGGACGAAGCGGAATGGTCGGCAGGATCAATTCATTCAGTTCACTTAAATCCCAGTCATCCGCATCGGAAGACTCTCCCGCCACGGTGTCCACCTTTTCCTCGATGAAATCCGTGATCATCTTGTAAACCGAATCGCGCATGCTCTCTCCATCCAGAACACGCCTGCGCTCCGCATAGATGATCTCACGCTGCTCATTATTCACACGGTCATACTCCAGCAGGTTCTTACGAATCCCGAAGTTGTTTTCCTCGATCTTCTTCTGTGCCTGCTCAATGGATCTGGTGAGCATCCGATGCTCAATTTCCTGTCCTTCCGGGATTCCGAGCGCATTGAACATACCGATCAGACGCTCACTTCCGAACAGCCGCATGAGGTCGTCTTCCAGAGAAATATAAAACTTGGAAACACCCGGATCTCCCTGACGGCCGGAACGACCGCGCAACTGGTTGTCGATTCGTCTGGATTCATGACGCTCCGTGCCGATAATCCGCAGTCCGCCGGCAGCTCTTGCCTCGTCGTCCAACTTGATATCGGTACCACGACCCGCCATATTGGTGGCAATGGTGACCGCTCCATGCTGACCCGCCTGCTCAATGATCTCCGCTTCCAGTTCGTGGAATTTGGCATTCAGGACGTTGTGCTCGATTCCTTCTTTTTTTAACAAGGAAGAAAGCAGTTCCGAAGTCTCGATCGTAATGGTACCGACCAGCACCGGCTGTCCTTTCTCGTGCGCTTCCTTCACCGCCTGCACAACCGCCTTGAACTTCTCCTTCCTGGTCTTGTATACCGCATCCTGTTCGTCCTTACGAATCACAGGCACATTGGTCGGGATCTCAATGACATCCATGCCATAAATATCACGGAACTCCTGTTCTTCCGTGAGCGCCGTACCGGTCATGCCGCACTTTTTCTCAAATTTGTTAAAAAAGTTCTGGAAGGTAATGGTCGCTAACGTCTTGCTCTCTCTCTTGACCTTCACATGTTCCTTGGCTTCGATGGCCTGATGCAGACCGTCGGAATAACGGCGCCCCGGCATGACACGGCCGGTGAACTCATCCACAATCAGCACCTCGTCGTCCCTGACAATATAGTCATGATCTCTGTGCATGAGGTTGTTGGCGCGAAGTGCCAGAATAATATTATGCTGAATCTCCAAATTCTCCGGATCCGCCAGATTCTTCAGATGGAAATAACTCTCCACCTTCTCCACGCCCTGGGCAGTCAGATTGATTAACTTATCCTTCTCATTGACAATGAAATCGCCACTCTCCTCCTGTTCCACGCCCATGAGCGCATCCATCTTGGAAAATTCGCCGTTGCCCTCTCCCCTTTCCATGCGCTTTGCAAGAAGGTCACAGGCTTCATACAGCTTGGTGGATTTGTCGCTTTGTCCGGAAATGATCAGAGGCGTTCTCGCCTCATCAATCAGGATGGAGTCGATCTCATCGATGATGGCATAATGCAGACCGCGCTGTACCAGCTGGTTCTTGTAGATGGCCATGTTGTCGCGCAGATAGTCAAACCCCAGCTCGTTGTTCGTTACATAGGTGATGTCGCAGGCATAGGCGGCGCGTCTTTCATCAGAATTCATGCTGTTTAAAATGCAGCCGACAGAAAGGCCCAAAAATTCATGCACCTTCCCCATCCAGTCCGCGTCACGGCTGGCCAGATAGTCATTCACCGTCACAATATGCACGCCCTTGCCTTCGAGCGCATTCAGATAGGCGGGCAGAGTCGATACCAGCGTCTTTCCTTCACCGGTTTTCATTTCTGCGATTCGCCCCTGATGCAGGATAATACCGCCGATTACCTGCACACGGAAGTGCTCCATGTGGAGCACCCTTCTGGCCGCCTCTCTGACCGTCGCATAAGCGTCCACCAGAATATCGTCCAGGGAACTTCCTTCCGCCAGCTGCCTCTTAAAATGATCGGTTCGCTCTCTCAGCTCGGCGTCCGTTTTTTGCCTCATTTCCTCCTGCAGTGCCATGACGGCATCGACCTGAGGGTTAATTCTCCTTAATTCTCTCTCCGAGTGGGTTCCTATGATTTTATCAATGATGCTCATCGCTCTTCGCCTTTGCTTTTGTATTGATAGAAAAAGTGTCTGTTTTCGCGCCAAAATATCTAGTCATTCTATCACTTTTCCCTTGCAAGCGCAACCGCGAGCACGATGCCAAAGAGCGTCAGAAGAAGCCCTCCGGAGAGTCCCTCGACCTGATAGGTCAAGGTGAAAGCACTTCCTTCTGCCATTCCTCGCAGATCTGCCAACATTAAATTATCATCGATCTTCCGCAGTGGAATCTGCTCTTTTCGATCCGTTTCCGCCTTCCAGCATTTGTCGAATGGAATCAGGAGTAAAACGGAAACTGCGTCCTTCCTCTGTGGGATCACCCTAAGCAAAGAGGAGGTGAGCGGTTTCACTTCCGCCGCACACCGCTTAGAAATCATCCCGCACAGCTCCTGCAACACCTTCTCGTTTTCCGTCACGAAATGCCAGGTGCCGGGGACTTCCTTTGCCTTTCCGTTCTTATAAATAACCTGCTCAAACAGCAGGGTCTCTCCTTCTGCAAAGTTCCCGAGCGGCATGACGCACTTCCGATAAGAGTTGCCATATCCACCCAAAGGCTCTCCGTTTAAAAACAGTTCCATATTCTGTGTCAGGCCTTCAAGACCGGTCATATAGAGATAGAGCTTCCCCGTACGCCCCGCCTTGACCCGGCAGGACAGATGGAGATTCCCGTTTTCTCTGCGTTTTGTCACCTCCCCCTGCTCCGCCTCCGTAAAGAGGTTCTCTGTCGAATAAGGCCGCTCTTCCTCCAAAAGACTGTCCAAAATCTCCTGCTGAAAGAGGAAGGGATTCTCCTTCGCTTCTTTTTGGAAGGTGACATCCTTCGGCAGATAGGACAGCGCCATTCCCATCGGAAGGGACGCTTCCGTCTTTGTGTAGGTATCTTTTCGGAATAAATAGCGGATCCCCAGAATGGCCTGCGCACTCTGCGTATTATCAGGAGAGAAGGCGGTGTACAGTTCATTGTCCTGGTAGCCAAGTTTCCGCAGATAGGCGGAATTTGCCACCATCTCCCCCGAACTGTAGGTGGTGACTCCCCGGTATCCGTACATCAAAGAGTCGTTCTGCTCCCTGGGCGTTAAGCTTTCCGCCCGGTAAAAAGAATCGTCCTCTTTTCGCAGGGCGTCCGCTGCCTGCTCCTGCATCTCCACCTTGGACAAAAACGCCTTCTGCTTCGTCTTTGCGGCAGACATGAAATGATAGATCTGCCCCATGTTGATCGCCTCTTCTCCCGCCTGTACCGTAAACAGCACGAGAAGAAGGAAAAGCGGCAGGACCTTCCGTCCACCTTTGTGGCGGACAAACAACTGCAGGGCAATCGTCAGAATCGTGACCAGAATCACATTCAAAACCGCATCGCTCGTGCCGAACCAGGATCTTTTCAGCAGGGCACAGAAGGCGATCAAAAGCAGGAGAAAGAGCCAGGTGCACGCAATCTTCAGAAAAGACGCGGTCTTTTTATTCTCAAAAAAGCGACAGGCCAGGGTACACAGCACAAAAGAAAACAGATAGGCATGACGGTACTGATAACCGGAAGGAATCTGCATCCATTGAAACAGCATCGTAAACGGCGTAAAGACATAGGAAAGAAAAAGCAGAAGCAGCAGAATCCCGCTCTCTCTTCTCTCCTTCTTCTCCTTTGGCGAAGTTGTTTTTCCAAACAGCACAAGGAGGGACAGGAAAAGGACAAGAACGCCCACGCCGATTCTCGGCGTCCCGTGCATGATCTGCGTGTAGTCAAAGGAACAGGAAAACAGGGCGGGAAGCATTGCAAAGGGATTGTGAAAGAAGCCTTCCTGCAAAATGGCTTCCGTAATCGGCACCCCGCTTTTCTCACTTCGCAACAGCAGGAGAATCGAAGGAAGGAAAAGGACAGCCGTTAGCAGAATGCCGGTCATCGCACAGAGAAAGAAGCGCAGCAAAACCTTCCACTGCCTCTCCGAATCCATCGCCCAGTGCAGCACAAACCAGATCAGAACAAAAAGCAGGACAATCCAAGCCTGATAATAATTCAGATAAAAGGTCAGGGCGGTTAACAAAATGCAACGAAGCGCCCCCCTTCCGCTCTCCTCATATTCGAGTGCGGCAAGCGAAAGAAGCGGCAGCATGATCACGACATCCAGCCACATGACATTGGTCATGTTCTGCGCAATCCAGGAAGAAAAAGCGAAAGAGACCGCAAAAGGCACGGTCAGAATGCTTCCGGAAATTCTTTTTTGCAAAAAATGATTGGCGGAACCGGCTACAAGGCAGATCTTGATCCCGATGAGCGCCGTGACCGCCACCGGCAGCTCCGTATTGCCAACCAGCGGAAGCAGGAAAAGGAGGGGACTGGTCAGATAATAGAAAAAAAGACCGGTGACCGGTTCTCCGATCCCCTTCTGGAAAGAATAAACGAGGTCGTTTTTCCCCCCTAAGATGCTTCTGTAAAAGGCGTAGAAGTCCACATACTGTCTCTTCATATCATCATACAGAAACGTCTTGTCTCCAAAGGGAGACAGGTGGATCGCCATACAGAAAATGACAAAGGCTGCTGCCGCTGTGAAAATTGCCAGAAGGTTGTAAAGATAAATTTTCTTTTTCATGGGTATGATATACTGTTTCTCAGATTGGTAACCGATCGATAGGGCGCCTATGATTCTAACATAGCAGCCTGTGGAAGACTATATTCAGATAGGGAAATAACGATGAACAGTATTGGAACTGGAGACCATAAGGAATCGAAGAAGCAAACCCGTGATGCCGGTTCTGCCATCACCTGCATCGTGCCGAATTACAACGGCAAAGACTATATCCTGCCCTGTCTGGAATCTCTTTTAAAACAGACCCTTCCCCTGGAAATCCTGGTGGTGGACGACGGCTCCCGGGACGGTTCGGGGAAAATCGTCGATGGCTTTATCGCGGATTTTACCCGGGCACACCCCGCCTGTCCCTCTTCGATCCGTCAAAAAAAGCTGCCTCGTAACAGCGGTTTTGCAAGCGCCGTCAATGCAGGGATCTTAGCTTCTTCTTCGCCTTACATCCTCTTAATCAATAACGATACGAGGGCGGAGAGGGATCTTGCGGAAAACCTGCTTGCCGCGATCCGCTCCGGCGAGAAAAAAAAGCATCCCACCTTCAGCGTGCAGGCAGCCATGTTGCAGATGGACCATCCGGACAAAATGGATGACGGTGGCGACCTCTACTGCATCCTAGGCTGGGCCTTTTCGCCCGCCAGAGACAAACCCTTTAAAAGCTATCAGAAGCGGGCTTTCATCACCACTTCCTGTGCGGGAGCGGCTCTCTACCGCAGAGATCTTTTAGAAGAAACCGGTCTCTTTGATCCGGCGCATTACTGTTATCTGGAAGACGTGGATCTGGGACTTCGTGCCAGAAGATACGGCTACCGGAATGTCTACGAACCCCGCGCCGTGCTCTTCCACAAGGGAAGCGCCACCAGCGGCAGCCGTTACAATGCGTTCAAGGAAACGCTCAGCGCCGCCAACAATTTCTATTTGATCTGGAAGAATTTTCCGGCCTGGATGATTGCCTTAAACCTTCCCTTCTTTCTCCTTGGAATCCTGATCAAAGGGATCTTCTTTGCAAAAAGAGGACTCGTCCTTCCTTATCTGAAAGGTCTGCTTCTAGGCGTAAAAAAAGCCCTGTCTCCCACCGCTCCCCGGGTGAAGGAATACAAGACAAACTTTCGAAATGATTTGCAGCTGGAAATCGAGCTGGCTGTAAATACCCTTCGCCGCATCACAGGATAAATCAGGTTCCCTAAAGGGCAGATTGCAAAGACCGGTTCGGCACAGGAGAATGTCTGCCATGCGCACCGGTTTCCTCTGGCGCGGATCCGGCACAGGAGACGTCTTCTGTGTGATCTCGCTTCCTCTAGCGCAGATCCGCCACCAGTCTGGCTGCATCTTTCTCCGTTTCATAGACAAAGACTTCGCAGTTTTTGGGGCGGGGTCTCCACACCAGCCCCGACTTCTTCCCTTCCAGATAGCCGCGGAGAGGGCGAATAATGCCGCCGTGACAAACCACAAGGACGCTTTCTTCTTTCCCTTTCATGAGATCCTGCAAGAAGGAGGCGCTTCTTTTTCTCATGGAAGCCACATCCTCCATCCCGGAAGGCGCCGGAAAGAGTTCCGGAAACATCCAGTACAGCGTTGCAAAAAGCCCCATTTGTCCGTAGCGTTTTCCCTCACAGGCACCGAAGTCCACTTCGTTGATCCGTGCGTCCCTTCTCACCTCTTCCTCCGGGTACCCGCTAATCAGGGAAGCCGTGGTGACCGCACGTTTAAGGCAGGAGGCATAGACTGCGTCAAACGAAATGCCCTCCAGCTTTCTCCTGATCTCTCCCGCCTGCAGCCTGCCTGTTTCATTTAACGGCAGATCACTCCTGCCCTGCATGAGATGTTGCTTGTTCCAATCGGTTTGCCCGTGTCTGGTCAGGTAGATTTTCATTCCCGCCTGCTCTCTTTGACAAGAGCACCACTGTCTTTTGACCTCACATAAACCTCCTGCGGATCCCAATAGATGCGGTAGCCCCGTTTCCTCACCGCCTTGCAAAATGAGAGACTCTTTTCTCTCAATTCTTCTTCCGACATTTCTTCGATCTTCTTTCCTGCACAGACCCTCCGGTACAGCGCATGCAACTCCGCACGGTATCGAATTCCTAACAGGCTCACCGCAAAAGCATCCTGCTGCACCGCAGCCCTGTGTTGAAAGCCTCCGGAATATCCTTTTTTCAGGCCAAAAAACAAGGTCTCTCCTGCTTCATTATACATGCCGGCAAGAAGCCTCCCCCTGCTATCCGTGATCTTCGCACCGATCACGCCGACGTCCCTCCTTGCAGCAAACACATCCGGGAGATACAAAACCCGGTAAAATCCCAAATGCGCCAGATTCTCCACCTTCGCATCGATATTTCTGCGAGATAGAAAATCCATGACCACACGCCTGCCGGCGTCATAGGCATAGTGCTTGCTGGCAGGATTGGTTGCGGTGGATGTCCTGGAGGTGCGCCAGTGATAGAGCACCTTCGGCACATGAAGCACCCTGCCCTTCCCGCTCATCTCCGCCTGCGCTCCTGTCCGCAGGATCACATCATAATCCTGGGATCCGTCATATTCCCTTCGGAATCCGGCTTCTTTCAATTCTTCCATACGAATGACGGTAAAATGACAGATATAATTGTTCGACAGCAGATAGTCCAGATTGAAATCCGGCTTACGGTTCGGCTCAAAAAAGCGCTTCCCCTCCTCCTCACACTTATCTTCATCCGAATAGAGGAGAACCACCTCTTCTCCTGCATGGGCGCCGATTTCCCTTGCCATCTCATACAGGGCGTCCGGCGTGAGGAGATCGTCATGATCCAGAAGGCAGGCATAGTCGCCTGAAGCCATCAGCAGCGCCGCATTCGTATTCTCCGCAATGCCGTTGTTTCTGCTCAGTCTCAGATAGTGTACTCTTTTGTCGCCTTCCGCCGCTTCTTCCACCAGGTGCTGCAGGGGTTCCTTCGAAGCATCCGCCAGAATCAGTTCAAAATTCTCATAGGTCTGGCTCCTCACGCTTGCAATCATCTCTTTCAGATCACGCGGTGGCGTTTCATATAGCGGAACCAGGATGCTGAAGGTCAGCATTTCCCCGGAAGAGGCAATCTCCCGGTACCGCATCCTCTGCGAGGAGAGCGTCTTTTCCGAAGGAGGCTCGTATTGATAGGGAAGGCGCAGGTCTTCTCTCCGCTCCCTTGCCGCACAGAGCGCACTTGCCAGACCGTTTCTTTTTGCATAGGAAAAAAATTTTCGAACCGCCACAAGCGTATCCATTCTACCTTCTCCTTCCTGCACCTCTTGCCTTCCAGCTTCCTCCTGCTCTACTCCCCCTCAGGATGCCTCTTCCTGCACCTCTTGCCTTCCGGCTTTCTCCTCCTGCAACTCCACTTCCTTTTTCAAGAATATTTACCACCATCAGCATGCCTGCCGTATAGAACAGGCCCATGCTGTAAATCATATACCTGGGTTGGGGAAAAATCACAGCACCGACCATCACCACATTAAAGGCGATGGCCCAAAAAACGACTTCCGCAAAAAGGGCAATCTCCCTTTCTTTCTTCTTTCGGATCCATAGATAGAAAAGGAAATACAGACCGTACAAAAAGAGGCAAAGAGGAATGAGCGCTGGCATCATCCGACCGTTCGTGCAGACCAGACCCTTTACAATATTATACGCATAGAGTCTCAAGAAAGGGCGGGGATTCTGGTGCAGTAGCAGCTTGACCAGTTCGCCGCTGACGGTATCATAGGCAAGCTCCACCCGCATCTGCTCATCCTGCTTTTCTTTGGCGTTAGCGTCTGTCTTTTTCTCTTTCTCCCAAATCATCCTGTGCGTTTGGTCATCCCAATGAAAGTCCTCCGGATGCTCTTTCACAAAGGTCTCTACCGTCGGAATCAGGATATCATAGCCGATGATGTCATAGCTGTCCGCATAATGAGAGGCCGTTTCCACCCAGTCCGCCCCCGCAGGGACATCCGCCATGCGCACCCCTCTTTCTTTACACGCAACAAACAGTGCCCGGAGCAAGGAAACCTTCTCCTGCCCCACATCGGAAATTCCCGTCCTCTCAGAAGCTTCCCCTTTGCCGGAAGAGTCCTTTTCGCCGGAAATATCCTTCTCGCTAACAGGATCTCTCAAGACGGTCATCTCTTCCGCGTCCTGTTCGGAGCAGGTATAGAGCAGGGTACAGAGAACGGCCTCATGTTTCCCCGTGTGTTCCGCAAAAAAACCGTGTATTTTTTCGTTATACAGACATTCCGCCCTCCCGTTCCCCGCAAAGACAAGCAGAAGCAGGAGAAGCAGGATCCCGAACCGGAGCGGTCTGCGTCTGTTTTTAGACCAAACATCCTGTACAAAAAAAGAAAAAGCGACAAGGGGAAGGCAAAAAACAAGCTGGGAGCGCAAACCAAGTAACAGGAAGAGGTCCCCCGCCACAAACAGAAGGGGAAGTACCATCCCTCTCATGGAGCCCCTTCTGCCGCCTGCCTCCGGAGCAAACTCCACACGCAGTGCCAGAACCAGATGGCAGATCAGGAGCGAAAAGATCGGCATGGCAAGCGACTCCGACATGACCGTCTCCGCATACATGGATCCCCTTGCCGCACCAAAGCGATTGAGGAGAGAAACGGCAAACTGAAACAGGAGCGCAAACAGCGCCATGGTATTGGCTCTTTTTTCCCTTCTGCCTCCCCCTGCAATCCGGTAGACGGTTTGTGCGGTGAAAAAAGCCGCATAAGCATTCACCAGTGCCTGCACCACGCCTGCATAGAAGAGATAGGCCGGAAGCCCGTTCCTTAAACTTTGCTCTGAAGTAAGACGCCTCATTCCGGATAAAAAAAGAGGATAAAGATAGGGTCTTCTGGGGGATAAATCCACATAGCCCTGCGAATCCCTGCACCAGATCGGCCCGTCCAGAAAAATAAAAAAGAGATAAAAGGTTGCACTGCAGAACAAAAGAAAGAGAAAGAGTCTCCTTTCTCTGTCCTGTTTCCGATCTGCGCTCATGCTCCGTTTCGTCCATCCCTGAATCGTAATGCTTACTCCATTCTTAAAGAAAAATCACTCTTGTCCAAGGTGAAGTTGGGATTATAGTAAGGATCTCCCTTCTGCAACACCTCCTTGTACCTCTTCCTGAAATGTGCCGACTCTTCGTTGTAGCGTCTGGCATTTTCTCCCGTTAAGTCGTCTCCCCTGGAGGCGGATTCGTAGTGATAAGCCTCGCAAAAAGGCGTGAACACGTTGAGATAGTTTTTTGCCCGCAGTTTCAGACAGAAATCCACGTCGTTTAAGGAGACGGCAAAGGAAGGGTCAAAGCCGCCCACTTCCTCAAATTTGGCTTTTGCCACCATCAGGCAGGCGCCGGTTACCGCCGACATGTCCTGCGCATAGCAGAGCCTGCCCATATAGCCGAGATTCTGCCTGCTCATCCCGTAATGCGCATGCCCCGCCGTGCGATGTGCGCCAAGCCCCAGGATCACTCCCGCATGCTGGATGGTCCTGTCCGGAAAATAGAGTTTTCCGCCGACCGCGCCCACATCCTGCCTCTGCGCATACATCAGAAGTTCTTCCAGCCAGTTGACGGTAATGATTTCCACGTCGTTATTCAATAGAACGAGGAAATCTCCCTCCGTTTGCGCAACACCGAAGTTCACCACCTTGGAGAAATTAAACGCTTCGCCTTCCGCCCTTTGATAGGAGACGACTTTCACACAATCGGCGTAGGGCTTCTGTTTTAACGCCTCATAGTACCGGAAAATTTCCGGCGTGAGACTCCCGTTTTCCACGACCACGACTTCCACATTTTCATAGGTGGTTTTTGCAAAAATCGAATCGATGCAACGTCGAAGATCCTGCGTATGATCCTTGTTCGGGATCACGATGGAGATCTTCGGGTCCCCCAGAATCTCATAACTGATCTTAAAGATGGTCTCAAAAGCTCTGGTGCTGGTGATTTTGAAATGTCGGAATCCATGCCTCCTTAAATGATCCGCCACTGCTCCCCTTGCCGCTTCAATGGCATAGGACTTGGCGCCGATGTCCTGTGCCGTCGATCCGGCGTGGGAGCGCCAGTAGTACAAGAGTTTCGGCACATGCACAATTTTTTTTGCCCGGTCCGTAAGTCTCAAAATCATGTCGTGATCCTGCGACCCGTCGAATTTGGAACGGAACAGTTCCTCTCCCTGTAAAAGATCCCGATGAAACACACTGAAATGACAGATATAATTGTTGGCTCGCAGGTTGTCGATTGCATAATCCGGCTTGAAATGCATGGTCAACATGTGGTCGATGCTGTCACCGGAAAAAGTCGTCTCGTCACAGTAAAGATAATCCGCCCCCTCGACGTTTATCACCTTTACATAATCATAGAGGACCTCCGGATGCAGGATATCGTCATGATCCAGCAAGCCGATGTAAGTTCCCTCCGCAAGCGACAGGCAGGCATTGGTATTTCCGGAAATTCCCAAATTCTGTTCCAGCCTCTGATACACGATGCGGGAATCGGCGTTTGCATATTCCTTTACCACCTTCTCTACATAGGCATGTTCCCTGTCGGATCCGTCCGCCAGACAGAGCTGCCAGTTGGGATAGGTTTGCTGCACCACCGACTCGATCATGTCGCGCAAAAACCGCTCCGGCGTATTGTAAAGCGGAGTCAAAATGCTGATCGTCACCGGATTTGCAAAAACCTCTCTCCTCTGCGCTTCTCTTTCTTCCGCACCCGGAAAAGAGGCGCTCCCGTACCGCTTCATGGCCTGCTTTTCTTTTGCCTTTGAGGAAAGCTTTCGCAACACCCCGCGGATGGATCCCTGATTTTTCAGGCGATCCCTCTGTCTGATCCCAAAATGCAGGAGGGAGCGAAGGGGAGCGGAAGCCTTCCACATCGGATTCTTCTTGATGCGATCCAGCTTATATTGCAGCTCTTCATTTTTTTCTTCCAGGAAAGCCAGCCGCTCCGCCAGATCCGCATTCTTCCTCTTTTCCCGAAGATACGCTTCCTCCTGCTCGCTTCCGTCCTGCTTCCTGTTTTCCTCTTCTGCCATCCGCTTAACCTTTCTCTGCCTGCCGTACCATTTCCTGTGTACTTGTAAAAAAAAGCATTCCCCGCAGTCATCAAGCTTCTGTCTGTGCCGCTTTTCCGGGACCTGCGTGAAAGAGCATCACCCCGAAATCATAGAGTTTCTGTCTGTGCACCCGGTTCCGCATCAGGATACCGACCCGGTAATCTCCCTCCGGCAGGGCATCCGCCCTCATACGAACCCGGAAGCCGCAGAAGTTCACGTTCTTCTGATCCGGAATCTGCTCGGCAATCTCCGGCCGGTATACCTCTTCTACAGGCAGCTCGTAAGCCTCCTTCCCGATCGGATCCTCCGCCTTCTGCGCCCGCAAACGCTCCAAAATCAACTTTTTTTCATAGAGCGCATTGTCGTCTCCGATGACAAAGGTATATCCCTGAATCAGATAACCGTCCTTCAGAGACTTTCGAGAATCCCTGCCGATGCGCAAATAACGGCTGACGAGCCCCGTATATTCCACGCCTGCCCGCACCACTGCATCCCTTCTGATCTTGCCGCGCGCCTGAAAGCATTTCGGGCTGGTAAAGGGAAGTTCGTTCGGAGGTGCAATTTCATTCAGGGTTACCTGCACCTTCATATTTTCGTTATCGCTGATATAACGGTGCAGGAAGGGATCCACGCCGTCCAGATCCTCATGGATTTCCATGAGTCTTGTCAGCTCTCTCTCCATCCGCGCCATCTTCGTAAGATCCTTTAAATCATCGCCCCTGCTCAAGGATTCATGGTGATAAAGAAAGACATTGTTGCAGCAGACATTGTAATAGCCGCTCTCAAAGAGGTGGTAATTGAGTTCCACATCATTGAAGGCGACAGCCATGTCCTCCGGAAATCCGCCCATTTCTCGAAAAACACCGGCCCGGATGAGCAGACAGGCGCCCGTTACCCCAATCATGTCATGGACGCCGCGGTTATAACCGAAGTAGTATTCCTTACTGTCCGAAAAATGCTGCAACTTATGCACCGGTCCGATGCGGATATTGGCAATCCCGCAGTGCTGAATCAGATCGCAATTCGGATACAACAGCTTCACCCCGACCGCGCCCGTCCAGGGTTTCTCCGCAAAATACAGCATCTCGGAAAGCCACCCTTCCGTCAGGGCTTCCACATCGTCATTCAAAAAGAGCAGGTAATCCGTCCTGGCTTCTTCCGCTCCGCGGTTGCACATGTGGGAAAAATTAAAGGGCTCCGGCTGGTACACATAGTTTGCGCCGAGAAATCCGGGTGTTTTGGGCAGGGAGGAAATGAGCGTTTCAATCTTCCTTCGGTTTTCGGCGGAGCTTCCATTGTCCACCAAAATAAATTCATAGGAAATCCCGGCATCTTCTCCATGCGCACACACCGTCTTCATGACCGCATGCAGGCACTGCTTTAACAGCAGCGGATTGTCCTTGGAAGGGATGATGATACTGACCGAATAAGAGGGCCTTTCCCCTCTGTGTGAGCACGACAGCAGCTCCTGCTTCTGGTTTCTTCCCAGATAGAGATCTTCTCCCTCGTTCCTGTGAAAAAGAACCTCCGGCAAATGTCCGATCGGGAAATGAAAATAGCGCTGCGCCTCTTCTGTGGGGGAAATCGTTCCGGAGTCTTCCCCTGCCCTTCGCCGTCTGGCGAAGCCCTGCTCCTGCCTTGCAAGCAGACAAAAAAGCAGATCGGGCGCCGTCATTTTGGGTGGAAGCCCCTTCTCCTGCCAGGGAGAAAATTCTTCCCCCTCCTTTGACGTAACCAGCTTTTGCAACGTTTTCGTTCTGATGGCAAACAGACTGCCCGGATAAAAACAGGAGAGGTAAGTGTCAGGCGACCAGTCCGGTTTGAAATAAGGATTCCGGTATTTACCCTCCTCCGAAATCTCATCTTCGTCTCCGTAAAGCAGGGAAATTTCCGGATGTTTGTCGAAGAAATCCCGAATCAGAAAGACTGCGCTTTTTCCTTCTTCTCCCTGTCTGCGCTCGAAAATCAGAAAAGGCGCCCGTTTCCTCTGTGCCCGTGCAAGCAGCCCTGCCAGTTTCTCTCTGAAAAGACCCTCCGTTTCCAGTTCATCATAAAAAACGTGAAGAGGCTCCTTCTCCTCCTTCTGTTTCCTTCCGGCTTTCTGTTTCTGCGCCTCTTCTACCTGCGCCTTTTCCTTATCACGGATCCACTCGTTGTAGCTGGTCTGAAGGTTCGCACATTTTCTTTTGTATTCCTGATCGAGCCTGTCTTCCATGACAGACAGCAAAGCTTGTTTCAAAGACATCCTGTTTACCGTTTTCTGTGAAATGGCCAAGGCCATTTTTTTACATGGAACTCTTCTTCGTCGAAATCCTCTTCGTCATAATCATAGTCTTCCTCGTCCTCGTCTGCTTCGCTACCGGAAGACTCGATTCCTATGGAGGCGGAACTTCGATCTCCTTCCATTCCGCTCTTTCTTCCTTCCTTGTCGGATTCCGCTACAGATGGTCCTTCGGAAGCACCACCCGCAAGAGATTTCTTTTCCTCCTGAATCGAAGCGCTGAAGCTGCTTAATTCCTGCAGGGCATCGTCTAAGAGCAGCTCCTTCACGCCACTCTTCTTCCCCTTCTTGCCCGCTTTTTTATCGGAAACGGTGGAAGGGCCCGGCTCTCCTTTTTCCAAAGCGACTTCTTCCCGGTCCTTTTCTCCTGCTCCTTCCTCCTCCCCTTCCATCTGGTAACGCACCAGATTGGCGGCGATTTCCTGTGGCAGCAGGCTCATCATCATCAGGATGCTGATGACGTTTCCGCTGAGCGGTCCGATCTTTTCCGTATTCAGTCGAATCTCAATGTTCGGATCTTCCGTGTCAAAGACGATGCTCTCATCCGAAAGCCAGGCTCCATTTGGCTTGATCGTAAAGGGTGCGCCGTCCTCCTCTGTCTTTTCTCCGTTCCAGACAATGCGGGAGAGCGTCACAATGCAAGAGGAGAAGGCAGGGTCCAGACGAATGGCCTTTGTGCCCTCTTTGAGTGAGAGATTCAGCTTGACCTGCCCTCTTCCGTTATATTGCTCTTTGGGAAAATAAGAATTTTCTTCCGAAAAACCTTCCCCGAAGTCCTGATAGATTTGAATCCGACCCTTTTGGGTGCCGAAGGTGGTCCCGTCCGTAATCTCCTTCGGTACCGCCCGGTCTTTGCCGATCAGCTGATGGATTTCCACCAGAGACTTTCTGGCTCCGGTCACATATTTTTGAAAATCCTGCTCTTCTTTTAAGAGTGTAGCGATATTCTCCTTCGTCAGTCCCAAATAATCATAGAACTTCTCAATGTGAATCGCCCGTCTCTTGGCATCTTCTTCCAGATAGCTGTAGAGCGCACGGAAGGCGATTTCCCTGGTCGGAATCTTCTTCCCGTAGGTCCATTCGTAATCTATCACCGTCCAAATCGGCCCGTTCACAATGATATTGGAAAAAACAAGGTCATAATCCGCCGCCGGATAATCCTCCCTGTAACTGATCCTGCGGATGTATTCCTTAAAGAGCTGGGCAAACTTCTCAATCTCTCCCGACGAAATGCAACGGTCCATCAAAGTGGACAGCGGTACCCCGTTCACAAAGGAGAAGGTGGCGCTGCCGGTTCGATCATCCACCGTACAGTCATTGATCGACAGATCTCCTCCCCTGTACCGGTCCACCAGTGTCAGATACGCATCCCGAATGCTGCGGATATGTTCTCTGGCGTGCAGGGTAAGCGGGTATTTATGCACCTGCAGCCTGCCCAGGGGATCTGCGGCAATATCTGTCCGGATCTGAAATTCCGGCGCCCGGTCATTCGAAAATTTCGTATAAATCACCGGAAAACCGGGGCCGATGATCACCTCAAAGGAGTTGGCAAAATTCGGATAATTCCGATCTTCAATCAGGGAGTCATAGGCGTGTTTCTCATTAAAAAGCACCAGTCTGTCCCGGTCAAAATTAAAAACATTATCCCGAAATTCACCGGGTCTCGGGTAATAAAGATCCGAATGCATCACACTCATGAATTTGTAATCCGGATAGGGATAATAGAAGTGGTATTCATCCACCCCGCAGTTCTTCATGATTTTAATGAGCGCATCCCTGGAGAAGGTTCTGGCGACATCCGTCCCCTCATAGCCTTCAATACCGGAAAACCAGCTGCCCAGATGATCTTCCTTGCAACCGGCAAAATATTTGAGTCCCAGTCTGTTCTCAATGGCAATGACGATCCGCCCGCCGGGAGCCAGATGCTTTTGCAGCATGTGCAAAAAATTCTCATAGGGATGGTCCGTCCCGATATAGGCCTGCCCATATTCAAAGACCCCGATGAGGAAGATATACTGGTAGTCTCTGGGAAGCGTAGGCTCAATGTCACGGAAATTGCCCACATGAATCGTCACATTTTCGCAGTTTTTGTTTCGATAAGCATTGACCAGACTGCGCTTTTTGGACAGATCTACACAGTCCACTTCTCTGGCCTTGGCGGACAGGGTGCCGGTGATGGCGCCGCAACCGCTGCCGACTTCTAACACCTTGGCATTGGGATCCATCGGAATCCACTCGACGATATTGCCCCTCTGCTCCGAGAGATGATACAGGATCGGCCAGGTCGCTCTTTCCTCAATGATGCGTCCATATTCCGATTGGCTGTGATTCTGCACAATGTCCAACAGCTCATCTTCCACTTCGCCGTCGCTGTATAGATCCTTGCCCTGATAATGCGAATAATCCAGCAAAACTCTTCCGATTCTTTCGTTCTCCTGCATGAGACTCCCCATTCTCCCGAAATCATCCAAGGCTCTTCACAGCCACCTTCGATTCCATATCATAGTAACCGACCGTATTCTTGTCGGAAACCACACTCAAATTCAATGCGTCATATAGTCTATGATAAACTGCAAAATCATTTTGTTCAAATCCGGTTACCCCGAAGGAGATCAGATATTCCCCTCCCTGCAATGTCATCTCCTGGTCAAAAGTAACCTCGATTTTGTCTCCTTTTTTGACCGGCTCGGTAAAGGATTTTTCCAGCATGGTATTGGTTCCCGTGATTTCGATTCCCATCACGTTTTTGATGGTAAAAGCAAAAATGGGAGCCGGCAGATTCTTCTTGAATTCCACCTTCATGCCGATCCGGAACGGTTGCCCCTTGGTAACGGAAGCCACCCGCCTGTGGTAAGCATCCATGACATAATAGTCAACGATCTGTGCATTGCTATCCCCGTATGTCAACATGGCGGGATTCCGTACGTTCTCGTCCTTCGTTTCTGTCTCCGGCGACCGATCCGCCGCCTTCTTCGCCGCCTCCTTCAGTTCCTCATCGTCCAGAAGCGTTTTTGTTTTTCCCGCTTCCTTCACCATCTCCGGGATAGGGTAGAGACCGACCAGCACCTGTTTGTAGATGTCGATCATTTCCTTGGGAGCCCCCTCTCCCAGCTTCACCCCCTTGTTCAGAAGGACGGCCCGGTCACAGTATTTGCTGATACTGGAGAGATCGTGGGACACAAAGAGAATGGTCTTTCCCGCGTTCTTAAATTCTTCGAATTTGTGATAGCATTTGGCTTGGAAAAAAACGTCTCCGACGGAAAGTGCCTCGTCCACAATCAGAATTTCCGGATCGATGCTGATCGCCACCGCAAACGCCAGCCGGACGAACATCCCGCTGGAATAGGTTTTGACCGGCTGATACACATAATCGCCGATATCGGCAAAAGCGAGGATATCATCCATTCTGGCCTTGATCTCCTCCTCGGAGAAGCCGATCATCATGCCGTTTAAATAAATATTGTCAATCCCGTTATATTCCATGTTGAAGCCCGCCCCCAGCTCCAGAAGGGCGGAAATGTGTCCGTCCACCTCCACTTCTCCTTCGCTGGGCGTCAGGACGCCTGTGATGATCTTCAAAATGGTCGATTTTCCGCTGCCGTTCGTGCCGATAATCCCGACTGTTTCCCCTCTCCGAATCTCCAAATCCACATGAGAAAGCGCCATACTTTCCGTATAACGATCTTTTTTTAAAAGCCCCAGGGCATCCTTCAACCGGTCCGACTGCTTCCTGTACAACTTGTACATCTTGGAAAGATTCCTGACGCGAATTGCAATTTCTTTTTCCATAAGTAATCGATCCTTCCCGTTAAAGCACGTCTGCAAAGTGGACCTTGCTGCGTTTAAAGATGAGTGAGCCGATGCCGAACAAAGCGACGGTAAAGATCCAAAAGTAGGTGGACGAGTAGAAGTGGGAAAAGAAAAGTTCTTTGTCGTACACGCTGCTGCGGAAGCCGTTCACGATATAGACCATGGGATTCAGTTTGATCAGCCATTTATAGCGGTCCGGAACGCGGTTGATATCCCAGAGGATCGGGGTCGCCCACTGCCCAAGCTGGAGGGCAATCGAAATGATCTGAGACAGGTCTCTGAAAAATACCTGCACCGCACAGGTCGTGTAACAAATGCCCAGAACAAGGATGAATTCACAGAGCATATAATAAAAAATCTGCAAACTGTAAAGAGTGGGAGAAAAACCGTAGGCAATGGCAACGCCAAATAGAATCGCGGTGAAAAACAGATGGATGAAGAGGGCGGCAATCACCTTGATTAAAGGCAGAATGCTGATCTTAAATACCACTTTTTTTACCAGATAATTGTATTCCAGTAAAGACCCGGTCCCCGAGGAAAGCGCTTCCGAAAAGAAAAACCAGGGCACTAGTCCCGCGGTCAGAAAGAGCACATAAGGCACGTCCAGTCCCTGCGCCACCATCTGTGCCCTTGTATTGAAGATGACATCAAAGACCATCCAATACATGAAAACAGTGACCACCGGCTGAACCAGTGCCCACACGACTCCCATGTAAGATCCCGCATATCTCTTTTTAAAATCATTGACCGCCAGACGCCAGATGAGTTTCCTCGAATGGAATAACTCGATCGGCAGCACCATCAGCTTGTCATAAGAAAGCGCAAAGCTCACCGCCCCCAGTGTCAGGAGAGCACAGGCACAGGCCTTCTTGAGGCGCTCGGTCTGCGGATCGGCAAGTGCATTATGATGAAGAACAATGAAAAGAGCAAAGACTGCGCAGACAAGCGTAAAGAGAAAGATATTGACTTTCTTTTTCCTGCGCCACTGCCTCTTGTCTGCTGTATTTGCACTCAAGCATTCATCCTCCTGTACTCTGCAAAACTCCCCCACCTGGTATCTTTTTCCGACAGGTTTAACGCCACCCCCTCTTCCAGAGGCCAGTCAATCCCGATCTCCGGATCGTTGTACGCCAGTCCTCCCTCGTCATCCGGATGATAAAAGTCGGAACACTTATAGGCAAATTCCGCCGTATCCGACAGCACCAGAAAACCATGTGCGAAATTCTTCGGAATGTAGAACTGCTTCTTATTTTCCGCCGTCAACAGAACGCCGAACCATTTGCCGAAGGTCGCCGAGTCTTTTCGCAGGTCCACCGCCACATCAAAGACTTTTCCGCTCACCACACGCACGATCTTGTCCTGCGGATGATGTTTTTGAAAATGCAGGCCGCGCAGCACGCCCCTTGTGGATGAGGATTGGTTGTCCTGCACGAATTCCATGTCGATGCCGGCAGCGACAAACTGTTCCTTCTGATAGGTTTCCATAAAATAGCCTCTTGCATCTCCGAACACCTGCGGTGTGATAACGCGAAGTCCTTCAATTTCACACGTTTCGATCTGAATCTGTCCCATAACGCTTCCTTTCTGTCCTAGTGCCCGTCTCCTTCCGCCACAATGCTGCCGGTGCCTTCTCCTGTTCCGGAAGGATTCTCCGAAGAAGCCTGTTCTTCCGTTTCCTCTTCCGGTTCTTCCTGCCCGGCATTCGGATCCCCGATTTCCGCCTTCCAGACATCGGCAGGCATGTGGAAGCCTTTCATTTCTTTCAGAGACAGAAAATAGGTTCCGTCATCCGGAAGGGTGAAAGTGATGATGCCGTCCTTATCCGAATCCGTATGTTCCTCTGCCCTCATATCCGCCTTACGGGCCAGAAGTCTGGTGGAATAGACCGAGAAAGCCGTTCCCTTTAACAACACATGATCGTTGTCCACAACACGAACCGTAATCTGGTGTCCGTTCACCGTGGCATCCATGGTCACGGACTTCCCGTCCCCCTCTGTCTCCGTCTCTTCTTCCGTCTCCGGTTCGTCAAAAAAGGATTCGTCAGAGACAAATCCTCTCAAATCATTTCCGATCTGCTCTCCATAAGGCGTTTTTTGCCCAATGACTTCTCCCTTCGCCTCCGGAATTTCCTTTGACTTCACCTGCGCATTTGCCCTGCGTAAAAAGTCCGTATTGGAAGCGAAAACGATGAAAAACACGAGCGCCACCGACACAAGAGCGGCAAAGATTCCCTTTCGAATCAAATGAGCATCCACCTGTCACCTCGTCCATTCCAGGATTCCCGTACCTCCATGCATGTTCAGGGGTACGGGAATCTTCCGTTTACATACCACTACAAGGATCCCCAATCAGAGCCCGTCTGCAACCTCACGCAGATATTTCCCGTACTCGGTCTTCATCAGAGGTTCTGCCAGTTTCAACAGCTGCTTCTGATCAATAAAGCCCTTTTTAAAGGCGATCTCTTCAATACAGGAAATGTAAAGCCCCTGCCTCTTTTGAAAAGCGGCAACGAAGTCGGCTGCATCCAGAAGATCGTCATGCGTGCCGGTATCCAGCCAGGCAAAGCCTCTTCCCAGCCTCTCTACCCGGAGTTTCCCCTCCGCCAGATAGGCATTGTTGACGGCGGTAATTTCGATTTCTCCCCTTGCGGAAGGTTTGACCTGCTTTGCAATTTCCACGACCTGGTTGTCATAGAAGTAAAGACCCGGTACCGCATAATTGCTCTTCGGGTTCTGCGGCTTTTCCTCGATGGAAAGTGCAATCCCGTCCTCTCCGAACTCCACCACTCCGTAAGCGCGCGGATCTCTGACGTAATAACCGAAGACCGTCGCTCCCTCTTCTCTTTGCGCTACCTGTTCCAGCACACGGGAGAAGCTTTGTCCGTAAAAAATATTATCGCCCAGAACCAGAGCCACATGGTCCTGTCCGATAAAATCTTCTCCAATCAGAAAAGCGTCTGCAAGACCTCTCGGCTCTTCCTGTACCGCATAGGAAAAAGAAAGTCCCAGCTGGCTTCCATCTCCGAACAGCTCGCGAAACACCGGTAAATCTCTGGGGGTTGAGATGATCAGGATTTCCCGAATGCCTGCAAGCATCAAGGTGGAGAGCGGATAATAGATCATCGGTTTGTCGTAAACCGGCATGATCTGTTTAGACACCGCTCTGGTTAACGGATAAAGTCTCGTACCGGAACCTCCGGCAAGAATAATTCCTTTCATGCGCTTTCCCCTTCGTTTCGATGGAACTGATTCCATGGAACTGCACCGTTCCTGATGATGATAGGTGGTACATACGATCCTAACGGTTACAGATGGTACATGCTGTCATAATAGCTCTGATAGGCGCCGCTTGTCACATGCTCCATCCACTCCGGGTGGGCAAAATACCAACGAATCGTCTTCCTGATCCCGTCGGCGAACATGGTATCCGGCTCCCAGCCGATCTCCGCCTTGATCTTATCCGGTGCGATGGCATACCGACGATCATGCCCCTTTCTGTCCTCCACATAAGTGATCAGGTCTTCGTTTAAATGATTCCTGCGGGGATCGTCCCCCGGCAGAACCTCTTTTAACTGCTCGATGATGGTCTTCACAATCTCGATATTTTGCTTCTCATTATGCCCGCCGATGTTATAGGTCTCGAAGAGCCTTCCCTTCTCCTGCACCATGTCGATGGCCTTCGCATGGTCTTCCACGTAGAGCCAGTCTCTTACATTTTTGCCGTCTCCGTACACCGGAAGCTTTTTTCCTTCCAGCGCATTGTGGATCATCAGCGGAATCAGCTTTTCAGGAAACTGATAAGGTCCGTAGTTATTCGAACAGTTCGTGATATTGGCTGGGAAATGATAGGTATCCATATAGGCCTTTACGAGCAGATCGCTCCCCGCCTTGGAGGCACTGTAGGGACTGTGCGGTGCATAGGGCGTCGTTTCATAAAAATAACCGCCGTCCTCCGGAAGGGAACCGTAGACCTCGTCCGTGGACACATGGAGAAACTTCTTATCTTCCTGAAAGCTGCCGTCTTCCCTCTCCCATGCCTTCTTTGCCGCATTCAGCATGGTCGCCGTTCCGAGCACATTGGTTTCGACAAACACCTCCGGGTGGAGAATACTCCGATCCACATGAGATTCCGCCGCAAAATGCACGACACGGTCAATCTCGTTCTCTGCAAAAATCTTCTCGATGGCCTCTCTGTCACAGACATTCGCCTTGATAAAGGTATAATTGTCCTGCTTCTCCACCTCCCGCAGGTTTTCCGGATTCCCCGCATAGGTCAGGGCATCCACGTTAATGATGCGGATCTCCTTCCCGTATTTGCGAAACATATAGAGGATGTAGTTGGAGCCGATAAATCCGGCGCCACCGGTAACCAGATAAGTTCTCATAAATTTTCCCTCTTAAAATCTTCCTCTGCAACCGTCTAGCGAAGAATGTTCATGTCTACCCTGGTGCTGATACCGGGGATTCTGCCCTTGGAAGTATACTGCCACATATTATGTCTGGTTCTTGTATAGGTGGGCGCTGCCGCATATTGCGCCAGCCAGATGCTGTGTGCCGTAAGAGTCGGGGTATTGATCCGGCTCGTGAGCCAGGTCTTATTGGCATAAATACCGGCACGCACTCCCCTACTGGCCAGCGTCTGGCAGAAGGTGCGGCAGACGGTCGTCCTGGTGTCTACATCAATGCCGTCCGCTCTCCCGCCACTGGCTTCCACGTCCAGATAGGCCGGGAAGGAAAGGTTGTATCCCTGAATCAGACTGTATACGAAGGAAGCCTCTTCGACCGCCTCCACATCATTGACCGCCTGTGTAAAGAAATAAACGCCCACCTTGATGCCCGCATTTTGCGCCCCTTGAATGTTCCTCCTGAAATAAGGATCCTCAATCAGCGCTCCGGTGGAAGAGCCGCGGTAACCGCAGCGGATGATGGCGAAATTGACGCCGGAATTCTTGACCGCATTCCAGTCGATATTCCGGTTCCACTTAGAAACATCAATCCCCATGCTTCCGGAAGACAGCTGCAGCACGCCATCGGCACCGAACTGATACTTCACACCCAAAATCACCTGGGAACCGGTCACCTTGTTTCCGTTCTTGTCAAAATAGTACGTCTTACCATCCAATGTCTGCCAGCCGGTATAGATTTGAGAGGTGGGGTTTGCATTCTTAATATAAAACTCCGTAAAGCGGGAATAATCCTCCGCCTTCGCCTCTCTGAAATTGTTACCGTCTTTGACATAGACGATGTTCCCGTTCACATCCTTTAACACATCTCCGCCGTTCTTCACCGTCACGGAGACAGAAGCGTTCTTGTCGCTCCTTAACTTAGAGGTTGCCGTTACCTTCGCACTTCCTGCGCCAACTCCCTTCACATTCCCGTTTGCATCCACCGTGCAGACCCTGGAATCGGAAGAAGTCCAGGTGACATCGGAAGAACCAAGGCCGCTCACCTGCGCTTTTACTTGAGAGCTTCCACCTACTAACAGCGTAAGAGAAGAAGGAGTCAGGGTGATCGAACCGTTTTCTCCGTCCTGCACATTTACCTGCAGGGTACTGGTGGAGCCATCGGCAAAGGTCGCCTTTAAGGTTGCTTCTCCCGCCTTTTTACCGGTGACCGTGGTTCCGTACAGGGAAACCACTCCCGTATCGGGCTTTCCTGCATCAATGCTCCAAGTCACTTCCTTGCCGTTTTGATCCGTTCGCGGGGACAGCGTGGTGGACACCCCGACAGACAGAGTGGACGCTCCGATGGAGATCTTATTCGTTTCGCTTAGTTTCTGCTGCGTGGAAGAACTGCTTGCCGCCGAAGACGACGTTCCGCCGGAAGAAGTACCCGTTCCGGAAGCAGAGCTTGACGCCGTGGATGCGCTGTTCGAAGCCCCTGCGTTGGTCCCCTGCTGCGCGCTCCCTGTATCGGAAGAGGAAGCGGACGCCCCCACATTGCCGGAAAAATAATAAACTTTCCCGGAAACGATGTCAAGACGGGCGCTCATCGGATCCTTGATCTGCGACTTGTCGATTTTCTGAAACCCGGATCCGTCTCCGCCCGGATGATTGCTCTCTACAAACTCCACCGTATCCTTCAGCACGGACTCCACCGGGATATCCTTTTTCTGGGTATCCTCCTTGGCTGCATTGACCTGGGATTCCTTCTTGATTTCATCGCTGACATCGACGACTTTGTAAGCGATCTGATTCGATACAGTCACTTTTCTGGCTACCGTATCAATGTGATAATTCGCGTACTTGTCTCCCTCAATCGGAAGCTGTGTTACCACATAAGATCCCGCAGGTGCCTTGGCCAGGTAGATAATGCCATCCTGATCGTCGTCTGTATACTCTTTGGTGCTGCCATCCGGTCCCAGCACGGAGACACGGAGTGGAATCCCCGTTACCAGCCTTCTTCCATTTACAAACTTGATCTTCAGATCCGACTTGATCGTCATCACCACACAGGTGATATTGATGCTTCTATTTTTGTTGTCTGCCTGCGAAGAAGCAGAAGACGCAGCATCCGATGCCGTCTCCGCGTTTGCTGCCGAAGCAGATGCCGCTGCCGAAGCGGATGCCGCTGCAGACGCCTCCTGGCTTGCCCTTTGCGCTTCTTCTGCCGCTGCACGCTTCGCCGTCTGTGCGTCTCCAATCGCCACAAGGCCGCTCTCGCCGATTACCCTCACATCATCTAACTGCGATCCGATGCCGGAAAAAGCGGAAACCGCCCTTTCTTTGGACTTCGCAGAAGCATAAACTGCAAACACGGAAGCCCCCGCTGTCACTACCACCAAGCCTGTAGCGATGATGATTTTGCCAAGCGCCCCCATGCCTCTTTTTCTGACCGTGCGTCTTCTCGTCCTTCCTCTTTCCGCCCTCGTGCGGGTTTCGTTTGCCGCACGCAGACCTTCCTCCCTCGTGCGGGTTTCGTTTGCCTCGTGTAACCCCGCCGCCCTCGTACGAGCCTCGTTCGCCATACGCAGACTTTCTGCCCGTCTGCTTCGGACATCCGCTCCCGCTCTCTTCTTTGCTGCGCGAGCGACATCCTCAAAGCTGTCATCTAATAGGAAGTCATCAAAATTGACTTTTCCGGTTCCATTCTTACGATTCTTCATTCTTTCACGATCCCCCTGCATCCCTTCTCTATCGTTGAAAAACCGATACGGGTTCTGTATTTTCTATTTCTGACACTCGTATCAACTCTAACATTTTTACCCGCTTATTGCAAGTTGTTACAATACTGTGACAGTCAAACCATCAAACATTAAAGACCACGATACCGGCAATGATGCAGAGCATCCCCAGACACTTTCTACCGGTAATCTTTTCCCGAAAGGTTAGTCTGGACAGGAACATGACCAGAATATAACTGATCGGTTCCAGGACAATGACCTGCATATAGTTCAGCACCTTATAAGCAAAAATCGTAATCAGCATGGAAATCCCCAGCATCAGATACCCGCTGATCACAAAGCGGTTCAGATATTCCGAAAAAAAATCTTTATGCGCCTTCATGGCGCTCTTTTTCAGAAGAATTTGCGAAGTAGAGGCTAAGAGCTCGGAAACAAGCATCACTAGAAAATAAGGATTCATGCGCTTACACTCTCCTTCTCTGTTGTTTTCTCGTCTCCATTCATACAGATAATACCGATCATCACGAGCACGATCCCAAGAAGCTGGTTCCACTTCACACCCTCATGAAAGAGAACGATACTCCAAATGAGGGACCAGATCAGCCCCATTGCCTTATTGGCATAGGCAACAGAGAGCTCAAAGTGTTTAATGAGCTGCTGCCAGAGCAGCGCATAGACACCCAGCACACAGACCTCTAAAAACAGGAGGCCGATAAAGGCAGGGGAAAAAACCTTCTGCCCCGATACCAGTTTGGCGATCACCGTATTCACACTGTAGATGCCAACCACCAGCTGCAGCAGAAGAATCTTGATCCATGAAGCTTTTTCGAGTATCCCTTTCCTATCCTTCATTGTGCCGTCTCCTTTCCTCCCAGGATGGCAGATGCGAAGTGGGAAGCGATTTTTTCTCTCGCATCGTCCTTCAGATGAATATTATCAGTGAGGTATTCCTTGTAATTGTCATAGGAAATCAGACCGTAGTAATTGTCAATAAAACTAACGCCTTGCATCTCGCAAACATCATGTTCCTTGGTCCAGTATACCGGAAGCTTCCCGTTTCCGAGATTCTCCGTATCCCCGTCTCCGTAAGTTCCATCTGCATTCCTGCTCAGACAGTACGGCATCGAAAGGACGACAATCGTCGCCTTCGGCCATTTTTCCTTTAGTGCCGAGAGCCCCAGGTTCAAAGCGCCGGCAAAAGTCACCGGATCGGAATCGTTCTGATTGGCAAAGGGCGACGCACCGGTCAGATAGTCGGTTCCGTCATACATAATCGCAATGAGGTCCGGCTCGCCGAACGCTCCGTCCTGCAATACCTGAAGTGCCTGTGCATATCTCTCATCCTGAAAAGAGGAGAGGTTATCGGCAAGGACTCCCAGATTTCCCGCCTTCAAATAACTGGTGACATACAGAAAACCGAAGAGGTCAATCGGATCGTTCCCGCTGTACCCCGCACTCTTGGCTGCCACACGGCTTCCCGGAAAGGCCGCATTGTAAACCTTTGCGCCAGTCTTTTTCGCAATGCGATCCGCCAGTCCTCCCTCTCCTCTTTCATCCGAGAAGGGATCGTTTCCCAGACAGAGAATCGTTCGATAAGGGTTCTTCTTCAGATCTCTTTGCCCCAGGAAAAGAAGATCTTCGACCTCTACCTCATAATCGCCCTTGGTATCTTCTGTCACTTCCACGGACTGCTTTTGATTCCACAGATAAGTCCTCACCAGAATAAACAAAACGATCACGCCGATCAGGCTTAGGAGCACAAGGTGAATCACAAAAAGATTCCCCCCCCTCCGTCTCGTTCTCTTCCGTTTTCTGTGATTCCGATCTCCTCCTCTACTTCCGTTTCCCCGTTCTCTTGCATACGAATCTTTTTCTATTCTCTTCATAGAGACCTGTACTCCCGTTGATCTTCCACTTGCACAAACACAACCAAAGGTCTTTCCGGCGCCCGGGTTCAGTCCTTTTGCACACCATTCCGGCTGCTTCCGGAAATCTTCCTACGGTGCAGGGTGCAGTTGTTTTAGCGCCCCTGTATCCCGGTAGAGCGTATAATCTCCGAAGGTGCCGATTTTGAGATATCCGTAGTCCTCCGGTGATGCGTCGATTTTCTTTGTATTATTTAAAACCAGATAGGTACAGTCTTCCTTTCTAAGCACCTGGTTTAACTTCCGCATGACAATGCCGTCTTGTCTCTCCATTTCCTCATGCACCGGATCATAGTACCCCCACCTGGCTTCTACCATATCCCTCCCAAACGGAAGAAGGATATTCGTATCGTACTGCCTGACAAAATAGACCAGCTCCGAAGGGAAGGCAGCCCTCACCCTTGCCGGTGTCTCCTGCGTTTTTCCCTCCTCTTTTTTTCCCGCCGTTTGAGCGGAATCAGAGCCCTTCTGTCTGTCCACAGGAGGCACGGGGTCGACTGCCTGATCCTTCCGGATCGCATCCGCCAGCTCAATCACGACCTGTGGCAGGTGATACGCATTCTGCGCCCTGCTGATATAGGTATTGTCCTTACGATAGACATATTTGCCACACAGCAGGATGACGGATGCCATAAGCAAAAAGCAAAACAACCTTTTTTTACAATAGGAAAGCGCCCGTACCCCTGCATAGGCGATGGTCGTCCCCATCGGGATCAGCCAGAGAATCCGGTAATAGGTGTCCCCTTCGTCAAAAGCAGCGACAAAGACGATTCTCGTCACCGGAATCAGGAAACACGCAAGCAGGATCAGGGGAACCATCACCAGCACGATCCGGATGTGCCTTCTGCGCTCGCGCACAAACAAAAAGCCCAGGGCAGTCAGATAAAGAAGGAGGTAGAAGCCTCCCCCTCCGTATTGTTGTAAGATGACGACGCACTCTCTGAAAATTCCGTACATATCCTATGCTCCCCGGTAAAACAAATACAGCAGGATGTAAAACACATTCGGCAGACAGCAAAGAAGAGCCGGAATCACCGAGCGGATCTTTTTGGTATAAAGCAGGAAGAAAAAAGAGAGCAACATGATGAGACCTGTCAGCAGCACCACTCCCATGGAGGTGGAGATCTGCGCCAGCAGATTCACTAAGGTTAACAGGATAAAGGGTGCATACCGCTCTCTCTTGCTATTCTTATCCTTCCTTCGTCTTTCCGTCAGCCTCTGCAGCCGAATCGTATTTTCCAAAAGCATCAGAAAGACATACACCGTCAGCGCCACCACAGCATTTGCCATGACGCTCTTCCCCTGCCAGGTTCTGGTCATCAGAAAGGTTTCCGGCGTGTAGATGGAATTGTTGCCGAAAATTTGAAGCAGCGCCAGAAAGACCATAAAAACAGGCAGATCGTTCTGTCTTCCCCTTACCAGAATTCTGCCGCTCTCCATCAGCACCAGATCGGTAAAGATCAGGAAGAACAGCGGCAGCACCGTATGGGCAACGATCGCCGCATGGATCCCAGAAGCTTTTCCAAGAAAGGCGGTCCACATCGTGATGACCGATAGGGCGTGCCGGATGTCCAGCGTCGTAGAGATTCCCGTGTAGGGCAGGATCCGGTTCATCGTCCCCGTTTGCTGCGCCAGCACGGACTCCGTCACATAATAGGCGTCGTCTCCGTCAAAAGAGGCCTGCGTAAAGAGCATATACAGCTGAAAAAACAGCAGAACAAAAAACAGCACCCAGTACAGGACAGCCTCTTTTGTATAGTGCTGTTTATAGTCGGTAATATCGCGGTAGGGATCCATCAGGGCTTCCGGTTCCGGAAAATGGTCTCCCGGAAAAAGCTGCAATATTCCCACCCTGCGCAGGCGCAGAATCAGATCCCTCGCCCCGAGAGCCGTACATATCACCATTCCCGCCAGGTAGATCCGGTAGGTGAAGATAAAGGAATCATAACGGTTTAGGAGCATACAGGGAACGGCAATCACCTCAAACAGCGCAAAAGAGAGCAACTGCCCTGTCACAAAGGTGATTGCCACCGACTGCCTGTTCCTCGGCAAAAAACGAAAGGACAGCATGCCGATCAACAACGGACATAATACCAGTAAGAGGACAAGGATCAGCACCCGCAAAAAGATCAATCGACTTCCACCTCATTTTCCTGATTCGAACTCTCGTGGTATTCCTGCTCCGTATTGACATTCCAGATATTCGCCTTGTCCGTCCGGCCGGATAAGATGTTTTTTACCGCCTCGAAGGAAGTTCCCATCGAATGGTCGATGTTATTATAGCGGTGCTGCCCGTTTCTGCCGACACAGTAAAGATTATCAATGGTATTCAGATACTTCACCAGGGTGTCGATCTGCTCATAGGTGTCGAAATAAGCCGGATAAGCCTTCTTGACGCGTTCCACATGGTAGTCCAGAACCTTTGAAGGATCGTCAATCAGCTTCAGGGTCACCATCTCTCTGATGGCACGCCTTGCGAAATCGGCATCCTCCATCGTCCACATCCGATCTCCTTCATTACAAAAATATTCCAGCCCCATCCACACCGTGTGGGACAGATCCTTGACCAGATAAGGAGACCAGTTGTTGTAAATCTGGAAACGTCCCATTTTGACCGTGCGATCCTGCACATACACCCAATTATCCGGCACAATGTTCCCAATGGTTTTGCGTCCCGTCTTGTTCTCCAGATTCAGGTGCGGAATCAACACACCAAGCGTCATATAATCACGGTAAGGAAGGCCGGCAGCAATCTGTGCCACTTCCTGCGGCACCTCATTCATTCCACCAACCAGATCCTTTAGTGGCATGGAGGAAATCACCAGGTCGCCATCCATCTGCACTTCCTTCCCGTCCTGCAGATAGGTGAGCCCGCTTATATGGTTCTGCCCGTCTTTATGAATCTTCACCACACGAGCCGAGGTCAGAATCCTCCCGCCTAACTTCTCCACTTCTTTTGCCGTCACCTCCCAGAGCTCGCCCGGTCCCAGTTTCGGATACGAAAATTCCTCTATCAGAGAGGTTTCCACCTTCCGGTTCTTGACGTGGAAGATCTTCTCCAGCGCATCCTTTAACACCGCGCCGATGGAAACGCCCTTCGTGCGCTGCGCCCCCCAGGACGGATCGATTTCGGACGGATGCCTCCCCCAGAGATTCTCCGTATAATATTCAAAGAACATGGAATATAATTTCCGTCCGAAGCGGTTGATATAAAAGTCTTCCAGCGACTTCTCTTCTCTCTTGTGAACCAGGGAAGCGAGGTAGCTGCATCCCACCTCCAGCGTGGTCCATACGCCGAAATTCCGAAACGTTTCCGGTTTCAGCGAGATCGGGTAATCATAAAATTTGCGGTTAAAAAAGATACGGGAAACGCGCTCTCTGTTGAGCATGACCCGGTCTTCCTTCTGCGGATCCGGCCCTCCCTCTTTCAGATTCACCTTCCGGTTTAAAACCAGATCGTCTGCGGCAGGCGCTCCCTGCGTCGGTAACATCTTCTGCCACCAGGCATTGACTTCCGGCATCTTGGAAAAGAAACGGTGTCCGCCCATATCCATCCGGTTCCCCTTGTAATTCACCGTTTTGGAAATACCGCCAAACTGGGTACTCTCTTCAAAAACGACCACCTCATAGGCATCGCTCTTTGTCAGTAGTTCATAGGCTGCTGTCAGTCCTGCGGGACCCGCGCCGATGATGAGTGCTCTTTTTTTCATAAAAAATCTCCTGCTGTGTTTATTGAAATCGATCCCCCTGATCCGGACAGGAGCCCGGAAGAAGGGAATCCCCACTTCTCGAAACAGTTACCCTATTGTAGCGTATTTTGCCCGTACTGAAAAGATCCGGAAGAGCGAATGCCCGCCGCAAAGACAATCGCCACGTTTCGGCGCCTATGCCGTGAAAGCGGGCGATTGAAAGTCCGTGCGAAAACGGTTGCCGCTTGCAAGGCATGTTATAATGGTCACACTACGCAAAAAACTGTTGTACACCATAGGAGGTTTTAGATGTTGCAAAAGAAATATTTATCCGCCCTTGCCTGTCTGGCATTTAGCTTGACGCTGAGTTCCTTCCTGGGCGGCTGCTCGTTCCACAAACAGGCTGACGGGAGTGCGGATGCGTCCTCACAGGCACAGTCTTCTGCAAGCGCGGGCAGTTCCGCCTCTTCGCAGGCGCAAGTCTCTGGGAGTGCCGGCAGTTCCGCCTCCGCACAGGGCGCCCAGTCGAATGCTTCGGCGTCTCCCTCTGCAAATACTGAAAATACGGGCAGCGCCTCTTCCGAACCGGATACCACCTTTGATCTCGTCTTCATCGGAGACTCGCAGTTCAACAACGGAAGAGACGACCATACGTCGATTCCCGACCTCACCTCCGGCCTACTGAATGCGGACAGCTTTGTCAACCTCGGAAGTCCGGGCACCCCCGCCACGACCGGCAGAACTTCCAACAGGCAGCTGCCCTCTCAGATGACCAATAATAACTTTGTCTCGGTTGCCAATGCCATCGCCGGACGCGCTTCCTCCGATGTGTTAAAGGGATATACCGCCTACGACTCCTTTTCCCAAGTCGTACCGTCTAAAGTCGACTATTATATTATTGAATACGGATACAACGATTATCAGCTGGGAAGAGATCTCTCCGACCAGAAATGGACACAGAACCCCGCCACCTACTTCGGAGCCTTAACCAGCGGTATCTCCACGTTAACAGACGCCTCTCCCAAGGCAAAATTCGTGGTCTGCGGCCCCGGCTATGCGCTCTTCTTCAATGCCAAGGGCGCTTACATCGGCGACGGCAATATTGTTTCCAAGGGCGTGGGAACCCTTTCGCAATATGCGCAGATGGCACAAAACGCCGCTCGGGACAAGGATGCGCTGTTCCTGGACTGCTATTTCGGACATGAATTCAATCTGAATCAATATACAACCGACGATTATCTGATGAAGGACGGCGTACACTTTACCAACCGCGGACGCATCACCGTCTCTCACGCCCTCGCCAGACTGATTAATAAGGACAGGGGCGTCACCCCGCAAGATCCTGACGGCGTACTGGATATCGGCAATTTCCACTGATCCCCCCATAAGCAGACCGGCAGGAACTTCGTCTCGTTCCCGCCGGTCTTTGATTTCTCCTATCGCCAGCCCATACCTCTTTTTCCTCTGGCCTTACCTTTCTTCCTTCTGTCCTTTACTGATCTGAAACACCTTCTCTGCATGCAGGTCATTCAAGCGGAATTCAAAATTCCTTCTTGCCGTCAACGCCATATTGGTGAGCATCATTCCGGCAAAAAAGGACTGAACGGCCGCCACCATGGTAAAACAGCAGACGATCAGTGTCGGGAAGCGCAGCACCTTCCCGGTGCGCCAATACTCCATTAAAACCGGCACCATGAAAAAGATTGACGCCGCTGCAAGCGCCCCGCCAAGGAGCGTAAAGAATCCCATCGGTCGGTAATCCCGATACAGCTTGATCATCGTGCGAATCACACGGAATCCGTCCCGGTACGTATTCAATTTAGAGGAGGACCCCTCCGGACGATCCCTGTATTCGATAATGACATTGTCGATTGCCATATTATTGGAGACCGCATGAATCGTCATCTCCGTCTCAATCTCAAATCCCTTGGACAAGACCGGAAACGTTTTGACAAATTCATAGGAAAAGGCTCGATAACCGGTCATGATATCCCGGATGTTGCACTGGAAGAGGCGGTTGATTGCGCCGCGCACCAGGCTGTTTCCAAAATTATGAAAGGGCCTTTTATTCTCCGTGAAATAGGTCGAAGACAGCCGGTCTCCCACCACCATATCCGCATTGTGATGCAGCACCAGATCCACCATCTTCCTGGCGGACTCCATCGGATAGGTATCATCCCCGTCCACCATTACATAGCACTGCGCATCGATCTCGCGAAACATTCTACGGATGACGTTTCCCTTTCCCTGCATATATTCATTTCGCACGATCGCCCCTGCGCCCGTCGCTAAGAGTTGCGTACGATCCGTCGAATTGTTGTTGTATACATAGACGGTTGCCTCGGGAAGCGCAGCCTTCGCATCCCGTACCACCTTTTCAATCGTTTTTTCCTCGTTATAACAAGGAATTAAGACAGCGACCTTATCCATGGGCGTTCCCTTCCTCCTATTCCTCCCAGCCGTAATATGACTTATACCAGCTTACAAAACGCGAAAGCCCTTCTTTCAGGGAAGTGTCCGGCTTAAAACCGAAGTCTTTTTCCAGTTCGCTCGTATCGGCATAGGTTTGATAGACATCCCCCGGTTGCATCGGAAGAAACTCCTTTTGCGCTTCTTTTCCCAGCGCCTCCTCCAGATCCTTCACAAAATCCATCAGTTTCTCGGGATGGTTGTTTCCAATATTGTAAATCTTGTAGCAAACGCCCTTGGCGCTTGGAAGCGGCGGATGTGTTAACATCGCACAGATGCCGGTCACGATGTCATCGATATAAGTAAAGTCTCTTCTCATATCCCCGTGATTGAAAATCCGGATCGTCTCTCCCTTTTTGATTTTTTCCGTAAAAGAAAAATAAGCCATATCAGGTCTGCCCATCGGGCCGTAGACCGTGAAGAAACGCAGCCCCGTCACCGGAATCCCATAAAGCTTGCTATAGGCATGTGCCAGCAGCTCATCCGACTTCTTGGTCGCCGCATAGAGCGAAACCGGCTCATCCACCTGATCTTCCGTAGAAAAAGGCACCTTGGTATTTCCCCCGTACACCGAAGAAGAGGAGGCAAAAAGCAGGTGCTCCACCGGATGATGCCTGCAAGCTTCCAAAATCTCGTAAAATCCGATCAGGTTCGAATGAATATAGGAATCCGGATGATCGATCGAATAACGCACCCCCGCCTGCGCCGCCAGGTTCACTACGATCTGCGGTTTCTTCTCTTCAAACAGTTTGCGAAGCGTTTCCCGATCCGCAATATCGCCCCTCACAAAATCGAAGGTTCCACAGTTCTCCCCTCCACCGGTTTCTTGCAGGATCCGCAGCCTCTCCTCCTTGAGGGAGACATCGTAATAATCATTCATCTCATCGATGCCGCAGACCTCAGCACCTGCTTCCAACAGCCGTTTGGTCAGGTAAAATCCGATAAAGCCCGCAGCCCCTGTGACCAAATATGTTTTCTTTGGATCAATCCCGTTCTGGTTCATGTCATTTTCACTCCTGCTTCCTGTCTTGCTCTCTACCTTCCTGCCTCATTTGCACTTCACGAATCCGCCCCGTGATAAGAGTTCCGTTTGCAATTCCTTCTATCTTATCCCATCTGCGGCATTTTTGAAATGCCTCCAAAACTCTTATTCCATCTGAGGCATTTTTGAAATGCCTTTCAAAGCTTCCATCCGTACACATAGACCGGGTAGGCCTGCTCTCTCCCCTCCTGTGCGATCAATAATGTAAGTCCTAACTCCTGCGCATTGGCAAGCGGAATGCGGGAAAAAAGATATTTGCAATGCAGAGTGCGAAGTGCCTTCGGATCGATATACAGATTCCGATCGGTGAGTCCCGGCAGGGATTTCCGGTTCATCTGTAGCACCGAATCCGTGCCGGACACCAGATAACAGCGGGCGCCCCACCCGTCAAAATACTGCCTGGACGACTCCACCCGGTCAAGCGCCGGCGCAATGACACGTCGAAATTTTTCCTTATAGGCCTGGGGGTAATACCCCAGATAGCCGTCCACCGTTGCAATGCCGTTATATTCCAATACCGCCGGATACATCCCGTAGGCAGCCGCATATTCTCCCGGTTGATAGGAAAGTTCCTTTTTGATCTTGTCAAATACCGGCGCAGAATAGAATTCGCCAAAGCTCATCTCATCCGGACTGCGCCCTTCATGCCGCAGCCGGTAGTAGGCGCTATAGGCGGAATGATAGAGATCATTGTATCCCGTATTCCCCAGAAGCACCGATGCCATGGCAAGAAGCGGAAGCAGGTGCAGGATCCACCTCTTTTTTCCCCACAAACGGTCGTCACAAACGATGCAGCCAAACAGCAGATACCAAAGGAACGGATTCAGGAAAATCGTCCGGTTAAACTGAAATCCCTGTAACGGCGGGAACAGGGCAAAAAAGCCGTTCCGCACCGGGGCATTGTCATACAGGCCGTAAATGAGCGAATTCAGAATCAGCAAAAAAAAGCAGAGGTTCACGAAAGGGAGACTGACACCGCCCGCCCCATGGTTTCCTCTTTTTGCTTTTCTTCTCTTTCTCAGAGAGCGGAGATTGTCCAGATTGACATAGAGGAGATAGCAGAGGCAAAGAGGCATTACAAAGAATAGATGCCTGTCGTCCACATGCATCATGCCGTTTCGAAACACATCCACCGCTTCCCTCCAACAGGCAGGTAATGTCAGCGCCGCTTCCTGCATGGTGCTCCTGATGGAAACCGTATGGGAAAACAGCATCAGTCGAAACAGGCGGTACTCCACGCAGACATAGCCACAGGCAAGAACGGGAAGGGCAAGGAGCAGCGGCAGAGAAAGAGAAGCAAAGATTCCCTTCTTCTTTTGCTCAGAGCCTCTTCTCCGGTCTGAAAAAGATGCCGGTCGTTCCCCTCGCAGAGCGCTGCGCACCCAGAGAACCAGGATGGCTACAAACAAATATGTAAGGAGAAAGAACCCGAAATAAGAAAAATAAGAGACCGTCGGATAGCAGAACAGAAGGATATAATCCCTTACGGACGGCCTGCGATAGATCCGCAAAAGCAGATAGAGCAGAAACGGCAGGGAGGCAAAGGCAATGCCAAAATTGGGGAAGAGATTCAAAACGCCGTATCCCAGAGCACAGAGAAGAACCCGCCCCCTGATCCGCAAAAACTTCTCACTGCAAAAGCATTCTTTTGCCAGAAAATATCCCGACAGAACGGCGATCAAAACCTTCAGCAGATAGGAAAGCACATAGGCGGTATAAGCCGGAAAAAGCAGATAAAGCGGCGCCGGCATCTGGTATTCGGAAGGCAGGTAATCACGGTCGATCCCGCCCAGGAAGGGAACGGTCGCATGACTTGTAAAAAAGGTGCCGCTCTCCTTCAGGATTTTGTACTGCGGAACAAAAAGATCCAGATTGTCATGAACGGCGATCTGCGCCTTCTCTCCTTCGATGGCATAAAAAAGAGCCGTCGCACACAAAAAAAGGAGGACGCAGCACACGCCAAACACATACGAAACCCTGCCCCGACTTACCTCTTCCTGCCGCATCATCGCAGTCCGTGTTTCAGATTCAACAGCACAAAACGCACATTCGTCGTAAAATAGCGGTGCATCAGGCGCTTCGGATCTTGCAACAGTCGAAAGAGCCACTCCAGGTAGCATTCCTGCATCCACTTCGGCGCCCGTCTGGATGTCCCCGCCTGAAAATCAAAGGCGGCACCGACCCCGAACATGATGCCGGAGACCCTCCCTGCGTGCTCATACATCCACCGCTCCTGCTTCGGCGCTCCAAGACCCACCCAGATAAAATCCGGTCTGGACGCATTGATCATACGGACGGCTTCTTCGTCCTCTTCCTCCGTCATGGGACGAAAGGGCGGAGAGTACATCCCTGCAATCTGCAGCTTCGGATATTTGCGCCGCAGATTCTTTTCCAACTGATGCAGGGTTTCCTCCGTACTCCCGTAAAAGAAATGGCGAAAACCTTTTCCCTCCGAATAGCGCAAAAGCGCCGGAAGAAGATCCGGCCCTGCAACGCGCCTGGCACCTGAAAAGCCTTTTTTTCTACACACAAAAACAAGGGGCTTTCCGTCCGGAAGCGCCATCATCGCCTCCCTGTGGGCACGCAGATAGACCGGGTCGTCATAGGCCATGACGGTGGTATGCACATTGGAGACGCAGACATAGCCCCCGCGGTATTCCTCCAGGTGACTCGTGAGCTCCGTAATCACTTCCCGAATGCTGGTAATCGCCACCGGAACCCCCAGCACCGAACAAACCGGAAAGGGCGGTTTCTTTGCGGAATCGTACGGCCCCGGCGCTTTCTTTGCACCATCAACCGATTCAGGCACTTTCTGAGTGGCACCGGCAAACCCGGACTCCACCCTCGTTGGATAAGATGTCTCTTCGCTCATAGGCCACGCTCTTCTCCGCCTGCCCTGTGTGCCGCCTCTTCATTCCCGGCAAGCACTGCCTCCACAATCTTCATCCGAAAACCGGCATCAATAAAATCACAGTGCTTGCAGAACGGGTAATTCTGTCTTCCGGAAGCGATGAGGCGCCTGGCTTCCATGAATTTCTCGCTCTCCCAGGCTTCTTTTAACGACATCTCATGCAAATCGCCGAAATCCGTCACCTCAAAGTTATCACAACAACAGAGCCCCATTTTACCGTTCGGCATGATCCACATATCGGTAAACGGCAGGAGGCAGGTCTCCTTCACGACCTTTTCCGTCGCCTGCTTATTCGGTGCGGAACCTGCACGGTTGGTTAAGACCTCCTGCAGGTACCGCATCTGCACCAGGATTTCCAGATCCTTGAATTCTTCCTCATGCGCCTTTACATAGTCATGGATTTCCTGCAGATTCTTGTGCAGCTTCATCTCCAGACTGTAATTGTTGATAATGAGCTGGTTGATATAGGGCTGAATCTGCTTCACCTTGTCTACCGTCAGCGTTAACCCGTTCGTCGACATGAAGATGAAACTTTCCGGCAGCTTCTTCCTCGCATATTCGTGAAATTCCACGATCCTCGGATCCAGCCACGGCTCGTTGTTTCCATATAAAGTCAGATGCCCCTTGTAGCCCCAGTCCGCCAGCTGGTCGATAATGGAATAATACAGATCCTCTTCCATTTTTAAAAAAGGGCGCTTCTCCGCATTCTTGTTCGCCGTACAAAAAGCACAGGTGGAATTGCACCGGTTCACGGTTTCGATGTTGACCACATTCGGCATCGGAACTTCATTCCGATTTAAAAACCACTCCGTATAGGCTCTCTGGGTCTTGCCCCTCTTCATAAACTGCAACTTCAAATAGGCATTGCTTGCCAATAGCGGGAAGTGTTTGCGCATATACCAGCCGAAACTCCCCATAAAATTATTGACCTTAATCGGCATCTCTTTCCTCGTCTTTCTGTCCATGTTACACTTCGTCAGTATGCACTATCATAGCACATTTCGAGGAAGCCGTAAAAACAGAAGCTGTAAAAAGAAAGATCGAAACAAAGGCGAACGGAATAGGAATTGGATTCTTTACTCTCGAACCCCAAACTTTTCCAAAATATAATCCATATCCTTATCTCCCCTTCCGGAAAGATTCATCAGGATCGCGCCCCGATGCATGGTTCTTGCAAGCTTCATTCCGTAAGCGATCGCATGAGAGCTCTCAATCGCCGGTATGATTCCCTCCATGCGGGAAAGGGTAAAAAACGCATCAATGGTTTCTTCGTCGTTTACCGTATCGTACTGCACCCTTCCGATGTCGTGCAAAAAAGCGTGCTCCGGACCGGAGGAAGGATAATCCAGACCGCTCGCAACGGAATACACCGGCGCCGGATCTCCATTTTCATCTTTTAACATCAGGCTGTTAAAACCGTGCATAATGCCCTCTTCTCCGTAGGTGAGACTTGCCGCATGATCTCCGAGCTTCTTTCCTCTTCCAAGCGGCTCTATGCCGTACAGCGTCACCGGATCCTGCAGGAAGCCGGAAAACAGTCCCATAGCATTCGACCCTCCGCCCACACAGGCAACGACTGCATCCGGTAACTCCCCCGTCATTTCCAGAAACTGCTCTCTGGCTTCGATCCCGACCACACTCTGAAAATCGCGGACCATCATCGGGAAGGGATGCGGCCCGACCACAGAACCGATGCAGTAAATGGCATCCTTGTACTCCTTCAAATACGCGGCAAAGGCGGCATCCACCGCTTCCTTCAGGGTGGCAAGCCCTTCCTTCACCTCGATCACCCTCGCCCCTAAAATCTTCATTCTGGCGACGTTTGGCGCCTGCTTCTGAATATCCACGGCTCCCATATAGATGTCACATTCCAGCCCGAAATAGGCTGCTGCCGTAGCCAGTGCCACCCCATGCTGTCCTGCGCCCGTCTCCGCAATCACCTTCTTTTTCCCCATGTACCTGGCTAACAGCGCCTCTCCCATGCAATGGTTTAATTTATGGGCGCCGGTATGATTCAAATCCTCCCTCTTCACATAGAGCTGCGCCCCCGTCCCGATCCGGTTGGAGAGCCTCTCCAGATGGGAAATCGGCGTCGGCCTGCCCTGAAACTCTTTCCTGATCCTCCGGAGTTCCGCAATAAACCTCCTGGACTTTGAAATCGTCTGATACGCCTGATTGATTTCCTCCATCGCCTTCTTTAATTCCTCCGGAATATAGGCGCCGCCATATTTTCCGAAATAACCGTTTTCATCCGGGTAGTTCTTGAAATAAGTCGTAAAATCCACTTTGTACTGTTCCATCGTTGTTCCTCCTTCGTTACTCCCGCCCTGTTGCAGGATGCGATTTCTCCCGCCGTTTCACGGGATGTGCCTGTGCCTTTCTCTGCCACCTCCCCTGCCGTTTCCTGCGGCTTTCCAGTAAAGAGGGATGTAAAAAATCTCTCCTCTCTGCCACGAGTCCACTCACGCAAAAAAGTCCTCAGCAAAGAAAATGTTCTTTGCCAAGGACGAATAAATCTATTATCCGCGGTGCCACCTTGTTTCATCGCAGGCGAAGCTGTGTATAAGCCACGCGCGATGCCGCTTTGCAGGATACCAACATATCCCCGGGAACTGACGCATCCCAACGCGTTGCAGAATACTCCGGATTCTCCGTTTCCCTGCACCCTCCGCGGTCCATTTGATCCTGTGTTTCTTGCCTGCTTCTCAGCATCGCAGACTCTCTGTAAAGGCATCAAGACCGTTATCTCCGCTTCAACGGTTTCACAATCTGCAGTTGTTGAAACGCATTCTACAGGGAAGAGGAAATCCTGTCAAGCATTTTTTATCATAGCCAGTTCGCACCATTTTTAAGTGAAATCGCTTAAAGATCCAGCCTATTTTGGGCAATTTTTTCCTATAGTTATGCCATTCTAACAGCCTTATAATGGCAATATCCACGATAAAAAGAAGGGGCTTTTTTCTATCGCCTAAGCTGACTCATTCCAGGACCTTGCTGCAGGACAGACAGATCTTTTAAAGAGCGGGCAAGGGCAGGTCTATTCCCAAAGGCTTGGGACTGCGAGAGGGGAGAGTGGGAGTGAATTTTTAAATTTCAGAATTTCCATTTTTCTCGTCTCTCGCCATCAATCCGGTCCAGTTCTGTTCGTAAATTTCTTTTCGCTATATTCTGACCCTTCTCTCCCCTTCCTTCCATTGCTTGCTCTAAAATCAAATATTTCCTCAGGCTTAGGACCGTAAAATAAAACCTCTTTTGCAGCTCGGAAATATATGGTGTATGCTCAATGATCGAACCTATCTTTCCCATATCAATTCTATCAATTATTCTCTTTAATGCGGCAATACAAACACGATTCTTTGTCAAAGATAAAAATTCAAAATAATTAATTTTTTTATTCCCCTCTTTGATCGCCGCATTTGGAAACACATACATTCTGTTTTCCAGCTCCTTCTCCGAGGAAAGAACCTGTTTCATACCGGCTTCACTAAGTTGTGGATACAAACATGAACCACAGTCATAGATCGGGGCGATTCTTACCGTTCCCAGTTCCTTGTTTACCAAAAATCCCCAATTTCCATTATGACGGTCAAAGTTTCCTAAAAAAGCATCCATGAGAAACATCTCCCAAAAAGCGTTTTCTAATTCTTCCGGTGGTAGTAAGCTCTGCTGGTGGATCGTTTCCAGAATGTCCACCAGTTCAGTTCCATAACCCTCCTCTGAACTACTAATGACTGTATTTTTTAGGGAAGCAAAATCCCTTAATTCATAGCCTCCTTCTGTGAAATCTTTGCAAGCCACCACCACTTTACCTCTATACGTTCCCAGTAAGGTTTGTTGTGTGTCTATCCCCACACTCGAGAAGATGTGGCATGATATATACTCGCTGATACAGCTATTTGTATATGACAATTCGGTCTTATTCCTCGCTGCAGGGGGGAATTTGAGCATATACACTGCTCCGTCATAAGTAATGCCAATCTTCTTTCCATTTCCCCCTCCATACATATAGAGCTTATTCTCTTGACATGCGGTAAAATCCATTTGCATCCTATTCTACTTCCAATCCCAAATATTTTTTTCTCAAATATTTTGCCTCTTCATCCGATATTTCGCAATCGTACAGTGCCATATTAATGGAGCCATATAATTCCCCCCAATAGCAATCCATCAAAGAGGATTTCTCTTTTTCCCCCTGCACAAACACATCTATATCGCTCTTCAAATATTCCGGTAATGTCAATTCCCATATTTCTTCTTCCTGCATCATTTTCCTCCTGTCTACGAATTCTCTCTGCTTCCCTGTCAAAACCCTTTCCCTAGAAGAAAATCCCGTATATTCAAATGCTTTATTCCGTTGCGACTCATATCGAATTCATCCAATTAGACGAAGCATCACAGACTTCCCCGACCGGTGAATTCCGGTCAGAACTTTGATAATGTCCTTTCCAATGAACGGTTTTATCTTATCAATGTATCTTACTCGATGAATCATTTAGGGCGCCCTCCTCCCCGCTTTGCGGACAATTAAATTCTATTATACTGGATATTTAAGCTGGCAAGAGTATTTTGATTCGATATAACTGACAAAAATAAAATATGACCTTATGATCAATCTGACGTTGAATTCATTGATTTTATTGTACAAGTAGCAGGGTGATGCTATGCATAAATGGCGTTCGTTCAGAAAGACGATTGAGGAAAAGCGCACTTTCACGAGAAAAAATGATATGCTTGGAGCGCAACATCAACGTATACATATCATCATGAATCGAATCAGGCAGAATATAGATTCCATGCAAAAGTCAACCCTCAAGCAAATAGTCGATCACCTTTACAATCCTGATCCCATCCTCTGTCTGTGTCCTATCACTGTCCAATGCAATCACGATCTTCTCATAACTGTCCCGAATTTTACGAAGCGGGGCCAGTTCACGCTCTCTGGTCTCCGGGGCGTTCATCGTCTCTGTGACCTGAATATATTTCTTCTCGTCCGCCCGTGTTACGATAAAATCCACTTCCTGGTTATCAATCTTGCCGATGGCGACGTCATAGCGTCGGCGCAGCAACTCAAAATAGATCATGTTTTCCAGAATATGACCGGTGTCTCCTCCGCGGTATCCCAGCAAGTAGCTCCGCAGGCCGATATCGACAATATAATACTTGCCGAGAGTTCGCAGATATTCTTTTCCCTTGATGTCAAAACGTTTGATCTCGTAAAAGATATAAGCTTCGGTCAAGGCCTCGATATAGGAGAGAATGGTCTGCGTCGCCGGTTTTGTTTTGCGATTGCCACCCTCCAGAAGCCCCTCATTCACCAGCGCATTGCCGATGGATGTGGCTGACGTATTGTTGCCTATGTTGTCCGCAAGGAAGAGGATGATTTTACGCAACAGTATGGGATCCGTAATCATTTTGCGACCCTTGCGCCGTTCCCGCTCCAGAATGTCATTAACGACTGCAGCAGAATAAACGCCATCGAGGGCAGCCGTCACCCTGTCAATCTCCAGGCCAACATCCGCCAGCATCGGCATCCCGCCAAAGCGGGCATAGGCGTCAAACAACTCCCGTTCCTCATAAATTTCTCCCTCTGCGTCGGTGATTCGCCTTCTCGTGCCTCCGGCAGGAGATTTTCGCTCCGTAACCACATAGCCGTAAAAATCCAGGAACTCCCGGAAAGAAAGGGGAAGCACCTTGATCTCAACATAACGCCCGGACAGGTAGGTGGAGAGTTCAGAAGACAAAAGATAGGCATTGGAGCCGGTGAGATAGATATCACAGTCGAAATCTACCCGAAACGAATTGACAACATTTTCCCACCCTTTGATCCGCTGTACCTCGTCAAAAAACAGATACATGCGCCGATTCGGCAGAATTCGCTCCTTCACATATACGTAAAAGTCCCTCGCATCCATCTCGGAAAAGCTCATGGATTCAAAATTCATTTCTATGATCTGCATCTCCTGAACGCCGCTTTCCCGCAGATGCTCCGCCATCAGCTTCATCAAACTGGACTTTCCGCAGCGACGAATCCCGGTCATGACCTTTATCATTTCCGTATCCTGAAATGCGATCATTCGGTTCAGGTACAAATCCCTTTTCTTTAATGCCGTGTTCTGCATCGTATCAGCACCGCCTTTTTGCTCATTATGATAATACAAAAATGGTAAAAAAACAAGTTTGTAGACTTAAATCTACAAACTTTGCGTGATTGCACTTTGCACTAAATATTACATTATTCTTGGTGCATTATTTGATTTGGTGAATTTCACTTACTTTTTATCTGTTTTCTGATCCAACAGCTTGATGGAGTCCAGATAATTGCGCTCGACTTCACTTAGGGTACGGGCTTTGTATTTTCTGTACTCGCCGGTTGCCTTGTCGATCGCCTGCTTATGGCTGACGCTTCCGTTGCCAATCAACAGTTGCTCTCCACTCATAGTCAAAATCCGATCAAGATACTCTGACCAGTCCTGCATAGTCGTTTCAGAGACCAGATTTTTTCAACCACTCGTTCTGAGTGGTAAGTTTGCCAATCTGGGCATAAAGGTCATTGATTTCAGCCGCCCTGTTTAATCGACATCATACACTTTCCCGTCGGCGGCAGTGTGGGCAAATTTTGCCCACACTGTACCCTTTTGAAGCTCTCCTTCTTTGAAGATATTTCGCACGTGCTTGCCGATCACGCTTCTATCACGCTGAAACAGTTCTGCCATCTGGTCAATGGACAGCCCAACCGTATCGCCGTCAAAGGTCGTTTCAATTTTCGCCAACCCATCTTCTGTGGTATAGATCATCATCTCGGACTGATTGTTATCTTTATTCTTTCCGTTCATTTCATTCATTCCGCCAAGTTTATGTGATACAAAAATGTTAAAAAAACAAATTTGTAGACTAAAATCTACAAATTTTGCATAGCTGCGCTTTGCACCATATATTATATTATTTTTAGTGCATTATTCTTAACTTCCAGAAAATTTAACTCTCAACCTTCAAAAACGACTCATTCCTCATCCGTGTTTTGGTTTCCAGAGAGGAACCTCATGATCTCATCATGTGATAGCGGACTTGCTTCGATCGCTTCCAGGATCTCCTGTTTCTGAAGATCTTGTTTCTTTTTCAGAAGTCCATTCAACTCCTCAATTGCAGATAAAGTTGAAAAGTTTAACTTCATTCCATCAAATAGTATCTTCTATTAGTGTTTGTTCCCTCATAGTTAACATCCGGCATTGTGTTTAACAAAACTCTTGTCCGAGATGGACTGAGTCTAATCTCCGCAGCAATATCGGCGGTTTTGGATAATCCGTGTTGCTTCAAATACATTCTAATCGCCATATAATTATCTTCTGTTCTTCTTCGCTTGTTTTCTTCGCTTGTTTTCTTCGCTTGTTTTCTTCGCTTGCTTTCTTCGCTTGTTTTCTTCGCTTGCTTTCTTCGCTTGTTTTCTTCGCTTGTTTTTCCTTCTTGTTTTGAACTAAAATCAAGCAATAACCTAGTCCTATCAGGGTTATAAAATTCCTCAACAATCGGCTTGCTCCACCCCTGATCCTCCCACACCTGGTAAATGTCAGGGATGCCGCCTCCGGCCCTTTCGCCAATTCCAAGCAAATTAAACATTTTCATCAAATTCTTATTTCTAGGATCAGAAATACCGCCAAGAAGCATCTGTTTTTTTCCAGTCCTAATACTTCCTGGATTTTCAAGCACCAATGATTTGACGTCTTTCTTAATCACAATCCCCTGAGGTAAATAAAAATCAGCATTCACTAGACAGTTAACCAAAGCTTCTCGTACTGCTTTGTGGACAGGTGTATCCTCCACTCTTGTAATTCCATCCAGTTTAAAAGGAGTCTTGATATCCTGCGCAATCTTATTATTCACACGGAAGAAAAAATCTTGTATATTTCCGGTCCAGTCCCCTGAACTTGACTGTACTCTATCTGTCCATCTGGTTGTCGGATCCAGTATTTCCCTATAGTCAAGAAAATATTCAGGCAGTTCTCGAACAATATTATATTCATCCCCAAACATCAGAAGACCGGCAACTGTAGGATGGACACTACCATCCTCATTTTTAGCAGCTGCACCAATTCTGATTAGATATTCCTCATCTGAAAGCCTGTGGAAAACGTGTTCAGGCTTGTAGCTTCTATGATAGTAACGATATCCTTGCAATGATTCGCGGTTAATCACTGACAGACCAAACTGCTCAACGATCTTCATATCAGAGGTATCTTCAACTGCATCTCTTAACATTGCTTTTACTTCTGCCTTGGAGCAATGATAATCGCCTTCCCAATCTCTTCGGTAACAGCCACCAAATAAATCATTATTAATGAAGACAGGCTTCTGTTCTCTCCTCGCTCTTGGAACACTTATAACAAGAATAGTATCCTCACCAACCTGGTAGGATTCTACATTTCTATCAGATAGCAAATTTATGCTTACCTTTTTGGTATCATGAATGGTATTCCAAAAATTTCTCTTTAACTTCTCTGAATTCTTTAATCCAGTTGCATACCAACTTCCATCCTGTCTTTCCCCTACTCCTAGGATAATAACACCGCCATTAGAATTTGCGAATGCAGAATAGGTTTCCCACAGCGTAATAGGCAAACCTCCTTCTGCTTTCTTTACTTCACGAGAGTTATCCTCTTTATAGCGATCAAACTTTTTAAGATCAAACACTTTGTCCATCATAAACTTTTTTCCGCAAATTCTGAATAAAGTCCTAAACTCCCATCGTTTTATACCCAGGATCCCGCATTACACAACTATGGTCTCGCCATAAGTGGTTCCACTTCAAGATCTCAGTAGATCTTCCCCCGTTTTATAGTTACCTCTCCTAGAACCGGAAACCTTCCAGTTCAGGAAAAATTCGATGACATCTAGATCGTTTAATCACCCGGTCAGTGCGTACTTTGAAAATAATTCCCTATTTGCATCTTCGATTTGATGTAAGAACAAGTTAATTGTCGATGAGGTTCACACATCTATATTTGGGTTTTACAACTTTCTACATTTTTATTTTACAAGAAACAATTATAATTTACATACATCCACCCATGGTAAGAAGGGCTTTTGTATGCTTATAACCTTTATTCTTGATACTACATTCCATTACTATATAATAATCGTCATCATCTTCTGCTCTAACAACAATTCCTTGGGAATACTCAGTTTTCCAAAGAGGGGCAACACCATAATACGGAGCAACAATCTCATTTGTTGGGTTCGGCACCTCATAACTAAAATTGTTTTTAAATAACCACGCATGATAATTCTTCAATGCTGGCGGAGCTCCCATAATCTGAAAAGCAGTCATAATGGCTTTCTGAGACTGTAATTCTTCTTCAAGATTAATCACATATTCCTCAGTAGGATCTAGTTGATAATCACCATTATTTAAATTTTCGTTCTTATCTAGGTCATTCAACGATATCTTTTTCATCTCAAATTCCCTCCTCGTTCGGTCTAGTCCCCACATAAGGTCGCGGTTGCGATACATATTGATCTATCTTTAAAAATGATTCTCCCAAATCATTTAAACTTAATACAAGCATATACTCTGCCACCTCTCCTGCATGATCTATATATCGCATAGGATTAAGTGATGTTCTGAACTCTCCAAATGTATCTCCTACTTCAATCCACTCATCACCTTCTTTATCGTAATAACAATGTAATGCACGCCATAGTTCCTCATCAGTTTCCTTGTAGTATTCTTCATCTGCAGTGAAATTTGCCCACGGAAACAATCTGGGAAAAACATCTGTATATAAGGTATATGGAAACCAATACGGATAGACATACTTCTTCGTTGAATTGCCATCATCAACAATTAATTCGGTTTCTCCCCTACCGCTACACTTATTTACCCATTCAGTAGAATGAAGCCTTATTTTCCCTCCCTCCTGAATTATCTGCATAAATTTCTTTTGCGATAGCAGGAAATTATAGTTTGTAATATGATCAGGCAGATTTGTAAATGAGAGCAACAACTTATTTGAGATATCATCCAAAAACACCTGATCTGTCGGGACGTTAACATAATAACCTTTTCCAGTTCCGCCACAAGTTTTTTGAATAGTGTCGACCGTCAATTTTTGCCAAATGCACATATCATCCTTTGGATTATATAGTACGACTATACAAGGCAAAGTATTAGTGGTCCAATAATTATACTGTCTATCATCTATATCGCGAAAAATAACATAATCTTCCTTATTCTCTTTAAAATAGCTCTCACCACTCTTTATTTGAAGAGCAAGAAGCTGTTGGACTTTGCCACTCTTATCCGTACGTTCCATATGAGCATCTATTCCTATATCATCAATAGGTTGTTCTCTAAACATCCATTCCGTTTTTGCAGCTTTCAACGAACAATATGAAACACCTATACGTTCTGTAATATTTGCCATTTCTACCCTTATCTTCTCTTGATTGGATCCAAAATCAACCAACCGTCCTAGCATCTACCGATGGCATCGACCAGCTGCTCCACCGCCCCTGCGGGCACCAGAGTGTCTTCCCCTGTGATGGTTTCGCGGCAACCTCCCACGTCATAGGTAACAATTTTGGTTCCGCAGGCTTTCGCCTCGAGATTGACCGTTGGAAAAGTATCTTCAACCGTCGGATTGACAAAGACGGAAGCGCCACTGTAAAAACATGCCAGTTCCTCCGCCGAATCGGTTCTGGCAACAGGACATATCACGCATCGCAGATCAGACCTCGTATATTTCTTTTGAATTTCTTCACACTGTGATTTTTTCAACCCTACCAATACAATGCAGAAACGCTCCTTATCCCCGGCAACCATTCCCCTCTGATTCAGAAAATCGGCGATTTTGTAAAAATCATACAGTCCTTTTTTTTCTGTCCAAAGTGACGCAACCCCCAAAAGAATCCTGCGCCCAAGCTGTGACGGTGCTACACCGATATATTTCTGATAGGTTTGGTCGATTTCCGCCTGCGTCCGCCTATGGAACACCTCTTTATTTACGGTATTTCTTTCTACACGAACCGGGTAATCCTTCAAAAAACTTTGTCTCACCTGCTGTGCCAACCATTCCGACGGCGCAATCAGAGTCAGATTGGGCACTCCTGTAAAAGACCTTTTTTTTCTCAGATAATTGTCCTTAGAATGATCCATCCAGCAGGAAGCCGGGTATTGATGTTTCTGCGGGCAGCAAAAACACTGCCGCTTCCACCTGTCGCAGCCCGCCGAGATGTAATGCGCACAGTGCCCCGTAAATGCCCAGCAGTCGTGGAGCGTCCATCTTACTTCCATCTCCGGATGGCGCTTGATCCAATCAAAGAGCAATTCATAATGGATATAATAGCCATGCAGATTGTGTAACCACAGGATATCCGGATGAAAATCTTCCGCCCAGCGCAGGAATTCCCTGGTCGCTGTGGTACTTGCCAGACCATGCCGGTCAAAAGCGCGTGTCACCAGCAAATGCACATAGAGATCCCTCTTTTCGCCTATGCGAACTGCATATTTCCTCACCGCTTCCGGAATTTCTTCCAGTCTGTTGCGCCCGTATGCTATTTTGACTTCCACTCCCCTTTTCTCATAGCGCTCTGCAAGATCCGCACAGATTTTTCCTGTGCTTCCGATGCCGCAGACAGAATTGATGAGCAGAAGTCTCCGCTTGTAAATCACCCTTTCCCCCGATCATGCATTTCACAAATTCATCTGCTTTCTTCGACTCTGGAATAGAAGACATTGTAATCTTCAATCACCTGCGCTATTCGGTCTTTCACCTCATGACCGTCTTTTAAGAGTCGTTTTCGCCCTGCACTTGCAATCTTCTTACGTTCCTCATCATGTCGCAAGTAATATTCCACCTTTTCTACGAAATCTTTCTTATTGCGATAAAAAACAATTTCTTTGTTCTCCTGAAAAAGTGACGCTAAATCGTCTGTGTATGGGCAAAAGAGAAACGCTCCTGCCGCAGGAATCTCAAAGCACCTTCTTGTGTACGTGTCGTGATTTAAAGAAGATAAAAACGTAATCGGAATCTTACAACTGCATAGATAGCGGTTGTAAGATTCCCATTCATGATCCAGTAAAACAACATGATGAAACGCTTGAACCAACCGTTCATATTGGTTTCTCGGAAGCCCAACCGCAATCCCCCTCTCATCAAGGGCCCTTAAATAATCCATCCTATCGTCATCTTCATAATGACCCAGAAAAATCACATCCGGTATGGAACCGATTCTGTCTCCTTCGCCACAGGGAAAGTTTTTAGAATCAATATAATAGGACCGTAATAATCTTCCGGGACGACCGCATACTCTTTTCACATCACCAACATTTGCCAACCGATACACATAATTGGTTTGGCAGTAAGGCAGTGATTTCAGATAATTTCTCCAAAAATACCAAGGGAAATAGTCTGAAAATGGATTGTCATTACAATAACTTGCTATATAAATGCCGAGGTCTGCTAATTTCTTGACGGTAGATGGATACACCAATCGACAGGTATATAAAAAAATGAGTTTTGGGTGATCCTTCCTGCACTTCTTTAATATGTCAAAGTTAAAACGATTTGCATTGACGCCGTAACATATTTTTTGTTCTACCCTGCGAATAAAATCTCCCAAGAGATGACTCTCATTATAATACTGTTTCCACGTCATTAGCTCCGTTTTTTCATATCCAGTCTGAATAAACGCGTTTGCTAATGCACTCTCATAAACTGGATAATATCCTGCTCCAATGATAAATATAGAATCATTTTTTTTTAGGCGCATAATACCTCCCTGTATATTTACAGAACGGATAAACTATTCCTGACAATATCGCTACATTGTTCCATCATGCCTAACGATAAATGATTTATCTCTCAAATTTTTTTCATTTCTTACGCTAGCTTAATGCTGTTCTTTTGTTATAAGAGTTTATTATATTTTCAAGAAGGCGCAGATCTTAGCCCATAATAGACCATCTCTAAAATGCATACCTTCGTATTTGCTCGATACTAATACATTCTTGATCCATTAATTTAAGTTGCTATGGATAATATCTTTGATAACTTTTTCTATTTTTTGACAGTCTTCCTTTTACTTTTCGTGTTCATTTGACCTTCCGCTTCGTAACATCTGCAGTCTAGATAATTGTTTACTAACTCTATTAAACTGTCTAGAAAATCTGCAATGATGTTAATGCTCTGCTTTAAATCACTAATTCCTAATTGTCTCACCGCCTCTTCGAATGAAACTTCTCCATGCGCAAGCTTATTCCTAGTTTCCCTAATCTGATCCAATGCTGTCAGATCCTTACAACCCCCATTCGCATAGATATCCATACCGTGGCCAAGAAACAATTGATATATCTTTTTGGCATTCAAATTACCAGTTGGCAAAGAATCTCTATAATTCAGCTTTATCACCTTTTTATTCAAAACCGATTCTATAATATCCTTTGTTTTCTTTTGAATTGTTTCAAGTTTTACATTATTGTTTTTTACATATTTACAGTTACTAGTCCTCCATAACTTTCTAATTTCTTCACTCGCTCTATCATATGACAACTTTCTGGTTTGAATTTCATCATAGATGTTATTAATCAAGTTTACCACTGTAAATTCAACTAGACTATAAAGCATAAGCGCTACATCCGCTTTTAAAATATTAATCATAGACGTATACGATAGATGAACTGCTTTAGCGTTTGAATAAAAAAATCTATCAAACTCGCTCTCTCCATCATTATTAATTAGCTGTTTGCTGTTTTCTAACCATACTAACAGTTCCATGAATTCATATATTTCGCTTTTTCTTTCCTCGAATATCTCTATAAAGGTAATCATTCACTCCCCCTGTAGCAGCTTGTTCTTAACAAACTCTATCCTTTTTTTTAGTTGCTTCTTATTATTTGCAGCATCTGCCTTTGTTACCTCAGAAAATTCAGCCTCATCAATCCACGAAGTTACATTCTTCGGGGGAAGCTTTGGATCTTGCTCTAATGCAAGAGATATTCCAACGGAAATGGCTTCAAAACGAGCTCTTGGCGTTGATTTGGAATTGCTATTCTTTCGGAATCCTCTATCTCCTAATATTTTATGACAATATCCCAACATATTCCGAAATCTGTCAAGATACTTGCGTTCTAGTGAGGGATCTTGTTCAAATAATTCATTCATTTTTTCAACATACTTATCAACATACATCGCAACTCTTCCTGAATAACCTTTGAAGTCCTCATTGTAATTGTCTCTATATGCAAAAAATCTTGTCACCAACTCATATCCTTCATACCTTTTTTCTGTGAGACTTGTTCTGGGTGCAAGTTTATTAAAGAGATCATCTTTCGCACATTTCTCCACAAAGTCTTTAAATTTTCCTTCATAAGATCCTCTTCTCGCTTCAGAAGCCTTTGCCGGCTTCCCTCCTGTATTAATTCTCCTGAAAATTTCTTGTCGCGTAGACTCTGTGGTACCTTCCTCCAAATATACAACTCGAATGCTTGTGTTCAAAAAGCGTCTTTGGATTGTCTTATCTAAGTCTTTAAAGCAAAAGCCATTAGAATCAGACAGAATATCAAGCCCCTTTAAAGTCAGTTGATTTTGTGCAAATTGTACCAAGGTCTGTACTCTCTGCGCACCATCAACTATTTCCACCCTTCCATCATTGGTATCTGCAAAGAACATGAATGGAATTGGAAGGCCCATTAACACCGATTCTATGAAAAAGCATTTATCCCTATCATTCCATATAAAATTTCTCTGATAACTCAAGGGAATATAAAATTCCTCCTGCTCTAACTTTTTAATCATGTAATCTATGACGTAATCTCTTGTATCGTATTTAATATCTTTCTTTTTGTTTGCAATCTGTTTTGAAGCACTTTCAATCATTGCTTGATCAATCATGTCTTTTTTAATTCCTCCGTTACATGTTTCATAATACTAAGGCCAACTGCTTTTCCCAGTTTAACTGGCACTGCGTTTCCTATATGCATACCCATTTCTCTCCTTCTCAGTGGATGCATCTCATCAACAAATACGTAATCTGGAGGAAATGACTGTAATAATGCTCCCTCCCTTAATGAAATTGCTCTATTTTGTTCAGGATGACCAAACCTACCATTGCCATACCCATAAAATTGCGTAGTAATCGTAGGAGCTGGATTATTCCACTCCATCCTGCCATACACCGAAGGAAATGTGCGTCCGCTCTTCTTTGAATGACATTTGGTCAACAAGCTTTCATCCCAATCTCTCCATGTTCCACCAGGAATGCTTTGTTTAATTCTTTGCAAATTTTCTGCAGACAGCTTACTGGCGCTATGCATGACATCGTCTTTATTTGTTTCACCTGCTCGGAGGGCTGGTAATTGAAAAATGGCATCTTTCACTGTAAGATAATTGCCCTTATGATAAATAGGCAGTATCATTTCAATGCTACCTATTTTTGATGCAAGCAAAACTAAGCGCCTTCGATTCTGAGGCACCCCATAATCAGGGCAAAAAACGACCTCGCTCCAAACAGAATATCCTAACGCTTTTAAAGACTCGGTAAAGTCTTTAAATATAATTTCATTTCTGAGAGCAGGAACATTTTCCATAGATACTATTTCAGGATTCAATTCCTGCACAAGTCTTTGAAACGAATACAATAGTTTCCATTTTTCATCTTTATGTCCATTTTTCCTGTATCTACTAGAATATCTTGAAAATGGTTGACACGGTGCACAACCGACTAAAGCACGAATTCCATCATCCGGATATAAATCAACCAACTTATGGCCATCTATTGTCTCAATATTTTCACACAAAAACTTTGCTCGAACGTTCTTCTCGTAAATGAATCTACAAGATGCATCGTTATCAACACCACAAATCACATTGATACCCGACTGCATTAATCCTTTTGAAAGTCCCCCAATCCCACAAAATAAATCAATTGCATTTATCATCATATTCACCCGGCTCTATGATCAATCATTTTTCATAACCCCTATTCCTTTGACTTTTAAGTTCTGTCATATCATAAATTATAATATTTTTAGTATATCCACCTCAATAATTTACAATATCTCTGTATGATTAATATTATTGATGCGATCAAAAATGTCGTGATTAGAGTTAGAATAAATAAAGCTGTCTGATCATGAATGCGAGTAGCAATCATATTCAGCGCTATCGGATGCCATAGGTATATTAAAGTTGCGTAACTCCTCATTCTTTTACCATTGAAGCTTCCCCTAAAGAAACCTCTCTTTGAGTACGCTAAAGCTTCCACAAAAAGTGATAATGAAGGAATAAATAGCAAAATATTCACTAACTGTGTGAAACCACCACTAACATTCCACTCATATAATAGAATAATGATCAGAAAACCAACACCGAGAGCTAATAATGTTCTTCGAAAAAAAATATAGCCAGCATCATTTTCTTTGAAGACACCTGCAATTACATATCCGGCCAAAACGTATATCAATGCGTTCATCAAAGCAATTGCATTTTCTGTTATGGCAAAGACCAAGCCCGAAGAAGTCGCATTTAAATAAACGAGTCCCATCTGCCCCATCAGAAGTACAATCACAATTTTACACAGGTACTTGCCTCCCAGATGATTCAATATGCTCAAAAAAATCGAGGACCATATTAGCCCACTCAAAAACCACAGACTACCATATCCAAAAATAAAATAGCGAATCAGCAATAATAGTCCATGCAAAAAGCTACAATTTGCACCTATTATAGACCTAATCATAAAAGGGGTGTATAAAGTTGAGTATATTACATAAAGCCAAAGCACTCTCTTCCTATATTTAGCATAACTAGTTGCCGATTTATCATATATGAAAAAGCCAGCTGATATAAAGAAAAAAGGTACAGCTAGTCGTGCGAAAACATTACTGACTATCAAATCCGCAATACTAGATCTATATTCAAACGGGTGTGTATGTATACTCACGACAAGAATTGAAAGTAAAAACTTCAATATATCAATGGTGGTATATTCTTTATGAATTGCATGACTCATTTCATTGTCATTTGAGCCTCTTTGGTATGACATGCTTGATCTCCTTGCATAGTCTGGTCTTCAAAACTATGTTTAACAATATATATATGACCGCTCCTAACAAGACGAGAAATACTGTGTGCCATATACTTGGCACAAGATGGACGCTTATAATAGATACTATCCCTGCCATTAGTATTGCAGATATTATACATTTCATAAGTTCTAGTCCTATGTTAAAACTCTGCAACAAATCCCGGAGATATATTGCCTGACTTCCAGCAATAAGCGCTTCCGCTACCAGCGAGGCTAGTGCTGCTCCAACTGCACCAAAATCAGGAATTAATATCGCATTTAGAAGAACATTAGCGAATGCCCCACTCATGATTGTGATTGTCATTATTCTCTCTTTTTGAGAAGCCAGCAGATACTGATACCCTAAAGCATTATATATACCATTAAATATAATAATCGGAGAAAGTATTTTTAAAACATTAATGGACTTATAAAAAGATTTTCCCAAAAACCATGGAACCAAATTATCTGCAACAGAAAAAATCCCACACATGATTGGAGTTCCAATCCAAAATACAAAAAGGATGGACTTCTCCATATATATCTTTACCTCTCCCTCGCGCTTGCAGCTTATAGAATTAGCGATTCTAGGTAACATCACCATTGACATTGTCGAAATTAATGTCGATGATAATTTTATGATTTTTTGAGACTGCTCATAAAAACCATTTTCTGAAATATTATAAGTAAATAACCCTAACATGATCTTATCACAATAAATATAGATCGAACCTGCAATCTGTGGCAAAAACAGCTTCATTGCGCCTACCAAGTGCTCTCTAAAATGCAAAAAACTGATCTTGATTAGATTTAATTCACGACGTATCGGAAGATATAATAAAACATAGCCTCCCACCAACGATCCGGATTGGATAAACGTATAAACTAATAGATCATCTCCAGTTTTAACAAATAAAAAAATACAAATAATGGATATGATTTTAAGAATGAAATTCCTCATAACCGTTGCATCAAATCTTTCTCTGCCAGTATAATACCAGTCAACATTCGTCACCGAAAAGAGAATTTCAATGGATTGAATAAGAAACAATGAATGGTATTTAGAGAAAAGCAACAAGAATAAATACAAAACAAGCATAGGAAAGACTAAAACAGCACGGACTGTAAATATCTCATTACAGAACTCCTTCACTTTTATCGGATTATCCCTTATGTAGGCAACTTGCCTTGAGGCATATATAGCAATACCCAGACCGCCGATATTAAGCACCATTGCAATCAACGCACTAGTGTAGCTATATTGTCCAATACCATCCGCCCCCAACACCGTTGAAACATAAGGTGTCGTTATAACTGGTGTTAAAATGACCAGAATCTGATAACATAAATTGAATACATAATTCTTTTTTACACTAGTTTGCCTAGGCAACTTCTTCAATTCCTTGTTCATTATCCCCTACCAGAATCTAAAATTGCGCACGTATCCACGAGCCATGTAGTCAATTCTTCATTATTTTCCCTTTCAATGGATAATAATTTTGTGATTGGAATCTTATATGGCTCTTCATCTAAATACACCCCTGATCTGAGTACGGTTCGTGTGCCTGCTCCAGCTGGTATATCATCATTATACTTCAACGCATTCTCCTTTTTAGTATTATGACATGTTATGATCACATATTGATATTTCATTAACTTCCTTAACACTATAGCAATATCTGCATTTGACAGATGTTGCAGTACTTCTCGCACCAAGCATAGATCTGCATCCGGAAGTTCATCTCGAACTATATCCAGACATTCAAATGAAGTATATTCATTTCCATAATTTTTCTGATTATATTCAATCATCTTATCAACTATATCAATTCCCAAATAGTTAATTCCCTCATTCGTAATCTTTTTTCCAACGAAAAAATCTCCACACCCCAAATCGACAATTGAGGCAATATCATGACTGGAAATAAAGCCCTTAATACACTCACAATAAGGAAGATACATGCTGGTCTCCCGTGAGCCATAACCCGAATAAAATTCCTCACGTCCGTCCCCCGCCCTTCATTTTTGTCGTAAATCCTTGAGAAAACTTGTTCTCTTGTCTGACCGTTATACTGCTTATTAAGCCATTTCTTTTTTCTACCATAATACCATTTTGCTATCAATTTGCTTCTTGTTAAGATATTTAATAATACCGATTTCATGCAAAATCCTCCACAGAAATATTATTTTGAATAATTTCAATAAGGGAATGTTTTCCATAGTAATTATTATAACGTAATAGAATCGCTTTCATCTGCTGATCATTTCCCGCACAATTATTCATTAAATTTCGAATGCCCAGTGCTATGTGTCTTTGCGTTCCACGTATGCAAGTACCAGGGACAAAATTCTTCCCCTCTGATAAAACAACTTTTTTTCCGTTCATTACCCCCATGAACTTCAGCCACAAATCATCGTGAGTCGGACACAACGACATCATAGCCTCCAGATTAAAGCATTCATTGTGCACCGCATGTGGCGGATATAATACCCCCGCAACTCCTATAGGAAATAGCATATACGATGGTTCTATTTCCTTAACTTCACTTCCATGAATCCACCTTGAATAAGGTAATAATTCTCCTTTTTCATTAAATGACATTTTCGATGCACCATTTGCAATGATCGCATCCGGATATACCATATGCGCTTTGATCAGCCTTTCAACCAGCCGCTTATCATAAATCATATCATCATCTACCGTGATGATAATAGAATCTGGATATTCATTCATCGCATAAAAATATTTTTTATGACTCCGAAGGTTTAATCCATTCATGAATCTTACCTCGACCCCGCGCTTCATACATAATTTTAACCAGATATTTAAGTCCCCTTCCGATAGCTCATCTTGGGAAAGCCATAAAACAATTTTATCGATATGAGCTGTTTGTAACATAAGGCTAATTAATACTGGTGCAACCTTTTTTATCCTTGGCTTCCAACTAGTTAGTGAAACAATCACTGGCCTATTGTTCCCTAATTCCAAGCACTGTCTCTCCCCCCCCCTAATAAATGGAAGATTAATATACATCTTAATTTCTACCAGTTTATCCGGAAGCCATTTAATCTTATTAACTATAAATTGTTTCATCATTCACCTTTGCTAGAAAATCGCGTGCACAAACCTCATCCGTCATGTTTTCTAACACCCATTTTCTTGGCCCATAATAAAGTCTATTTTTTTTATATTGATTAATTAGCGATTCCAGCTCATCAATTGATCTCCACGCATGTCCTGTTCTATCTGTCAGATATGGTGCGGCAGATATATCATCCCTTCGTGTAACTTCGCTCCCATTAATCTTCCAATGGTAAAAATGTGGATCATAGCATAATGTAGGTCTGTTCATTGCCCATGCCTCTGCCAGAAATATTCCCTGACTTTCTGCATTAGAAATAGTAACCACAAACTCACATTGATTTAATAATTTTATGTACTCGTTCATCCTATAATTACCACACCTGATGACCTTGACACGATAACCATGCGAATTCAACAAATCAATCACATGATAACAAAATTGTTCACTTTCCCCTTTACTATAAACCAATACTATACGACTATAACATTCCATTACCTCCGGACAAAACCTTGCACTATCCACTCCAGCTGGCCAACACTTGCATCGTCCCTTGAGCTTTGGTTCCATATCAATATGAAAACGCACTGTCCAGTCACTTGGTTGCAAGTATAAACTTATAGAAGGATTAGCAATCAGGCTCTCAAAATCAGTTGAAAATACAACAACGTTCGGTCCTGCTGTGAGTTTCTTTATAATCCCTCTCTGCTTCAGACGAATAGCATATTTTAGAGTATCAACCCCAGCAAGAACATGAACGTACTCCCCTATCTCGCTTTCACGTGCAGGCTGGTAATTAAAATTTTGAAAACCAATTTTAACTAATCCTTCGATTAGGCTCCGAGTGACTGCTGGATGTCCATCATAAATACCCGCTCGCCTAATGTACCTTTTATATAAAATTTTACAGTTGGATCGCATAGACACCGGCTTAATCAGAATCGTGATTTTTTTTTCTTTTATGCCCAACTATTTCTCTCCTTATATAAGGTAGTATGCGTTCTTCAATAACCCTGCTCGACACCTAGCATTGGCCTCTTCTACCGTATACCAATCTTTTGGCGCAATCATAATCTTTTTTTTACACTCTGATAAAAAACTTGCCCAAAAACTGTAGGTACTATTTGCAATAATAAACGACTTGCACAACCTCATCATTTCAAATTGAAGAATATCGTCCAATCCAAAATCTGCATCAACGTATTGAAAGGTTCCCTTTAATGAACGAAAGGTTTTTTTGCACCAGCCAATATCATCAGAAAATACGTAAAATACGGGATTTCTGACTTGAGCTGAAATGATTTCTATCGCTTTTTGATAATACGTAAGGTCAATACACTTATACCCTGTTAACTTAAGGAAATCTCCACGACGTACGTGAATCGCAGTTGCGTCTTCTGTCATAAGTTTACGAAAAATGCACATATAACTTGATATGATTGGTTTTTTATATACCAGATCACACAGCAAACGACTCTTGACTTGAGATGCATATTTAATGTTTTGAAACTCCGCATTAAAAAAGGAGTATTTTTTTTCATCGTCTACTGAAACCTCACTGAATGCATCTTTCGATGTGTAGATCTGGTTTGGCCCCATTAACTGATGTGTTTTAACCAAATTCCCGAGTTGTCCCAATAGGCTTGATTTTTTTAGAGAGATTTTATAATGATCTAGTTGGTAACTTCTTAACCTATTCCTCCAATAGGATGAGGGATCTATTCTCACCTCCTCGTAATACTTTTCCTCCAAATACATTGCGTAACTATATTGAAATAGTTGATTTCCTAAACCGCCCTTAATCCTTACTGTTTTCATATGTTTTTAAATTTTCTCCACACTATTTTCAATAGGACGGCTAGCCACTTGTGTCTTGTTTCAAATTGTTCCACCTTATCCATCCAGTATCTCCATGCCTTCGTTCTCGCCTCGAGGAATTCCGGATGTGCAATGTCGTATATATGCGTTTCCAATGACCTCAATTTACCTACTAAGGCCTCGTTTACGCCATCCGCATTTTGCTTAACAAAAATCATCATCTTCTGTCGATAATCCAAATCAATGTCATGATCCCACCAGAAATGAGGCCTCATAATATCAAAACACTGGTATTGACGGTCAGAAAACTTTTCTATCCAGTATGAGATATAACGCTCATTGACATGGTGAACTCCATACTGCCCTGGAAGGGCAGCCGAAAACAAAACGATGTCCGAAGCCCTCGTAATACTATCCACAAATATATCTGCATATTTCTCATCCAGATGTTCACCGACCTCTAATGAAAAAGCCATCTCATATTTATGTTCCAGCGCAATCGTCGCTGTTAGATCCACCGACATAAATTCTTTTTCGAAATTTATCTGAAGCAAATCCTTTTCAATATAATTGCCATCCAGACCCAGAACTTCACATTTATTATTTGAATATTTTTTTACTGTTGCCAAAAAATTTCCAGTTCCGCAACCGAAATCAACCACTGAATTCGGTGTGAACAAATCATAGACAAATGGGATGATTCTGTCCGCAGATTTATCCGCATGATCTATTAACATTTCTTGAAATTCTCGATTGTATACGTTTCCCATCTCCACTACTCCCTTTTAGATTTCAGCATATTGATGCATAATTGTGTTCAAGCTAAATCTATGAATATTTTCATCTGCCATTCTCACATACTGAGCTCTTTCTTCTCTATTTTGCATGACCTCCGCCAACTGACTCGAAAAATCTTCTGGATTATTTCTTTGAAAAAGTCGTCCTGCTTTCCCATTCATGAGAATCTCCTTATTCCCTGATGGACAATCCGAAGCTAAAATCGGTGTATGAACCGTTTGTGCCTCAATAAGTGAAACCGACAACCCCTCCCACTCTGATGTGGACACAAACAAATCTGCCGTTGCCACCTGTCTCCATGGATCTTTCAAAAACCCTCTAAAACAAACCTTCTCTGACAAAGACAACTGATCTTTCAGCTTCACTAATTCTTCTTTTTGATCGCCTTCTCCATAAATATCTACATGTAACTGACGAAACAAATCCGGATAGTCCCGTCTAAAGCAAGATAGACCCTTTAATAAAATATCCACTCTTTTTTGTTGCGTCAGACGGGAAGCAGCAACGATTGTAAATTGATCGTTGCTCTTTTTGGGGGGTATCATCTTTTCATCAATCATTGCAGGATTATAGATGACCTTGATTTTTTGCGCCGGGAACCCCCAATTCTGAACCATATCGTCTTTGGATTCCTCCGACACCGTATGAATCCTATCTGCATATTTTTGATATTCTCTTTGAAAAAAATGCCTATAATACCAACCGAACCACCCAGTATAATCTCCTATGCTTTCTGTAATATTGCAATGCTCACATACAATCAACCTGAACTTCTTATAGAAACGTTTTACAATACAAAGAGATAACGCTTCTGCCTGGTTAACCGCTATTACCTTTTTAGGTTTTATTCTTTTTAGCAAACGATAATAGCCAATGGTTCGGGCGATAAAGTGAACCCTTAGCCTAGGCGCAAAGGCTGTATCTAGGATAAAGAGCGGGTAGGTGTCTTGCACATATTTGTCAAATTTACCTTCTCGATTATGGACACTCAACCCAATCTCTCCCAAGCTCCTATTCCAGCTGTTGCAAAGAGTAAGTATGACCTTCTGAATCCCCAATTCATGAAAATTGTTCATCGCAAATAAAATATCCACAGTCACCTGCCTTATGCTAGATGCAAACAATTCTGCCGATACCAAAGCTGAAAAATCATGTACGACCACATGATCTTATCCAGTATCACGTTGTTATCTAATAAAAATCTTTGATAGAACCTTTGGATCTCCCTGTTGTCAAAAATTCCCTGCGCTTTGATGAAGGAATCGTCCATGATTTCCCGGACGACTTCGCTGAAATCTCCATGCAACCACGCCCTGATCGGAACCCCAAAGCCCTTCTTAGGGCGATCAATGATATCTCTGGAAACATATCGGCTCAACAGCTCTTTGAGCGGCCATTTGAACTGATGGTTTCTATATTTGATTGCATCCGGTGTTTGCAGGCTCCATTCCATTAGCGAGTGATCCAGGAAGGGGGCTCTGGTTTCCAGTGAATAGAACATGGCCGCCCGATCCACCTTGGTCATAATATCTTCCTGTAAAAACAGCTGCATATCCTGTGCCATTGCTTTTTCCATTGTGGTGCCGCTAGCGGGAATCGAATCTACCATGATTGGATATGTTTCATCCTGCCATTCACTGTCTGCAAATAGCGGACGAATGATCTGCGAGGCGACAAGATACTCCAGGTGGATGGCATGTTCTTCGCTTGTTGCATTGCAAAGCTTTGCCATTTTCCAGTCACGATGGGAGTAGGGATCTTTCATGATACCCCTTCCCGTCCATGAGCCGATTACACGGCTGATCCATTTCCTATGAGACAGGTTCTGTTTCATCAAATAAGAAGGATAACCGCAGAACAATTCATCACCGCCATCACCGGAAAGTGCCACCTTCACATGCTGACGGGCAAACCGACTTAAAATCATGGTTGGTATTTGGGAATTATCCGCGAATGGCTCCGAATAGCATTGTACCACCTCCGGCACCAGTTTGACGGCATCTTTCATGGAAACATATAATTCATGGTGGTTGGTGCCGATTGCCTTTGCTACCTCTGCTGCAAAATCCGCTTCATTAAATCCTTTCTCGTGAAAGCCTATTGCGTATGTGTTGATTTGCTTTTCACTGCTCTCCTGCGCCAGAGCCGCCACCAGAGAACTGTCTATTCCACCACTCAAAAAAACTCCTACCGGCACATCTGCAACCAGCTTTTGATGAATGGATTCCAGCAGGATTGATTTGGCTTCTTCCACATAACATTCCGGATCTCTTAGCGTTTTTCTGCTGTCATCCCACTTCTCATATAGGCTCTTCAAGCTCCAATACCTTCGGATGTCCATCTCATTACTGCTTAAATCAAACGTTAAAACGGACCCGGAAGAGAGCTTATAGGTGTTCTTGTAAATCGTGAGTGGAGCGGGGATATATTGATTCCACATATAAGAACGTACCACATCCACATCAATTTCAGCTCTATACAACGGAAAGCGCAATAGCGCAGATAAGTCTGATGCAAAAATCAAATAGTCTTCTGTTTTGGAATAATATAAGGGCTTTTCTCCCGCACGATCGCGAACAAGATAGAGTTTTTTCAAGGTTCTATCATAAATGCAATAGGCAAACATACCATGGAACAAATTTACCGAATTCACTCCATTTTCCAAGTAGGCATTGAGTATTACCTCTGTGTCACAGGAAGATCGAAAAGAGTAACCTTGTTGCTGGAGTTCCTTCCGTAGCTGGGCATGATTATAGATTTCTCCATTATAGGTAATCGTCACGCCTCTGTCCAAGGCAGTCATTGGTTGATGTCCCTTTTCAGATAAGTCAAGGATCGCCAATCTTCTATGTGCCAGACCAATCTCCCAATCCTGCAAGGAGTCATAGAAAGTTCCGCTTCCATCCGGCCCGCGCCTAACCAGCTGCTTTGACATCTCTTCCAGACACTTCTGATCCACTCTTCTTTTTGTAATATAACCGGCTATACCACACATACATCCATCTTTCTCATTGGTCCAAAACAGATCCAAACAGAATCGTTTCACCAGCCTATGACCTTCATCATAGACAGAATTTTATTTCCATGATTTACCTACAACCTCGGCGTTCTTCCCAATATTTTTTTGATGAGGATGATCAAATTTCGCATTCCTTTTTTTCCGAAAAACAACAGACCGTAATAGTATAGGTAAAAATAAGGCGAACATGCAAATCCAAGTGCCTTTAATCTTCCCGCATAAGCGCGGTAGGATGAGAGTCCGTCCTCCCGATGTTCCAGCAGAAAACCGTAGGAATATTTGGAATAGGATTGCAGAATCTTTCCTTTGCAACAGATGCCAAAGATGGCATCAATGGTTTCCGCTGTGTACACGACCTGTTTCATGAAATTGATGCTGTTGTCAACCGTGTTTTTCCCCGATACATAGAGCTTTTGCTCACTGGTACTTTGACCAAAAAACGGCGTCCCACCCTCATATTGCTGCGTAAGAGGAATATCGCAGTAGGCAGCATTGTGTTTCAGGCAAATGGTTGCCTCGATATATAATTGAAAAAGAAGCGTCCCGTCAAATGCCGTATTTCCATAATCCTCAAACAGGTCTTTTCGAAAAGTAAAGCCTGAAATAAAGAGACTTCTTCTGAATAGCTCCACATAAGTGTCCGGTCCGCCATCCCAGAACACGTGCCCTTTATGATATCGATAGTCCTCGGTTCTTCCATCTCGGTATACCGTGCGGTAACGGCGCAGCACATAGCCCGGTGCATATTTTTTTAAAAAAGAAATGAATCGGTCGAGTGCTCCCGGGAGGAATATATCATCATCTCCCATATAAATGACATATTGCCCCTTTGCTCTCTCTGCCACGGTCCGAAGATTTTTATCGTAACCGCAGTTCGTCTCATTCTCATGGTAGACAACCCGAAACCCGGCATGCGCTTGATACTGCTCCACCTGTTCCCGCACTTCGTTGCGTAGTGGAGCGCGGTCCTCCTGAATCACGATTTCGATTTCATCCGCATATTGGACGGAATCGACCGAATCCAATAATCTTCGGAGTTCCTGCGGGCGGTTGTATGAAGGTATACAGATTGATAGGTACACTTTTTTCCTCCAGTTATTTCTGTGCCCTTAGTACGCCTGCGCGGAAGCTGTATCTGGTGTTGCCCGGGAAGCGGTAGAACAGCCTGCTGTTAGAAGTCGTCACCTGAAACCCTTGTTTTTCCAGAAAACCGGTCAGTTCCTCACGGTCCTTCTCGTGATGATAGGCGCAGATAAAGGCTTTTGTATCCGGATACATCAATGCTTCTTTTGCTCCCTGTAGCACCCGAAGTTCGCTCCCCTCCACATCGGCTTTGATTACGATTGGCACCTTTTCCGTCTCCTTTTCTGAAAGCAGAGCAGGCACCCATCCACTTCCGATGCATAGAAATAAAAATGCGGACTTTGCTCATCCTGCTCCTGGAGGATCGTGTTCAAATATTTCCGGATAAACGCGGCTCCCCACTTTTCCGGAAAGAACAGCTTGCGCTTCTTTCCGTCCGCCTGCTTCGCGCAACTCGCTGATCCAACTTCTGACCTGGATCGGTGTGTACTTTCGGTATAAGGTACTTAGACTCATCATCGTTCCTTTATCAATCGAGATTGTTTTTTACCTTGCGCATGGCATAGGTTGCTCATCGTATGTTCTTACCTCTTCGCCATTACAGTACATCTCCTCACCCTTCCACCTTCTCATAAAACGTATCCGGGTGCTTTGGATCAAACGGTTCATTCGCCCACATGACGGTGACGAGATTTTCGGTCTCGGAGAGGTTGATGATGTTGTGCGTGTAGCCGGGAAGCATCTGAACGGCGGTGATTTTTTCACCGGACACCTCAAATTCGATGATTTCGCTGCTGCCGATTCTTCGCTCCTGAATCAGGCCATGGCCGGAAACGACGATGAAAATTTCAGACTTGGAGTTGTGCCAGTGCTCGCCGCGGACGATGCCGGGGCGGGCGATGTTGATGGAGATCTGGCCTGCGTTCTGTGTCTTCAGCAGTTCCGTGAAAACGCCGCGGTTATCGACATGCATGTCCAGATGGCGGGCGATGCTCTCCTTCGGCAGATAGGACAGATAGGTGGCATACAATTTTTTTGCCAAAGAACCGGATGGAATCTCCGGAACCATGCCGTTTCTGCCAAGGCTCTGGAAGCCGGTGAGCAGGTCCACAATTTCGCCCAGTGTCGCCTGATGCGTCACGGGGACGAAGCAGTAGGAGAGGTTTGCAGATACAGAAACCTTATCTTCTCCGCCGTTAAGGCGACCCGTCGCCACCTCCTCCGGTGTTCCGTCTGCAGCGACTTTCCGTGAAGCGGCTTCTCTCTCTTTGCCGTCAGCAGCAACCGTGCAACGGTGTTCTCCTCCCTCCAGCGCGACGATCATCTCGTCAATCAGGTCGTCGATGTAGAGAAGTTCCAGTTCCGTATTCCGATCGTTCACCTGGATGGGCAGGCCGTTTGCGATATTGTGGCAAAAAGTGGCGACGGCACTGTTGTAATTGGGTCTGCACCACTTGCCAAAGAGGTTGGGCAGACGGTAAATGAGCACCCGCGCTCCTGTTTTTTTCGCAAAATCCGAAAACAGTTTCTCCGCTTCCAGCTTGCTTCTGCCGTATGCGGAATCCCGAAAACGTCCCTGCAGTCCGGCCTGCACCGATGAAGCAAGCAGAAGACCGCCGCATTTTTTTGTCCGCTCTCCTGCGTTCTCGTGCGCAAGCGTTTGCAGGAGTTTTTCAGAAAAGCCGACATTTCCCTCCATAAATTCCGCAGGCTCTTTCGGACGGTTCACTCCTGCCAGATGGAAGATGAAATCTGCCTGTGCGCAGTACTTCGCTAACAGAGACGGATCCGTGTCGCGGTTGTACTCGTAGATGTCTTCGATCAGGACATTGCGCGTCTGATCCTTCCCGTCCCGGATATTTTTCAGATTTTCCACCAGGTTGCGCCCGACAAAGCCGCGGCTTCCTGTGACCAGTATATTCATGTGAAATCCCTTTGACAATGCCTTTTTGCGGGCGTCTCACCGACCATCCGGTACAACAGGCGCTCCAGCTCCGAAAAATGCCTCTCCTTCGTGAAATGCGCACGGAAATAGAAGCGGGCGTTCTGTCCGTATGCGGCAAAATCCGCCGCCCCGCGCCTGTCTCCTATTGTTCCGGACAAATCGTCTCCCCTCTGCCCTTCCTTTGTTTTTCCGGAAAAATCATCCCGGCTTGGTCCTCCCTGCGCAGATCGGGTCATCTCTGTTTTCAAAATGGCTTCCGCTGCATCAAGGAGCGCCTCCCCCAGCGCCCTGTCGTCGCCTGCGGGCGTGCAGATGCCGCAGCGGCTCTCCTCGATGACTTCTTTGGTGGCACCGTTTGCTGCGGCAATGACGGGTTTGCCTGCCGCCATATAGGTTTGCAATTTTCCGGGCAGGGTGTCTCCGATCTGCGTGCTCCCGTCAAGCGTCAGGACACAGACATCCGCCTTTTTATAATACTGCGCCGCTTCCGCTGCGGGCTTCGGTCCGTAAAATCGAATCCGGTCCGTTAGCCCGAGTCGTTGTGTTAACTCTCTGATTCTCTCCTCATCGGAACCGCCGCCGACGATATGGAGCGTGACTTTGTTCGCTTCGGAAGAGGAATCGTCTTTTTTTTCCCTAAAAACCGACATCGCCCGGATCAGACAGTCAAGCTTCTGTGCCTTGCCGATATTTCCGATGAAAAGGAAATCCGCATGTCCGTCCGGCTGCTTGGTGAAGTCGCTTCGGAGCAGCGCATCGTCCGCATACTGTGGCAGGTAGGACATTCGGGAGAGAGGGACGCGGTTCATTTTTTCCAGATAGGTAAAAAAAGGTTTTGAGGAAACCGCAATGTGGTCGCAGGCGTTATAAATTAGACGGCTCCATGCGTGAATGATCGGGAAAGCGGGATTGCTCTCGGTGATTCCCATCGCCTTGACGCACTCCGGCCAGATATCCATGCAATACAGAAAGAGGGGCTTGCGGTATCGTTTCGCCAGTCGGATGGCAGGTACCGCCATTGTGACGGGTGAAACCTCCCATACATAGATGACATCGAAGCCCGAGTCCGTTTTGGTGAAATCCTGTGTCCATGCACGGAAACTGCCGCTAACCACGAAGGAGAGATAATTCAGGCTCCGCCAGATGGGACCATGGTGCCTGGCAATCGTCTGCACGCGGTAGACATCGGCACCTTTGTAATGCTCATGCCGCCTTTTTCCGTGCCGGTACTCCGGCGGAATCTTCGATGTCGTATAATCCGGCAGTCCCGTCAGCACCGTCACCTTGTGTCCGCGCTTTACCATCTCTTCCACGATATCATTGACCGCATAGATATCCGGGTAAAAGCACTGGGTGACGACGAGGATGCGGAGAGGACTTCTGCGGTCTACACCCTCTTGATGTCCCTCTTCCATCGATCTATTCATCGAATCCATTTTTGTGATCTGTTGCCCTCTGCCTCCATAAACTCCGTCTCATTCCTATCTCCCCGCCTCTTTCAGCGCCTCCTGCACATAGTCGGTGCCAAGGATCTTCTGCACGGTGCCATCGACATCCAGACGGTTGGTGTTGTCACTGGTATAGGCCTCATCCGCCATCGTTTGAACTTCTCCTTTGACAAAAAATTTGTCATAGTTCAGGTCGCGGTTGTCGGCGCTGACGCGGAAGTAATGTCCCATATCGGTGCTGCGCAGTCTTTCCTCTCTGGTCATCAGGGTTTCGTAGAGCTTTTCGCCGTGGCGGGTGCCGATGACATTCGTCCCCGTATCCCCGAAGAGCTTCTGCACTGCCTTCGCCAGTACCCCGATCGTGGAAGCATCGGATTTCTGAATGAAGAGGTCGCCCGGATTGCCGTTTTCAAAAGCAAAGAGCACCAAGTCCACCGCCTCATCGAGATTCATCAGAAAGCGCGTCATTTCCGGATTGGTGATGGTAACGGGTTTTCCCGCTCGGATCTGCTCGATAAAAAGAGGGATGACCGACCCTCTGGAACACATCACGTTGCCGTATCTGGTGCAGCAGATGACGGTGTCGCCTCTCTCAGCCGCCACCCGTGCATTCGCTGCGACAACATGCTCCATCATCGCTTTTGAAATGCCCATCGCATTGATCGGATACGCCGCCTTGTCGGTGGAAAGGCAGACGATTTTTTTGACCCCTTCTTCGATAGCCGCATGCAGGAGGTTGTCCGTTCCCTCGACATTGGTGCGCACCGCTTCCATCGGGAAAAATTCGCAGCTGGGCACCTGCTTCAGCGCCGCCGCATGGAAGATATAATCGACCCCCGGCATAGCGTCTTTTAACGATTGGATATCGCGCACATTGCCGATATGAAACCGCACTTTTTCCGCATATTCCGGATCGTTTGCCTGCAACTCATGGCGCATATCGTCCTGTTTTTTTTCATCTCTGGAAAAAATACGAATCTGCCCGATGTCGGTCTTCAAAAAATGCTTGAGCACCGTATTGCCAAAAGATCCCGTTCCGCCTGTAATGAGTAATGTTTTATCCTTGAATACCGTCATGGTTTCTCCTTTGTGCTTCCATCCTGCATGGCTCTGACCTGTTCTTCACTGAATCCTTCGGTGCTCTCTCTGTGACAGAGAATCTTCACCGTTTCAAAGATGATTTGCAGATCCAGTAAAAAAGAATAATTCAAAATATAATAAAGATCCAGCTTCAGTTTATCCAGCGCATCCGTGTTATATTTGCCGTAAACCTGTGCATAGCCGGTCAGTCCACCCTTCATCTTGAGCCGCATGTGAAATTCCGGAATTTCCTCCGTGTACAGCTGCACATGCTCAACCCGCTCCGGGCGCGGTCCCACGATGGACATCTCACCCTTCAGGATATTGATGAGCTGAGGAAGTTCATCGATCCTCGTCCTTCGGATGAAGGCGCCGACCTTTGTGATCCTGTCGTCATGGCCGCCCGCCGGGTGCGGTCTCCCGTCTTTTTCCGCATCGACAATCATCGAGCGGAATTTCAGGATACGAAACACCTTTCCTCCCTCGGTGCATCTCTCCTGTTTAAAAAAAACAGGCCCGTGGTCTTCCCCTTTGATCGCTAACGCCACCAGGACGAAGACGGGCAAGAGCAGAACCAGCGCCAAAGAGGAACACACGACATCAAATAGCCGCTTGGCAGCGGACTGCTTCAGAGAGATCCCCCGATTTCTGCACAAAAAGAGGGGGGTGTCAAACAGGTTTAACGGCTGTGCACTTTTGACCACAATATCCGAAATCTTGGGCGTGAAATACACTCTTTTATCCAGGTCGAAGCAGACCTTTAAAATCTTGTTTTTGATCGGGCTGGGCAGGTCGTTGATCAGGACCGCCTCGTATTTTTGCGCTTCCCTGGTGAGCTTCTCGATCCCGTCTCCGCAGTAAATATGCCCGCAGACCTGATACTTGTCCTGTCTGCCACCGACTTTTTTTGCCAGAAAATTGCGGTTATCTCCATAAATTTCCAGCACTCTGAGCGGAGGAAACCACTTCCGGTAGAGAACGATCATGGGGTAAACCAGGACGCAGATCAGAACCGTCTGCGCGAGAAACATGAGCAGGTAGAGACGGAGAAAGGCAGGAAAATAACGGAACTGTCCGGTGATTGCCATGGAGATGAAAATCTCCAGAAAATCAACGGTGAAGAGCGTCATCGCCTGTGCCGCCATCACATTGGAGATACGATCGACTCCGATCTGGAAGGCGCCCGTTCCTCTTCCGATGATCAGATAGAGGGCGGCATAAATACCCGCCGCCATGGTGAGGTTTCCCTTTCCAAGGAGAGAACCGGTATTATTATGTCCCGCCACAAAGGGATACCAGTACAGGAAAAAAAGAAGTGTTGCAAGAAAAACCAGGATCGACGCACAGCCCCAGCGATATACATACTTGGATTCGATCTGTGTTGTCCTGCCCATCCCGTCCTCTGTCATCTTCGTAAGAGACTCTTTCCTCTCTGCCATTCCCTACCGCCGCTTCGCCGTTTTTGCTTTTAAAATTCTTGTAATACTCTAACACAAAGCGCCGTACTTGTCATTCGGTTGTTTTTCTGAACCCTGGCTTTCCGGGAGGTACTGTCATCGTTTTAGGATCCGTGCATTCTCTTCCTTCCTTGTGATTCCGTGATTTGGGGATCCTTGCGCACTCTTCCTTCATTGTAATTCAGCGATTTTTTGGTAAAATGATGGGAACGATGCGCTGTTTTGTACACGGAGGCAGATATCCATGACAGAATCACAGGTTTTTTTTACAGACTTTCGAACGGGGCTTGATGTACCGATCACCGTCAAACTTCAAAAGCTGATGAGGCGGGCGGGAATTCAGAAGATCGATATGGACCAGAAATTTGTTGCCATCAAGATGCACTTCGGCGAATTGGGCAATCTTGCCTACCTGCGTCCCAACTGGGCAAAGGCGGTGGCGGATCTGGTGAAAGAAGAGGGGGGGCTGCCTTTTTTAACCGATGCCAACACGCTGTACCCCGGCAGCCGCAAGCATGCGCTAGAGCATCTGGACTGTGCCAATCTGAACGGCTTCAACCCGACAACGACGGGATGTCAGATCTTGATTGCGGATGGGCTAAGAGGAACAGATGATGTGGAGGTGCCGGTGCCGGGCGGAGTGTACTGCAAAACCGCTCTCATCGGGCGAGCCGTCATGGACGCCGATGTTTTGATTTCGCTGACCCATTTTAAAGGACACGAGATGACGGGATTTGGCGGCGCCATCAAAAACATCGGCATGGGCGCTGCTTCCAGAGCCGGAAAAATGCAGCAGCACAGCGCAGGAAAGCCTTCCGTAAATGAAGAGCTCTGTCGCTCCTGCAGAAGATGTGCTAGGGAGTGCGGCTCCGATGCAATCTCATACCTGGAGACAGGTTCCGGCGTGAAGGCGCATATCGATCAGGATCTCTGCAAAGGCTGCGGGCGCTGCGTCGGGGCCTGTTCCTTTGATGCGATTGAAAATAACAATCCGGATGCGAACGAGACCCTCTGTTGCAAGATGGCGGAATATACCGCTGCCGCCTGCAGCGGACACCCGCATTTTCACGTGGCCTTAATCAACGACGTTTCCCCCAACTGCGACTGTCACGGGGAAAACGATGCGCCGATCATTGCGGACATCGGCATGCTGGCTTCCTTTGACCCCATCGCCCTCGACCAGGCCTGCGCCGATCTCTGTCTTGCTGCGAAGCCGATCCGCAACTCCCAGTTAGGAGACAACCTTGCCCGCCCCGACTGGAGACGGTATAATGATGTATTCCTTGATACCACGCCTGCTTCCCGCTGGAAGGAGACGCTCCTTCACGGGGAAAAGATCGGGCTGGGAAGCAGACAGTATACACTGATCCGGATGTAGTCAGACTGTATCCAAATGATACGGATACAGACTGACCGTATTCACCGGTTCGGATGCGGAAAAGGAGGTGCCATGAGGCATTTTTTTCAAAAAAAGATCGGCTCCATCACAAGGTGGCTGGAGCTGGTTCTGGGCTTTATCTTAGCGATCATCGTCGTTCTCCTGGTGCTCCGCTATTTTGCCGTTCATCTCCCCTACATCCTGGAGGGCAATCTGGATCTGACGTCGATTCTGGGCTTTTTCCTTGAGATCGCCGTGGCGCTGGAGTTTATCAAAATGCTGGCGCAGCAGACACCGGAAACCGTGATCGAAGTTCTCCTGTTTGCGATTTCCAAGGAGCTAATCATTAAGCAGACGACACAGCTGGAAAATCTTGCCGGTATCGCCTGCATCGCCGCTCTTTTTGCCACGAGAAAGTTTCTGTTCTTTAAATCGGATGAGACCGAGCGTATTGTGATGCGTGCCTCGTCCACGGTGGCTTCGGCAAATCGCCTGGCGGATGTCCACATCCCCGCTAGTGCGGATGCGACCCTCGGAGAAGTCGTGGCGGATGCCGTTGTAAAGAGCGGTCACACGATCTCCATCGGTGCTCTCGCAGAATTTGAGGACTGTGCGCTGCGCGTCGATTCGATTCACGATAAGAAAATCACCCGTGTGGAAATCATCAGTTTTCAACGGCAGGAAGAGAATTAAATTAACAAGTACATCACGCATGGAGGTTGCATAATGCATCAAACAGCACTGATTACAGGTATTACCGGGCAGGACGGTTCTTATCTTGCTGAATTTCTACTGGAAAAAGGATATGAGGTGCACGGGATCGTCCGCCGCTCCTCTCTTCCCAATACGTCGCGCATTGACCATTTGCTAAAGCAAAACCGGATTACGCTCCACGACGGGGATCTGACCGATTCTTCCTCTCTGGTGCGTATTATTTCCCTCACGCAGCCTGATGAAATCTACAATCTCGCAGCGCAATCCCATGTACAGGTTTCCTTCGATTCTGCGGAATATACCGGTGAAGTGGACGCCATCGGCGTTCTGCGCATTCTGGAGGCTGTTCGTATTCTTGGGATGACCGATAAGGTCAAAATTTATCAGGCCTCGACCTCCGAGCTGTACGGCAAGGTAGTAGAAGTCCCGCAGAATGAAAAAACGCCTTTTTATCCCTACAGCCCTTATGCGGTCGCCAAACAGTACGGTTACTGGATCGTCAAGGAATATCGCAATGCCTACCACATGTTTGCCGTCAACGGTATCCTGTTCAACCATGAATCCGAAAGAAGAGGCGAGAATTTTGTCACAAGAAAAATCACCCTCGCGGCGGCGCGCATTGCAGAGGGCTTGCAGGATCATCTGGAACTGGGAAACCTGGATTCCAAAAGAGACTGGGGCTATGCGAAGGATTATGTCGAGTGCATGTGGCTGATTCTACAACAGGAGCGTCCGGACGACTTCGTGATTGCAACCGGTGAGCAGCACACCGTCCGCGATTTTACGGAACGGGCCTTCAAGGAAAACGGCATCACACTGCGATGGGAAGGAGAAGGTGCAAACGAAAGAGGCATCGATTCCGCTTCCGGAAAGGTTCTCGTCACCGTCAATGCAGAGTGGCTTCGCCCGACGGATGTAGACAATCTCTGGGGCGATCCGACCAAGGCAAAAGAGGTACTGCACTGGAATCCGCAAAAGACCTCCTACGAGGAACTGGTGCGTCTCATGGCCGCACACGACAGACAACTCGCAAAGGCCGAAAAAGCGGCGCAGAACTTATCCTGAGCGAGATTGAAATCGCTTGACCGATCGATCCCTTTCACCTGTTCGCAAGAGGCGGCGCGGCATGGAGCTCGTCGCTCCATCATTTTGTTAGGAAGGCAACATGAACATCATCTTACTCAGCGGCGGTTCCGGCAAACGTCTTTGGCCACTTAGCAACGGCATCCGCTCCAAACAGTTTTTAAGGATTTTTAAAAAGAAAGACGGTACCTATGAATCAATGGTACAGCGGATGTACCACGGCATCCTAAAGGCGGACTCGCAGGCAACCATTACGATTGCAACCTCAAGAGAGCAGCATGCGCCCCTCACCAACCAGTTGGGGGAACAGATCGATATCTCCTATGAGCCCTGCCGCAGAGACACCTTCCCTGCCATTGCGCTCGCCTGTGCCTACCTGCATGATAAAAGGAACATCGCAAAAGACGCTCCCGTCATCGTCTGCCCCGTAGATCCGTTCGTAGATGATACCTACTTTGAGGCATTGACTCATCTGGACAAGCTCATTCAGAGCGACCAGGCTAATCTAACCTGCCTGGGAATTGAGCCCACTTATCCGAGCGAAAAGTATGGCTATCTGATTCCGAAGGATCGCTCCCCTGTCAGCCCCGTGCTGACATTCAAGGAAAAACCGGATTTGGAAACCGCACAGAAGTATATTGCAGAAGGAGCGCTTTGGAATGGCGGTATCTTCGCCTTTCGACTGAGCTGGCTGCTAAAAAAAGCAAGCGATATGATTGGTTTTTCCGATTACACCACCCTTTATGATCGATACTCTGAAATTGACCCGATCAGTTTTGATTATGCAGTGGGGGAGAAAGAAGCTCACATTCAGGTGCTCCGCTTTAATGGAATCTGGAAGGATCTGGGCACCTGGAACACCCTGACCGAAGCGATGCCGGAACAGGCCATCGGACGTGTGACAATGAATAACACCTGCAAAAACACGCACGTGGTTAGCGATCTGGATCTTCCGATTCTCTGCATGGGACTCACGGACCTTGTGGTCGCCGCCTCTCCCGACGGGATTCTGGTTTCCGACAAGAGCGAATCCAGCTACATCAAGCCCTATGTCGATCAAATGACGGACGAGGTGCGCTATGCAGAAAAGAGCTGGGGCTCCTTCCGTGTCATTGACATCGGAGATGAAAGCTTGACCATTAAAGTCACCTTGAATCCCGGACATAAAATGCACTATCACGCCCATGCGCACCGTGACGAAACCTGGACGGTGATTGCAGGGAGCGGTATTGCCATGGTAGACGGGGTTCGTACGGAACTCACCCCCGGCAGCTTTGTCAGAATGTGTGCCGGACAGAAGCATACCGTTTTTGCCAAAACGGAATTGCAACTGATCGAGGTGCAGACCGGTGCATCCATCAGCAAAGAAGACAAGACCGTATTTGAGATGCCGGCAGAACTGCCGACATGAAAGGATAACAGCGAAAAGCCAAGGTGGATCAGGCTTCCCACAGAAACGTGGCAGCCCCATGGCTTTCAGAGAAAAATTGCCGATGAGGCATTTCTCCCCTTCACATCAAATATTTCCGGATGATCTGCTTCTGCTCTACGCTCAGATAGGGATTCAGCGCGGGATTTTCCCTGACGGTTTGCCTGTAGACTTCTTTTAACAGCGCTTTTTTTTGCAGCAACTGATCCCAGATAGCAGAAGCGCAGAGCGAATTGTGTTCTTCCGCCTCTTCCATTGCCTGATATAAGATCAGCGCAAGAGCGATGCGGTTGCAGTAAAAACTCTCCGCTCCCTCCTGAAAAGAAGCGTAATCCGGAATCTTCGTGAGTTTCCTGTAGGCTGCCAGCACACAGTCCGCCAGAATATCAAAGTTAATCAGTCCCGTATCCTTCTTCGTCGAAGAACCCTCATTATCCTGGTATTTGTACATCAAGGTCGTCAAAACTCCGATCGACCGAATCCTGCCGTATACTTCGGCAAGAAAATCTTCATCTTCCGTCACGGTGCGTTCGCGGAACCGAATGGAATTTTCCTTTAACAGGCTTGCTCTATATAGTTTCGTCACCGGGAAGCCCACGTTGGAGAGAAGCTTACTGCGCATTTCGCCGGTGACCCTTCCATGAAATTCATAGGGAGTCGTTAAAAAAGCTTCCCCTGTAGATTCCTGGAAGATCGGGGAATCCACCAAATCCAGATCTTCCTTCCCGGCTTCTTCTAAGAGCGTCTCATAAAAAGAAGGATCGATCAGATCGTCGCTGTCGGTAAAGCCGATGTACGCGCCCGCAGCCTTCTCCATGCCTGCGTTTCTGGCTCCGCCCGCCCCCCTGTTTTCCGGCAGTGTGAGGATCTTCGTCCGATTCGGATACTGCCTGTGCACGTCTTGCAAAAGCGCAGGGGTCTGATCGGTGGAAGCATCGTCCACCAGGATGATCTCCGCGGCCTCCTCCCCGAAGCGGTCAAACACGGTCTGCAAGATAATATTGCCGATGGTCTGCGGCAGGACCGTCTCCGCATTATAGACGGGAACAATGATGGAAAGAAGGGGGTACGATTGTTGTGAATGCGTCATAGGGGAGCTCCTTCGTGAATTTGTAGACGATAAACGGTTTGCTAATCTTGTGACACAGATTTCTGAGAAGATTGACCATGCCCTGATACTCTTCAGCAGCAATCACCTGCTCTTCTCTATAGGCATCCAATATTTCCAGACATAATAAAACTTCTCCTCTCTCCGTCCAGCCTACCACGATGTTCTTTATTTACACAGACCTTTCCCATCTTTTGAGCATCGCAATAGACTCCGGCATCTGCAAAATCATAAGAGATTGGCGTCTTAAGAGCTTTCCCCTTCTTAGCTTCCATCGCAGCCATCGGATCCTCCGTTACTGCCTCATACAATTTTTCCATGAAGGTGATTTCCACAAGGTCATCGCAATCCATGAACATATAATATTCTCCGGACGAATGATCTACCCCCACATTTCTCGCCCCACCCGGTCCAAGATTCTCGGAAAGATGAATAATCCTAGTCCGATCAGGAAACTGTCTGTGCAACATCTCTAATATGGTGCCGCTTCGATCGTTGGAGCAGTCATTTACGAAGACAATCTCCCCCTCTCCGGGATATTGATCAAAGAAAGTCTGATGGACCAGATTCCCCAGTGTCTCAAAAAGCACATGCTCTGCGTTATAAACGGGGACAATCAAGGATACTTTCACGTTCTTATTCCTCCCTTCGCAACCAGACCTTCCTTCTATCCCACAGACAAATTTCATCCACCGGCTTGTTCATGCTTCATCTGCGCCCTAACATCGTCCTGTAAAAAAAGAATCATTTTCTCCTTTTCCCACGGTTCCAGGCAAGCATTTGACCATTCGTTTCCTTCCACCGAATGAGTAATCATGGTATCGCTCAGTTTGCGTAAGGTCTGCACCATCTCAAAATATGCTTTCTCTGTTAAAATACTGTCCTGATATAATCCATCTAAAGTCTTTAGACAAAATGCGAATCTACGAAGATAGAGGGTTTCCGCCGCCTTGGCAAAAGAATCATAATCACGGCATTTTCGCATCCCTTGGTAAGCCCGAATGGCGCAATTCAGAATATCTTCGTATGTGGATGCGATATCCAAACTTTTAGATGCAGAATGTTCCACATCTCTAATCTCTACTAGTATTTTATTGATCACGTTCACCTTTCTTACATTGGCATGCACGATTGCGCTAAAGTCCTCGTCTTCTGCCATCACCCGCTCTGCAAAACGAATCTGGTACTTCTCCATAAAGGATCTTCTATAAATTTTGCTACGAAAATCCGCCTCACTGGCAATCAGGTAGCTCTTTTTCTTCTCATCCATGACCCCGCTGAACTCTCTTGTCAGGGCAAAACCCTCCCAATTTAGGTATCTGCAATTGAGCCCCGCAATGGCAATATCATACTCCTGGTCAGAATCAAACCGGGATACTTCCGCCTGAGAACCAATGGGGTTATGCTCTGTGACCGCAAGATATAAATCCTCCATCAAAGAGTGGGCTGCAATGTCATCACAATCCATAAACAAATAAAATTCACCGGTTGAATTTTCAACTCCGACATTTCTCGCGCCGCCCGGTCCACGATTTTCTGTAAGATGGATGATCCTAGTCCGATCCGGAAACTGGCTGTGCAGAACTTCAAGAATCGCCCCACTTCGGTCCCTGGAACAGTCATTTACAAAGAGAATCTCCCCCTCTCCCGGATATTGATCAAAGAAGGTCTGATGCACCAAATTCCCTAAAGTGTCAAAAAGAACATGTTCTGCATTATAAACCGGGACGATCATGGACACCTTCATTTTACTTTTCCTTCCTAATGGTTCTGAATTGACTCTTTTTCTACCGACACTTTTCTATTTCCAGAGCCTCGGACTTTATATATCCGGTTTATCATCCGTATCCTTCTTTAAACATCTTCATAGAATCGAAACAACCATGTTTTCATTTCGTCTCCCAACTTTTCGAGAATGAACGGATTTTTTCTTGGTGGTATTTGAATTACCCGATCTAATAAATCATGTAATCGCACTTCATACTGCTCTTTTGTTGCTGTTGAGAGATGTCTGCCTTTATACATTTGATCCAAATCATAAAGACACCGATCTGCTAACTCGAGCATCGCAAATTCGGCTCCTGCTCGCAGTCCTTCATAGTTCGGCAAAGGCGACAATCGATTGTAGGTCGCCTGAATCACGTTCTCATAATCGCTAAAGATACAATCATAAGGTCGATAGGACACGGAACTTTTATGGTCTAAATAAAGGTACAGAACTTCCTTCACTCCCGCACACGAAGATGCCTTGGCAAGAAGAAGCCTGAGGAAGTCCAAATCTTCCATCATTTCGCACTCACGAAACCGAACCTCGTCCTCTTCAATTAAAGTCCGTTTAAAGATTCTCGTTGCAATCGACCCCGGAGTGACGATCAACTGTGATCTGCCATCATCATCTAACATCCCGAAATAATCGGGAGAAGTGTATAGAACACACCCTTTCCAATCGCCCCTCTGCATTTCAATAGCGCAGTCCGCAACATCCGCCATTTCCTCTATATTTCGGTTGATTTTCCCCCATCCTGCGGCAACATATAGCTTTTCATACATCGTCACATCGATCAGATCATCCGCATCCATAAAACCGATATACTGCCCGCTTGCCATTTCCAGGCCTCTGTTACGAGCGGCCCCCGGTCCCTTATTCTGGTCCTGATGAAGGACCTTCACGATATCCGGAAACTGACTTTGGCATTGGTGGAGAATCTGCAAGCTTCGATCTGTGGATGCATCATCCACGCAGATCACTTCCATTCCATGATGGGGAAAGAGCGTCCGGAAAGTCTGGTTCACCAGGTTTCCAAGGCTATCATAAAGAAATTCTTCTGCGTTATATACCGGAACAATGACAGATATCCTGGTATTCTCCTGGAAATTTCGTGTACGAATGATACGCACCCCCCCTTCTCAATCACCCAATGGCTCTAAATCCAAACGGTTATTACCCGCTGATGTAACAAAGAGGAATACGATTCCGCATTCCTCTTTGTCTTTCTAAATTTCAGAGATCATGGACTGCCAGGTTCCTATCCTCAGAATTCAAATTCCTGCCTTATCTTCCGAGTAGTGACAGCACGCCCTGGTTTGCCTGATTGGCCTGCGCCAACATCGCCTGTCCCGCCTGTGCCAAGACATTGTTATTCGAGTACTTCACCATCTCGGTAGCCATATCGGTATCACGGATCTGGCTTTCCGCTGCCGTTGTATTCTCTACGACGTTGTCCAGATTCTTAATCGTGTGCTCCAGTCTATTCTGAATGGCACCAAGCGCAGAACGCATGGAGGAGACATTCTGGAGTCCCGTCTTTACTACCGCAATCGAAGACTGTGCCTGTGCCTGACTGGTTACATTCAGTGCTGCAGTTCCATCAGCAGCAAAGGCACCACCTCCAGCCGCATCCAGGAAAGTTTTGACAGTTGTAGTCGCACTGGTAACACCCTTAAAGCTTAACGACATGATATTTACACCGATCGTTTGCTTTTCCGTCAGGCCGCCACCGCCGTTCCAGTCCTTATTTCCTTCTGCGCCCACGTGCAACGTTTTGGCAGTAAATGTTCCATCTAACAGTGCCGTTTCATTGAAAGTAGTAGTTCCCGCTACACGGTCAATTTCACTCGTCAGCGCATCAATTTCTTGCTGAATATAGTTGCGGTCGACCGTCTGCAGGGTTCCATTCGAAGCTTTCACACAGAGCTCATTCATGCGTTGCAGCATATCCTGCACCTCTGCTAGTGCGCCCTCCGCCGTCTGTACGCAGGAAATACCGTCCTGTGCATTCAGCGAAGCCTGTGTAAGTCCTCTGACCTGACGTCTCATCTTCTCACTGATGGAGAGTCCCGCCGCATCATCGGCTGCACGGTTTACTTTGTAACCGGATGACAGTTTCTCTGTGGACTTTGCTTGTGACGATGTGGTGATGCCGAGCATCCTGTTACTGTTCATTGCTGTCAGATTGTGTTGAACTACCATTTCTTTTCCTCCTTGAATGCGGTTTCTCCCGTCTCCATACAGGATCTCCGCTCATCCCAATACGACGATTTCTCACATTCACGGTGTCCTTACCGTTACAAACGATATATCGGTTGTTTTTGTATTATATTTAGCACGAAAGAAAAAAAAGTTGTTTTTTTGCAAAAAAGAGACGCTGTCTGAAACAGCGCCTCTTTTTTGGTAGTTCACCTCTGACTTTTCTGAAACAGCAACGGGATTTAGCTGAGGAGTGACAGCACACCCTGGTTTGCCTGATTGGACTGTGCGAGCATTGCCTGCCCTGCCTGTGCCAGAATGTTGTTGTTCGAATACTTCACCATCTCGGTCGCCATATCGGTATCGCGGATCTGGCTTTCTGCAGCTGTCGTGTTCTCTACGACGTTGTCCAGATTCTTAATCGTGTGCTCCAGTCTGTTCTGAACGGCACCAAGTGCGGAACGCATGGTCGAAATATTCTGGAGTCCCGTCTTTACAACCGCAATCGAAGACTGTGCCTGTGCCTGACTGGTTACATTCAGTGCTTCAGTTCCATCAGCACCAAAGGCACCACCTCCAGCGGCATCCAGAAAAGTTTTGACAGTTGTAGTCGCACTGGTAACACCCTTAAAGCTTAACGACATGATATTTACACCGATCGTTTGCTTTTCCGTCAGGCCGCCACCGCCGTTCCAGTCCTTATTTCCTTCTGCGCCCACGTGCAACGTTTTGGCAGTGAATGTTCCATCTAACAGTGCCGTTTCATTGAAAGTGGTGGTTCCAGCTACACGATTGATTTCACTCGTCAGCGCATCCACTTCCTGCTGGATGTAGTTGCGGTCGACCGTCTGCAGGGTTCCATTCGAAGCCTTCACACAGAGTTCGTTCATACGCTGCAACATATCCTGTACTTCCTGCAGAGCACCTTCTGCCGTCTGTACGCAGGAAATGCCGTCCTGTGCATTCAGGGAAGCCTGGGTAAGACCTCTGACCTGACGTCTCATCTTCTCACTGATGGAGAGTCCCGCCGCATCATCGGCTGCACGGTTTACTTTGTAACCGGATGACAGTTTCTCTGTGGACTTTGCCTGGCTGGAAGAAGTGATACCAAGCATCCTGTTGCTGTTCATTGCTCTAAGATTGTGTTGTACTACCATGATATATCCTCCTTGATAGGGTTGTCTGTGGCATCCTTGCCGCAGTTATCTGAATGACAATCTATATATCGGTGCCTGGCGAGATAATATTATGCTATTTTCAGTTTTTTTTGAAAAATCGTTTATTCGTATGATTTTAAACGATATCCTGTGCAGGAATATAGCTCACCGATTTTCATCAACGGCCTGTGATGGCACAAATTGTGTGCGATTCATCGTTTGATAGTATTTCATTGCCGTTGCTGTGGAACGCTTTCCCACCTTAATCCTGGTCCGTTCCTCACTAAAATATTGGTCCACCAGCGCTTTATTCCTCTGTTCCTGCACCTGTATTCGATTGGACATTTCCGTTACTTCCCGAATTTGATCCTGCAACCGTGCAAGCTGCGTGCGGTATTTTTCTTTTTGCAAAGTCAGCTCTACCTGAACTTTGGAAAACAATAAATCAAAGCCATCATTTAACCTGGTCAGCTCTTCGATCATCCTTCCCTTCGCTTCTACCGTCTGATCGAACGCTTCCTCCCACTTACCCGAAAACTCCGCTCCCTGCACAGGAAAATCGAGCAGATCCGTTTGTTTCCGGTTCTCCTGCTCGATTTGTTTCAAAATTTCCAGCTTCCTGTCAAGAGAGCGTGACAACATGTCCAAATAGGATTCTGTCATGCCACGTTTCCCCTTTCAAAATATACTTTCGCTTTCTGAAACGATAACCCTACTTCAATAGCCGACCGCCTCCGAAAGCTTCACATGATTCTTCTCCATGACCTGTACCCAAGTCTCTCGAATCGCATGGAGATGTTCGTTGATCTCTTGCAGAATTTCCACATCCTTAGAAATATTGACTTCCACCAATCGTTTATAAAGATAAGCATACATGTGATCAAAATCTTGCGCAACCGGATATTTCATATCCAGCGTTGCCCGGAGGTATTCAATAATCTTCTCTACTCGAACCAGATTCTGATGCGACCTTTCGATGTCTTTTTTTTCTATTGCAGCTTCGGCAATATTGCAGTATTTGATTGCCCCGTCATAGAGCATCAATGTCAGTTCTGCAGGGGTTGCACCCATCACCTTCTGGTTTGCATAAGTCTCATATGCATTTGCATGATTCTTCATCAGTTCTCCTTTTGTCCACGAATTGACCCTAGATTTAATCAGCCTTATTCACAGGCTGAATCCATACTGTATCATTTGTTATTATTCCTATAGGATCTTTGCATACTGCTATCACTTCGTATTGAAGTATCCCGCCAATTGATTTTGCGTGGAGTTGAGCTGAGCCATTGCCTTTTCCATTCTGGCAAATTTTTTATAATAGTTGTCCTGCTTGGCATTGAGCAATTTCGTCGCCTCATAGATTTTGCTTGAGTAGCTGGAATACTGAGATGCCATCAATTTATCTTCATAGAGCGTATACGAGCTGGAATAATCCGTCGACCCCATCAGCTTATAAAGCCCATCCGCAAGATTGATGGATAAATTCCGGAAAAACTCTGCTGTTGCGTCAGGATCCGAAGCAATCATTTTCTTTAACAAATTTTCATTGGTTTTCACAATATCTTCTTCTTCGTCTCCGTCAATATGATACGCATGCCATTCGTTCTTTTTGACCAAACGAGAATCCATTGTGTTGATGCCGAATTGAGAAAGGTGGAGTTCTTTCTCTCCTTCCTTTGTCTGCACCTTGATCCTCTGCATCATAATCCCTGTAAGTTCCGACAGGGTAAGCTGCAACGTTATATCCCTGCGAAGCATGGAATCCTTGATTTTATCTTCCCACTCCTTTACCTCGTTCTCTGACATTGCCTTTTTATCATCCTCAGTCAGCATTTTATACTTCGATCCATCCTCTGCCGCATACATCTGATCCAGTTTGTTTACTACTTCGTTGTATTTTTTGAATAACTCCTTTATATTGTTGTACATACCAGTGGTATCTGACTGCGTGTTCAGCGTAATCTCACCTGAAGTTACTTCGTTGGTGGTAATCACGAGATCATTGATTTCAAATGTATTCTGACTAGAGGTATAAGTCACCCCGTCCAGGATGATCGATGCATCCTCTCCTGCATCATATTTCGTGCGTTTCGCAGGCGAAATCCCCAGTGAATCTAAGAACTGCATATTGTTAGAGGAAAGAGTAAAGTCCGAACTAGCTCCCGTTTTGTCACTGGCAATATAAAAACGCCCGTTATTTCCATCGAAGTTTGCACTGACAGATCTGCCATCCGCAGTTTTTACTCCTCTCAATTTAGACGCAACCATCTCCAAGGTATCCTCCTCATCCAAGAGGATCTCCTCTTCCGGTGCACCGCCAATACGAATCTTGAGATTTTGGATTCCGCTGAAACCCAGATCTGAAAGTTTCGTATCTTTTTTTGCTGCAAAAGAGGTTCCGGATGCGTCTGTAATGCCACCTCCTGTCATATAGGAATTAGAGGCAATCGAAGTAATCTTCATCTTATGAACGCCATTCATGGCATTTTCTCCAGTCACGACACTGGCTGCATTCGCATTGGATACGAACGTCTTTTTGATTCGATAGGCGCCTGTGTACTTCATCTTTCCAAGCGTATCATTATAGAAGGATAGGACCTGCTTGTTGATCTCTTTCCATACATTCTGCTTCCAGGTATGTTTTTTTTGCATCTCGGTCAGCTTGTCTACCTTTTGCTGGTATCTGGATACCATTGAGGTAATGAGTGATTCCGTATCCAATCCGGACTGCAGTCCCGTTATTCTGTTCGGCATGACGTTTCCTCCTGTCTCATCCGATTCCGTGTCTCTATCAACCCTTTTCGTCTATCATCATTCCCGCCAGCTCCCAGATTTTGGCTAGCATGTCAAGCGTCTCCTCAGGCGGGTATTCCCTGATCACTTTCTTGGAAGTTTTATCGACCATTTTGATCGTTACGCGATTGGTACCGTCATGAATGCCGAAGACCGCCTCCGTATTGGAAACCATCTTTTTATTCAGGTCTTCCACTGCCTTGCGGATTTTCTCGTTTGTTGCGAGAATCTCTTCCTCTGTCTTCTTTGCCCTTCCCTCATTCTGTGCGACCTGCTCGGCATAGGTGCTCTTAATCCTAGTGGCGGCATCCATCTGCTCGACACTCACTTTTGCGTTCCTCGCCTCGGGCAATGATATCTCTTCCCTTTTTATTTCGTCCGGCTCCGACATCGGTAGCACAGCTACTTTCGGTACTCCGATTCCATTTCCGTATTTTTGTACTGCATCCAGCGCCATTTCTCTTCCTCCTACTGGGCAGACCCAAAGGTGCCTTCCATCTCGCCACCGCAATTTCTTTGATGTGTAACTTTGCATTCCCACACCAATCCCTTTGCTATCTACGGAATATATCGGATACTACCCCCATTCCCTTAATAACCATCCTTCCGAAACAAAAGGATTCCCTGATCAGATCAAACGTTATCCCCCGTTCCCATGGCTTCCTCTCTTCTAAAAAAGGTTCTACATTCTTTCCCTGTTTTCAGCTAAGGATTCATGGATCATTTTTCCAAAGATATTTTTGTAGTCATAGATCGCAAGAACCTTGTCCTGACCTCGTCTTCTGATCCTATCCCGCTCCGCTTCATGCGCAAGATAATAAGAACAACACTCTTTCAACTCTTTCGGTGTATGTACAAGAACCAGTTCTTTCCCGTCTTCAAAAGCCTCCGCCAGCTCTCTTTGATAGGTGGAAATGAGGAACCCTCCCGCCGCCATCACATCCAACGCACGCAATGGTATCCCTGACAGAATCGTTCTTAGTGTGATATTTAAGTTTACTTTACTTAACCGAAAAATTTCAGGCATTTTGTGCCTGTATTCCGCATATCCATGATCATTCACTCCCTCCGGCGCAATTTGATCTTCTCTCGTAAAGAGTGAAACAGGCGCAACTTCCGCAAGCATTTGCAATATTTCCACCCGCTCCAGTTGACTTACCTTCCTGCGGATCATATCCCTGAGAATTTGTTTCTCATCCATGAAGAAATGGCCGGTATCTTCAAAATCAACCAGTTTTTGCATCTCCAAAATCATATCGTCTGTAATTAATTGCTTTTGGCCAATAAGGTCACAGCCGTATATCCGTTCCTGCGCACGAATCACCTCATCTACACGTCTTTTAACATGAGGCTGCAAATCATGCAGAGAATCATAAAGTTTAAACTCGTCATCATATAGCGTACCGACGAAGGAAATGTCATAGTAGTAGGGTTTATCTTTAAGATCTTTTGATATTTTTTTTAACCGCTCCCCGCTGACTGCCAGAGGAGAATGATGCAAGGTTTTTACCCCCTGCCTACGGAGCCTGGCAATCAGTTCCTGATCAAAGACAAAGACATGATTCACGCTGTTATTAATTTGAATGGAATTTAATGGAAGATAGGGAGAGTCAAAGACCAGACAGAGGTAGGGAATGTTCACCATCTCACATGCAATTGAGATCACAGGAAAGAAATTGAAGGAAAAAGCAAAATCAATCATCGGACTTCCATTCGGCTTTTTTTTCAACAGTTTCCTTAAAAGTGCTCGAAGAAAGCCTTCGTCATATCCAATGTGTTTCCACTCATACTGGACAATTGTCAACGTATGCCCCATGGAAACGAAAGCGTTTTGTGCATCTTCCCTGGTGAATTCGTTCCAGTCATAATATAAAATATTCACTTGGCTTTACCGCCTACACTCTCCATCAAAATCCGATTCAGCACTTTGCGATAATCGAAGTCTTGCCAAACCTTGGCCTGCCCTCTCCTTGCAATTTCCACTCGTTCCTCTTCGTGCTCCAGATAATAAGCACACTTCTGCAAAAGATCATCTCTGGTATATGCAAGAACGACCTCTTCTCCTTCCACAAAATATTCCGCAAGCTCTTCCTGATAATTGGAGAGCAGAAAGCCTCCTGCGCCCATGATGTCGATGGCTCTGAGAGGAATGCCTGATCGTATGGTTCGGAGAGTCAAATTCAAGTTGATTTTACTCAGTGCAAAGATCTTCGGCATTTCACTGGCATAGTCCGCATAGCCTAAATTTCGTACTCCTTTCGGCGTTTTCGACCCCGGTCGGGTATAGAGGTCAACCGAAAAACAAGTTGCCAACTGTTCCAGAACCTCTGTCCTTTCAACACCAGAAACCTTTCTTCTCAGCATATCCAAGAAAATTCTATTTTCATCGAGCTGGAAACGACCTGTTAAATCGAATTTTACAAACTGATGAAGTTCCTTCTGGATTTCTTCTGAAATTACATCTTTGTCCCCGATCAGGTCCATTCCGAATATCTGTTTCTGTGCTGCGATCACAGCATCCAGCCTCCCCTTTAAATGAGCCGGAAGGTAAGAAATCTGATCATAAAAATTATAGGCGTCACCATTATATAGCTGACCCAGAAAGCTAATCTCATGTTCTGACGGTCTCCCTTTTAAAGGGCCCAACAACTTTTCGATTCTTTTTGCATTGACTCCCAAAGTCGAATACCGAATGGTATTCACTCCTTCCTTCTGTAAGTCATTGACCATCTTGCGATCAAAGGCATAGATATGATTCACCTTGCAATTGACTTCTTTTGAAAAAAGCGTTAGATGCGGAGAATCGTAAACCAAACAAGCATAGGGTATTTCAAGTTTCTCACAGACCTTTGTCAGGAATGGAATATAATTAAAACTGAATACACAGTCAAATGAGGCCCCGATCTTCTGAAGCTGCGCTTCTATCTCAGGGGCGCTCCCTACATCTTGCCATTCCCAGGTAAAAACTTGTACTTCGTGCCCAAGCTCTTTGAAGATTTCAACTGCATCATCTTTTGCATAATCCTTCCAGTCGAAAAAAAGAACATTCATCTCGTTGATCCCCTTCTCCGCACAAGTCCCCGATATGATCCGAACAAAAAGAAAGCCCGGAGGCAGGCCTCCGGGTGATAGGAAATGTTCAGTCCGATAGAAGTTTGTCCAATCCTTCCAGATTGCCACCTTCCAATGCTTTCTTGTTCTCTTCCTGTATCTGAAGGTAGACTTCCTTGCGATATACAGGAATCTGCTTCGGCGCAGCAATCCCGATCTTCACCTGTTCATTCCGGATATCCAGAACGGTAATCTCGATGTCGTTGTTGATCATAATTGCTTCGTTCTTTTTTCTGGATAATGCCAACATTACTATACCCTCGTATTCTTATGATATCTGCATCATCAATCACCGCCCGGTAGGAAGGGAATTCTCTGATCCTTCATCATCCCTTTGCAGAAAGCGAATGCCCTGTTTTTCCATCGCAACCCTGCAGAAAACGGATTCTCTACGGCATTGATTTTTGACCTTTCTATCATAGCATATCCAAGGGACTTGTTCAATTTTTTTCAAAAAGTCGGGTTTATACCTTCTCTTTTTGTCTGTTTTTTTTCAAAATATCATAAATCTTATACTTCACGGGGTAGGACTCTTCCTCTAAGATCACCTGGCAGCCTTTTCTTTTTTCCACATTGATGATCAGCGGGCCTTTGAGGTTCACGGTCATCTCCTCGAGGTTTTTGGGAACGGTCACCGTCACGAGGACGAGGGCGTCATCCATTTCCCGCAGTTGCAGGTCTTCCAGGATGGCGGTATCTACCACCGGGCAATAATCCTCTTTCACAAAGAGAGGGTCAAGCACCGGCATGGCGAAGCTTTCCTCGTCACAGGACTGCAACCATTGGATGGTCTCCCTGCCTTTCTCCTCGTCATAGAGAAGGACAAATTTTTTTAACTGCGGATAGCCGATGATTCCTTTTTTAAAAGTGAGGATCCGGTCATCCGAAATTTCTACTTTACCGAACACTCTGGATGTTATCTTCATGTAAGTCTGGCATCCTCCTTAAATATAATCCATAAGCGAGTGCTGTAAGATCTTGCCGGTCGCCATCAGGCTGGCGCTATAGGTGTTTTTCGCCGTGGCCAGATTGGTGGCAGCTTCTTCCATATTGATGCCCTCGTTGTTCTCCTGCAGTTCCTTGAAGGTGGTGCTTTGTGACTGGAGCCTGGTCTGAATGAGGTCCAGGCGCATCGACCGGGTTCCATTTACGGTAATAGCGTCGCTTTCTCTGTCCAGGGCGTCCTTCACTTCCGTGATTTTGGTCGAGAACTGCCTCTTCATCGTGTCGGTCAGATAGTCATAGGCCTTCTTCGCCGCCTTGATCTCCGCCTCGATGTTCGCTTTATTCGCCGCAAGAGTCTCCGTCCGCAGGTGCTCCTTCAGGGTGTTCAGCTTAGCATCCACGTCGCTCATCTGCGCCAGAACCCTCTTCAGATCCTGACAGCCCCTCTTCATTTCGTTGGTAAAAATATCGTCTGCCGTCGTGTTGACGTCGATCGTCTGGTTATATCCGACGTCGTAATGCATGGTGTGCCCGCCGCTTCCGCTGTTATAGATGATGCCGCCTTTGGTACAGGTAAAAAGATGTTCCGGCCTGGTCTCTCCCTTTTTGAAATTGGATTTGTCATAAACCACATCAATGGTCTTGGCATTCTGCATGTCCTTTAAGCCGGAAAGTTTCGTCTGCATACTTTTGCTGAACAACAGCTCTCCGGTCACTGCATTGAATACCATGTCCTTCGTGCCCGCCGCCAGATCGCTATACAGCGTATCAATATCATCCTGACTGGTCGCTCCGGTGATAACGGCGTCCGGATGTTTCTCCACCTCGTTGTAGGAAGTCGACACGCTGCCGTTTGCCGTCATTCTGACCGTCTTGGTCATCGGATTTGCTCCTCCGACCGACTTGCTTAAGGTAACCGTTCCATCGGTATTCACCTGTGCTGTATAACCGTTTTCACAGGCGACGGTATACGGCTGCCTGCATTCGGTCGTCAGAGGCACATTCACCGTTTCCAGCGGGGAGGAGGTGTCTGCGGTAAACGTTACGGTCGCTACTCTCGACTCCGTGATCTCCGTCGTTGCACGGAGCACATTTCCTGTCGGAAAGGCAGGAGGTGCCGTGATCACGCCCTTCTCATTGATGGTGAAGGTTCCGTAACTTGCCGTAGTCAGTGTATAAGTCGTGGGAATGCCCGGGTTTTTTGCCGCCGAATACGTTTCTCCCTCTACAACCACCGCAGGGCTTGCCCCGCCTGCAGCCGCCCCGTTGCTCACGGGCACATGCACGGTATGGCTTTGTCCACCTGCATCGGTAAAAGAAAGGTTCACAGTCTTGATGTTTCTGGTATCCGGCTGCAGTTCACTGACCGCGGACACCAGCATCGGTTCCCGGTATTTGACGGAAATATCGTTCACACTGGGAGGGACGGAGGTTTTGATGTTGTCGTAGGAAAGTCGCAACCGTCCGACCTCATACCGCTTCATATCCGACTCTTTCTGTGCGGCAGCCGTAATCTCGTCTCCATCCGCCAGCTTCTGCATATTCGTGACACGAGTGGAAGTATCGATATGATCCGCATTGAATTCGTCATGAATATTGCTGTACTCTTCGGTTGTGTCCTGAGGATAGGTCAGGGTGGAATTGGTGCGGTAGCCCGTGTAAATGTAGCGTCCTGCATAATCCACATTCCCCGTGGAATAGTATTCATCTGCCAGTGTGTCCATCTGGTTGACGACCGTTGTCCAGTCCTGCAAAGTCTTATAGGTATCGGGACCGGAGACCGCCAGTCTTCTGATGTCGGTCAAAATATGGGATCCGGTAGACAGGGAAGTTTCCGTCACCTCCAGCCAGCTTTGGGCATCCTTGGAATTCTTTTCATAGTACTGGGCCAGTTCTGTCATCGTTGCCCGAAGGGACAGCGCCCTGATCGCGATGACGGGATCCGCAGAGGGCCTGTCAATTTTTTTCCCGGTGGTGATCTGAGTGAAAATCCGGTCCTCATTTATCTTGTTATTATTGATATTGTACATGGCGTTATTCGTCATGATCCGGTTGGTGATGCGCATCTTTCTTCGCCTCCTTATCCCGCTCCGTCCAGTGACTAACGGTTGCCTGTTCTCAGGTGACTTACACTCCCGTCTGTAAAATCAAACGGTCATAAATTTCCGTGAAGGTTTGCAACATTTTGGATGAAAGTACATAAGCACGGTTGAACTTGGACAGATTCATCGCTTCTTCATCATTATCAACCCCCATCTCGGATAACCTCTGATCTCCGATGGTTTTGCGCAGACCCGTATAAACCTTGTTCATCGTGCTCGAATTGTTCCGGTTCATCGCGATATCCGACTGTACCTTTTTGAGGAATTCACCACTGGTTGCATTCCGGTAAATGGTGGTTGTTGCCGACAGATCATACAGTGCCTTGGCATTTTTCAGTTCCGACGGTCCTTCCGTTGCATCCTTCTTGGTCGCCAGTCTGGAAGCATCCTCTAACAACGCATCATTGACCCGGAAATTCCTGCCGGTCAGAAGCGAATATTTTTTATTGGTATTATTCAGCTGATCAAAAGAATACTGATAGGTGGAATCGGTGTGAACCGCGCCGGTCAACATCAGACACCCGGCTTCCGACTTTGCTGTGTAGCCGTGCACCAGCACCTCATTCACCTTTTCCGAATAATTGCGAATCCACTCATTCATCTGGCTTTGATAATAAGGGATGCCCTGGTAATTGACCCCGCTTCCGATCTTAACGTCTTCCTTCGCCAGAATGTCGTGCTGCATGATTGTCTCGTCTGCCGCTTCCTTCGGAACTTCCACATTAAATGTATAACTGCTGTCATCATTGTAAGTCCAGGAATTGTAATGGTAGACTCTGGCGCCGATTTTGATGGTCGAGGTGTCGTAAATACCGCACTTGGCCATGTCCTTTAAATAATCGGCAATGGTATCCGCCGGCACGGTCACTTTTGTATATCTCTTGTTATTATCTGGATTCAAAACCGGTGTCTGCCACGCCCCATCCGTCTTGCCATGGAAGTAATGGTTGTTATTTCCATCTCGAATCTCCAATAGCCCCTGCAGCGTGCCTCCCATCAACTGGTTATAAATCGGGAAGGTTCCAAGGTAGTCCGTGTTTCCCTCTTTGTAGGTGCTTGCAACCCACTTGATATCATAGAGTCCGTCGATATCGCTCTGGTTGATTCTCTCCTGCGGCTCTCTTGCAACCACATGTAATTTATTATAGCTATTGCCTTCGACCAGCATCTGTCCGCCTGCAATATAGACGCGGTAGATCGTCACCCCCGTCTCCCGCTTCGGATCGTTTTTGTCCATGACCTTCACTTCTTTGGTCTCCACCGAAACATAGGAGGACAATTCGTCGATCAGTAAATCTCTGCGGTCACGGAGATCATTTGCCTTGGCGCCAGTCATTTCAATGGTATTGATTTGCTCGTTGATGGTGACGAGTTTTTCTGCAATTGCGGAAATGCTGTCACAGGTGAGTTTCACCTCGTCATTGATGCTCTTTTGCATCTCCTCCAGACTCCCCGCCGTGTTGTTAAAATACTCCGTCAGATTCTTCACCGCCCCGATGTAGGTGGTTTTGGATGCGGAGGAGGCATTGGTCATCATGGTTTGCAAGCTGACCTGGGTTCTGGAAAAAAGGGAGGAGAAGCCCGTCCCGTTATCGTCATGATAATAGCGCTCGATTAGGTCATTGTAATATTCTCTCTTGTTTACCTTGCCGTAGCAAGTTTCGTTTTCCCGGTATCTGTAGTCATAATAGAGATTTCGAAGCCGTTCAATGGAAAGCGTATCCGCCCCAGCCCCTGCACAGCCGTAGGTCGTATGCAAGCGAAGCGCTTCGGAAGCCCTCTGCTGCGCTTCCTGTCTCGAAAACCCGGGGGTGTCCACATTGGAAATATTATGAGCGGTGGTGAGCAGAGAAGCATTCGCCGCTCTTAGACCACTGGATGAAATATTCAAACCAAAGAAGGTGGAACTCATCGAATCTCCTTTCTAGTGCTTACCTCTTAGACAAAAACAAATCCACTGCCATTCTGCAAAGTAGTTCTTGCTATCCCCTTGCCTCTAACGAGAAAGCTGTATCAGCCGCCCAGCGTGCGGAGCAGGTGATCCAGCATTTCACTCACAACGTTAATGTATCTGGAGTTGGCGTTAAAAGCGTTCTGGAACTGAATCATAAATTGCAATTCCTCATCCTGCGAAACGCCTAAGATCTGCTCTCTGGCATCCCGAATCCCGGATACCGTCACCTTCTGCGCATCCAGAATGCTTTTTCCCACGCTTCCCGAAGTCGCCACCTGTGAAACCAGGGCACTATAATAATCATTCAGACTGTTCCTCGTCGTGACATTGGGATTTAACGTATACCCAGCTTCCGTGAAGGCTTTTTTCAAAGCCTCCATCGCTTCATTATCAATATCATCTGTTTTTGTTACAAAATCAAAGGTGGTCGGATCGTGGACAAGCACCGGATTCACCTTGGTATTTTCTACCGAAATGCCCAGCAGCAGGTCACCGGCTGCATAATCCTGTCCGATTTTGTACTTGACTTTCTCGGTCGGCTCTTTTTCCTGAAACATGACGAAGTCCTTCGTATGCCCTTTTCCCGAAACCGTTGCCGGATTGCTGAGCGCATTCTGCATCACCTCGTTGATGGCGGCACAAACATGGTGGAACAGCTGATCGAATTCCGCCTCCAGATTCATCATGACCGAAGGGGCAATTCTTGTCGTGTAATTGTTATGATTATCGTCTGCGATGTCGTGATAGGTCGCATGGTGATCGCCTCTTGCAAGGAGCGTCGAGCGTAGTTTTCCGACATCCGTATTCATTTTGGAAGAAACGGGAAGATCCAGATTCAAAACCTTGGCATTGGAAATGTCCAGATAGCGCAAATTGGTGACCGGATTGGTTCTCTCTACGGCTGCAAATTCCCAGTAGGGCGTGTTGAAGCCTGCCGGTGAATCCTCCGTATCGCAGGCCATGTGATTGACGTGATCACTCATGACAAAGGGAGTGCCTGCGAAACTCACATGCACCACATGGAAGGTATCCTCTTTATAATCGATTTCACCTAACTTCCCCAGTTCGTCCAAAATCTGATTCCTGCGATCGCGCAGATCATTGGCATGCTCTCTGCCGCCGACTTCGATCTGACAGATTTCTTTGTTCAGTTTTAACAGTTCATCTCCATAACGGTTGATCTGCTGTACGATGTCAAAGACGCCATCGTTCAGCTCCGTCTGGTAATTCTTGAAACTGTCATAGACCGTCCTCGACCGCTCGATGAATTCACCGCTTCTGTTCACAAAAGCAGCCTGATTCGTCGCCGAGGAAGGATCCTTGGACAATTCCTGTGCCGCAGTCCAGAGATTGTCGATTGACGTCTTAAATTCTGTCCCGTTTAACTCCTGCAAAATATCTTCGACCTGCGCCAGGGAATGGTAGGATGTTTCATAAAACGAGCTTCTGCCGCTCTCCAACCGGAAAGACTGATCCAGAAAGACGCTTCTTACCTGTTTGCAGTTATTATAAAAGACCCCCAGCCCTGTCTGCGCCCATTGGGAGTCGCGGTAATCTTTTGACTGCGTGGTATATTCTCTGGTCGCCTGCGTGACCTGTTGCCTGGTGTAGCCCGGCGTACCGACATTTGCCATGTTATGTGCGGTGGTATTCAGCGCATTCTGTGATGTCGTAAGCCCCGAATTTCCCACATAAAGATTTGCAAACAGTGACATTTTACCTTGTCCTCACCTTTCCTTCCCTGTTTTTGGGCGCAAAAAAAGCAGGTACAGTCGTGCCCGTTCACAGGAAGCTTCTTCCCTTCCTGTTTTCGTTCGGATTGTCAAGTCTCCTGCTTTGTTTACTGCTTCGCGTCGAAGCTGCCCCTCGTCATTCCGATCGAATCGCCCGATGTATCTGCCGCCTTTGTATAGTTCGCCGTTTCCGGTGCCATATAATAGCCATGAAGGATGTTCATCTCGAATTGCACCATCTCCAGCGAACTTTGCAAAAGCATCTGGTTCTGGTCGTTGACTCTTTTCGCACGATCCGCCTCCATCTTCAGGCGGTCTCTCGCGGCCGCAAGGCGTTCCTGTTCCTTTGGTCTGTTCTCCAGAACCTGCACCAGGTCGGTCAGCTTGAGCGTTTTAACATCCTTGTTAAGTACGATTGCGATGTCCTGCATGCCGGTCAGCCGTTTCCTGTCCAGCTTTGCAAGACTCGCAACCACACCTTGCTCTTCATCCGTGATAGTTGATAACTGGTTCAGATCTCCTGCGATGATGACAGGAGTCTTTTTGCTTGACAATCCCAGAAGTTTCTTGTAAAGGTCGGCCTCTTCTTCCAGAATGCCGATAAAATCCTCCATCAGACTTGCCATGGGATCATCCTCTCCGTATGAATTTCTTATTCACCTAAAAGCTTGCTTGCAAGATCTGCAGCGGATACATCATAGGTGCCCGCCTGCATCTTCTCTTTGATCGGTTCTACCACATCCTTCCGGACATCCGGTGCCGCATTTACGGCATTCTTCGCAAAGACATAGTCCTTTCCGATCGGGCTGATCTCCAGATTGTCAGCCACTGCCTGCGTCTTTACAGCCTCAGCAACCTGTGCTTTTTTCCTCGAGCTGTAGACCTGCTGGATATTATTGTAGGCCTCTATACGCATTCTATTACTCCCTCCTTTTCCCTCAGTTAAAACAATGATGTCGTTGGATCGCCAGAATCAGATCCTCTATCCCTGATTTCCTCTCTGACAATCAATATATCGGCACCGATTTTTAAAAACATTAGGGGCAAATTACATTTTGGTGCTGTTTCCTTATCATACCATTTCCCCGCCCTTTCTGTATCCCTTATTTGTCCGGAAAAAAATTTATGCTAAAATAGAACCATCTTTTATAAAACGAAAAGGAGACACGATGACAGAACAAAAGAATTCCGTTCCGGTAAATACAGCCCCTTTGTCCCAGGAGGAAGCGATTTTCTTTTTTGGAAACCTGGCGCTACCCATCCTCCTCTATGCCCTTGCTTTTGCCACTTTCCTCTTCAAAAATGCGCGTGGAATCGGCGTCTTTTTCTTTGCTGTCTCTTCCGTTCTTCTTTTGCAAAAAACGAGGAAAGTTTACCAAAAGGCCGCTTCCAAATCCGTCTTGCTGCTCTACTTCCTGAGTCTTGCGGTTGGCCTTTCCACCTTTCTCACCGACAATACCGCCATCATTATCCTCAACTTTATTGCGCTGTTTCTTCTTATTGTAAGTATCCTCATTCTAAGTTTTGCGAACACGACCGGCTGGGACTTTGGAGACTACCTGAAAGAAGTCTTCTTCACCGCCCTGCTCTCGGTCGGCTATATCGGGAAGCCCACCTCCGATATGAAAGCCTATTTGGATCGGGAAAAAAACAACGAAAAGAGCAAGACCAGGTATATCATTCTGGGGATCCTGCTCTCTGTTCCCCTTGTCGTGATTCTGGCAGCCCTCCTCAGCAGTGCAGATCTTGTTTTTGCAAGGCTCCTGACGAAAATCTTTCATTTCAATGTCGCCAACGTCTTTCTTTTTCTGCTCCTCTTTTTCTTCGGTTTGTACTCCGCTTACTGCGGCATCCGGTATGTGGCAGATAAGGACAATGATTTTGTAAAGCCCGGACATCCTCTGCACGAGCCACTTCCCGTCATTATCCTGTCCGTGTCCATCTCCCTCCTGTATCTGCTATTCTCCCTGGTTCAGTTTCTCTATCTCTTTGCCGGCGGGCTGCAGCTGCCAAGCGGGATTACCTATGCGGATTATGCCAGAAAGGGGTTTTTCCAACTTCTCCTGGTCTGCATCCTGAACCTGCTCTTTGTTCTCTTGGTGAAAAAAAAGATTCAAAAAAGCAGGACGCTTGACATCCTGCTTCTCACGATTTCCTGCTGCACTTTTGTGATGATCGCTTCCAGTGCACTGCGAATGTACCTGTACATCCGCGCTTATCAGCTGACCTTCCTACGGGTCTTTGTTCTGGTCGCGCTGTTCACGCTTACCGTCCTGTTTGTCGGGGTCATCATCAAGATCCTGCACGAGCGCTTCGACCTCCTGCGTTTTGGCGTTGCTGCGATCGGCATCCTCTACTGCCTTTTTGCCTTTTCCCATTCCGAATATTTTATTGCCAGATACAACCTGACTCATCCGGGTGTAAGCGGAGAAATCGACACCTATTATCTCCTCTACAACATGTCCGCCGACGCCGCCCCCGCCATCGCGGCATTACACCAAAAAGCGGCAGGATCTTCGGCTCCCTCCCGGGATCAGGAGGATCCGTATCAGGAAGACGGGTATCAGGAGAATCTACGCCCGTCATACGAGGATCCTGCAGAGGAAATGGATCCGGAACCCACCTGGTATCAGGATTATACAGAGAGGATCCTTCGCAAGGTCAGCGCAATGGAAGGTTCTCCCTTTACCTTCAATGTCTCTATTGCGATCGCCGGGCATGTCCTCCGGTAAAGATCGCCGGGCATGTCCTCCGGTAAAGATCGCCGGGCATGTCCTCAAGTAAAGGCCACCCGGATGGGCAGGCATTGTCTTGAAGCTCCCTTCCAGAGAAGAGAAACGGATCCGTTTCTTTTGACGCTCTCTTCCGGAGAAGTTCCTATATCAAAAGCTGTGTCCGCCACCGCCTCCGGAAGAATGTCCTCCTCCGCCGCCTCCGCCGGAATGACCGCCGGAAGAGGATGAAACGGGAGAATATTCTTTGGTCCGCCCCAGGTAAGTGGCGTTCACGTTACGCAGCTGGAAACGCACCTTGGCGGCTCCCAATATTTCGGAACGGGACGCCTTCCTGGTTTTGGAAAAGGAGCGGACAAAGGCAAACTGCAGGAGAAAGGCCGCAATTAAGGCGATGAGCGCATTGCAAATATACTTCATCGGCTGCGTGATTCTACCGCCTGCAAGCAGCGTTCCGATCTGCAGAAAAGCCTCGTTCGCACAGGTATAATAATCTCCACTTTTTGCATAAGTGTATACATTGTCCGTGATCGAATTCGCATAATTCTTCGTGATCACGCGGTAGATCGCCCCGTCAGAAAAAATCTCGATTCTGCGGTTGTTCATATCAATCAGAAACAGAACACCGCTCGCAGTTCCGAAATATTCCCGGTAGCGGGATTTTGCATAATCCGATGCCGTCTCGTAGTTGTCCGACGTCGTTACAAAGGCACAGCCTCCGTAGGGAAGGATCTGCTGCATGGTCTTCTTCAGATTTCCTTCCTCTTCCTCCGTCAGAAGGTCGGCTCCGTCATCCAGATACAGCCCGTCTGTAGAGGCATTTGAGATTTCCGAGTTTTCGGATGCAGCAAGGGAAACTCTTCCCCTTCCTGACAAACAGAGGATGATGGAGAGCACAAGCGCCACTGCTGCAAAAAAAAGTTTTCTCTTTTGACCCAATCGATTCATTGGAACCTCATTTCCCCCTTTTATGTGAAACAGAAGCAGATATCAACACCTGAATCCCTTACGCTCCTACCTCGCGGTTATGAAATTCCGGCAGCGGTCTGGTGGACAATTCGTTGTATCTCTCAATGATGCCCGCCATGGTAAGGACAATTCCCGCAAGCGTAACCAGTGCTGCCAGGTAATACACCACATCACTGACCGGATTCCAGATCCGAACCACCAGTGCCAGAATGGCACTCAGCATCGCAATCGAAGCGGGTGGAAGTCGAAAAAGATGGAACTTACTGCCATGTCTGGTTTTCTTCTCGCTGATCCATGCCCCCACAAAAAAGAAGGCACAGCCAAGCAGAGCAGCGACGTTGAAAATATTCCACAGCATTTTATCATCGCTCGTGTAACCAAACACCAGCGCCGGGAGAATCCCCCCCAGAACAATCTGCGAAAAAACGACAACACCGAGGACATTTAGCAGCATCTGCCTACCTGACCTTCCTCTCTTCACCGCCTTTGTAACCCCGGAAAGACCGCTTCTTCTGCTCTTCTCATGCATCTGAATCGTCTCATTCAAGTCATGAGATAACGACTGATATCCTGCATCTTCTGTCCTCGCCTCTCTCTTTACAATCTCCCTGATTTCCCACGCATAGAGCCAAACGGCGATCAGTGCAAGCACCGGCGTCAGCGAAAGTAGCGTCTGCGGTGTCAGCACCAGGAAAAAATTGAGCAGAATAAAAATCGGAATCGCCATCAGCAAGGAGCTGATCATGTACTTCTTTTCGTCAATGGGCAGATCCGCCGCTAATTTTCCGGTTACCCCATTCACCACCGCGTAGGCAACCCGGTCCTTCTTGCGATAGGTTAAAAACCAGACGGGAAAAAGCGCCCTCTTCACAGATGGAATCTCAAATTGCGGCTCCACCTTTGTTTGAAAGTCACTTTCCGTTCCGGAATAATAGTAATGGTGTGCCGTCTGGTCTTTGCGGATCTTTCCCAGCACGTCCTCTCCCGCCATGCTCCTCACGTCCCCTTCATAAAGCTGCGCAGACACGTCCGCTGTATCCGCATAGAAGCCACAGAGCATGGCAGGGGTAAAGGGCTTCATCTTCTCTACCGGAAATGGGGCAATTCCCTCTGAAATATGATCGTCAAAAGACGAGGAGGCATCAAAGGAAAGCCCCTCATACGACGCATCAATCTCGCCCGTTATTCTATAGTGGTCGTGGTAAATATAGTCTCCCACCCGACTGGTCTGTTCGCCAGCAAGCGCGATTGACTGTGGCGGTTTCGTATCATAGAGCCAGTACGGCACATAGACGCCGACAAAGCGATTTAAATAATCTGCGTTTTTTAATTCCGACGGTGCAAAAGGAAAGCGTCCGATCTGCTTGCGATAAATCTCCTTGCAGTCCTCTTTGGTCTTGATAAAAGGAACCATCTTCTCCGGTCTCTTCTCCTTCTGTACGCGAGACTCCAAAATCGCCGGAGAGCCGCAGTACATGCAGAAAGAAGCTGCCGTTGTATTCGTCGTATAAATCTCACCTCCACACTGCGGACAGCGAAACACCTTCACTCCGAATTCCGTGTTCTCCTCCGTTTCATGTCCCTCATGGCAGTCATAAGGATCATAAAAACTACCGCAATGGTCGCATTTCATTTTTTGACTTTCCGGGTCAAATCTCAACTCTGCACCGCAGTTCTTGCATTCGTACATGCTCTCACCCCTTTCCGTCCTGTATCCTATGGATGCCAAAAAGGTCCATTTCCATTGGACACAAATCCCCGCCTATTTTAGCATAGAATTGCCTCGGTTTCGCATCGAATTGTCTAAGATTTGGAAGGTTACATGTGAAAGTTTTCACTAACCATCTATAAAGTATGTGTGAATTTATTATTGACAAAATCTTGCCACCTATGCTACAGTATCTTTCACCAGACAGTTGCTCCTGCACGATGTGTCCCCATCGATCAGGCATCTTCTATTACTTGACGACCCATTCTCTTCTCTGGATTTCTCATCCTTCTGATCTTCATTCTGACTTCTCTGTCAATCTTTTCTTCTACCTTGCCAGCGGGGGCAGCTGTCCTTCGAAAGAATTCCAGGCATCCTTGTATGCTTCGCCTTATAGAGAAGAATTCCATTCCACGCGACATCATCGCTCTGCCTCAATGAATGAATCGGAATCCATTTACAGGAAATGGCTAATTTGGGCTCTATTTTCAGTCGCTGAATTTAGATATATTTTTTAACCATTTTTTTACTCTATGGAAGGGAGGATTCCATTATGTCGTCTACTTCTACCTTGCTGAAGGGAATTTATCTTCGTCCGTCCGTGCAACCGCTTGGCTTTTCCGAACAGACCAGTGCCGGCTCTCTGCAGGCAGGCTTCACTTCTCTGCAGGCGGGCTCCCGCTCGTTCCAGGCCGATACCGGCTCCCCGCAGACAGGCTCCACTTCCTTGCAATCCGATCCTGGATTACCCTTTACTGCTACCAGGCACAGAAGGTTCCTGCAATTCTTTCACATGAAAAAACAGAAGCATACTTCCCAACCGGATCCTGCCTTAGAACAGGATCATGAGCCGGGACAAGATCCTGCGTCCGAACAGGAGTATGCACAGGTTGCTGCCGATGCACAAAGGCGCAAACAAGCTCAAATTCCTACCCGAGCCAGAACCATCCATGATGCGATCCGCCGCGAACAACTCCCCTCTTTATTCGCTGAATTATTTAATGCAGTCCTTTTCGGCGGGCGCTCCTATATTAAAATGGAAGATATCAATTCGCTTCCCGACTTTCCCACCTACCTCATGCGCTCTTCCCGCTTCGGTGTGGATCTTTTTTTACTTGATTTTACCGCAATCGTTTCCAATTACGATTTATGGTTGCTCTCTTCTTCCTTATCCGGCAGAAGGTTTTCTCCTGTTATTGTGTTGGCTCTCTACGACAGTGAGATGGAGAGTCAGAACCGTCTTCTGGATCTCCTCATGACCGCCTCTGCCAAGGATCCCCGCATTCACTTGCTGGACATTCAAGAGCCGGATTTTGCAAACAGGGTTTCTCCTTCTCTGCGCGCACTGATTACCGGAAAACAAACCACCTACATGGGGGCGGGGAGTGAGCAGTATGCCTAGCGGTTTCCCATCGCCATCCCGAACCGCCTGCGGGGGATCCGAAAGTGAACGATGGTTGCAGAAGGCAGCCGACAAGATCACGGGGACGAAATTTGACGTTTTCCTCTTTCTGAGGTACGCTAATCGGACGGCGAACATCCATGATTGTATTTGGATTTCTGCCGAAAGAAAGGAGAATAACAAAATGAAAGAACTCACTTGGTTTTATATGAAGGGCTGTCCTTATTGTGCACAAGCGGGAAGAGCTCTGGAAGAATTGAAGAAGGAGAATCCTTCTTATGAGGCGGTTCCGATCCACCAAATTGACGAGAATGCTGAGGCGAAGATCGCTGACCAATACGACTATTACAGCGTTCCTTCGATCTTTTTGGGCGAGGAGAAGCTCTATGAAGCGCACCGCGGCGAGGGATATGAGGAATGCAAAGAACACGTGAAGTCCGCTCTCGACAAGGCAATGGCTGAATAGGATCTGTAAATAAGATCCGCAAATCTAAAAGCGGCGGGGAAATCCCGCCGCTTGCCTAATATGCAATGGTTGCCACAGGTGCAATCTTTATTCCAGCCATCTGCTATCTTCATCCGCCTCGAAGCGTCTCTTCTTTCTACTCTCTGAAGAGACTGCCAGTGCCGGTTGATTGCCAACCATGCCACCGACCAGGAAGCTGGAGAGGAAGAGGAGAGCGCCGAGCAGCGCCATAATCATGGCTCCCAACGTCCGATAACGAATCGACATCGAATCGGCTGTTTTCGGCATATCCATGCCATTGATCCCGCCGCCTCCAAGGGTACGGATGACGTTTCCTCCGTTGATGCCGTTCGGGTTCTGGTAGATGATGACGCTCCCATTCGAGCTACCGTTCGAGGAGCTGTTGCTGCTGTTCGCCGAGCTGGAACTCCCCGCCTGCACATTCACGGTAATCGGGGTGGGAGAGACATTCACGATAATCGCTCCACTGGTGCCGCTTGCACTGTTTGAACTGCCGCTGGTCCCATTTGAGCTGCCGTCCGGATTGGTCTTGTAGATCAGGGCGTACTGTGTTTCCGGATCGGTCTGATCTCCTTTTTTCAAGGTAAAGGTAATCGAATAACGATTGCCGGCTTCCTGCCTGATCTCCGCCGTTTCTTCATAGGGGGTCTTCTTATCTTTTCCCAGCCGCAGAAGAGTCGGCTTTGCCTTTGCAACGAGTGCATTCATGGACTGCGGAAGCGGTATGGTCACGGTGACCGGCTGGAAGTCACTTTCACTGACCGCACTGCCGTTCTTGGTGACCTTCAGGTTGAAATAGCTGACCATATAAGGGTTTTTATAATTCTGGCCCGATTCCACCGCCTTTTGCATCTCTGTCGCACCGCTGCTCACAGATACCGCAAACCCTTCTCCTTCTGCCGTGGCAGAAACGTTTCCCCCCGGCGTATCGCTACGACCATCCGTCACACCTGCATGATAGCCGGGTTTCACCGTCACCTCGCAGATGGCAAACTTGTCCGGGTTGCTGAGGGAAGATACCTTTATTGTAGCCTTCCCGGCCTTCTTCGCCTTGATTGTGCACTTGGTTGCGTCTGTCGTGTCGACCGTCTTTTCACAAATATCCTCAGAAACCGTGGTCGTGCCGGAATTCAATACTTCCCACTTCAGTCCCTTATCGGTTGCTTCATTCGGCGAAATGGTTGCCTGCAGCCCCTTCGTATCCCCCATCTGTAATTCAATCTGCGTGGTATCCAAGGTGAGGTTGGTGACTTCCACTTCCCGGTTCAATTCGTGAGGCGTTCCCGTTGTTTTAGGAAGCCTGGTCAATTTTTTGTTCGAATCCGTCACATCCTTATAATAGTCCGGGGCAGAAACCGGAAGCGCAATCTTGTCTTCCAAGGGATTCGTTTTCGGAGACTTGATGGTGGAAGGCTTGGTTCCGGTCAGGAAATCCGCAATGTTGGCTTCCGCCGTAATCCCGGTAAGGTCAAAATTGCTGAGATCCAGGACGCTGAGTTTTTCACAGTCCCGAAACATTTCACGCATATCGGTGACTTGTGCGGTATCGAATGAACCCACAAGGCCTAGGGTCTGAAGTTCTTTACAACCCTTAAACATGCCGGACATATTCGTGACCGCATGCGTGTTTAGACTACCAAGATCTACAGAGGTTAGAGCTGCACACCCCTCAAACAGTCCTGACATGTCGGTAACCGCAGAGGTATCAAAGGTGTTGCTTCCCTCTTGAAAAATGATTTTCGTTACCTTGGGGCAGCCTGCAAACAACTTACTGATATTCGCAGGATCCTTCACCTTCGCTTTGGAAACGTCCAGCACTTCCACATTCGCTGCCTGAAACTCGTTCTGTAAAACCAGAGGCCTTGGGTGTCCTACGTTCTTTTCCAGTGTATCCGGAATCACCAGCTCCGTCTTGTCCCCCGTATACTTCGTTACAATATACTTAGTCGGATCGGTCGTCTCATCCAACTCATAATGCGTTGCATCCGTATCTAACGCCGGTGCCGCCTGCACATAGGTCGGAAGGAGCGTGATCAGAAGGGATGTCATCCCCGCCAGCGCCCCGAAAATCCGAAGTTTCAACTTGAGACTCTTCACCATTCTACCGTTACTCATCATTCTGCTTGTCCCCCACTGTTTGAATCATGACCAACTCTGCTTCTTTTCTTCTGTCTGCCCCAAGTTGCATTGCTATCTATATAAGGATTATTCCAATACCGTCTTTTTTCCTCGCCCCTTTGTATTCACGGAAGAGATCAGTTCGATGGCACCGAATAGGAAGAGGAGAAGAGCACCGAGCGTCCGGTAGGTATCCTTTTCTCCGGTTCTTGGCATATCAATGGCATTGGTTCTGCCCTTTCTTCCATAGATTCCGTTTCCGCCTGCGCCACCGTTTCCGCTTATGCCGATGCCGTTTCCACCCGCAATCACGCTGCCGGAGGAAGAACCTGCCGTGCTTCCCGATCCGGACCTGGACGCGGAAGAAGAGGAGGAAGCACTGCTACCCGAATTTGCACTGCCTGATCGATTGCTTGTCGCATTCGATGCCCCGCTCCTGGCGCTTGAACTGTTGGAAGCGCCGGCAAGGGGTTCGGTGTAGATGATCGCATATTCCGAGAAATGGTTCGCCAGAAACTGCTTGGCTGCCTTTCCTCCGGTGACATCGAGAGAGGCGAGCTCTTCCAGCTGTCTTTCGTCCTCACTGACCGTTACGATCCGGACATCTCTCTTTCCTGTCGTCTCCGCAGGCAGCGGAAGCGTAATCCTGATATATTCGAACGCACCGTTATCCACCTTGGAAAGTGCGCGTCTGGAAGACGGATCAAAATATTCCAGATATAAATCATAGGGTATCACGGTATAGCCGCTAAATTTGCTGTTTGCTTTTACCAAACCTTCGATTGCACGGCTCCTTCCTCTCTCGATTTCCTTGACCACCAGACGGGCATGCTCCAGACGGTCGGTCGGCTTCTTCTCCGCTTTGACCGGAGAGGACTGATCCAGCCGGTTATCATCGACCGGAATCTCATTCGGGTTGATGGTGGAAGCTTTTCCTGCTGCATTCTTCGGATCGCTTCCGCCGGAACCGTTGTCAATATAGACGATGGCGAACTCCTTGACCGGACTTGTAAATTCCATCATGTTAAAATTGCAACTGGTTCCGATGCGATTGCCTCTGGCTTCCAAACTTCCGTCATTCGACAAGGTGAGGATGCGGACATCATCCTGGTTTTGAATGTCTGACGGAAGTGTCAGATTGATATTGACCGAGGCAGGTGGCGAAGAAAGCGGCTGATTGTTGTTGCTCGGGTTCACCAGCGCCACATCGAAGGTTCTCACCTTGTAAGCCTTGTATGTCTCCTCTTGTCCGATCGCTCTCTCTAACTCACTGTTTCCGCTATGATCGGAAATCGTGAGCGTTGCGTCTTCCGAGAGATGTCTGGGTGTGGACACGGCGGTCGATTTGGTTGTCACCTTCTTCCTGGTATCTTCCACCTTCCAGGAGGCATTCTTACTCAACACCAATGCATACTTGCCGTAAGTTCTCTGCCTGAAGGTGACCGTAGCCGACTTTCCCTGTGCATCAAAAGTTTCTCTGTAATTCGAAACTCTCTCAAACTTACTTCCATCCCAGTGGAAAAGCTTGGCGGAATATTCCGCTCCCGCCTCAAGCCCCCCAATCGAATTCCACGCCAACGTAATCTCTACAGGGATTTGCTCGGGTGTGACATCCCTGTTGGTAAATTCTTCTTTTAACGAAAGATCATAAATGACCGCACGTCCGTTGTAATCCGGAATGGTATTTAATTTAGAAGAAAAACCGCTTGTGATGTCATCCGCATGCACCATCCGATCTTTCTGAATGCTCAGATTCTCCGGTTCTGCAGCAGCTGCCTGCGGGAGCCGGTCGATCGTGCTCGGATCCGCATATACCCCCGCCTTATAGGAAGCTCCATATTTGAACACAAAGGCATAGATACCGGTCCTTGTAATCGTAATCCTGGAGAGGCCGGAGCCCTGCAGCTGGAACTGATTCTCATCCAGCTTTACCATCTTCCCCGTTCCATCGTCATAGTACCAGAGACTACACTCTCCTTTTTGCTTGTCCTGATACCCCTTCGGAACCGCTACGTTTAATAAGTTGACTTCCTGGTTGTTCAGCGCATACGTATGATGAGTATGATCTCCCGTCACCTTGATTTCAAAGGGCTGAGCGCTGTTATAGTTATATTCTGAAGAAAGGGCGCCAAGCGCAGAGGTCACCCGGTTCATCGCTACGCTCCCCGTCTGCAACTCCTCCAGGGATAAGGTCTCTCCCTCCGCAGACTGCGAAGTGGTCGTCGGATTGATACTGAAATTCTCCTTCGCCGGGTCCATGCAGAGAGCGCCGGGATCCCTCTTGTCCTTACAGGATCTGCGGACCACTCCGGACGGATCGCCACCCTTAAAGTCGACAAAGGCGTATTCTCCAAACCGGGTTGCTTCAAACTGAAACATCGGGTTATTGGAGGGGCCGACCACGCCGCCACTTGTCGCTTCCTGTAAATCATGGGTCACGCTGTCAATATAATAGAGGTGGGTAGACTCTCTTCTGAAATCATTGGGAAGCGGAAGCGATACGGCCACCTTCTTCGGTTCCCCGGGATCTCCCGGCGTCACCGTGTTTCCCGTTGTGTTCAGCAGACTCATCCGAAACGGCAGATAGGAGGCACCCATTAAGGATCTGCCCCCGGAGATTAACCGATCGCTGATCGCATGTTCGTCCGCTGCATTGGATATTTCGATATGATGGGTCTCATCCGCTCTGGGATCATCTGCCGCCGCTTGCACGGTCCGCTTCAGATATGTCGTGGCCCCGTTGTAATTGATCGGCATCTGCGTACGATAAACGAGGGCGATCTTTCTCCATTTATAGTTTGCCGTTAGCTTGAAAGGCAGGTAACTTCCATCTACGGTATTTCTGGATAATCCTCCGGAGGCGGTAGAGACCGCATTCCAGTTGGTGCCTTCCTGATTTTCCGTCGTATAAAGCGTCGGACGGGAGGCATATTCTCTGAAATTATCTCCCCAGATATCCGGTTCTTTAATCAGATGATTGAGATTTTGTAGGGTCAGAACAATTTTTGCCCGGTCATTATTCGCATCAAAGGTAGAGGAATCTGTGCGGATGCGTCGAGTGGTATCCCTCATACTATTGGTCGAATCCATCGGGTTGCTCTGCACGATGAAATCATAGAGACGAATCTTATTGAATTTCTTATAATCTGTTTCGGTAACCGGCCCGCGGATCTGCGTAAGGACTTCTTCGTTGGTAACCGGCGTAGTCTTATAGTAGGGAGGGGGAGGAGTCAGGGGGGATGGCGGTGCCGGCAAATCCTCTTTCTTCACACGATTGGAATCAAAATTTCCGCCTCCGTCTCCTGGAAATTTCGTATATCCCACGTCGTTCTGCATCAGCGTGATCGCATCTTCCTGTTCCATCCAGATATAGGCATCTGAGGACAGCCCCTCTGTATTGCAATCCCCGGCAGGCATGGTCCAGAGTTCTTTATTCGGGTCTTCTGCTCCTACGTTGGAATAAAAATTAAACTGATAGGCGCCGCCGTCCGCCTGCGCAAGCTTCGGAATGCTTACGATCAGCACCGACATGATCATGGCGGAGACCCCTAAGATTCTCTTTCGGATCCTGACCTTGCGCACTAGGCCTGCACTTTTCCGCTCCATCCCTGATCTTGATTTCATTCGTAAATTCTCCTTCCAACCACGACTAGCCTGCCGTTTGAACGCGAATATTCACAGGTGGATAAGGTGATCAACTCATCTCCAAACTTCGCATCCAACCCCGTATCATACAGAGACTGTTCTTTTACATTCTGAACGTAAGTGTCGAACTCTTCCTTGTTGCGGATATCAATGTAGTCGTAATACTGAAAATCTCCCCGATTGCTATTGTAAACCGAAGATATAAATACACCGATGATGCCGTAAACCCGTTGTTCATACAGGGTGTCATAGTAGATTTTCGAATGTTCTTCTTCGTAAGCCTTTGATTCGTATTTTTTGAGGGATCCGAACATTTTGCCTGACTTCATGTGGTGTCCGTGAATCAGAACACTGATGCCGTCGCCATTTCTGTCGCAGCGTTTGTCCAGAACCAGTAACCCGTTGTTGTCTTCCTCTTTTCTGAAATTGTGTTTTAGGTAAAAATCGTTGTCATCTTTCAGATACATCACCGGATAATCAATCACGGTATCCGGGATCCTGAGCCATCCTGCCAGATCCGGATTCTGCTCATACAGCCCTTCGTATTGCGGGAGGATCACCCGTTTCAGCTTCTGTACCGGCTTGCCTGCCCCCGTATCAGAGGCTGCAGGCTTCTTGTTCTCTGAAGCTTCCACGCTCTTTGCAAGCGCCTCCAAATCTTCCGCACTTTTATAATCCATCTGCGCCTGCAGATAAATCACATATCCGACAAAGGCAAACATGATCATGAAAGCGATCATCGTGCCCATCTTTAAGGCGAAACGCCTGCCGTTTCTGGTCAGATGAAAGGGATCGTTCAGAAGCCCCCCCGAGATTCCCCTATTCTTACCGCCGGAAGAAGAGACGGTATCCCATGCGCCCTTGCCGTTTGCATGTTTGACAAAAAGCGTCTGGTCCAGCTGTTTCACATAATCGTCGCCGATCACCGACTCGAAGCGAATCTGCTGCTCCTGAATCTGCTTCTTGGAGTTCTTTGCAACCTCCACCGCCGTCCGCCCCTGTTTCTTCAGGGCAGATATTCTTTGTAAATCTCTGCGGGCCGCCTGGTATTCTTTTTGTTCCGAAAAAGTGTACTTCCCTAATGTGTAAGCCAATCAGCCGCCCTCAAAGATCATCTCCCCCGACGCTGTGAGTCTCTCACAAGTAGGCATTTTCACATATAAAGTCCCCTACCCACACTTATATCGGTATTATCCCGCTTCTTTATTAGAATTTCAAGCAAAAATCACAATTTCCGCCGTAAAAGGGACTACTTTTTTAATAAAAATGATAGGAACATCATGAGCTTTTGACACTTCCATCATCAAAATACAAAAGCCATTGTTTTCCTTCACAGATTTTTTCTTGAGAATCACAGGAGGATGTGGCAAAATATAGCCCATGATTCGTCAAACTTTAAAATTCCAACTTTATTTTAAGAAACTGCGCGCAGTTTTACGCAGGTGCAGTTGCCGGTTCGGCCTTGGACGCCGGTTCAACCCTGGCCACCGGTTCTCTTTTCTGCCGATCTTCTCCTGTTGCCTGCTCTTACTAGGCGGCTGCGCTTCCGGGTCTTTTCCTTCTTCCAGCCAAAATGCCGCCTCCGCAGCCACAGACTCCTCCGCCCTGCTGCGTACCGGGTTTTATTTTGATACGGTGATTGCGATCAGCCTTTACGACCGGAAAGATCCTGCCATTCTGGATGCGTGTATGCAAAAGTGTGCGCATTACGAAGACCTGCTCTCTGCGCAGAAGAAAAACTCCGACGTCTGGAACATCAACCATTCCGCTCCGCAGGCGGTCAAAGTGAGCCCGGAAACCCTGGCGCTTGCAAAGACCGCCCTTCATTATGCGAAGCTCTCGGAGGGCGCCTTCGACCCCACCATCGGCAGGCTCTCCGATCTTTGGAACTTTACAGGAGATCCTCCAGGGCCCGTTCCCGATCCGGAGCAACTCAAAGAACTGGCTTCCCATGTGGGGTTTGAGAAATTAAAAATTGATGAAGATGCCTCCACGATCGCACTGACCGACAAGGAGGCCGCTCTCGACCTTGGTGGCATCGCCAAGGGCTTTATTGCCGATGAATTAAAAACCTACCTGCTGGCACAGGGGGTGCACAGCGCGATCATCAATCTGGGAGGCAACGTCCTGTTGGTTGGCGGCAAAACAACCTCGGCATCCTCTTCTGCTAACGCTTCCTCGGCTGCAGGTTCCTCTTTCCCCACCCGCCCGTCCGCCAGCGTCTCTGCCGGAGCCTCCTCTGCTACCTTTTCCGACTTTGCCGTCGGGATCCAGGAACCGTTCGGAGCAACCGGTGACTTTGCGGCAGTGGTGGAAGCGCAGGATAAGAGCATCGTTTCCTCCGGCACTTATGAGCGCTATTTCAAGAGTGACGGCAAGCTGTACCACCATCTGTTAAATCCCAAAACCGGTTATCCGGTACAAAACGGTCTCAGCGGCGTTACGATCGTCTCGGACCGTTCCGTAGACGGGGATGCCCTCTCTACGACCTGTTTTATTCTCGGGGAAAAAAAGGGACTGCAACTCATCAACACTCTTCCAGATACCGAGGTGATGTTCATCCACACGGACGGCAGTCTGTCCTATAGCAAGAATTTTCCCAGAGCGCATTCGTAGGAAAGTCTCCCTATATAAGAAACTGTCACGACCAGAAAAGCCCGCAGGTTAAACCTGCGGGCTCCTTCGTTCCGATCGGAAATGCTCTTTGGTGTGCGCTTTCCTTGGGAATTCCACTGGCAAAAAGCTTTCTCCTATCTGATCTCTTTTACGATATAGTCCTGTTCTTCTACGGCTTTTTTCAAAGCTTCCTCGCTTTCCTCACCGCTCAGGTGAACCAGCGCTTCTCCCTTCTCATGGGAAACCTCTGCGCTCTCTACACCCGGCAGCGCTTCCAGTGCCTTCTTGACGCGTGCCTCACAGTGGCTACACATCATTCCTTCGATTTTCATTGTCCTGGTTGTCATTGTTTTTTCCTCCTGATGATAAAAGATTGTCTGCTTCGGAGCTGTTCCTGCGTCCGGCTCTGTCGTTTGCTCCGGCGCCGCATCTTGCTTCGGTGAAATTGCTTGCACCTGCGCCACCCCCTGATCCGGCACGGTCCCTTGCGCAGGCGCTGCTTCCCGGTCTGTCGCCTGCTTCTCCTGCAAAGGGCGGCCATCCTCTCCCTGCATGCGGAAAAAATTCAACCGCAGGGCATTGGTTACCACGAAGAAGCTGGACAGGCTCATGGCTGCTGCGCCGAACATCGGATTCATGCTCCAGCCGAAGGCATGGATATAAGCGCCGGCTGCCAACGGAATGCCGATAATGTTATAGATGAAAGCCCAAAACAGGTTTTCATGGATGTTTCGGATCACGGCTCGTGAGAGGCGGATCGCCTCCGCCACATCCATCAACCTGCTCTTCATCACCACCACATCCGCCGCATCGATGGCGATATCGCTTCCTGCGCCGATGGCGACCCCCACATCCGCCGCCGTCAGCGCAGGGGCGTCATTGATGCCGTCTCCGACCATCATGGTCTTCCCTTCTGCACCCAGTGATTTTATCACATCTGCCTTTCCTTCCGGAAGAACGGATGCAATGACACGGTCCACTCCTGCCTGTGCCCCGATCGCCTGCGCCGTACGTTCATTGTCTCCGGTCACCATCACGGTTCGGATGCCCATTTCCTTCAGCAGGCGCACCGCAGCGGCGGAATCGCTTCGAATCGTGTCGGCAACCGCAATCAGTCCCAACATCTGTACCGCATTTCCATCTTCCTCCCTGGCAAAAAAGAGAGGGGTCTTGCCACTGGCAGAAAGTCTCTCCGACGCCTCCAAAAGACCGGTCTCCAACTCCGCCCTCCCGCTGAGATAGGTTTGACTGCCTCCCAGAAAAAGAGCCTGTTTCCTTCCGTCCTTCGCCGTTTCTCTTCCGGTCAACCCGCCTCCCACAACGGCTTCAAAATCCGACACTTCCGTAAGCGGAACCTTATTTTGCTCTCCGTAGGCCACAATCGCCTTTGCAAGCGGATGCTCACTCTTTTGTTCCAGAGAGCAAGCAACCGATAAAAGCGCCTCTTTCGTCACGCCTTCCGCCGGGATGACGTCGGTCACCACAGGACTTCCCTCCGTGATGGTGCCGGTTTTATCCAGAGCCACTACCTTCACACGCCCGCTTTCTTCCAGTGCGGACGAGGTCTTAAAGAGAATCCCCTTCTTAGCTCCGACCCCATTTCCCACCATGATGGCAACCGGCGTGGCCAATCCCAGCGCACAGGGACAGCTGATCACCAGAACGGAAACCGCCCTTGCAATCGCAAAGCCCACGTCTGCTCCTACAACCATCCAGATTCCAAAGGTCAGCGCCGCAATGGCAAGAACCACCGGTACGAAAACGGCGGAAACCTTGTCCGCTGCTTTTGCAATTGGCGCCTTGGTCGCTGCCGCCTCGGAAACCAGGCGGATGATCTGCGAAAGTGCGGTATCGCCGCCCACCTTCTCTGCTTTGCATACGAGATAATCGAAGGTGTTTAATGTGCCGGAATAAACGAAATCGCCCTCCTTTTTATCCACCGGAATGCTTTCGCCTGTCATTGCGGCTTCGTTGACCGAACTGGTTCCTTCCACGACATAGGCATCTACCGGGATACTCTCTCCCGGACGCAGCGCAAACAGATTGCCGACCGCGACCTTACTGACCGGAACAGTCACCTCTTTTCCATCCACCAAAAGGTTCGCCGTTTTCGGTGCGAGCTTCATCAGCCCCTTCAGCGCACTCGTAGTTCTGCCCTTCGAAATCGCTTCCAGCATCTTACCTACCGTAATCAGCGTCACGATCATCGCTGCCGACTCAAAATAGAGATCGTTCATGAGAACCGTCATCTTCCCGGCATCCATATCCACCTGTGCCCTGGTCATAAGGAGCAGAACCACGAAGCTGTAAGCGAACGACACCCCGCTTCCCATTGCGACCAGCGTATCCATATTCGGTGCCCCGTGTAAAAAGGAGGATAGTCCGTTTACAAAAAATTTGCGATTGATCCCCATCACCACGATGGCAAGCGCCATTTGAATCAGACCGTTCGCCACCATATTTCCATCAAAGAACGATGGAAGCGGAAAGTCGAGCATGTGATGCCCCATGGAAAAATAGAGGAGCACAAATAGAAAAACAAGTGAGGAAAGAAGACGCTTTTTGAGGGCAGGTGTCTCATGATCTTTTAACATTTCCTCCATCTCCGCCGTATCCAGGGAATCTGCCTTCTCTGACGCGCTCGAGGTTCCGGAGACACTCAAGGTTCCGGAGCCAATGGCACCCCCTGATGCGTCCTGTGTCCCTGCGTCCTGTTTCTCTACGTCCTGTGTCCCTGCGTCTTTTTTCCCGGCATCTGCCTTTCCGGCCCCCACTTCTTTGGCTCCGTAACCCGCTTTTTTTACCGCAGAAATGACGGCGGCGGGGTCGGCATCTCCCTCTACTCCCATGGAATTGGTCAAAAGAGACACGGCGCAGCTCTTTACGCCATCTACCTTTGACACCGCCTTTTCCACGCGGGTCTGACAAGCCGCACAACTCATGCCTGTCACTTGAAATGTATGTTTCAAAGTTCTTCCCTTCCTTTCTACTCTGATCTGTCTATGCTTTCAACAGCTTCTGCACGGTATCGACCAGTTCCTCTATGGTCTCCTCCCTGCCCGCTTCCAGATCTTCTATCACACAACTTCTGATATGGGATGCCAAAAGAACCTTGGCAAAACTGTTCATTGCACATCTCGCCGCTGCTACCTGCGTCAGGACATCCGGACAGTAGGCATCCGCTTCCAGCATCTTCTTAATCCCGCGGATCTGCCCCTCGATGCGATTGAGTCGGTTGATGAGGTCCCTCTCTTCCGCCGTCGATCGGTGCTTTTTCCTGCTTGCATGACAGGCGCAGCCCGGATGCGGATCCGTGCCGGTGTCCACCTCGGCGGACGACGGGGTAAAGTCTGTATTTAACGCAGGTTTTGACTTGCTATAACCTTCCTTCATCTTCTTTCCCTTCCCTCCCCTTAGATCTTCTGCGATCTGATTCCATGGATGTTCATCCGGTGTGTTTGCGTTTGATTCGTTACAGCCATTGCGATATCGGTTTTGCATGAACGCATCCCGTTGAGCGCTCGGTTCTGCACAAGTACAATTGCACAAGCGCAATGGGAGCGCCAGCTTTATGATAAAGAATACATATATACCCTACTGGGGTATATCAGGTTTTGATTATATACTCCATGAGGGTATAATGCAAGTTTTTTTTCACAGATGGAATGTGCGGAAAAATAAAAGCCTGTCAGGTATTTCGCCCGACAGGCTTATGATTTACTGATCTTTATGCGAACTTCCTTTGAGAAATTCACATAAAATCGCGGTGTTATTACATTGATCAAGCACCCTGTGGGTGCTATAATATTTGTTTTAGTAAGTATCAAGAAGGTTTTCAAATGACGATTAAAGAATTAAGAAAAATGACCGGCCTATCGTAGGCTGACTTTGGAAAATATGATAGCATTCCGCTTCCTACTATAAAGAAGTGGGAGTCAAACCCTGACAATCAAAATGATAGGGAGTGTCCAATGCATGTGAACAAATTGCCGGAGAAAGCAGTTCAAGTGGATTTTTCTCAAAGAGCGGAGGCTTAAGGGTATGTTAGTCGTTGAGAACACGAAAGAAAATAAGATTGTGAGAAATGTCGTTTCTACAATGGCACTTGAAGAGATGTATTTAGATGAGGATTTTATAAATGAATTGCTAAAAGTGTCAAAGGGAGAAAAAACGACGGAACAGTTAATAGAGGAGATTAAACACGAATATGGGAGACAGTAAATATTGCTACCCTGATTCCGATGTCCTTATAAATAAACTTGGATTAACTGATAAGGATGAATTATTTTTGGATGAAATGAAACTTACATTAGCCCGCAAGGTGCGTCTTCTGTGGAATCCTCATCCCTCCACCTTATATTCATACCATTCTTCCCCTGTTTTCCGAAATCCCACCGCTTGAAACATGCGCTGGCTCTGCGTATTAAAAGAATAAATATTGGCTCTCACCGTGTCCATTCCTTTTTCTTTGGCAAGTTTCAGCATATCCCTGATACAGCGTCTGCCAATCTGCCTGTTCTGATATTCCTTACATACTACGATTGCCACCTCCGTATTTTCTCTAAGTGAAACATCTCCAACCAGCTTTCCTTTGTATTCTATGTAGTAACAAGCTCCATGCGAACATAAATAATCATACATGCGATGCAGAAGCTCCGAATCATAGGGCTCTTCCCTGTTATCCACCTGCTTGCAGACATCCGGATCCTGATACCAGGAAAGCGATGCTTCATCGTTTCTGTAGTAAGGAATCAGGGTGGTTTCGCTATCAATCCTTCGCCTAGTCATCATGGTGGCAGTCCTTTCTTTGCTTGCTAAATGCCGGCACTTCTCTGCTAACATCCTTTTCAAGCCCCGTGTATTTCAAACAATTTCCTGTCAGGGCAAAGCCCCACTTCATCTGCATACTGACAACAAAATGTTACGATGGTTCGGGTATTCCCCTCACGGAACGGATGCACTTTCCATAACATTGCCATTTACTTGGGAAAACTGCTCCGCAGCCTCATGTATTCCCATATCATTCCACGGCTTATTTCGCATTTCTGTCAAAATACGCTATGATCGGTAAGATTTCACAATTTTCCCTCTTGTAATCTGTCCGTAAATTTTTTATAGTATCCATAACAGTACCCGACACGCCTCTCAACGATGCGTACCATGTCGGGTCATTTAATTTTATAGGGGATTTGCCCATGGAACTTAAGAACCAACAAGAACCGCTCTCCGTATCGGATCAGATAAAAAACTTAAAAGAAATAGGACTCTCCATAGAAGATGAGACTATGGCTGCCTCTTTCCTTAATGATGTATCCTATTTCCGCTTGATCAAGGCTTACAGTCTTGGATTGAAGTCTAAGAATGGCAGATACAATCGCTGATAGAGATACTCTCCTTTGGCACTTTGTCAAAATTCTTCAAAATCATGAAGAATACAGACAAAAAGGCCGTAGCTAGATATACATATTTTGAAAGCTGGATTGAAAGCCTCGCCTATGTCAGAAATCTCTGTGCACACTATGGAAGACTCTATAATGCTAAGCTGACAAAGACACCCAAGCTATACGCTCAAGACAGGGATGTCGGCATTGGCAACAACCGAATTTTCGGTGTCCTCATGTGCATGAAACACATCCTCGGCAAAGATAAAAGCTGGAAGTCATTTGTAAATTCCCTGGAGAAGCTGTTTGAGAAATATCCCCATGTAAAGCAAGATACAATGGGTTTCCCAGAGAATTGGAAGGAAATGCTTACTTGAGATTTATCGCACCATACCCCGGAACGGCTCGAACTCCGAAACTGTGTTTTTGCTTTGGATTTGAAACCGCTCATATCCCCGCAGTTCTTATTTCAAATCTCTTCAGCCCTCTCTCCCATTCCGTTCTGTTTTATCAAAACCACCGTTTACATATCCGCTTAAATGCCGGCACTTCTCTGCTAACAACATCCTTTTCTAGCCCCGTGTATTTGTGCTTCTTTGATTCATCAACTCCCTCATCGCACTGAAAATGATCAATAAGCACCGTGCCCCTATATTCTTTTATCCTTTCCTCTTACAAACGCATCCTCAACAATCGAGATTAAATACTGCGGTTGTGACTTATCTCCTATATCACCAAATATCGCATTGTAGGCAACCAACGACACCCTGACATATTGCGCATTATTTTCAAACAATTTCCTGTCAGGGCAAAGCCCCACTTCATCTGCATACTGACAACAAAATGTTACGATGGTTCGGGTATTCCCCTCACGGAACGGATGCACTTTCCATAACATTGCCATTGATTGGGAAAACTGTTTCGCAGCCTCATGTACTCCCATATCATTCCACGGCTTATTTCGCATTTCTGTCAAAATACGCTCCGAATCCTTCTGAATATCGAACATATCCGCATAGTCTATGGATAGTCCACCCAATATAGGCTCTTCTTTGTAAATGTTTTGCTTCCGCTGCTGCCCTGCCCATTCATACAAATCCTGGAATATATGTTTGTGCATTTGAAGCAGATGAAAGTAATCGTAGTCTCCCGGTATAGGATTTATTGCGACTTCCTTCAATCGAAAAACAATGTAATCGGATTCTGCTTCATCCAACAGCCTCTTATCCCGAATATTGAGGCGGTTCTTTAGGACATCCGTACCCTCGTAAAGGTATGGATCACGCATTTACAGAACCTTCTTTCACCTTATACTTCTTGTCCAAATACTGCTTAATGTCATCCATGGTCACCTCACCACGTTTTTCTTTTTCGATATACTCCTTAAATTCTTTGGTAGGTTCCAGACCATCCACCTTAATCATACCTACCGCATAATCCCATGCCTGTGTATTTGTCATATAAAAGATCCTCCTAAATTTACGTTTTGATCTCATTTGCAAAGTCTATCCAAGATCCCCTTCACAAAACTTTGCCTAGGAATGCTCAAGAACCCTCTGTTTTCCGACTGTTCATCCCAAAAGCGTATGATCGAAGATCGTCAATGTTAGAAAACGTTCTTACAGAAAGACATAAGAAATTCCTTACAGATTTATTATATCGCAAAAGTTTTTTAAATGGCGTAACGATTCGCTTTATGTGTGATTTTCAAGGTACAGATTTCGACTTGTACTTCTTTTATTCATCATAACTCTCTTCGCCCCCTCTTTCTATTCTATCTTTTTCTGTCTTCCCTTTCCGGAATGATTTTCAGAGTACCCGGATGCCTGCGGATTGACTCTTTGCAGAGCCGAAGGAAGGTTTCCGCATCCGGACTGATTTCCTGACCGGACAGGTAAATCCAACCGATGGTCATGGTACTACCGTCCAGATTCTGTGTGCGGCGAACCGGCACGCTGCGAATGTCTGCCGGTGCCCAATCCTCGTACAGCTCTCCCGAACCCAGACCATAGCCACCCGAAGCTGCAATCATGCGAAAGAGAGAGTACCGGTCGCTGACGGTAATGGATCGTATGGGGTGTGCCGGTGTCAGCACCTCCTCGGCAAAATCGGAATGATCCGTGCCGAAATCGTAGTGAACAAAGGGAGATTCCTGTAATTGATCCAAGGAGACGGATTCTAGCTGCGCCAGAGGGTGTTTTTTTCCAAGGTAGGCATGCGGCGTTGCCTGACAGAGCGGATGGAACTTCAGGTTACGACGCTCCAGCTCCCGTTGAATCATCGCCTTGTTCAGTTCGTAATAGTAGAGGAAGCCCAAGTCACTTCTGCGGGAAAAAACGTCCTGAATGATATCCGTGGTTTTTCCCTCCCGAAGCGTTAGGCTGTACCGGAGGTCACGGAACAGTTCCGACACTCTGGAAATGGCATGCAACACGAAGAGATAGTGCTGGGAAGAAATCGCAAAGGAAACGGTTTTCGAAATCCCCTGCTCCGCCCGTGTATAGGAGGTGCGCACCGTCTCGAATTCCCCTACCAGCCGGTAGGCGTCCCTCAGGAAATTCAGTCCCTGTACGGTAAAAGAAACGCCGCTGTAACTGCGGTTCAGAATGGCGAAACCCAGCTCTTTTTCCAGAAGGCGGATGGATTTACTGATGCTGGACTGAGAGACAAACATGGATTCTGCTGCCTGCGAGATGGAGCCGAGTTGCGCGGTACAAATGAGATACTGCAATTGTTGCATGGTCATCAGTCGCTTCTCCTGTGCTTTCCCAACGAGTCGGATGAAAAAATAGGGCACGGATCCGATCCGATTTAAGATATGAATTTTATTCATATCTTAAAATGATTTATTTCCATTTCCGAAAACAATAAGCCTCGGATAAAATAGAATTATATCATTTATATTATATAAAAAATGGAAATAATTTATTTTTTTACAAAATAAAAGGCGAATATTTAGATATAACAGGAGGATAGTTATGAAAAAAAAGAATCTGCAAACCACTCTGATTCATACCGGAGACAATGCGATGGCGAAAAATGCTGCGGCATCCGTTTCGGTGCCGAAGGTTCTTCCGAAGAAGCAATGACGGATGCGGGCATCACAATGGGAACGCTGCGTTTCTCGATTGGACTGGAACATCCGGAGGATATTATCGAGGAGCTGGACGAGGCGCTATTGCGCATCTAATGGGCGCTTTCTTAGCGGGAAAAAGGCAGAGAAATCAGTAAAAAACTAAGGGTACAAAGGCAGTGGAAAGAGCAAGAGATCTCATGATGTGCATTCATATCACAAAGGAGGAATCATGGCTACAGATTACAAGGAAATCGCAGCCCGTTATCTGAATGAGGTCGTGCGTACGGCGCAGGAGCTGATTCGGATTCCTTCCATGTCCTTTGAGGAAAAGGAGGTGGCGGAGTATATTGCGGGGAAAATGCGGGAGCTGGCGTACGACGAGGTCGTCACGGACGACTACGGAAGCGTCTTCGGCAGGATGAGGGGCAGTGGAGGCGGCTCTAGCGTAACGCTCAACTGTCATATGGACACCGTGGATGAGGGGGATCCCGCGTCGTGGAAGTACCCTCCCTTCAGTGGTGAGGTGGCGGAAGGCAGGGTCTGGGGAAGAGGCGCTTCCGACACCAAGGGCACCATTGCCATCCAGCTGTATATTCCGCATATTTTGAAAAAAGAAGGACTGCTGCCGAAGGGGGATGTGGTCACCGCAGGCGTGGTGGCAGAAGAAGCGGCAGGATTCGGTGCCATGATGCAGGCACGGGAAAAGAGAATGCTGACCGATTATGCCATTGTCGGCGAAGCCACCGAGAACGATATCGCCATCGGCAGCCGCGGCCGCTGTGCGGTCAAGGTCACCATTACCGGCAGATCCTGCCACGCCTCCAGACCGGGGGACGGCAGGAATCCGTTTGACTATCTGGCAAAGTTCCTTCCGAAGCTTCGTGAAATCAAAATGGCACATGATGATATTTTCGGCGATTCCACAATGAGCTGCACCCGCATCGAGTCCTCCGAGAAAGGAACCAATATCATTCCGGAGAAGATCATTCTGTATGTGGATTATCGTATGGTCGGCGAGGAATCCGAGCACACCGTGCAGGCAGCTTTTGACAAGCTCGTGGAGAGCCTTCCCATGGACGGCATCACAGCGCAGGCAGAAATCGTATACATTCCGGTCAGAACCTACACCGGACGCGAAGGACGGGGCTATCAAGGGGAGAACCCCTTCTCGGTGTCACCGGATGCGGATTACATCGTTCGTGTCAAAAAAGCGGTTGAGGAAGCCGTCGGGCATCAGCTGGAAACCAAGGAATGGGCATTTGCGACGGACACGGGACATTTTACCGCACAGGGCGTCAAGTGTCTGGGCTACTCTCCCGCAGAGATCCGGCTGTGCCATACCAAGGAGGACAGCATCGATATCGCTATGATGGAGGAGGGAATTGCGGGGTATCTGGCAGCCGTCGCGGAGTTAGCAAATACGCTGAAGCCTTGAGGATAGAGGAAAGGATGGGGAAATAAGGAATGAAAAATAAGAAGAATATCAATCCGTTCGTACTGATTTTCTGTGTGGTTGTCATCGCCTGGCTGTTCACCTTCATCATCACGCCGGGAACGCTGGAAGAGGGGGTATACACCCCGCTGCCGCGCAACACGTTCAGTTTTAATAACATTTTCAACCTGTTCCGCGCCATCCCGATGGGATTAAAAGATACTTCGAATCTGGTCATCCTGATTCTGGTCATCGGTGCGGCCTTAGAGATTTATCGTCGTACCGGAGCCATCGACTCCGGCATCCATGTCATGGTGCAGAAGTTCGGGAAGACCTCGGCGACCCTGCTTCTGGTGGTTATGATTCTGGTATTTTCCGCAATGGGTGGCTTCCTGGGATGGATCGAGGTTCTGATTCCGTTCTGCCCGCTGGTCGTGGCGGTTGTTCTGGCACTGGGTTATGATTCCATTGTTGCGGTTTCCGTTGTAATTATCGGCTCCATGGCAGGC
>JABZIZ010000040.1 GCA_015258065.1 Lachnospiraceae bacterium | reverse complement strand
TGTTGAAACCGCCGTGTACCGAACGGTATGCACGGTGGTGTGAGAGGACGGCGGCTAATCACCGCCTCCTACTCGATGTTTTCAACTGTCAAAGACGGGAATTTGTGGAGAAGGGGCAAAGCAACCGCCCATTCATGCTATCAGCTCCCCGTGCGAATGGCTAAAACAACACTTTCCAATGTCCTGTTTTGTTGGAGCCAATACGTTCTATTATGCCCTCATCTTTTAATTTCTGAATAGCTCGGTACACTGTACTTTCTCCAAGATTAAGCTGTTCCATAAGACTTTTTCTCGTTATGTGAGGGTTCTGCCGAATGGCATCAAGGACATGTTGCTCGGAGCCGTTCAGTTTTATTGCTTCATTTATTGGTTCATTTCTTGCTCCATCCGGTGAACCAGATGAACCAGGTCCCGCAGTCGCAGTTGCTACTTCAGATAGCGGAATCGTGATGCGGAACACATCACCCTCGACAAACTGCGGTTCACCGCCGGAGTACATCTTCGTATATTTGTAGGGGTTCCTCATACCGGAGCCGAGTTCGTCAGCAAGACCGATTTCACGGAAAACCTTTGATATCGGCGGATTCTTGGGGAA
>JABZIZ010000003.1 GCA_015258065.1 Lachnospiraceae bacterium | reverse complement strand
GGCTGAGAATGGTACTCTCCGCCTTTGCCCTTATGATGATTTTACTGGTAAGCTTTATCGCGGTTGGCATTGAACAGAAAGCAGGATTCTATGAATGCGAGTGCTGTCATCATCGCTATGTGCCTTCCTATAGTAAGGTCATTCTATCCATGCATAGGGGAAGGGCAAGATATATGAAATGCCCGGTCTGCGGAAAACGAAGCTGGCAGAAAAAGATATTGGGAGAGGAATAGAAAATTTCATTTTATAAAAGTGCCGTTTACGGCAAAAATATGAAATGGGAATGCTTTGTTAACCTGATTCATGAAAAGTATCGTGTGGAAAGCTCACGATACTTTTTTATGGTATTAAACTCGAACAATAAAGGGGGAATTCCACCTGAATTTTTCGAGAAGCATCGTAGAAAGGCTTGCATTTAAAGTAAGCGAAATAACACAAAAGTCAGCTTGCTACAAGCGTAGATTGACTAGTAGCTATATACTCGATTAAAATAATGCGCAATAGCAGGATGATTATAGGCTAAATACTCGAAATGATATAAGATAAATACTCGAATTAAAAAACGTCAAATACTCGGTATGAAAGATTGAATTATGTTAGACAATATGGAGGAGAGTATCCTATGAGAGAATATATTGAAAGAATATCGGACAAAGTTTTAGCAGAACATTTGGAATCAAAGGGGGCTGTATTAATAGAAGGGCCAAAGTGGTGTGGAAAAACAACATCAGGAAAACATCTTGCAAAAAGCTTTATAGAAATGGATCGTCCGGATATGACAGAGCAATATCAACAAATGGCAAGTCTTAAACCGACTGCACTTCTTGAAGGAGAAGTTCCTCGTCTTATAGACGAATGGCAGATTGCACCTGGAATTTGGAACGCCGTCAGATATGAAGTGGATCAAAGGGGGGAGTTTGGACAATTTATTCTTACGGGTTCCTCGGTTCCGCCTATTCTAGATGAAAGCATGCATACTGGAACTGGGCGTATAGTAAGGATGAAAATGCGTCCGATGTCACTTTATGAATCTAAAGATTCGACCGGTACAGTCTCGTTGGAAGATATGTTTTTAGGAAAAGATATTTATGCCAGCGACAATCGCAGTATAGATGATATTGCATACTTTATTTGTAGAGGAGGATGACCTTTAGCTTTAAATGTATCCAAGAAAATTGCGTTAAAGCAAGCTTTTGATTATTATGACTCGATTGTAAATGATGATATATCTAGAGTGGATGGAGTCAAAAGAGATTCTGAAAGAACGAAGAGGTTAATGAAATCATATGCACGTAATGTGGCAACACAGGCTTCACTGGAAACAATTAGGGAAGATTGCATTGTGAATGATACAGATACCTTTGATAAAGAAACATTATACTCTTATATAAATGCATTGAAAAAAACATTTGTAATAGAAGACTCTCCGGCGTGGAATCCTAATTTAAGATCTAAAACTGCGATAAGAACTGCAGATACAAGATATTTTGTAGATCCATCAATAGCAACGGCAGCACTTGGATTAGGGCCGGAAGATTTAATTAATGATTTAAACATGATGGGTTTGATTTTTGAAAATCTATGTGTACGTGATTTGCGTATCTATGCAGACGCATTAGATGGTGATGTATATCACTATAGGGATAAAACAGGATTAGAATGTGATGCTGTAGTACACTTGCGTAATGGTAGATATGGTCTTGTTGAGGTTAAATTAGGTGGAGACAAGTTAATAAATGAAGGGGCAGAAACCCTACTAAAATTAGCAAATAAGATAGATTCGGATAAGATGAAAGAACCTGCATTTACGATGGTTTTATGCGGGGTGGCTCCCTTTGCTTATAGAAGAGAAGATGGAGTATATGTGGTTCCGATATCATGCCTAAAGAATTGATGAGGGAACAAACCAAAATACAAGATATTAATCTAAGCCTGTCATTTCGTGTGGAGATCGTTTGCCTTTGAAGTAGGAGAAAAAAAGTCCCTTGGAAAAGTTGAAGAAATATGGAAAACGTCCCTTGAAAAAGTTGATTCTTATTCGATCTCTGTTTTCAAGAGGTACGAAATATCCCTTGAAATAAGGGACTTTCATCGCAAACGATTCTATATTCTTGCTAATGCAGTTTTCAATCGTTATGATATAAGGCGATGGAAGAAATTTCATCAATTATGTACATAGCAAAGATAAAAACGCAACGCATACAAAGAGCTATGCCAGAGCCGGTAGGTAGCCCGGCCGTCACAGAATCTTGTGGTAAGTAACCTTCCCCTCCGGGTTGTCCATTCTTTGTTCAAAAAGTAATTTTGGAGGGACAAATATGGACAAGATGACTTGTCAAATGACAGTGCTTTTTGAAGGCGCTTTTTGGGTGGGCGTTTTTGAGAAAACAGAGGGGAATTGCCTATCCGTTGCGAAGGTGACTTTCGGTGCAGAGCCCAAGGACTTTGAGGTACGTAATTTTATCTTAAAGCATTTTTATGAGCTGAAATTTAGTCCGGAAGTCAAAACGCAAGTCAAGGAAAGGAAACAGAATCCGAAAAGAGCACAAAGAGAGGCAAAAAAGCAATTGCAGTGTGTTGGCATCGGGACAAAATCACAACAGGCGTTAAGTTTACAGCATGAAGAGTACAAACAAAAGCGCAAAGAAAAAAGCAGAGAACAAAAACGTATTGAGGAAGAACGGCGATTCATGCTGAAGCAAGCGAAGAAAAAAGAAAAACACAGAGGCAGATAACGAGAATTGTGAGGAATAGCATGGCCGCTTTAAAACTAAGCCTTATAAAAAAATACAACTTGGAAAATGCATATACCTATGTGTACAGCACAGGCTTTCTTTCTCCTGCGTGTCCGGAGCAAGGCGCAAGAGCTCTCCTCTTAACAAGAAGAGAAGAAGCCCCCGGAGCCTACACTGTTCTTGTCTTGTCCGAAACCGGCATACAGGAAATAGTGCTTGGGGAAGACTTCCTTGACCGGGAAAATGATCCGCTGCTTTTTTCATTGGGAAACGGCTTCGGGGTAATCAAGGCAAAGAAAGAAATTGTCTATTTTACCGGAGATTTTTCTTCGCCGGAAATCATCCCGATTAAGAATGGATTTTTGCCCTTTAGCAAAACGCTGCCGGAAAATGCAAGAGAGCGGTATTTTCAGACGGTTTCAGACGGCAGATTGGTTCCTGTCTGCTTTGAAAAGGAAGTTTATTACGGTCTGTCCCGATGTTTTGCCCTTTTAGACTTTGATCCTGTAAAAAAAGAAGCCAAGTGGAAATGCTTTTCGGAAATAGAGAAAAATGCCTTTACGCACCATGATGAGAGGACGAAGGATGCTCCGAAAATCGACAGTTTAAAAATTGTAAATCATGAACTTTATGCCTATACTTCGGGAGAAAGCACAGGCTCGGTGAACAAATGGGGAATGGATTATTATGCTCTGGTAAAAATCTCCTCTGAGGGCCAGGTAAAGGAAAAGCTTTTGGAGTCGGAACAGTTGAAAGCGGGAGGAATGAAGTCCGGAGTGAATGGAACTTTCACGCCTTCGGACTATCTTATTCTCACACCACTTTTTAGCAATGATGATTGGAAGGGAAAACAGAAACTCTTTTCTCTTAGCAAGCGGGAATATCTGGATATTACTATGCCTAGAGGTATGGCGAAGCATAGCTTATACAATATTTGCGGAGAGCTGTGTCTCACTGCCCTGTATGATAGAGGATTGAAAGAAATCGGGCTTTGTAAAATAGAGACGGTGGAGTAGAATCAACCACAGGGATTCGTATGGTGTCGTGGAAGAAGATCTGCACGAGGCAAGGAGGTTTGAGAGGAGGAGTATGGATGCAGGTGAGGATTCAAGATGATTTTGATCTGGATAAGATCATAGATAGCGGACAGTGTTTTAGGGGGAAACGGCTGAAAGACGGGAGCTATCGGTTTATCATCGGGGAGGCTGTGATCTATCTGCATCAGGAAGGTTCTGGAAGATATGAAGTCACCTGTGAACCGGAAAGTTGGGAAACTATTTGGGTTCCCTTTTTTGACTTAAAGAGATGCTACCGGGAAATTGCCCTTTCAGAAAGCGGAAAGCATGAATTCGTGGATCAGGCCATTGCTCATGGCCGTGGAGTACGGCTTCTACGGCAAGACCCCTGGGAAATGCTTCTTACCTTTATTATTTCACAAAGAAAAAGTATTCCCGCCATCATCAAATCCGTGGAAGCACTATCAGAAAAATATGGGCATGATATTGTTACGGGACAGGAAAGGCTAAAGGCATTTCCCACCCCGGAAGAAATGAAAGATGCTACGGAGGAAGAGCTGGCAGCCTGCGGTCTTGGCTATAGGGTGAAGTATATTTTGGACGCAATAAAAAAGGTCAATAGTGGAGAGCTAAACCTCCAAGCCATCGCAGAGCTTCCCAATGATATATTGCTGGAAAAGCTTCAGGCCGTCATGGGGGTAGGCATAAAGGTGGCAAACTGCATCGCCCTATTTGCCTACGGAAGAACCGCCTGCGTGCCGGTGGATGTCTGGATTTTCCGCGCCATTGAGAAGGAATGCGGTGGAGTATCTCCATTTTCCTTGTATGGGGAAAATGCAGGGATTATCCAGCAATATATTTTTTATTATGAGAGAGGGGTAATCGGGCGCAAAGATGGATGAGTTTTCGATAGCACTTTTTGCAATATGAAAAGCTATTACAGGAATTACCGCGAAGTAAATATATTGAATTCTACAAGAAAGGTAATGATTTGTATCATGATAGAAAACTTAAAAATTGAAATAGAATATATCATTTACAGTGGGATAAAAAGAATAGTGAACTGGGGTTTTGATATATATGTAATTTGTAGGTATCCTTGGAAACATATTTCTATATGGTTAAGTATTATCTTATCTTGCTTTATTTATAAAAATATAGAGGTACAATTAAAGTGGAAAGAAATGTTTTTAATGTCGGTAGGGCTTGTATCTATCATGACATTTATCTCAAATTATTTGGAAAATCAGACGGTAGATATTGAGAATAAAGAGAATTTTTATTTAGGATACAATATAAAGAAACTAAAATTCCATGATAATTTCTGGCTAAAATCATTTAGTTCTATTCCTGCCAGATTATATTTTTGGATAATTGCTGGTATACCGGGTATAGTTTTGTGTTCGGAAACATATTTTCAAAGTAGAATATTTAATAATTTTTTCGCCATTTTTGCTACTAGAATTCAATATATAAAATCAACTTGGCTTGCTGTATTTATAGTAAGTTCCTTTTTTTGTACCGCATTATTGATAGAGTCTGTTGCCCTATCCAGCAATGCGTTTACACGCAGCTATTTATATAAAACCACTAATCAATATGAAGAATATAAAATCAAATTAGAATTGACAAATTATTCTCAAAAACTCTTTAAAACTATTTTTTCTTTTAAAAATATCATAAATTTAGACTGTGATTTTTATGCTAATGTTGAAACACTTATAAGCTATATTGTTAACAGAGGGAATGAAGTTAGTAAAACTGATAATGAAAAAATAGAGTTTTATATGGCGGCATTTAGCTCTGAACAGAAAATAATAGACAATATATTGACTAGAGTGTTTCACTACAGAGATTCTGAGCCTAAAAATAATATTAAAGACATAATTACATATTTTTTCTTCAAACAAAGAATGAAGCTGTTAGAGAATTATTACAATCAAAAATGGAATATCTTGGCAAGATTGGATGTAGTGCCATTGGGCTTGATTCAAATAATGGAGCAAGATTTACAACACTTACTTAGGATAGAAGAGGAGATGAAAAATAACAAAGAGTACAAAGATGTTTTTTGGGGGAATTATAGAAAAAATATAATATATAATTGGGAAGAAAAATCATTAAAAAGCAATATATGTATCTCTAAAATTGTAGAAATTGTAGAAAACAAGCTGAGTGAAATCAGTTTTCTAGAGTCCATCCATACTCCGGATAATATGATGTGCGTGTTTGAAATTTTAAATCAAATAGATACCGAAATTCAAGGAGCACATTATTTTTCAGATGTTTTTGACATTGTCTTTGAACATGTTATTAATGAAAAATATCAGAATGACATGTTCATAAAGGATTTCTCCGAAAAAATGCGAAATAAATATTTACCCGCTTATGTACTTAATGCTCTGAGAACAACTAGTAAGTATGAACTTATGCAAGGCGGGGATTTTAGTAATGAGATTCTTGAATACCTATTAAGTTTTTTAGAGTTCGAAGATATTGTAGTAGTACTAATATTCAGGCTCGCTTATGCAGAACGATCCCATAGGAAGATAATGAATATTGAGGAGTTTAAAATATGGGAAATGGTCATAAATAAAAATCAATTCAGAAAGAATATTATGGATTTGCAGAAATCAAATTTTATTAACGAATTATGTTCTGAACTTTCTAATTCGTATGTATCTCACTTTTTATTTAAAGAGTTTATAGAATGGTTATGGGATTCTTTATTTAAAATATTTGATGACAATCAATATATAGAATTTAAAAAACTTGGACAAAATAGTATTAGGAGAAATTTTGAATTAAAGAGTTATATGATTTTCAGATTGCTTTTAGTTCCATATCATTATGATGTTTTTTCTTCTTGTCAACTTAGTCAGAACAATCAAAATGAAATATTCAGTGAATTGTCTGAGATAAAAGACATCATGGAGAATAACGGAATTTATGTTATGTAAAATAAAAATATTATTAGTGTAAAATTCCGCTATATTCCAGATTTCCTTCGCTTGACAATCCAAGTTTCCGAACTATATAGTAAGCGAAACAAGTGAAAGGAGTAGTAACTATGGCAAATTACAATATCAATACAATCTGTGTGCAGGGCGGGTATGAGCCGAAAAACGGAGAACCAAGGGTGGTTCCCATCGTGCAGTCCACAACCTTTAAATACGAGACTTCCGAGCAAATGGGGAATCTTTTCGACTTAAAGGAGTCCGGCTATTTTTATACCAGACTGGCAAACCCCACGAATGATGCTGTGGCAAACAAAATCTGTCAGCTGGAGGGAGGGGTTGCGGCTATTCTAACCTCTTCTGGTCAGGCGGCAAACTTCTATGCCATCTTCAATATTGCCACTGCAGGAGATCATGTGATTGCCTCTTCCGCAATCTACGGAGGAACCTACAACTTAATTGCAAAGACCATGAAAAATATGGGCATTGAAACGACCTTCGTGGATCCGGATATTTCCGAAGAAGAACTGGATTCCAAGTTCCGCCCCAACACAAAGCTGGTTTTTGGAGAAACTTTGGCGAATCCGGCTTTGAAAATTTTGGATATTGAAAAGTTTGCTCAGGCAGCGCATAAGCACGGCGTTCCTCTTATCGTGGACAATACCTTCCCCACTCCGATATTCTGTAGACCTTTTGAATGGGGAGCGGATATCGTGACACACTCCACCACCAAATACATGAACGGCTTTGCGAACTCTGTTGGCGGTGCAGTTGTGGATTCCGGAAACTTTGACTGGACGAAGTACAGCGAAAAGTTCCCGGGACTAACCACTCCGGATGAAACCTACCACGGCACAGTCTATACGGAGGGTTTCGGAAAGGCTGCTTATATTGTGAAAATGACCACGAACCTCATGCGTGATTTAGGCTCCATTCCTTCTCCGCAAAACTCCTTTTACCTTGGCGTAGGATTGGAAACTCTGCACTTAAGAATGGAAAGACATTATGAAAATGCCTTGGCTTTAGCAAAGCATTTGGAAAAGCACCCGAAGGTAGCCTGGGTTTCCTTCTCCGGCTTGGAAAAGGACAGCCAGCATGAATTGGCTAAAAAGTACTTGCCAAAGGGCTCCTGCGGTGTTATTTCTTTCGGCGTAGTTGGGGGAAGAGACGCGGCTGTAAAGTTTATGGATTCTCTGAAACTCGCGGCTATCGTTACCCACGTTGCGGATGCCAGAACCTGTGTACTGCATCCGGCATCTACCACTCACAGACAGATGAATGATGAGGAGCTTCTGGCAGCAGGCGTATCTCCTGACCTTATCAGAATGTCTGTAGGCATTGAAGATGTGCAGGATATTATTGCCGATGTGGATCAAGCATTAGGGAAGTAAACTGGTACGCTGAGATAGCGGATGGAGATAGTTTTTTAAAGAAGATAGTATAAAGAGATATTTAATGAAAGAGAAACTGTTTAAAAGGAAAATGTACAGAGAAAAATCAAGTTAGAGAAAGACCGATGAAGCCGGAAAGTGCCGGTTTTGTCGGTCTTTTTTTCAGGAATTATTCTATCTTGACGGATGATTTCATTTTCAATTATATTTTATAAAAATATGCCAAACCATCGGATTAAAGAAAGCCAAATGCTCGGTAATTTCAAAGCCAAATACTCGATATTGTAAATGCTGAAAATTCATTTTTGAATAAGATAATTCCTTAGTTAAAGTTCCCATCTGAGAGATGTATGGACAAAATTATAAAAATCACAAATCATTAGTAGAAAGGAGAATCATCCGTTTTCTCAAAGTTGTATTGGCACAAGAGGTCGAATCCGTAGTAGGAAAATCGGATGAAGAAACAACTATGAAAATCATCGAAAACAATAGAATCTTTGCCTTTGACGGTAAAAATGAACCGGTCGCGGAGGTGATGGACGGAGAAACCGTTATTTTCCGCACACACGACTGCTTTGATAACCAGCTTAGTGAAGAGGGGACATGTATTGGAGCTTTGAACTGGGACCGTATCAATCCCGCCACCGGTCCGGTCTATGTGCAGAATGCAATGGCAGGAGATGTCCTTAAGGTGGAAATCCTGGAGATTACTCTGGATCAGCAGGGCGTGATGTGTGCCCTCCCGGATAACGGCGTACTTGGTTCTTTGGTGAAAGAGGAGTCTGTAAAACGGATCAAGGTGGAAGAGGGCAAGGTGCATTTTAATGACAAGCTTGTCTTTGATGTGACGCCCATGATTGGTGTGATCGGTGTTGCACCGGAAAATGGTGCGATCAACTGCGGTACACCTGGCTGCCATGGCGGAAACATGGACAATAAGCGCATCAAAGAAGGGGCAAGCCTTTATTTTCCTGTATTCCACGACGGCGCTCTTTTCTCCTTGGGAGACGTGCACGCGGCGATGGGAGACGGAGAGGTGATGGTGAGCGGAGTGGAAATTTCCGCTGAGGTGAAGGTGAGATTGTCGGTAATGAAGGGAATTCGCATTGAAACACCGATGTTGGAAAATGAGGAAATCTGTGGTGTAATCTATTCCCATGAAGAAATAGAGAAAGCGGTTTTTCATGCGGTACGGATCATGAACGAGAGAGTACAGGAGCAGTTAGGGCTTTCCTTTAACGAAGCTGGTATGCTTCTCAGTGCCGTGGGAGATTTGCGATTCTGTCAGGTAGTGGATCCGGAAAGAACCGTAATGATGTGTGTGCCGAGGAAGATGATGAAGGGTTTATTTTAACCTATTCTCTCCCTCACAAGTCTCTGTAAAAGGGGGATGTTTTTCTCCATAAACCAGGGATTTTTCTTGATCCAGCCATAGTTTAAGGGGCTGGGGTGTACCAGCGGAAAATCGATGGGGGAGGAGCCGATTTCCGGGGAGAACGCTTCGTCCTCTACAGCATAGGAGTAAAGCAGTTCCTTTAAGGGAAGCTTTGCTCCTTTTTGATTGTAGTGGGAAATGGCATACTTTCCGATTAAAATTCGAAGCTCTACCTTTGGAAGTAACGCTACGATTTTATCGTGATAGTTGCGCATAAAGCTGCGGGGAGGGAGGTCACCGCCCTTTCCCTTTCCGGGATAATAAAGGTCCATAGGGACAATGGCAATGGATTTTCCATAAAAGATTGCTTCGGAAATGCCCATCCATTCCATCAGTCTTTTTCCGGAAAGGTCATGAAAGGGAATGCCGGATTCTTCTACCTTTCTTCCCGGCGCCTGCCCGACCAAAAGAATCTTTGCCTCTTGGTGAAACTGAAAAATGGGAGGAATGCCCCGTTCGGTATAACTTTTGTTTTCCGGTAAATGTTCGATTTCTGTTATAATAGCCTGCACGGCAGAATCGTTCTCAGTCATCCTTGATTCGGTCCTTTCGTAGAACTCCGCTGAGGTATCAGGATAGCATTTTTTGGAGCGGAAGGAAAGGGATCGGAAAGAGCGGGAAAGTTGTTCGGAAAGGGGGATTCTTCATGAATTCAGAGCAAAAAGGGGGAAAACGTGATTAAAATGCGACTGATCCGGCTTTTAAAGGGAGCCGGAAAGTATATCGTACAGCAGATAGTATGGCAATGGATTTCGCTCCTTGCACAGGTCGTGATTGTGTACAATATTGCCCATCTCTTAGAGAATGCTTGGCAGCAGAAATTAAGTACGGAGGGAATAGCCCTGACTATGGGGATTGTTCTGCTCGGACTGGGCTTTCGCTTTCTCTGCGACCGCCTGTATACAAAGGCGAGCTTTCATGCCAGTGCGGATGTAAAACGAATTCTTCGGAATAAGATTTATGAGAAAATGCTCTCTCTCGGGCCGTCATACCGAGAAAGCGTAAACAGTGCGGAAATCGTGCAAATGGCAGGAGAAGGCGTGGAACAGCTGGAAATCTATTTCGGAAGATATCTAAGCCAGTTTTTCTACTCTCTTTTGGCGCCGATTACCCTCTTCTTTATCCTCTCGCGTATCAGCGTTCAAACGGCACTGCTCCTTCTTCTTGCGGTGCCCTTCATTCCTATCGTCATTATGCTTGTAATGCTTGTCGCAAAAAGACTGCTTAGCCATTATTTTGCAATCTATTACGGACTGGGCGACAGCTTTTTGGAAAAGCTGCAGGGCATGACCACCTTAAAGATTTATCAGGCGGATCAGGCTGCGGCGGAGGACATGGACAGGGAAGCGGAGCTTTTCCGGAAAATCACGATGAAGGTGCTTTCCATGCAGTTAAACAGTACTTCGGTGATGGATATTGTCGCTTACGGCGGGGCGGCGGTCGGGATCATCTCGGCTCTTGGTGGGTTTTCCAAAGGGGCAATTTCTCTTTCCGGCGTTTTAATGATCACCCTCCTTGCGGCGGAATTCTTTCTCCCCATGCGACTGCTCGGAAGTTTCTTTCATATCGGTATGAACGGGATGAAAGCAAGTGACCGAATCTTTGCTTTTCTGGATATTCCGGAAGCGGAAGACGGGAAAGCTGTACTGGAAGAAAAAGAAATACGGATTTCTATGGAAAAACTTTGCTTTTCCTATGAGGAGAGTCGGGAAATCCTTCGTGATGTCGAATTGGAAATTCCTGCCTGTTCCTTTGTGTCCCTCGTGGGTCTTTCCGGATCCGGAAAATCCACTATAGCCGGGATTCTTATGGGGAAAAATAAGGGCTACAAAGGCTCCGTAAAGTTAAACGGAAGAGAGCTTACGGAATTTTCGTCTCGGTCTATCCTCGATAAAATGACGATGATCGGGCATGACAGCTGGATCTTTAAGGGGACTGTGCGGGAGAATCTTCTCCTCGGAAAGCCATCCGCAACCGAGGAGGAGATGAAGGAAGCCTTAAAAAAGGTAAACCTCCTCTCCTTTATAGAAGCACAGGGGGGACTTGCTATGCCACTCCTTTCGAACGGCAGCAATATTTCCGGAGGGCAGAAGCAGAGGCTTTCTCTTGCAAGAGCACTTCTCCACGATACTCCGGTCTATATTTTTGATGAAGCGACCTCGAATATTGATGCGGAAAGTGAAGAAATGATTATGGAGGTCATTCATGAGCTTGCAAAGAGCAGAACAATACTCCTGATTTCCCATAGACTCGCCAATGTTGTGGGGAGTGATTGTATCTTCATGTTGGAAAACGGCAGAGTGACGGAAGCCGGAAAGCATGAGGAGCTCTTTAAAAAGGGAGGAAGCTACAGCCGCTTGTTTAAGGAACAACAAGAGCTGGAAAGCTTTTCTGAAACACGTAAAGAAAGTTCTACAGAAAAACAAAAAGATACTGGTTTTGAAGAACAAGGGATTATGGAAGACTTGCAGGATCAAAGAGGAGAAAGGGAAGATATAAAGGAAGGAGGGGAAAAGCATGAATAAAAGAAGATCGGACTTGGCGATTATGCGGAAGCTTATCGTGCTTATAAAGCCTCTTACGGGAGTGATGCTGACCGGCATTATCTTAGGTGTTTTAGGATTTTTATGTGCAATCTTCCTTACCATTCTCGGGGGATACGGAATCCTAAAGGGGATTTCGGAGCTTCCTGCCCTGCATAACCTTTCCGGGGCTAGCTTTTCTATGCCGGGGGGCTTCTTCTCTTTTGCAACAGGCTCCTGGCAGAAGCTTTTTACCGTGATCCTCCTCTTTGCCGTGGCACGGGGAATCCTGCACTACGGTGAGCAGTATTGTAACCACTATATCGCCTTTCGGATACTTGCGATGATTCGCCATAAGGTTTTTGCGATCCTTAGAAAACTCTGCCCGGCAAAGCTGGAGGGAAAGGAAAAGGGGAATCTCATCTCCGTGATTACTTCGGATATCGAGCTCTTAGAGGTCTTTTTCGCGCATACCGTTTCCCCGATAGCCATTGCGTTTTTGACTTCGCTGATTCTGCTTCTCTTTATCGCTAAGCAGCATATTCTTGCGGGAGCAATTGCCTTAGCGGCCTATCTTACCGTCGGCGTGCTTCTTCCTATATGGAATGGAAAGCGCAGCGCGGAAGCCGGCATGGCACTGAGAAGCGAGATGGGAGAGTTAAATAACTTTGTTTTGGATAGCCTCTACGGTCTGGATGAAATCCAGCAATACCATGTGGGAGAAAAACAAGCTATGGAAATGGATGAAAGGTCGAAAAGACTCTCCGCTTTCCAAAGAAACTTAAGCTCCTTTGAGGGCTCACAGCGTGCGGTGACGAATCTTGCAATTCAGCTGTTTTCCTGGGGAATGTTTTTTACCATGCTTTTCCTCTATCAGAGCCATGCCGTAAGCTTTTCTGCTCTGCTCCTTTCCACCCTTGCCATGATGAGCTCCTTTGGACCGGTAGTGGCGCTTTCGTCCCTTTCCAATACTTTAAACCAGACCCTGGCCTCAGGAGAGAGGGTTCTTTCCCTCTTAGAGGAAGAGCCTGCGGTAGAAGAGGTATCGAACGGAGAAGAGATTCCATTTAACGGTGCAAGAGTCGAAAAACTTACATTTTCTTATCAGGATGAAATCATTCTGAATCAGGTTTCGGTTGACATTCCGAAGGGAAAGGTTCTCGGGATTCACGGTGTCAGCGGCTCCGGAAAATCCACTCTTTTAAAGCTGCTTATGCGTTTCTGGGATACGAAAGAGGGCGAGATTTTATTTTCTGGAAAAAATGTGAAGGAAATCAATACGGACTGTCTTCGCAAAATGACAAGCTATGTGACACAGGATACCATTCTCTTCCATGACACGATTGCAAAAAATATTGCGGTCGCAAAGCTTTCTGCTTCGCAGGAAGAGATTGAAAATGCGGCAAAAAAAGCCAGCATTCATGATTTTATCATGAGCCTCCCTAAAGGATATGAAACAGAGGTGGGCGAGCTTGGAGATTCTCTTTCTGACGGAGAAAAGCAACGAATCGGACTTGCGAGAGCCTTTCTCCACGATGCGGAGCTCTTGCTTCTCGATGAGCCTACCAGCAATCTGGATGTTTTAAATGAGGGCATTATTTTGCAATCCTTAGAGAAAGAAAAAGAGGGAAAGACCGTAGTGCTGGTTTCTCACAGACAGTCTACCATGTCCCTCGCCGACCGAATTTATGAGATGGAGAAGGGGCGAGTTTCTTAAGTGAGCAATATGGCGAAGTGGCAAATCACTGCCGGTTATGGGGATATCTGAGTTCCATAACCGGCGGAAAAGCGCTTCCATCCGTGATAGAAAGCTGTCTCTAGAACTTGCGGAAAAAATCGGAAATAATAGTTGACAAGGATAGAGGAAACGATGTATATTATCTTAGTCGTCGCAAAGGCGATGAGGTGTTTCTATGGCGAGATAGCTCAGCTGGCTAGAGCACGCGGTTCATACCCGCGGTGTCGAGGGTTCAAGTCCCCCTCTCGCTACTGTTACTAAAATGTGCCATAAGGTGCGAGTCCTTTGGACAGAGGAGAGGAGATAGTCATCTATCTTCTTTTTTTTTGCTATAATTCTATTGAGAATAAAAGCAAATGGTTCGTTCGTAGAGGTGAAGTGATGAAACATCAGATGATTTGTCAAAGGATTTATGAGAAAGAGCAGGCGCAGGGTCTGCGTGTTTTGGTGGATCGGTTGTGGCCCAGAGGGATCAAAAAGGTGGATGCGAAGGTGGATCTCTGGGAGAAAGAAATTGCTCCTTCGAATGAATTGCGGAAATTTTTTTCCCATATTCCGGAGCGCTTTCCGGAATTTAAGGAGCGCTACCTTAGAGAACTGGAGGAAGCGCCCGGGAAGGAGAAATGGATTCAAACCTGCAAGGACGCATTGAAAGAGCAGGATCTTGTGCTGCTCTATGCGGCAAAAGATGAGGAACGCAATAATGCGGTGGTGATGCGCGACTGGCTTATGGAGAAACTTGCAGGCAAAGCATGACCAGCTTTTGCGTGGCACGGGACACTGTGGTATAGAGACGGTGTCTGAGGAGCAGATCCATTTTGTCCACTTCTTCAAATCTGGTTTGATCGCCGGAGAATTTCAAGGGCAGTGTGAGATCAGGCAAGATCACGTGATCGAACTCCAGTCCTTTGACATAAGAAAGTTCGATTAAAAAAATGCCGTGGTCGGGAAGCTTGCCGCTTCCTTCAATCATGGGGATTTCAGGCAGGATCTCGCTCATGTGTTGCAGGCTCCTGTGGTTTTTGCAGATGACGGCGGTGAGTCCGTGCTCGCAGTCGATACGGGAAATGGCAGCCAGAAGCGCCTGATTCTGTTCTTCATAGGAAGAGCAGGAAATGATTTCACAAGGGGTGCCTTCTCTTTGTACCGAAGCAGCATGCACGCGAAGTTCCTTGGGTAGCAGCGAGGTAAATAGGGTCGTGATTTCCGGAGTCGAGCGATAGCAGGTAAAGAGGTTGAGTTCCGTGACCTTTCTGTTTGCCTCTAAGAAAAGGTCTCTGATCTGAGCAAAGGTGGCAGTATCCTCTCGAATGGCCTGAAACTCATCCCCCAGTAGCATAAATTTTGCCTTGGGAAAAAAACGCAGGAGAAGACGAAGCTGCGCAGCGGTATAGTCCTGTACCTCATCTATCATGACGTATTTGGTATTTTTGTCTGACTCTCCGGTGAGTAGCATGCGCAGGTAAAGGAGCTCCAGGGCAGTCACATTGCTCCGGTACAACAGTTTTTCTGCAATATGACGGAAATTGAGAAAGGCACAGGTGCGAAGGGTTTTCAGAGCACCTCCGTTGTCATTTTGCAGGCGGTTCTCGTTTGCATGATCCAGGGGGATCTGGAAGGGATCTGCAGCTTCTTCATCGTTATCTTCTGCCTCGTCCTCGCCATCTGCAGAGGAGTCTGCCTTTGTGTTTCCGCCTCGGATCATTCTCTTGATCTCATTTTCCAGTTCCAGGGAAAGGACATTGATGAGCCGAACGCCGGTTCCAAAATGCCGGAAGCCTTCCGCTGTTTCGGCAATTTTTTGCACAGATAAAAGAAGCCTTTCTTTTTGGTATACCGGAAAGAAATCTTCCGGACCAAGCATATAAGAAGGAAGAGCTTCCTCCAACCTTGTGAGATCAGAGAGACTGGTTTTGGGATGCGCACCGTCATGGAAGGGGAGATGTCTCTCGTCCATGAATTCTGCCCAGGTCAGGGTATTGGGGTTGCTCTCACCCAGATCCGGCAGCACAGTATCAATGTATTCGCGGAAAACCGGATTGAGCGTGAGCAGACAGACCTGTTCCGGGCGCAAAGTTTCGCGCTGCCTGTAAAATAAGTAGGCGATTCGCTGCAGCAGAATGGACGTTTTGCCGCTTCCGGCAATGCCGTTTACAAGAAGAGCGGGGACGTCCGGATGTCGGATGACCGCATTCTGCTCCCTCTGAATTTGGGCGGTAATATCCTTCATTTTGCCGGTTTGATGCCTGGAAAGGGACTGTAAGAGGAGTTTATCTTCAATGGCGATCTGGGTATCGAAGTAGGCATTCAGCTGATCCTGTCTGAGGTCAAACTGTCTGCGAAGCAGCAGGTCGGCTTCGATTCGCCTTCCGTTTACCTCATAGGAAGTTTTACCGTTTTCCTGATTGTAATAGGTTTCCGCAATCGGGCTTCGCCAATCGATGATCAGCGGATCCACGCTGTTTTTTGACACGGCAGCAGAGCCGATATAATAGTCTTCCGCCTCTTCCTCCGGTGAAAACTGTAGAGTGACCCGTGCAAAATAGGGTGCCTTTAATAGCACGTCCAGTTTTTTTAGCCGGTGTGTCAGCAGATCACTGGTGACATTCATGCTGTCCACATACCGGTTCCAGGTCCCCATTTCGGCGTAGGACTCCATTAAAACCTCATCATCTGCCGTATCCAGACGCAGATTGTCCCGGATGTCATTTTTTTCTTCTGCCGCCTGCTGTTCAAGTTTCTGCAGCTTGTCTTCCAGGTCTGTCTTCATCTCACACAGCGTGCGGTAGGTGGTATGCAGGTGCGCCTGCTCTTCTTCAAAAATCGGGTCTTTCATCTCTTGTTCCATCTCTGTATTCCCAGTCATTGCAACTATCCCATCATAGCACATTCCGTAAATATATCGGTAAAAGAAGCCGGAAACTAAATCAGGACTTCCCAGGGTGAGTGGCATAGAGGAGAGTTTGGAAGGAGATTGTTGAAAATGTGTAATATTTATGGATAAATTCAATAAAATGTGATAAATTAGAACAAAGAATTAAAAATATATTGATCCCTCATATAAGAATAAGATCAAAAGTACACAGTATCTGAATGTATTGAACCACGATATTAAAAAGAAAGGAAAGTGGTGTTTTTGCTTCTGAAAACATCATACAAGAAGAACATGAGCAATAAAAAAGTAGAAAACTTAATCATCGGATTTGGTAAGGCGGGGAAGACCCTTGCGAATTATCTTGGAAATAAGGGCGAGACGACCGTTTTGGTGGAAAAATCCCCTCTGATGTATGGTGGAACCTGCATCAATGTAGGCTGCATTCCTTCTAAGTTTCTGGCAACTGCTGCGGACAGAAGAGGATTTAGTGGGGAAAGTGACGCGGAATACTATAAAAATGCCGTTTTGCAGAAGAAAGCACTGATTGCCAAGCTGAATAAGGCAAATTACGACAAGGTGGCAAGCAATGAAAATGTGGAGGTCCTTGATGGACTGGCTTCTTTTAAAGATGAGCATACCGTACAGGTTACGAATGGCAGCGAGGTATCTGAAGTTTATGCGGAGCGCATCTTTGTTAATACCGGTGCAAGACCGTTTATCCCAAGTGTTCCCGGCTTGGAAGTCGGAAGACGCATTCATACCAGCGAAACGCTGATGGATCTGGAAGAATTCCCGAAGAGCCTGGCGATTCTCGGTAGTGGTTTTATCGGGCTGGAATTTGCGGCGAGCTATGCGAAGTTCGGTACAAAAGTTACGATCATTGATCAGGGAGATCGGATATTACCGAGAGAAGATGAGGATGTAGCGAAGGAAGTATTTTCCTCCTATCAGGCAATGGGAGTGGACTTCCTGTTTCATGCCGCACTGAATCAGGTAACGCAGGATGAAAAGGCGGTTCATCTTTCCTACACGGTAAATGGCGAAAAGAAAGAGCTTTCCGTGGAGGCTTTTCTTGTTGCAACCGGTCGACAGGCGAACACGGAAGAGCTGCACTTGGAAAATGCAGGTGTGGAAGTTTCTGAAAGAGGTTTTATCAAGGTAAATGAGCACCTGCAGAGCAATCAGGCGCACATTTTTGCTATGGGAGATGTGAACGGAGGGCCGCAGTTTACCTATGTTTCCTTAGATGATTTCCGAATTGTAAAGAGCTTTTTGGATAATCAGGGAAGCTACGAAAGAAATAATCGCCAGCCTCTTGCTTTCTCCGCCTTTCTTCATCCGACATTTTCCAGAGTGGGACTCAGTGAAAAGGAAGCGAGAGAAAAAGGCTACAAAATTAAAGTGGCGACCTTACCGGTTACTGCGATTCCCAAGGCGAAAATCCTCGGAAATCAAACCGGACTGTACAAGGCAGTTGTAGATGCCGAAAACAATCAGATTTTGGGCGTGACCTTGTTCGGTGAAGAGTCCCACGAAGTAATTAATATCATAGTTTTAGCGATGATGACAAAGCAGCCTTACACGGTGCTTGCAAACCAGATTTTCACCCACCCGACTATGGCGGAAGCGCTGAACGATTTGTTTGGGGCGGTAAAATAAAGTTCGACGAGACTAGTGCGAGGTTTATGCTGTAAAAAATGGAAAAAAGGAAAACTTGTGTCGAATGGGGAACGGCATCTTTGTAGGACTTATGCATTCTATCCTCTGCATCTTTTGATACTGGGGATTTTACGAAAGTAAAGCACTGCAGTTTTGCAGTGCTTTTTTTAAGGGCAATCTTGAATTTTAGCTAAAAAGGTATATATTGATATTAGCTAATATAAATGGGAGGTGGTACTATGATAGGAAATACAGCAACTGCTACAGCAACGGAGATGCAGAACAACTTTGGCAGGTATCTTGCTATGGTTCAGGAGGGCAGTGAGATTATCGTCACAAAAAATGGTAAAGAGGTAGGTCGGCTTATTCCGCGAGGAAAGGCAGTATCTTATTTAACGGATTCTCTTGCAGGGATACTGAAAGGTGATACGGATATAGACAAGGTAAGAGAACAAAGTTTGAAGGAGAAGTATGAAGTTACTAATTGACGGAAATACTCTTCTGGATGTGCTTCAGAAAAGACAGCCATACTTCGCAGACTCCGTTAGAATCTGGAAGATTTGTGAGACGAAGCAGGCGGAGGGGTATGTTTCAGCTTTAACTTTTGCCAATCTGGTTTATGTGATGCGAAAAGAATTGGATGCAGAGAAAATAAACGAAGTTTTAAAGAAACTGTCGCTCATTTTTACATTTGAGAATCTTAATGTTAGCGATATGAGTTCGGCCGCAGAAATGCAGTGGGATGATTTTGAAGATGCCATTCAGTCGGCTACGGCGAAGAGGATTCATGCTGATTATATTATTACAAGAAATGAGAAGGATTTCAGGGAAAGTGATGTTACAGCACTGACCGCGACAGAGTTTTTGGCGAAGTTATGATGGGTGTGAATTCCATTGGGGAAAAGCTTAAATCTCTGTATTGTGTCAGTTCGCTTATCACAAGGCAGATGACAAACTGTGCTTTTCCGCAGTTTAATAGTGCAAAAGAAATATCATGGCTTTTGGCATGGAAGAAAAGATAGGTAAAGAAGCTTAAAAGAAGCATTCACTGGAGAAAAAAAACGACTCTGCTTTAGGCAGCGTCCCATAAGGAAGTAAAAAGTGTTTTGTTCGGAACCGGCGTGTCAGGTCACGTCGGTTCCGATTCGTTTAAGGACTCCCGTCCAATCTTCAAAGGGATGCGGATTTGCCCCACATCTCCCAAAAATCAATAGTAAAGGACAAGGCAGTGCACGCAAAAAAGGTGCTACCTTGTCCTTTAACCCATAACATATGACAGATGATCTTATTAGCTTCCCGCCTGCAGGCTTACCATATTGCTGAAAAGACCACCATGCTTCATCAACTCTTCCGGTCTGCCCTGTTCTGCAACCTTGCCATCTTCCAGCACCACGATTTTGTCTGCCCCTGCCACAGTACGCATACGGTGGGCAATCACGAGTACAGTTTTATCGCGCAGAAGTTCAGATAACGCCTCCTGCACCATGCTTTCATTTTCTACATCCATAGATGCGGTAGCTTCATCCAGAATAATGACCGGCGCATCCTTCAAAATCGCACGGGCGATGGAAATTCGCTGGCGTTCGCCACCGGAAAGGGTACAGCCGTTTTCTCCGATTCTGCTTTGATACCCCTCCGGCAAGCGGGAGACAAATTCCTCACACCTTGCTGCTTTAGCAGCTTTTATCACTTCCTCATCCGTGGCGTTTTGCCGACCAAGCCGGATATTTTCCATTATGGTATTGTCAAACAGGGTAACATCTTGAAAAACAATGGAGTAGTTTCGATACAACACCTCCGGCTCTATGGTCTTTACATCCACGCCGCCGAGCAGAACCTTTCCCTTATCTGCATCCCAAAAGCGGGCTGCCAATCGGGATACGGTTGATTTTCCACTGCCGGAATGTCCTACAAGTGCAGTAATTTCCCCCTGCTTTGCTACAAAGGAAACGCCTTTCAACACAGGGGTATCCTTATAGGAAAATTCCACATTGGAAAATTCAATATCAAAGCCTTGATTATTGCAGACATTCGCACCGGTCTGTTCCGAAGTAGCCTCCATTTCTTTTGTCCGGCGGATACTGACCAGTGCGGAGAACATTTCAGCCATCAGCATGAAGCAGGAGCCAAACGGCTCATAAATCCTGCCTGCTATCAGCAGATAAAACAGGAACATATTAACAGAGAGGCTTCCCTGTGTCATTAAAACCCCACCTACAAGCAACACCGTCACCAGGCCGAAGCGAAGGACAAACTGTGCAAGCGTAACTACTGTACCGGGAACAAGCTCATTGCGAAATGCACACGCAATTACATTGTCCAGTTTTTTTCTTACTCCGGCTAAATATTCCTGCTCCGTTCCAGAAGAACGAAGTTCAGAAACTACATCAAGATACTCCTGCACACCGTCATAAGCGGCACGATAGGCATCGTAATTCTTTTCCTCCGCATTCTGCTGCATCCTTCTTCCGGCAAATACAATCACACCGGCAACAGGAACGGGAAGGACAATGCAAAGTCCCATACGCCAGTCGACACAGAGCAGGCAGGCGGAAACCACAAGGAACATCACGATTGTTCCAAACAGCCCCGGAACTGCATTTGAGAATATCCGTTCCAGTTTTGAGCAGTCACCCATCATCGTGGACGTCAGGTCGGAAAGGTCACGCTGCCCAAAGAAAGAGAGCGGAAGCCGCCGCAGCTTTTCTGCCAGAGTAATTCGCCGGTTTGCGCTTTCCCGATAGGCAACCGTATAGGTAAGATGGTACTGCACCCATTGTGTTAAAAAGATAATTCCACAAAGCCCTATTGCCATCAGCAAAATGACATCTGACCGGAGGGTAAAACCTTCGCCGCCACATATTTTATCTAAAAGCGCCATCGTTACCATCATTAAAAGCGAAACGGGAGCCATAATCGCTAAATTGGAAATCGCTGTGGCAGCGATACCCCTTTTCAGTTCACGCACTCCGTCATCGCTCAATCCGAGTAAATTCTTCAGCATGATGCAGCCTCCTGTTCCTGCCCGCTTTTCAGGGCATCATGGTGCACCCCTGCGGTGTTTCCTACGTTATCCATCTGCCAGCGAATTGACTTCTGATATTCTGTCCACATACGGGCATATTCGCCCTGTCTTGCAGCTAATTCCTCATGTCTGCCGTACTCCGCTATCTGTCCGCCCTTCATCACGATGATTTGGTCTGCATCGGTAATAGTAGAGAGACGGTGCGCAATCATAATTACCGTTTTGTTTTTTGTCAGTTCTTTCAATGCCTGTTGAATCTGTGCTTCATTTTCCGGGTCTGCAAAAGCGGTGGCCTCGTCCAAAACGATGATAGGGGCATCCTTCAATATTGCTCTCGCAATAGCGAGCCGCTGTATTTCGCCACCGGAAAGATATACACCTTTTCCTCCAATCATCGTATGGATTCCATCGGGGAGTTTTTCGAGAATATCATCACATCCAGCTAAATGCAGAGCGTTCAAAATATCCTCTGCGGTTGCGTTCTTTTTCCCGCCCCGGACATTTTCTTCAATGCTTGCTTTCAGCAGCTTTGGATTTTGAAATACAAAGGCAACTCTTTCCATCAACGCCTTCCTGTTCATGGAAGAAAGTGCTACGCCTCCGATGGAAATGCACCCCTCCTGAATATCATAAAACCGTGGAATTAAAGAGCCTATGGTACTTTTGCCTGAGCCGGAATGTCCCACCAAAGCAGTCACGGTTCCGCCTTTCGCAAGGAAGCTGACATCGGAAATGGCAGGGCCCTCGCCTGTAGGATAAGTAAAGGTCACATGGTCGAATCTTACATCATTACCCTGCGGCAGTTTGAACTCTCTTGGCTCTGCCTGCTCCCTTGTCAGCAGGATTTCATCAATGCGCCGCATGGATTCCACAGCCTGCATCTTGTAGTTGGTCATATACATCAATTTGTTCAGCATAGCTGCACAGGCAGGTGCAAAAATCAAATAGAATAAAAAGTTTTGTGCAAATGTTTCCAAATCTGCCGCGGCTGCCATACCAATCAAGGCTGCCGGGATCAAGGCAAGAAACGAGGAGTTTACCACAGTATTAAACGCCACATACCCCGGCTTGCAGGCCATCGTATAGGCTAAGGCGTCATCCCGGTAGGCATGGATGGCTTCTTTGAAACGGCGCAGCGAATGAACGGACTGACCAAAGATTTTAATGACGGAAATTCCTCTGACGTACTCCACCGCTTCATGGCTCATGTCCTCTTGCGCATCCTGATAGCGTTTCATAAAATTCATGGTTTCTTCACCCATCATAGACATTTGAAACGCAAAACCGATCATCATAAGCACCAGCACAGGAAGTCCAATCCGCCAGTCAACCGCAAGCATGAGAAGCGCCGCAGCAACCATAGACACCTGTGCCCCTACGAGGTCAGGAAGCTGATGTGCCAGATAGCTTTCTGTCTGTTTACTGTTTTCATCTATGATTTTCCGCAGTTTTCCGCTGCTGTTTTCTTCAAAATATCCCAGAGGCAGCCTTGACAGATGTTCCAATACTGCCATTTTCAAATTCTGTTCCGTATGAAAAGCAGCTTTGTGAGACAAAAGCAGGGCAATAAAATTGACAATCAAGCCTGCCAGTTCAAACCCAAGCGCCCAAAGCCCCCAGTACGCCAACGCAGACGCATCTATGCTGCCGCCAAGCAGGAAATCCAAAAGCTCCCTTGCGGCAAAATAAACACAAAGGAACGGCGCTAACAGCAATAGTGCACTCGCTCCGGCAAGAAGCTGGGAGAGAAAGAGCATGGGACCAAATGGAGCCGTAAATTCCAACAATCTTGGAATACCGGTTTTTTGCGGTTTTCTTATCTGTGCATCTTCTCTAAATACTTTCCACATATAGATGTTCCCCCTTTCATCTAATGGCAGGAGCTTTTTTACTTCTCCTGCATGAATATGTAAAATATGTGTGGCACAGCGGGCAATCAGCTCCGGATCATGGGATACGATAAGAGAGCATACGGCATTCTCGTTCGCTTTTCGTATGATTTCTACGGTGCGAAGCAGATTGTCCCCATCCTGTCCGCTGGTTGGCTCATCATACAGCATGACCGGACGTCGGTTACAGATCGCTGTTGCAAGAGCAAGCCGCTGCTGCTGTCCGCCGGAAAGAGAACCGGGGTGTCTGTTTTCCAATCCCGCCAACCCTAACTCACGGAGTACCGCCTGTGCCTGTTCCTCTGTTAAAGAAGGATTGTTTAGCGTAAGCTCACCCATTACACTGTCGCTAAAAAGCTGGTGTCCGGCCTCCTGCATGACAAGGAAAGCTGTTTCCGGCAGTCTTTTGTTCGGAACTGTTTTTCCTTCTATCATAATCGTTCCGTTATGCCTGAGAAGCCCCGCAAGGCATAAACTCAGCGTGGACTTACCTGCACCGTTCTCGCCAATGACCGCAACAATCGCTCCTTTTGGAATTGCCAAGTGGCGAATATCCAATACCTGGCGCTGCCCACGGTTAAAGGTCAGACCGTGGATTTCGATTGCCGGTTCCTGATTCAAATTTCGATTCGCGGTTTCGGGCATGATATGAAGCTGCTGCGGATTGACTGCACGAAGTCCCAAAGCAGTCCTTTCCTGCTGTGTCAGTGCGTTTATTTCTTTCGGCTCGCATTCCCTGATAATCCGTCCGTTATCCATTAAGATATATCGGTCAGTCATTCCGCTAAGATACCATAGGCGATGTTCGGATATTAAAATTGTCTTTCCGTCCTCTTTCATGGTGCGAATCAGCTTTTGTAGCTTTTGTATGCTTTCCATGTCCAGATTTGACGAAGGCTCATCCAATACCACCACCTCTGGCAAGGACGCATAGACAGAGCCACAGGCAATCTGCTGTTTTTCTCCGCCGGACAGTTCAAAAATGTCCCGTTCCAGCAGTTCCTCCAAATGCAGATGATAAGCGACTTCCTCAAGCCGCTTTTTCATTTTCTCCCTTGGCATATTTTGATTTTCCAGATTAAATGCCATTTCCCCTGTGGTATCCATGTGAAAAAACTGAGTCCGTGGATTTTGAAAAACACTTCCCACAAATCTTGAGATTTTCGGCAGATCAGACGAGGGGATGTCCATGCCATGTACCCTTACAGCTCCCTGTAGGTTTCCAGCGTAAAAATGTGGTGCAAGCCCATTGACAAGACGCAGCATTGTGGTTTTTCCACAGCCGCTTTTTCCGCACAGGACAATACATTCGCCCTTTTTGATGTGCAGATTCACATCTTTTAATACTACAGCGGAAGCAGGCGTTTCCATACCCGTCTGATAGGAAAATGATACATTTTCAAATGTTACCATAAAAAACTTCCCCTCTCACCAAAGCAGATTCCATACAAGGACAATGACGGAAACTGCAACAAATATCCAATCCAGCGCCTTCATCTTCACTTCAAGGAAACTGCTTCGGGGATGGTCTTTATCAAATCCACGAGCCATAACTGCTGCGGACATTTCATCCACAATCGCCGAACTTTGCAAAAGAAACGGCACTAACATATTTTCCAGCATATACAGAGGGCGGCGCAGTACATTTTTTATGGACAGAGCCATTCCACGCAGACGCATTGCCTGTGTGATGACCTGCCATTCCTCTGTCAGCGTGGGCAAAAAACGAAACATGACCGCTATGGGAATAATGACCACATTTGGCAGGTGCATCGCCATAAACGCGCTGATATATTGTCCCACGGTTGAGGTTTTCGTGACAATATAAAAGGCGCCAAACAGAGGAAGCAAAAACCGAAGCACATGGCACAACAACAGGGCTACATATTGGGGCGGGCCGGACAATCTTCCCACCACAAACAAGTCACATAAGAACATAACTGCAAATGTAATGGAAACATTCAACGCCCACCGCCACTTTTTACAAATCAGCATTGTAATACCGCAAAACAGAAGCAAGGCAATCTCCTGAATATACGTCATACCCGAAAAAGTCGAGAAGCAAGCAGCGACAAATACTGCCAGCTTGCTTCTCGGATCTAACACAGTTCTTGAATTTTTCTGCGTCATTACGCAACAATACCGGCTTTCACAAAATGCTTGCTCAGAATACGCTTACCGAACAGACCGCCCAGAAGTCCGCCCAACAGAGCCAGTGCAATGAATACTACAATAATCCAATTCGGAGTCAGAGAATCGAGTGTAGCAGCATACTCAGCCCCATAATATGTAGTGCAGATGGAAAGAAACGCATCTTTCGCAATCAAAATTGCAAAGAACGGGCCCATCGAGGTCAGGTTAAACACACAGTAGCTTGCGATAAGAGCTTTGGCAGAATTGCGGCGTTTTCCGGCTACGATAAGTTCTGCAATCACGCCCCATACGATAGCGGCAATCAGCGGATAAAAAGTAGCCAAAGAGGTAATCAGTCCTACAAGCACAGCGAGAATAAAAATAGAGCCGGTGCGGGGGACTTTCAATGAATACAGCATATACACCGAGCCTAATATAATGCCGGCAATCAGCGGTGTTGCCAGATAGAGTATTGGAACGATAGGCAGTATCATTGACGATAATACAGTGAGCAGGACAAGGTAGATTGCTCCGAATGCACCTGCGGAAATTAAGTCTTTTGTAGTAAGTTTTGTTTTCATAACGACACCTTCGCTTTCTTGAAAATAGCAGGAGATTCCAAGCCATTTCATTTTTATGTAGTATGCAGTATGCAGTTAGCATCTGCTAACTGCAACACATTTTAAACGAGAAACGACTGCTTCATCTACCCCGAAAAGTCGCAGCAATACAAAAATAATCCAAAAGGTCAAAGAAAATGGAGTGCCATACATGACACTCCAATCTATTGTTCTTCATTCTGTTTTCGATATTCCAAAGGTCTCTTTCCCATGACGGAGAAAAACGCCTCTGTAAACTTACTTGGATTCTGATACCCCATTGCCGCCGCAATTTCGATTACACGCTGCTTTGTTTCCAACAGCAGTTTTGCAGCTATGTGCATCTTATATCTTTTCAAATAGACATAAGGGGTTTCGCCATAAACCTGTTTGAAGCTGGTTTTCAGTTGCGTCAGGCTGATTTCATGCTCTGCCGCCAGCTCCTTGAGGCTGACAGAATGTTCCAAATCTTCAATCAGATGGTTCCTGACATGTTTAATTTTTTCAGTCAATGGTTTCGCCATATATTCGTGATTTTCTTCCAGAACAGTCTGCCTGGCCTGAAAATGATACAGCAGCTCCAATATTTTTAGGCGCAAATATGGCAACTCCGGTTGAGTAAGGCTGCGATACAATTCTCTGTATATATGTTCCACATTCTCATTACGTCGAAACACCATACAACGAGTATCCAAGGAATATTTCCTTGTCAAAATATCTGTATCTATGCCGAAGCTGTTCAATTCCGGTACTGTTTTGCATAGCCGTGGATAAAGAATTATGGTGGAACCGGAGTAATAATTCAAAGGGAAGGATGAGGCAATGGGAGAATGTAAAACATTATTGATTGCAATATCGCCTTCACCCATATACGCACAGTTTCTGTTGTCAAAAACACATTCAAACCGCCCTTTGAAGCAATGGTTTATGCTGATGACATCCTGCTCCATACCATCCTGATAACAGGTTTCACTTTCAAAAGTTGTTATCATCAGTTGAACACCGGGAAACACATCATACAAATGAATATCCGCCCTTCCGTTCTTCATAGGATAAATGATGTCCGTAATGAAGGCTTCCTCTCGCCTTATTATTTCCTTATCTATCAAATATTTTAATTCCTGCATTGTGCTCTCCTTGTTTTGAGAGATTGTGTTCTTAATTCTTGGGTTAGATATAACTAATCTCCTGACAATTATTATAGTGCCTTTTGCGGGCAAATTTATTCTTTTGCTGGCCAGCGATATCAGTGGTCTTTTTGTGATACCTCCATTTCTGTCTACTAATTTTTCAAATTTCTGCTTGACTTTTTATTAGTAGACTTTTTTGTTTTTATTCCTCTAATTGAGAGAAAAATGCTTGAAGTTTTTCAGTACCAACACTGTCTAATAGATATTGTTCCTGTACCTGTCCATTTTCAACATGAATCACGCTATCGCAGACAGAAGCAATCAATTCGTAATCATGAGTAATAATGAAAAGAAAAACATCTTCTTTCTGGAGTTGTTTTAATAGCTGGCAAGTCTGTATCATGTGGCTAAAATCGAGGCCGGATGTAGGTTCATCGAAATACAAAAACTTTTTCCCGCAGAACATGGCAGAAGCAATGATAACCCGCTGCTTTTGTCCGCCGGATAAAGTCATAGGATGGCGCTCTGAAAGAGCAGAAATATCCAGTGCAGTCATAATCTCTTGCAGATTATTTTCTGAAGATTCGCCGCTTCCCAGCACAATTTCTTCTCTAACACTATCAGAGAAAAGCTGGTGATTCACCTCCTGCATGACAAGGTAGCTATCCCGTACCCGCTCTTTTGCACTTTGTTTTTTTCCATCCAGCAGGAATGTTCCTTTTGTCTTTTTCATAAGCCCGCACATGCAGGAAACAAAAGTGGATTTTCCTGCCCCATTGGTGCCAATGATTGCAGTAATCCGGCCCGATGGGATAGACAGCTTAGGGATAGACAAAGCCTCCGTTTGCCCATAAAAACAATGAATATCTTTTAGTTCTATGGTATGGCTGGATGAACGCGCATGGTGAGCCGTAATCGGATAAGACAGTAAATCTACCGTCCGAATCCCGCTGTTTACCCGTTCTTCATAGGTCAAACGAGCTAATTCTGCCATTGTATATTCCCCGACAACTTTGCCATCCTCCATATATATGGCACGGTCTATCAGATCTTTCAGGTAATAGATGCGGTGTTCCGCAATGATGACGGTTTTGCCCTGCTGTTTGAGCAGGCTTAAAATTTTCCTCACCTTTTCAATCGCCTGAATATCCAGATTCGAGGATGGCTCGTCCAGAACATAGATTTGCGGGGACATCGCATAAATGCTTGCAAAGGCGATGATTTGTTTTTCCCCTCCGGACAAATTAAAAATATTCCGATTCAGCAGATACTCAATTTGTAAATCTTTTGCTGTCTGTTTCACACGTTCAGCGATTTCCTGCGGTTCCATTCCGAGGTTTTCACAGCCAAAAGCAATCTCGCTGGTGGTATTGACAGTGTAAAACTGCGTCCGAGGATTTTGAAAAACGCTGCCAATTCGCTTAGAGATTTCATACATGGGAAGATCAAAAAGATTTTTCCCATCCACCATGACAGTTCCTTGTAATTTTCCTTCGTAAAAATTGGGAATCATACCATTGAGCAGACGGGTTATAGTCGTTTTTCCACAGCCGCTTTTCCCGCAAAGTAAAATACATTTCCCATCCTTCACCTCCAGATTGATGGAATCCAGACTTTTGGGTTCCCCGCTTTCCTGATAGGAGTAGGTAACATTTTGAAACGAAATCATAAAATACCCACCCCTTTCAAGATAATCGCAGCAATCGCCAAAGCTCCTGTAATACACCAAACAAGGACATCAGAGAAGCGGAATCTTACCTGTACCAAACTGGTATGCGGTTCTGGACTGTCTAATCCGCGGCACAATGCCGCTGCCGATAATTCCTCGCTGACATTCACTGCGGACATCAAAAGCGGAACCATAATATGTTCCAGCGAGACATGGATTCCCCGCATTTTCATCGCAGCCCGGATAGAAGCCCATTCCTCTTTGATCGTAGGGAAATAACGGAACACTACAGATAGCGGAATGATTGCGGTCTGTGGAAGCCGCAGCTTCCACATAACCGCAACAAACTCACTGACTTCCGTTTTCGTCAAAATCCATTTCCCTAGAATAAAACAAGGCAAAAACTTTCTCAATGCTACTGTGATAAAGGATACCAAAGTAAAGAAAAAGCCGTTTATATAGGGCGTCAAAAGCTGGTCGATACCGAGCATAATCAAAAAGACAATCAAAAAGTGAAAGGCGCTCTTTGCCTGCCCGTCTATGGTAATGAGCAGCAGACAGCCGAATATCAAAACCAATTCAAAAATCACGGAATGACTGAGAAGTAAAAAGAGATTAACAACCAATATGAGCATGAACTTTGTCCGCAGATCAAATCTTACTTCCCGTTTCTCCATCATACCATTCCAGCCTTTTCAAAGTGTTTCTTGAACATCCTCTTGCCAATCATGCAGCCAATCAAAGCAAAAATAACGGTTCCTGCAATCATCAGGAACAAAACCCAGGTAGGCGTCATAGCTTCCAGTGTGTTGCAGAAATCTGCGCTCATACCACGTTCCAGTGTGTCAGCAAAGAAGTAATCTCGCATAATCCAGATAGGAAGGAAACCGCCCAGCAAATTCTGAGAAAAGAATAGATAGCTTAGAATGTTCAGCTTATTGTTGCGAAACTTTCCAATACCTGCGATGACCTCTGCCAGAATCCCCGCTACAGCGCCGGTAACAGCTACCACCCATATATTTCCCTGGAGTAAAAGGAACAGGCAGGGCAGCATAGCCGCAATAAAGATGGGGCCGTGCATAGGCGCTTTTGCCAACAACATCAGATAAACCGGAGCGGCTACCAAAGCAATCAAGCTGGACATACAAAGATAAAGGGGCGGCACCGGCATACAGCACACTCCAATAATCAAAAATACGACAAAGTACAAGGCAATAAATACGCCCGCAGACACCAGCCGCTTCGATTTTTTTGTATTTGTTTTTTCGTTCATTTTTTATGTACCTCCTAAAAAAGATGAATTAGATTTCACACCGGCTTTGACGCCGGTACTCCAATGGGGTTTCTCCCAGAAAACTTTTGAACGCCGCAGAAAATTTACTTGCGTTTTCGTATCCTACTTTAGCCGCGATTTCTGCTACGGGCTGATTACTCTCCCGCAGCGCCATAGACGCTGCCGCCATTCTTGCCTCACGCAGCCATGTGGAAATATTTTTTCCATACACTCCCTGAAAATAGTTTTTCAAAGAGGATGGACTAATTCCAAATGGAGCCGCCAGATTTTCAATCGAATAATGTTTGCTCAAATCGGCGCTTATAATTTCCATGACTTGCTTGGTGATCTGAACCTGCCCCATAGTCATAAAAGAGCTTTCATCGCTTTTTTCCGGCATATCCGATTTACAAAGCAGAAGCAACAATTCTGTTACTTTTATCTGTAAATATGGTGTGCGGCACTCCGGGGGAGCATTTCCCATATCTTCAAACAGCTTGCGCAGCCGATCATCCGCCCGGACAACATAACTTTGTGCGTCCTTGCAAAATCGGAGCTGGACTTGTTTTCCATCCACTTCGACGGTTTTTAACAATTCAGGCGCGTCCCTATTTAGTGTAGAAGAATGAAACAAAAGCTCTACTCCATGGTAGTGGCCGCAGGGAAACTGAAAGCTGTCCTGCGCCTTTCGCACATCAACGCTTAAATTTCCTGGTTCCATAAACAAAAACAGGTTATCGGACATCCGCACTTCCATGCGTCCCTCTGTGCAGTAGTTGATTTTCAGGCTATTCCCAACCTCTTTACTTTCCGACAAATGAAATGATTTACAATGAAAGCTATGGAATTGCAGGACTACACCGGGAAAAAGTGTGATTACCTCTACTGTTCCAGTACCATCTACACAATCGATTTGATAGACAATGCGTTGCTCACTATGAGTCAACACCCGGATATTTCCTTGCGTTTTTAATTCGTCCATATAGGCGGGGAGAATTGCTGTAGGCTCCAAAGGCTCACCTCCTTATGATATGAGGTTAGATATAGCTAACACTGTTTAGTATATCATAATATATTTTCGCTTTCCGCTCTGCCGGTCAAAAATGCTCCGTCTGACAATAACTTTCAGACCGCCCACTTCTGGCTCTTTGACTGAATCTGATACAGATGTTGGTACAAGCCGTTCTTTGACATCAACTGTTCATGGGCTCCGGCTTCCTCTATTTTTCCATTATTCAATACCAGAATCTGATCTGCGTCTGCAATGGTGCGAAGTCTGTGAGCGATAACCAGGACAGTTTTCCCTTTTATCAGCCGAGAAATAGCGTTCTGGATTAACACTTCATTTTCCGGGTCGAGGGAAGCGGTCGCTTCATCAAGCAAAATAATCGGAGCGTCTTTTAAGAGTGCGCGGGCAATGGAAATCCGCTGGCGTTCACCGCCGGAAAGCGTAGAGCCGTTTTCTCCCAGCAGAGTGATATATCCATCCGGCAACCTTTTTACAAATTCATCACAGCAGGCTACTTTTGCCGCAGCAAAAACCTGTTCATCCGTTGCCTCCAGATTTCCGATTTTGATGTTATTCCAGACAGTATCGTTGAACAGGGTCACATCCTGAAATACAAAGGACATATATCCCATGAGGTATTCAGGATCGAGGGTTTTCACATCTACACCGCCGATTGCAACTGTGCCGCTGTTCACATCCCAAAAGCGAGCAATCAGGCGAGACATGGTACTTTTTCCGCTACCGGAAGGCCCAACCAGCGCAGTAATTTTTCCTTCTGGAATAGTAGCGCTGACATCTTTCAAAACAGGTTCCTTGTTATAGGAAAAGCTGACATGGTCAAAAACAATATTATTGTTTTTAATAGGTACATCTGTACGGCCTTCCATTACGGGGATACCAGCCAGTTCTCTCATTCGCTGGGTGGATATTAGGGTATGGAACAGCATAGGAAGCAGGGTGAGAATCGTCAGGATCGGCCCGTACATCCGGCATACAATCACCAGCGAAAGCAGCAGCGGCAAAATGGTGATACTGCCGCCTGTCAAAAGATGGACGCCCACAAAAACTGTAATTCCAATTCCGGCCTGAAGAACGAACTGCGCGATGGAGATAAACACACTTGTGCCCAATTCCATGTGAATGGATTGCTTCTTTAAGTCTTTCAGCGCGTCATTCAGTTTGGAAAACTTCTCACCATCCAGATGGCAGGATTTTATAATACGGATACCTTCCAAATATTCCTGTTCTTCTTCAGAGGCTTTCAGTTTTGCCTCTACCTGTTTCTTGCTGCCGCGCTCTTGGAGTTTTCTGCTTCCTAAAATAATGAGGAACGACAGGGGCAGCGTACAGAAAATGGACAACCCCATGCGCCAGTCAAAGATCATCACACAAACGCAAATCAGCGTACAGGAAATTGCATTGGCCATCAACGGCGGCACAATGTGGCTCATGGAGTGTTCAATGCTGGCACAGTCTCCCATCATATTCGTGGTCAGCTCTGTCAAGTCTTTGTTGTTGAACACGCTCATGGGGAACTTGCGTACCAATTCCGCAATACGGATACGGGAATCCTCCGCAGCGGTATAGCATGACACATACGTTTTCCGATAATCGTTTTTGCAACAGAGAAAATGAATGATTGCCGATAAGACACCAGCCCCGAACAGAATCCACATCTTGCTCCAGGAAACTTCTTTGCCAGTCAGCGGTTTTAGCACTTCCAGAAAAATCTGGATTGTGACAACCACCGATAGCATAAGAGAAAGATTTGTGAGGGTGCAGGCAAAAATACCTTTTTTCAAATCCTTTGCTCCGCGGTCTGAGAGCTGAAACATTTCTTTCAAATTCATCATGACCTATGCCTCCTTTCCTACGCTGAACTTCCAGGTCAACGCCGCAGTATAATTATTCCACAAATCCTGATAGCGGCCAGCCTGTGCCATCAATTCATCGTGTGTGCCGGACTGGACAATTTTTCCATGGTCTACTACAAGGATTTGGTCAGCATTACGGATTGTCGAAAGACGGTGTGCAATCATAATGACCGTTTTGCCTTTCATCAACTCGGAAAGAGCCTGCTGAATAAGATGTTCATTTTCCGGGTCGCTGAAAGAGGTTGCCTCATCCAATATCAGGATAGGAGCATTTTTCACAATGGCTCTCGCTATGGCAATGCGCTGAATCTGTCCACCGGAAAGTTTGACTCCGTCTTTACCAAACACGGTTTGATAGCTCTGCGGCAGCTCGGAAATAAATTCATGGCACTGAGCGGCTTTGGCGGCAGCTATAACTTCTTCTTCAGTTGCATTTGGATTTCCCATGCGGATATTATCCAGAATACTCTGCTTAAATAAGAAATTGTCCTGGAATACAAAGCTGACGGTATCCATCAGATCGCCGGTACTCATATTACGGATGTCTACTCCACCGATACGGATAGCCCCTTGTTCCACATCATAGAAACGTGGAAGCAGGCTGGCAATGGTACTTTTACCGCCGCCGGACGGGCCGACAATCGCAGTAACCTTTCCCTGTGGTGCAGTAAAGGACACGGATTGTAATGCCGCATTTGTCTCATCTTCTGTATAGGAAAAGGTTACATTATCGTAAACAACATTGTATGTAGACGGTTTTTGAGAAGTGCCCTTTTCCGGAATCTCCGGTTCTGCCAAAACCTGATCCATGTGTTCCACAGCATTACCTACCTGCATGGCGTTGACAGAAGCATACAACACTTTCATGAGAATTGAGGCAATCACCGGCACGAAAATCAGATAAAAGATAAAGGGGGCTACAAATGCCTGATAATCATTTGTGGAGCTGCCAATCCAAATGCCCACCGGGATGATAAATAGATAGATTCCATTAAGGGCGGCTGTAAAGGCTGCCGTCATCAATTCCTGGCTCAAAGAGTATGGGATAACGGTTTTCGTGTAATTCTTGATAGAATCATGCAGACGTTTGAAAGAGAACGCCGTCTGCTTAAACGCTTTGACTACTGCAATTCCCCGGATGTACTCCACAGAGGCATTGCTCATGTCCTCCAAAGAAGTTTGATAGTCCTCCATCAATTTTTTTGTTTTATTTCCGCCAGTGGTCACACCGTACACAAGGAACGAAACAACAATTCCCACGAAGGTTGCTAAACCAAAGCGCCAGTCTACCGCAAATACCAACACCAGCATAACGATTGGCGCGACAAAAGCGGAAATCATATTGGGAAGATCATGGGCGATAAATCCCTCCAAACTTTCAATGTTATCGTCCATAATTTTCCGCAGCTTACCGCTTCCCATTTTTAAGTGATACCCCAGAGGGAGATTGGTGATATGGGATACATAATTGATTTTACATTGATACAACGTGCCATAGGCCGCGATGTGGGAAAGAGCCACGGACGCAGTGTAAAGCAGCACATTCAAAAGAACCCCGCCGAGAGCCAATCCGCCGTATCCCAATACCTTTGGAACGTCCAGTGTACTGAAATCCGGGTAGGTTCCCACAATTTCCTGAATGATAAAATAAATAGCGAGATAGGGCAGAAACGACGCAATCGTAGCCAGGGCAGAAAGAATCATTCCTCCTACCATAGGCGCTTTCTGCGTCATCGCCAGCTCTATGAGGCGAGGCAACCCTTTTTTCGGTTTACCTTCTTGGCTTTCTTTTTTTGCCATAGTGATTTCCCTCACTTTCTGATAAATTGGTTAGCAAGCACTAACCATGTGTTATTATATAGTGAGGTGTTCTTTTTCTCCAACTCTCAAAAAAGAAAAATACTCCATCTGACAATGAGATATTATTTAAGATTTCTCAAATCGGCAAGCAATGCAAACATGTACATGTTTGCGATTTTGGTGGGTTTCCTACCCGCCAAAACGCTTGTTGAGGGATAATCCCCCAAGCCCCCAAGATCGCCACCTGCGGTGACGGCGGCGCGTCCTACGGACGCTGAAAATTTTTCCATGACAAAAGAAAAACTCTATGCAAATGGTTCATCCATTCACATAGAGTTTTCTTATTTTCCTTTCACTTGGCATAGGTCAGTATTTTTACAATACTTCTTTATGCTCCTCTGCCTTTAGTGCGGCATAGTTTGTCCTAAAAAAAGAAACCGTAAGCAAGACAAATGATAAAGCAATAGAGCAAGAAGAATAAATAGTAGCCCATATAATCTTATCCCTTCTTAGCTTGGATTCTTTGTTTGATTCCCTACGAACCAGTAATCACAGATTGCGCCTCCCGTTGCCAGCGTTTGCTCTCTATGCAATACACCCTTGTTTCGTTCAACCGCGATGTGGTCAATGTCACAGCACAGAGGTAAGAGGTTGAGATAACCATGTTCCCTCGCAGATTTTTCCAAGGGGCATCTTGTGAAGTGATAATAAAAGCCGTCCTTATGCCGCTTTTCATCAAAATGAAAATCCCAGGTTTTATCCTGATATTCCGGATGTGCCTCCGCCCATTCTTCCGCCTTATGCATTCTTTCGGCAAATTTCTTCATGTCCGTCTCTCTATTGAAATCTATGGAACTCATGACTTTTCTGATGAAGGGATTGTCCATAAATGCAGCGATTATATTCCTAAAATCCTCTACTGAAAAGTCACCGGCTCTGCATACTGCCAGAAAAACATAGGCGGAATAAATATTGTGAGCCATGGGGTTTTTCTCTCCGATATCTTCCGTTTTTTCCAGCATTTTCCGATATAAAATGCGTCCTTTTTGTAGGCTTTCTTTCGTCTTATCCTTCCCAAACTTTTTTATCATCGGTTTTTTCAAGAATAAACTGAATAAGTTAAAATAGATTCCTTTGTATTTCATTACACTCACCTCGCTAAACTTTTCATCAATGTAGTTCAGGTTCTGCTACTGAGTACATACCGTATGAGCTACAGAACTATAGGAATAAAACATAATGGGATAAGATAATGATATAATAAGTAACACAGTATTAGCCTCATTTAACTAATAAAAGCTTAACACTTTCAGCCATTTTGTCTAGGCTGAATTATCTTTCCTTCATCCTGATTTTCTAAGACAGGATATTTATACTTTCATAAATCCTATGTTGGGTCTGATTTCGTTATAGACCATAGGTAATGACTTTAGTTTTGTAAACTTTGTGGATTTACTTGTATAATGAAGCTGAGAAATAACAATAAGAGGAATTTAACGTAAATAAGGGGGCTCAAATGGCTACGGTTTCATTAAAGGCGGCTACTAGAGAGGATTTGCAAACCATATGGGAAATGCAAATTAAGGCTTTTTCGGAATTGTTGGATAAATATCAAGACTATGATATGAGTCCCGGTGCAGAGGGGTCGGAGAAAATCGTTGCAAGATATGAACAGCCCTGGACTGTTTATTATTTTATTGTTGCTGAAAATGAAAATGTCGGTGTCATTCGTGTGATTGACAAGAAAGACGCCGGTAGAAAACGAATATCCCCAATCTGGATTATGCCGGAGTTTAGGAATAAAGGATATGCCCAAGCAGCAATTTTCGCAGTAGAGCAAATGCATGGTTGCCATCACTGGTGCTTGGACACGATACTACAAGAAGCAGGGAATATTCATTTGTACGAAAAGATGGGCTATCATCAGACCGGAAGAATGGATAAGATCAATGATTGTATGGATATTGTTTTCTACGAAAAAGATTAGACATAAGCTCTATGTTTAAGAAATCTCATTCGGCCGTTTAATCACTCAGATTGTGGAGGCTTATAAAATCTTTAAAAGAGCGGATAGTGAGAGCAGTGCATAAAGGCTTCCTTTTCTTTAAATACAGTTCCCTGCCTGCCGTACTCATGTTGCTGGCCATCTTTCTTGTGGTCTTACTCGGAGGAATAGGGATTTCCTTTGTGATGCTGGTGCTACCGGCTACTCTATTCATTGCTCCCTTTTTCTTCGCCATGAGCTTAGTTATGGCACCACTTTTCCTCGGAATATCTTTTATGGCGGGATTAGCAGGACTTAGCTATGCCATTTTCCTGATTTTACTGAGCAGAAAAGAAAAGGGCTGGACTTTGGGACAATGTATCTTGCACTTTATTTTTCAGTGCATTCCCGGCTTTGCTATATTGGATGGTCTGTATATCACGGTGCGATATTGGAATAAGAGGAAAATCTTATGGATTATCACTGCAATTTGTGTTATCTTGGGATTGACGTTTATGTTATTTATGCGTTTTTAAACAAAGACATTATGCATTCTTAGAGAAAGATATTATGCCGTTCTCAAGCAAAGGCATTATGTATTCTTAACGAAAAAAAGTAAAGATATCATTTTAGGAGGAGGCTATTATGAAAAAGCTGTTTGTGTCACTTTTGGTATCGTTTCTAATCTTTTCCGCATTTACCGGTACTAGCCTTGCAGCGAACGGTGAAACGGTGTATATCACGAATACCGGAAAGAAGTATCATAGTAGTGGTTGTTCCCAGCTGAAGAATAGCAAAATTGCCATTTCCATAGAGGATGCCATGCGTAGAGGATATCAGCCTTGTAAGCTTTGCCGGTCGGAAGGAGCGACACAAACAGCAAAGAACACAGTACAACCACCGGTTGCGTCAAACCCTGCACCGACTTCTGCGGTAAGTGCATCGAATCCTGCACCGGTTTTGACGCCGGAACAAATTGTGCAGCAGGCATTTGCCTTATATGTGCAGGCCGGACTGGATCAGAATACAGCCTTGCAAAGGGTGCAGGCAAAGATGAATGATTTGGTTAAGCAGCCCGCGAATCTAACAGCGATTGTACAGTCGGATTTGAGGGTGTTACAAGGTGGGGCGTCAACAGCCAAGCCGACAACAGAGCAAATCGTACAACAGGCATTTGCGCGTTTGGTAGAGAGCGGCATGGATCCGGCCCAGGCACTGGCTGCCGTTCAGGCGAATCTGCCGGCGCTGGTGGCACAGAGCCGGTGAGAGGTGCTAGGGATCGATCTTTCCTGTTGCTTGTGGGTTAATAGGTCCTTTAGGGTGTTACGTTGCAACAAAAAAATATGCGGGTGATTGCTATGGGTATGCACGGAATCAAAGGGAAAGCGTTCATCAAAAAAGGGGCATACTGGTTGCCGGAAGAGGAAGCGCAGCGAACCGGATTAAAGCGACTCTTCAGGTCTACTGAAAAAATGATCCCGATCAGGGGAGCGATCTCCAAAAATGGAGAGGAAATACTGGAGGCATATTACGACGCAGAACGAGGGAAACTCATGATCGAAATAGATGTAAACGATGATCAAAAAGGTGATGAGTGAGAATCCCTTGCTTACCGGAAAGGTTCTTGACAGATGCCTTTTCAGTCCTTAAAATGATGGGAGTGTCAAAAGCTTTTGACACTCCCATCATTGGGTTGCGTAGAGGACGTAGGAGCTTGCTCCTAAGAGAGTCTGAGCATGGTTCATCCAGAGAGGATTGCCCCGCTTCGCAGCGGTGGGTGAGAGCAATCTGAACCACAGATTTGAAATTTCGCGTCGGAGCAGGAAGTGAATCAGACAAGTGCCCGGATGTTTCGGGAAACAGGGTGGTACCGCGGAATTTTTCGTCCCTGCATCTTTTTAGATGCAGGGTTATTTTTTTAGAGCAAAAGCGGTTGGTGCTAAGGGCAGGAGGTCGCTTGTAGCAGGAGGTTCTTTCCGGAGATTAGGGAAGTGACCGGAGATTTCGGAGGTAGAGATGATCAAAGAAAAATTGGAGCAGATCAACAAACAGGTTCTGGAGCAGTTAGAAGCAAGCAAAGACCTGAACGATTTGAACCGGATTCGGGTAGAGGTGCTCGGAAAGAAGGGGCAACTGACGGATCTCCTAAAATCCATGAAGGATGTCGCACCGAAGGACAGACCCAAGGTCGGGCAGATGGTAAACGAGGCGCGTGCATCGATTGAGGCTGCCATGGAAGCGCGGAAGAGGAGGATGGAAGAGGCGCTGTTAGACCTGAAATTAAAGAGCGAGGTCATTGACGTGACGCTTCCTGCAAAGAAAAGCAGGCTGGGGCACAGTCACCCTAACACGATTGCCCTGAAAGAGGCGGAGCGGATCTTTGTGGGGATGGGATATCAGGTGGTGGAAGGTCCGGAAGTCGAACGGGATTATTATAATTTTGAGGCGCTCAATATCCCGGCGGATCATCCGGCCAAGGATGAACAGGATACCTTCTATATTTCTGGAGATTTCCTTCTTCGGACGCAGACTTCTTCAGTTCAGGTCAGGGAAATGGAAAAGGGGCACCTCCCTATTAAAATGATTTCGCCCGGACGGGTGTTTCGTGCGGATGAGGTGGATGCGACGCATTCCCCTTCCTTCCATCAGATCGAGGGACTGGTCATTGACCAGGACATCACCATGTCGGATCTGAAGGGGACGCTGGCGGAATTTGCCAGAGAGATCTTTGGAGAAGACACGAAGGTGAAATTTCGTCCCCATCATTTCCCGTTTACAGAGCCTTCGGCGGAGATGGATGTTTCCTGTTTCAAGTGTGGCGGCAAAGGTTGTCGTTTCTGCCAGGGAGAGGGCTGGATTGAAATCCTCGGATGCGGTATGGTGCATCCGAACGTGCTGGAGATGAGTGGAATTGATCCGGAGAAATACACCGGTTTTGCCTTCGGGGTCGGTCTGGAAAGAATCGCACTGTTAAAATACGAAATTGATGACATGCGCCTCTTGTATGAAAATGACATCAGGTTCCTGAATCAGTTTTAAATTCGGTTGGAAAAGGAGAGCAGAAAAGAATGGACGCTTCATTATCATGGATTAAAGCATACGTACCGGATTTGGGTTGCACGGATCGTGATTTCTTCAACCGTATGACGCTGTTTGGAACGAAGACGGAGACTTATACACGGTTTGATCAGAATCTGGAGAAGATTGTCGTCGGCAGGATTCAGGAGATCAAACCCCATCCGGGCGCGGATAAACTGGTCATCTGTCAGGTGGATGTGGGAAAAAACAGCGTGGGAAATACCGGGGTCTCAGAAGACGGTCGGGTGCAAATCGTAACCGGAGCGAAGAACATGAAGGAGGGGGATCTGGTCCCTGTGGTTCTGGACGGAGGAAGAGTCGCCGCCTCGCATGGCCATGAGCACAACGAGGAGGGATCGGATTTAAAGGAAAATGGGATCTCCATTCAGGCCGGGAAGCTGAGAGGAGTAGAATCCTACGGTATGATGTGTTCCATCGAGGAATTGGGGAGCAGTCGTGATTTTTACCCGGAAGCACCGGAAAACGGTCTGTATATCTTTGAGGAAAATAGCGGGGTACAGCCGGGAGACGATGCGGTTGCGGCGCTCGGACTGCACGATACGCTCTTCGAATTTGAAATCACCTCCAACCGCGTGGACTGTTATGCGATCCTTGGAATTGCAAGAGAGGCGGCGGCAGCCTACGATCTTCCCTTCTACAAACCGGATCATCAGGTAAAAAGTGAGGTGGATCAGGCGCAGGATTACGTCAAGGTAGAGGTGCAGGATTCGGATCTCTGCACGCATTACTGCGCACGGATCTGTAAGGATGTTCATATTGCACCCTCGCCGAAGTGGATGCAGAGGAGACTGGCTTCCTGCGGAATCCGCCCCATTAACAATCTGGTGGACATCACCAACTATGTGATGCTGGAATACGGACAGCCGATGCATGCCTATGATCTTTCGGCGGTTGCAGGGAATCAGATCCTCGTTCGCCGTGCAAGGGACGGAGAGAGCTTTGTTACGCTGGACGGAGTCAAAAGACAGTTGGACAGGGATGTTCTAATGATTTGTGATGCGGAGAAGGAAATCGGCATCGCAGGCATCATGGGCGGTGAGAATTCCATGATTACAGACAAGGTTCAGACGGTTCTCTTTGAAGCGGCAACCTTTCAGGGAGCCAATATCCGGAAAAGTGCCAAGAGGATCGGGCTGCGAACGGATGCCTCCGGTTTCTTTGAAAAAGGACTGGATCCTGCCAATGCGATCGAGGCAATCAACAGAGCCTGTGCGCTGATGGAAGAACTGCACGCCGGAACAGTGGTCGCAGGCATGGTGGAAGCGGGAAAACCGATCGAACCCCTGAGGCGGATTCCGTTAGAGGAGGGACGCATCAATGCGCTCCTGGGCACCAAGCTTTCCAAAGAGGAGATGATCGATTATTTTAAAAGAGAAGAAATCGGGTATGACCAGAAAACGGGAGAAGTCGTCGTTCCCAGTTTCCGTCAGGACCTGCATGCCACCTGCGATCTGGCAGAGGAAGTGGCTCGCTTTTACGGTTACGATAAGATTCCGGTGACGCTTCCGAAAAACAGCGCAACCACCGGAGGAAAATCGTTCCGGATGTACGTCAGGGATAAGGCGGAGGCGGTGGCACAGTTTTCCGGCTTCTCACAGGCCTATTGCTATTCCTTTGAAAGCCCGAAAGTTTTTGATAAACTTCTTTTACCAAAGGAGGCAAAGGAGAGAGCGGCCATTACCATTTCCAATCCGCTTGGGGAAGATTTCTCCATTATGAGGACGCTGCCGCTTGGGGGAATCCTCACCAGTCTTTCCACCAATTACAGTCGCAGAAACAAGGATGTGCGTCTGTATGAAATCGCCAATATCTATCTGCCCAAGGAACTTCCGCTAAAAGACCTTCCGGATGAGAGGGAACAGTTTACACTCGGCTTTTATGGAGAAGGCGATTTTTACACCATGAAGGGGGTAGTGGAAGAGTTTCTGGAGAGTCTGAACATGCTGGAGCACATGCAGCTGAATCCAAGGGAAACGCTCTATGAAGGCATCCAGGGTCGGCCCTATCTGCATCCGGGCAGGCAGGCGGAAATCCAGTATCAGGATCCGAAAACAGAAGAACTGGTGAAAATCGGTTATCTGGGAGAGTTGCATCCGCTGGTGGCGGCGAACTATGGAATCAAAGACCGCGTGTATCTGGCTGTCATTGATATTCCCTCCGTTCTTCCTTACGCTACCTTTGAGAGGCGCTATCATGGCATTGCCAGGTTTCCTGCTCTTTCCAGGGATCTTTCGATGGTGGTGCCGAGGGAAATTCTGGCGGGAGAAATCGAGCAGACCATTCGGCACTGCGCCGGAGAATATCTTGAGAAATTAGAACTGTTTGATTTATATGAAGGCGCACAGATCCAAAAAGGGTACAAGTCCATGGCTTATTCGCTGTCCTTCCGCAGCGCGAAACGGACGCTGTCGGATGAAGAAGTCAACAGCTGCATGGAGCGCATCTTAAATGGATTAAAGGAAATGAAAATCGAACTGAGAAGTTGATACAAGTGCATTTTCATAAGGAAAATGGCAGTGAGAGGGGATTTTTGACAGCCCCATAGGAGAATCAAGGAGGGTAAGATGATTCGTAAAAATACGTGGATAACCTATACTCAGAAGCAGGAGAAGGAAGCATTCGCCTTTGCAGAAGGATACAAGAAGTTTCTGGATCAGGGAAAGACGGAGCGCGAGTGTGTAGACCAACTGGTGAATATGGCGGAGGAGGAAGGATTTGTAGAACTGACCTCTTTGCTGGAAAAAAAGAAAAAGGTGAAGAAGGGAGACAAAATTTACAGCGTATGGATGAACAAGTCCATTGTCCTCTTTCATATCGGAGAGGAACCGATGGAAAACGGGATGAACATCCTGGGCGCACATATTGACTCTCCTCGTTTGGATGTGAAGCAGAATCCGCTCTATGAGGAGGGAGGGTTCGCTTATCTGGACACGCATTATTATGGCGGCATCAAGAAATATCAATATGTTGCCATGCCGCTTGCGTTGCATGGAGTAGTCGTCAAAAAGGATGGCTCAACGGTGCAGTTAACGGTGGGAGAGGATGAGGAGGATCCGGTCTTCTTCTTTTCCGACCTCTTGATTCACCTGGCACAGGAGCAGATGACCAAGAAAGCCACCGAAGTCATTGAGGGAGAAATGCTGGATTTGATTATCGGCAACAAACCTCTGGTGATTGAGAAGGAAGAAAAGGAAGAGAAGGAAGACAAGGACGACGACAAGCTGACGAAGGGGCAGCGCTATGCTTTCCGGGAGGAAAAAGAGGAAAAAGCGTGCCAGTCAAAAATAAGCGGTGCCGTGAAGCGAGGCATCCTTGCGATTCTGAAAGACCAGTACGGTTTTGAAGAAGAGGACTTTATCTCTGCCGAGCTGGAAATCGTGCCGGCAGGTCCTGCAAGAGATGCCGGCTTTGACCGCTCCCTGATTTTAGCTTACGGACAGGATGACCGTGTCTGCGCCTATCCTTCCGCCAAGGCTGTTTTTGACACCAAAGATATCAATAGAACCGCTTGCAGCATTCTGGTTGACAAAGAAGAAATCGGTTCTGTCGGTGCAACCGGCATGCGTTCTCATTTCTTTGAGAATGCGGTGGCGGAGGTGATGGAGTTAATGGGAGATTACAGCGAGCTGAAGCTGCGCAGATGTCTTGCCAATTCCTGTATGCTTTCTTCCGATGTTTCCAGTTCTTATGATCCGCAGTTTGCTTCTGCTTTCGAAAAGAAGAATGTGGCCTATGTCGGCAGCGGTATGGTGTTTAACAAATTTACCGGTACGCATGGAAAATCCGGCAGCAACGATGCCAATGCGGAGTATCTGGCACATCTTCGCGCCATTTTTGAAAAAGAAAAGGTGAACTTCCAAACGGCGGAGCTGGGCAGAGTCGATCTGGGCGGCGGTGGCACGATTGCCTATATTCTTGCACTTTACGGGATGAATGTCATTGATTCCGGCGTGCCGGTACTCAGCATGCATGCACCCTACGAGGCAACGTCCAAGGCGGATCTTTATGAAGCGTATCGCGGATATATTGCCTTTTTAAAGCACGCCTCTCTTAGAAATGAGTGATCGCCATGGGGGAAAGGAAGGAGGGGTTTTCCACCTCTGATTATGATTTTGACCTGCCGAAAGAATTGATTGCACAGGATCCCTTGCAGGATCGCGCCTCTTCCAGGCTCCTGGTCCTTCATAAGAAAACGGGAGAGATGTCTCATCATGTGTTTCATGAAATTCTGGACTACTTGCAAGAGGGAGACTGCCTGGTGCTCAACAATACGCGCGTCATTCCGGCTCGCCTTCTCGGGCAAAAGGAAGACGGTGGTGCCGCAGTGGAGATTCTGCTCCTAAAGCGGAGAGAAAACGATGTCTGGGAGACTCTGGTTCGTCCGGGGAAAAAGTTGCGCGAAGGAGCCCGGGTGTCCTTTGGAGGAGGTGCGCTTCATGCGGAGATCAGGGAGGTTTTACCGGATGGAAATCGCCTGGTTCATTTCGAGTACGAGGGGATTTTTGAAGAAGTTCTGGACAGGCTGGGCGAAATGCCACTTCCTCCTTATATCAAACATGAGCTAAAGGATCGAAACCGGTACAATACAGTCTATGCAAAATATGACGGCAGTGCGGCCGCGCCGACGGCGGGACTGCATTTTACGAAGGAATTGTTAGAAAGAGTGGAAGAAAAGGGAGTGAAGCTTGCCTATGTCACCCTGCATGTGGGACTGGGAACCTTCAGACCCGTGAAAGTGGAGGATGTCAGAGAACACCGGATGCATACGGAGTGGTTTCAGGTGACGAAGGAGGCGGCGGACGCCATCAATTCCGCCAAGGCCTCCGGTCATCGTGTGATCTGCGTGGGAACGACCAGTTGCAGAACGGTGGAGAGCGCCGCACGACTGCTCCCGGAGAAAAAACAAAACAGAGAGGAGGGGAGTGCCGATTTGCAGTGGGTGGCGCCCTGCTCCGGAGATACCTCCATCTTTATTTACCCGGGTTTCTCTTTCCGGGTGATGGATGCGCTCATTACCAATTTCCACCTGCCGGAGTCGACTCTTCTGATGCTGGTTTCCGCCCTTGCCGGTAGAGAGAATATTCTGCGGGCTTACGAGGAGGCTGTCAGGCAGAAATACCGCTTTTTCAGTTTTGGGGATGCGATGTTTATAGTTTAACACCGTTTTCTTACATTCGTAAACAAAGCGGAAGCTGTTAAGATTTTGTAAGGAAAAGAGGGATAGATAGAATGCAGGACCATCAGGAGATGGAAGCCATTCTCTACGGCATCGAATCCGATGAAAACGTGCAGCAAATGAAAAGATATAGGCAGCATGGAAGTGTTTCTACGTATGAACACTGCAAAAACGTCGCCAGAATGAGTTACCGAATCAATCGATATTTGGCACTGCACTCCGATCTGGAAGTCTTGCTCACCGGTGCGATGTTGCATGATTTATTTCTCTATGACTGGCACCGGAAGGGAGACGGGAGCCATCGTTTCCATGGGTTTCGCCATGCAAATGTTGCGTGCAAGAACGCACAGATGCTATTTCATATTGATGATAAGACAAGCCATGTTATCTATTGTCACATGTGGCCCCTAAATCCGGAGAGAGTGCCGATGTCCAGAGAGGCGTGGATTGTTTGCGTTGCAGATAAGCTTGTCTCGCTGCAGGAGACTTTTTTTCAGAGGCATTAGGCGCACGGAGATTTTTTTTCTTTCACAGATGATTCTGCTTGAGAGATTGACCCGGCTTGAGAGGATGATTTGGTTTGATAGGAGGACTTGCCTGGAGCAGACGATTTCGTTTGGTAAGCTGATTCTATTAGAGAGGATGAATCGGTTGTAGTGGACGGCTTTTCTTGAAAAGAGGGAAGATTCCAGTGAAAATGGATCGCCAGAAAGCGGATGAGAATAGTGAAGCAGACGCCAACCAACAGGGAACCCTTGTCATTTGCTCCCTGTTGTCTGAGAAAAGAATAGGATAGAGATCCAAGGATGGCGGCTACTCCGTAGACTCTTTTTCGCATAATGAGGGGAAGCTCTGCAGAGAGCATGTCGCGCAAAAGGCCGCCGCCAATGCCGGTGATCGCACCGACAAAGGTGCATAGAAAGAGATTATGACCATAGCCTGCGTGAAAGGCAGACTGGCTTCCCACTACAACAAAGATGCCGAGGCCGATGCTGTCTGCCATGTAGAGGAGAATAGTCAGCTCTTCTCCTGTGGTATGGAGATGTCTTTTCTCTATCAGAAAGCCTAGAATACAAGTGATAAATGAGAACTCTGTATAAATAGGGTCGGTGAAAAGGACAGGCGGGAATTTTCCCAGAATGATATCCCGCATCATGCCGCCTCCCACGGCGGTGGCACAGCCCAGAACGATGGCGCCAAAGAGATCCATTTGCTTTTCCTTGGCGGCTAATACGCCGGAGATCGCAAAGGCAATCGTTCCTATGATTTCCAATAAAAAAATCGCATGATTCATACGACCGACTTTCGAGATTTTTACGGTATCATGGTATATTTTAGATGAATGGATTTATGAACACAAGAAAAAAGGAGTAGAACATGGCGGAAAAAGAAGCAAGTGCCAGAAAGTTTACCAAAAAACTCATGGATTTTCTGGACAAAAGCGTCAATGCCTTTTTTGCAGTAGAGAATATGAAGGAGATTCTGCAGGCAGAGGGGTTTTCACCTTTATATGAGGGAGACGACTGGAAGTTGGAGAGGGGAGGCAAATATTTTGTTACGCGCAACGGCTCTGCGCTCATTGCCTTTCATCTTCCGGAAAAACCGTTTCAGGGCTTTCAGATCATCGCCAGTCACAGCGATTCCCCGGTGTTTAAAATCAAAACCGATCCGGAGATGGAGGTGGAGCAGGCTTATATTCAGCTGAATGTGGAAAAATATGGCGGGATGATTTGCGCACCATGGCTGGACAGACCGCTGTCCGTGGCGGGAAGGGTGCTGATCCGGACAAAGAAAGGCGTGGCATCTAAGCTGGTCAATCTGGATAGGGATCTGCTTCTCATCCCCAACCTTGCGATTCACATGAACCGTGAAGTCAACGATGGATATTCTTTCAATGCGCAGAAGGATATGCTGCCTCTTTTTTCGACCAGGGAAGGAAGGGGGAAATTCAAGGAAATCATTGCCGAAGCGATTTCCGTCAAAGAGGAAGACATCCTCGATTGGGATTTGTTTTTGTATAACCGGCAGAAGGCCTGTGTGTTCGGTGCTTGTGAGGAGTTCATCGGAAGCGGGAGGCTGGATGATTTGCAATGCGCTTTTTCCTCTCTTCAGGGACTGCTTGCTGCAAAGCCGAAGGAAAGCGTTGCCATGCACTGTGTGTTCGATAACGAAGAGGTCGGCAGCGGCACGAAACAGGGGGCGGATTCCCCCTTCCTCAAAGAGGTGTTGCATCGGATCCTTTACGCCTTTCGTCTGGAAGAAGTGGACTACTATAAGGCATTGCAGAACAGTTTTTTGATTTCGGCGGACAATGCCCATGCGGTACATCCCTCACATCCGGATAAAGCAGACCCGGTGAATCGACCTTATATGAATCAGGGAATTGTATTAAAGTACAGCGCCAATCAGAAATACACGACAGACGCCGTTTCCGGCGCCGTCTTCAAGAGTTTTTGTGAAAAAGCGCAGGTGCCGTACCAGACGTTTACCAATCGTTCGGATATGCTGGGGGGATCGACGCTGGGGAATATCTCCAACAGCCAGGTGGCGATGAATACCGTCGATATTGGTCTGGCGCAGCTTTCCATGCACTCGCCCTATGAGACGGCAGGGGTGATGGATGGTTATGATCTGGCAGAAGTGGCCAGGCTCTTTTATTCCTCTTCCGTACGGGGAAAGGGAGACGGGAATTTGGAGATTTGTTTTTGAACAAGGGAGACGCGTGATGCAGATTTTAGTGGTGGAAGATGAAATCATGCTGGCGGAGTCTCTGAAAGAAATTCTGGAAAAAAACAAGCATACAGTGTATCTGGCTTATGATGGTGAAGAGGGGATGGAAATCGCCAGGTCGCTTGCTCTGGATATGATCATTCTGGATGTGATGCTTCCAAAATTAAACGGATATCAGGTGGCAAGAGGTTTGAGAAAAGACAAGAAGGGGACGTTGATTCTCATGCTGACCGCCAGGTCGGATCTCTTAGACCGGGTGGAGGGGCTGGAATCCGGTGCGGATTATTATCTCACGAAGCCCTTTGATGAACGGGAACTGCTTGCCTGTATCAATGCTCTGTTTCGAAGGCAGGGTAAAGAGGTGAATCAGATCAGCTTTGGCAATACGGTCCTGGATTTGGATTCCACGGAATTGATTGTAGACAGGGGGAGTATTCGTCTATCGTCCAAGGAGTTCCAGATGATGAAGCTCCTCTTACAGGAAAAGAATAAGATTGCATCCAAAAACATCCTGCTGGAGAAAATCTGGGGATACGACAGTGAGGCAACGGAAAATAACGTAGAAGTTTACATCGGGTTTTTAAGGAAGAAGTTGAGGGCGCTGGATTCCAATTTGACGATTAAGACCAGCCGCGGACTCGGATATCTCTTGGTTGAGGGAGAAGAATGATTGGGCAGTTGCAAAAAAAATTGAGTTTTCTGCTTTCTGCGGTGAGTATTTGCTTTCTTCTCCTGATTCTGCTCTTTCTATTTTTCTATAACAGAAACAGCCTCTATATGGGAATGAAAAATGCCCTCACCAATGCAATGGCGCAACCCATGGATGTACCGACATCAGGATCTTATCCGATCTTCCAGCTGGTGATCCGTGAAGACGGAGAAATAGAGGATCGTACCGGTCAGGATTACTTTCTGGACGCAGACGTCAAGAAAAAGTTGATACAAAGTGTGTTAAAACAGGTAAAGAGCGAGAAAGGAAGCTTCTTCTCTTCCGTGGAAGGAGGAAGCTTCCCTTATTATTGTAAGAATAGTACCGAACCGCAGGAGGAGAGGGAAGAGTCCGAAGAAGATTCTGTGGAAGAGGGAAAGGACCGTGATTTTTCTAAAGAAGAGGCGAAGGAGGAAGCAAGGTATCGCCTTGTGATCACGGACTTTCGAAAAGAAAGTACGAGCATCCGCAGACTTTTGGTTGTGCTTGGTATTTTGTTTGTGGGTCTATCTGCAGGCATTGCCCTGTTTGCCCGTTTTTTTGTGGGGAAAACGTTGATTCCCGTGAAGGAGAGTTTGGAAGCCCAAAGGCAGTTTGTTGCAGATGCTTCCCATGAACTGAAGACGCCGCTGACCGTCATCCTGAATGATGTAGAGAATTTAGATTACCATTTAAATCGGCTCCGGAAAGAGGAAAAGGAGAAAACAGATTCCTCCGATCTGATGGAATGGACGGAATTGCAGAAAATGGAAGGAGCCGTCAGGGGCATTCAGGAAATGAGCAGAAGAATGAAGTATCTGACCGAGTCTCTCCTGGATTTAAGCCGATTGGAGCGCTGGCAGGACCGGAAAAATCAATTTGCGATCCTGTCTTTTTCTCACCTTGTGGAAATGGAGTGTCTGCTGTTTGAACCCCTTTTTTTTGATCAGAAAAGAACGTTGACCTATCATTTGGAAGAGAACCTGAAACTAAGGGGAGAGGAGAATAAACTCAAGCAGCTGGTGAGCATTTTATTGGAGAATGCCCTGAAATATTCCCCTCCGCAGACCGAAACGGAGGTATCCATGGAAAAAAGAGGGAAGGATATCCGACTGCAAATATCCAATGCTACGGAGAACGAGTTTCGTAAAGAGGAATTGGAGAAGCTTTGGAGACGTTTTTTCCGAATGGAAGAATCCAGAACGGACGGAGGGTACGGACTTGGGCTCTCCATAGCAAAGGAAATTGTAAAAATGCATCAGGGGGAGATCAGCGCAGAGGGCAGTGGAAAAAGGATAACCTTTACGGTGCGGCTTTCCTCTGTGAGGTAGAAATGTTCTCTTCCCTTTTTACACCTGTGAAGAACAGGATGCAACCAAGAAGGCAGAACCCGCATCCGACGATCAGGTAGGAAAGTTCCAGATGGCTGCTTGTTCCATAGATTTCGAGGATGCCCTTGTAGAGAGAACCGACGGTCAGGGTGGCAATCCCCCATTTCCAGAAAGAGAAGTTTTTCTCATCGGTCACGGAACCGGAGGATCGTTCCTTTTCCCCGTTGTTTCCTTTCGATTTCTCTGCGCCTTTTTTCGGTAAAAGGCGCAGGAGAAAGTTAGGGAGGAATAGTCCAAGGAGAGGGAAAAGGAAGGCGAAAATCATATAATTGGAGTAAACGCCGTGGGAAAAGTGTTCATAGATCTGTCCGAAGACAAGCACAAAAAGGGATAAGAAGAGATAAGATAAAGTCTTTTTCATGTATTTTTTCCTCCGATATAGAGAATGTCACTCACCGCCCGTTCCTCGAAAGAATGTCCGTTGGTGGTGGGATTGTTGATGATATTTCCCTGGAAAACCATGGTAGAAGAACCGCCGCCGTCTAAATTATAGGCATCTGTGACGCCCAGTTCTTTCATGAAGCTTGCCAGTTCATAAAGGCTGAGTCCGGCGCTTTCTTCGGTTCTTCCGTCGGAGACCACAAAGACATAGTGATTTTTGCCGATACGTCCGATCGCCGTTCTGGGATTGCTTGCCATCGCCATCCCCACTTCTTCATTCTCTGAAACGGATACCGTGCCGTTTTTTAAAAGAACCGGACCGAAGGAAAAGACTTGCCAGGCACCATCCTGCAGAAGGGTATCCGCAGAAGTTTCCCCCTCCGTGATAAATTGAAAATCGCCATTCGTAAGGATGGCTGCCGCCTCTTTGCCGCTGGAACTGTCTCGATATAATTGACCGTTTCGAATCACATAGCCGCTCTGTCTGGCCCCGTAATAGTCTCCGTTGATCGCAAGAACGGCCTGGTGATCTGATGCCATGGACGAGGTTTGTTCGGTGATGTTTCGCCCATAGGTATTTTGTGCAAGGGCGGTTTTTAAATCAGAAACATCGGACACGGTGACATCGGCTACGTAGATGCTGCTATCGTAAGAGCGATATTTCGTCAGGGTGATTTTGGTTTTGCTATCCGAATAATTGCCGATGGCAGTTCCTTCCAAAGAGGAAGAGGTGCTTGCGTCCGTTTGCGTTTCCGTTTGATTCAGCTCAGTCGGATCGGAGACCTGCGCAGAGGACTCCGCCTCTGTCGAATTCAGCTTCTGATTGATCTGTGCTTCTACGCTTTCAGCAAGCGTGCTTTGGCTATTTGATTGTTGGGAAGATGCTACCACAGTTTGCATGGGATGCGGAATCACAAAGCTGTCCAAAAGTGCATAGCCGGTATAGGACAGTAAGAGGATTCCATAAAGAAAACCGGACATCTTCGGGTTCCATTTTTTCATGAAAAACTTCCTTTCTTCTGAAACAGGGACTCTCCGTAACGTGATTTCTTCCCTCATTCTCTCTGTGGTTAAAAATCAGATTCTTCTGCACATAGTAGGAAAAGAGAAACAATGCCAGTTCCGTCAGGATTTTTGCAAAATAGGCGTTAACATTCAGGCTGTTTACAATGCCGCTTAGCAGCAGGCTGTTGATGAGGAAGAGGAAGAGCGCCAGCCCCAAGTAGGAAATATAATCTCTGAACGGAGCGTGGATCTTACTATGCGTATCTCCGCAGTCTGCTTTGTGCACGACCTGCCTTTTTGCAAAGACAAAATTTTTGTTTAAGAAAAAGTTGGCGTGCAAAGAAAGAATACGAGCGAGGGCATTGGAGAGAAAGATCTGTCCGGTATATGCGAAACAAAGGCTGTAGAGCAAAAAGTCCAGCAGGAAGGAGAGGAGGGAAGTGGAGATAAACTTCAGGATCTGCCCATAAATTCGAAAAGAATCTTTCACGGTATCGAAGTGACTTCCTGCATTATCGTTGAGATAAATGGTTTCAATCGGATATTCCAGTATGGGAATGCCGGCTCTGGCAAATTCCAGGAGCACATTCATTTCGTATTCATATCGATTGCCGGGGATTGCCAGAAGATCCGGAATCAGCTCTTTTCCAAAGCAACGCAAACCGGTTTGGGTATCTCGGATCGGAACGCCGGTGGTGAGAGAAAAGACCTTCCTGGTAATGGCATTTCCCAATCGGGAACGCAGAGGAGAGCTCCCGGACTGTGTTCTGGATCCAAGGAGCAAACAGTTTTCGTGTTCCTCTCCTTCCTCCAGGAGGAACAACGTATCCTGCAGAGAGTGCTGTCCGTCCGCGTCCACGGTAATGATTTGGAAATTCTCGTCCAATGTCTGGAGATAGGAGAGTCCTGCTTTGAGCGCAGCGCCCTTGCCCCGGTTTTGTTCCAGTTGGATGAGCTTGACACCTGTATTGTCTTCCATTTTCTGGAAGAGGGGAAGATATTCTTCCCCTGATCCGTCGTTTACGACGATGACATTTAAATTCCGCTCTTCCAAAGCCTGTATGAAGGAGAGTAAAGTTTCCCCGGGCTTATAGGCCGGAATGAGTACATAGCGCTTTTTCATAGCGGGTCTCCTTTCTAAAGACTGGTTACTTCTTCACCTTTTTGCTGTCTTTCTTTTGAGATTGTCCGGAAGGCTTGTTTGTCTGGTTCTGATTCTTGTTTTTACTTTGGTTTCTGTCCTGCTTCCGGTTCTGTTTCTGGTTTCGATTTTGATTCTGTCCCATAGGAGGCATACCCTGCTGCGGCATATCCTGCGGTCCGCCTTGCCCCATAGGGGGCATTCCCTGCTGGGGCATATCCTGCGGTCCGTTCTGTCCCATAGGAGGCATACCCTGCTGTGGGGCACCCTGATTGCCGTTCTGTTTGCGTCCGTTATGTTGGCTGTTTTCCATAGGCGGCTGTCCCATTGCCTGTTTATTGTTTCCGTTCTGTGGAGGTTGTCCGTTTCCACCATTCATAGGAGGCTGTCCCATCCCGCCACCCATGGGAGGTTGTCCCATTGTCTGTTGATTGTTTCCGTTCTGCGGAGGCTGTCCGTTTCCATCATTCATAGGGGGCTGTCCATTCCCGCCACCCATGGGCGGCTGTCCCATCCCCTGGCTGCGGGTGCCGATGGTATTGGTCTTTTTACTGACCGTTACAGACTTGTTGGTGGATCCGACCTTTACGGTATTCTTCTTGCCCTCCTTCAAATCCGCACTGCTATACAGGAAGGTGTTAAAGCTCTGTGTGGTATCAGAGGAAGAGAAGATTTCTTTGCCGTTTGCATCCGTAATCGTGATGCTTTCTCCTGCTTTTGCATTCTGATCCAGATAATCAATGATGCTGGACTGGGTAGAGCTGTTTTCATCGAATCCTTGGAACATGCCGGAGTTTCCGCTGGCAAAAATGGTTCCTCCTGTGATCGTGGCAGTACCGTCATAATCAATGGGAGCGTTTCCGCCATCCGAAGGACCGTCTACGACAATCGTTCCGCCGGATACGTTCAGGTTTCCATTGGAGTCGATTCCGTCTCCGCCCGGGACAATCTTGACTTTTCCTCCGGAGATATTGACCGAGATGTCTACCGCGGAGCCGTCTTCCGATTCTCCGGCACCGTTAATGCCATCATCGGAGGATTGAATGGAAATATCGCCCCCTTCTACGTTCACCGTGATCCCCTCCAGGCCTTCATTGGATTTTTGGATATCGATGGTTCCGTTTTTTACCGTAAGCGTCTGATCTGCATGAAGTGCATCGTCTCCTGCCAGGATGGTCATCTTACCGTTTTCCACCGATACATCTCCCTTGGAGTGGAGCGCGTCCTCTACGGTCGTGATCCCATAGGTGCCGTCCTTCACCGTCAGCGTTTTCTTCCCGTTTAACCCATGATGAGAAGCGGTGATCTCGTAGGTGCCGCTTTCCATGGTTAATGTCGTTTTGCTGTGAATGCCGTCTTCATATCCTCCCTCTACGGTAAGACTTCCCTGACCGCCAAGAAGAAGGTTCCCCTCGCTGTAGATGGCTGCATCGAAGTCGGTGCTGTCGGCGTTGGTGTTCGAATCATCGGTTTTGGAGCCCGCATTATTTGCGCTGGAATCCGTGTCCTCTTTGGCGGAGCGACGATCCGCTACCTTGTTTTCTGTATTTTCTTTGAGTAGAATCTGTACCGTTCCCTTTTCATTCACGATGGGCGCATCCTTGGAATTTGTGATGCTGAATTGATCAAGAATGAGCTTGACCTCTCCATCGGTGTTGATTTTGATTTGACCTTCCTCCAGACTGCCGCTTAATTGATAGGAACCCGCTTCGGAGATCGTGATGGTCTTTCCGGTGCTGGTAGCTCCATTCCCTTTGATGGAAATGTTGTCTCCGGAAACGGTGATGCTGGTTTTCCCGTTTTCTGTTGTTGTCGTACTGCCACTTGCCAAACTGTCTGCAACCTTGCTCGCTGTGATTGCACTGCCTGTCGTTGTGTTTCCAAGCATTTGACCTGAAGCATCACAGGCACTGAGGGCAAGCATCATTCCGATGCCGATGCAGGGAAGAACAACTTTTTTCCGAATCCTGTTCTTTTTCATATTGACCTCTTTTCTTTTCCATAAGGAAATCGTTGTTGAAAGCTGTGAAAACCGTAGAGACGGTATTTCAATAGGGGAAGAAGTGGATGTTTGTTCACATCGTTATCCTCTTCTTGGGATCAAGAATACAAGGGGAAGCTGAAATGGAGCTGAAAAAAACGAAGAGAAATGTGAAGAATTTGTGAAAGCGCGTCGAGAGCGTTTAGAGAGTTCCCGGGTGTTGACAGACAGGAAGGAGAAGGTTTGATATCCACACAGAAATCCGTTTGTACGGATCCAAAAGAGAATAAAAAAAGACCTCCCTCGTCACGGTGGTGAGGGGAGGTTGGAAGGTTCTTTCAGTCAGTCGCTGATATCGTAGTCGCCGGTGACATGAAAGTGATAAGGTTGAAATTCTTTTTCCAGATCCTTTTGAATGTCGATCACTTCCTTATTGCGATCCGTCACACGGAAATCAAGGACGACATCCAGCGCAATGGATTTATTTTCTTCCCGTAAAAAGAAGCCGTGTACCTGCTTGATATTTCTTCTTGTCATCAGATAGGAAACAATTTCATCTCGCAGTTCAGCTGTCTTCGGATCGGTATTTCTGGCATAGATGCCGACTCCGGTCATAACGATGCCGAATTGCTCATAGATCAGTGTATCGATTGTTCTGGTTAGCGCATCGATTTCTTTTGCGGTCATATTGTCTCTGACTTCGATGTGCACAGAGGCAAGATACTTATCCGGTCCGTAATTATGGAGAACCAGGTCGTACACCCCGTAAACACCGGGGAGTTTCTGAATGGCATGACGGATATCTCTGCTGAAGTCCGAGTCGATTCTTTCTCCCAGAATACGGGAAATGGTTTCGCATAGGATCTCATACCCGGCTTTTACGATAAAGATAGAAATTACGGTGCCAAGGTAAGCCTCCAGAGAGATATGAAAGAAAATAAAAATAAGAGCAGCCAGGATGGTAGAGGCGGAGATCACCGCGTCTTGTAGAGCATCCTGCCCCTGTGCCTTCAGGGAGTCGGAGTGCACGACGATGCCGGTTTTTCGCACATATAAGCCAAGGAGAATTTTTACAATCACGGCAACAACCAAGATCACAATGGCGCTAACATGATATTCGGGTGTTTCGGGATGAAGAATCTTTTTTACCGACTCCACGAGTGAACTGATACCGGCATAAAGGACAATTAAACTGATGACGGAAGCGGTGAGGTATTCGGTTCTTCCGTGCCCCATGGGATGATCCCGATCCGCCGGTTTTTCGGAAAGCTTCGTTCCTACAATGGTGATCACGGAGGAGAATGCATCCGATAAATTGTTCACACCGTCGAGCATCACGGAGATAGAGTTCGAGAAAAAACCGATTGTTACCTTAAAGGCGGCCAAAAGAAGATTGGCAAGGATACCAATCATGCCGGTCCGTACAATGATTTTCCCTCGATTTTCTTCTTTTGCGGTTGTTTTCTTTGCTTCCATTTTACTGAAGATCCTTTCTTACAGTTCCTCTCGTGTACTTCCCTATAAGATGGTTCCACCACAAACCACAATGTCGCCATCATAAAAAACAGCAGCCTGCCCTCTGGTCACGGCGCGAACCGGACGGTCGAAAATGACCCTGGCGCGTGTGGCACTTAAAGGCGTTAAGGTGCATTCGGTTTCTTTTTGGTGATAGCGGGTGCGGCCGGTCACTCGAAGGCTGGTTTCCGGAAGTTTGGTGATCCAATTCACATCGGTCAGCTCGATTTCGGTGGAAAAAAGAGAGGACTCGTCTCCTAAGGTGACCGTATTCCTGTCCATATCTTTGTCAATAACGAAGATTCTCTTTCCGGCAGAAAATTTCAGCCCCCGGCGCTGTCCTTTGGTATACCGAACAGCCCCCTCGTGCCTGCCAATCGTATGGCCGGCTTCATCCAGAAAGTCTCCGCCCGGATATTTTTTTCGGGTATACCGTTCCATGAATGCGACATAATCGCCGTCCGGGACAAAGCAAATGTCTTCGGAGTCATGCTTCCTGGCGTTGACAAAACCTGCCTCTTCTGCGATCCGGCGGGTGATTTCTTTGGTGAAGTTGCCCAGGGGGAATCGGATGCGGGACAGCTGCTCCTGTGTCAGCATGTACAGGACATAACTTTGATCCTTCTTTTCATCAACGGCTTTTTTTAATAAATAACGTCCTGAGGCTTCGTCATAATCCACGCGGGCATAATGACCGGTGACAATCTTGTCGAATCCTATTTCGTCCGCAAAATCCGCCAAGTGCTTGAATTTCATATAGCGGTTGCAGTCGATGCAGGGGTTCGGTGTTCCGCCCGTCTCATAGGTTTTTACAAATTTGTCCATGACCTCTTTTTTGAACTGCGCCGTATAATCCAGCATGCGAAAGGGAAGATTCAGCCGATAACAGACTTCCGCAGCATCATCGGCGTCCTGCAGGGAGCAGCAGCTCCCGATCAGCTTCTGGCCAATGTCCCGGTTATGGTATAAGCGCATGTTGACGCCCATGCAACGGAATCCCTCTTTTTTCATCAGATAAGCGGCGACAGAGGAATCTACACCGCCGCTCATTGCAATCAATGCACTCTTTTCGATTCGTTCCTTCATTTTTGTTTCCATCTCCTGATAGTAAGGAGTATCATAGCAAAAAAATAACTTCCGGTACAAGAATTACCTTGAATTTTCATACAGGATTCGGTAAGATGAAAACGTTGATAATTCATCAACGTTTACAATTGTAATGGCAATTGCAAAACTTCCAAATACTATCATTTAGGAGGAATCTATCTATGGCAGATGTAAGAGTAGCAATCAATGGTTTCGGACGTATTGGACGTTTGGCTTTCAGACAGATGTTTCAGGCGGACGGATATGAAGTGGTAGCAATTAACGATCTTACCAGCCCGGAGATGCTTGCTTATCTTCTCAAGTATGATACAACACATGGCCGTTATAACGGCAAGGTGGAAGCCGGTGAGAATAGCATTATTGTAAATGGCAAGAAGATTACCATTTACGCAGAGAAAGACGCTGCAAACCTTCCCTGGAAGGATCTGGACATTGATGTTGTTCTGGAGTGCACCGGTTTCTATACCTCTAAAGCGAAGTCCATGGCGCACATCAATGCAGGAGCAAAGCATGTAGTGATTTCCGCTCCGGCAGGCAATGACCTCAAGACCATCGTTTACAATGTCAATCACAACACCCTGACGGCGGAGGATCAGATCATTTCCGCTGCTTCCTGCACAACCAACTGCCTGGCACCGATGGCAAAAGCTCTGAATGATCTTTGCCCGGTTGAGTCCGGCTTTATGACCACCGTACATGCGTATACCGGCGATCAGATGATCCTGGACGGACCGCAGAGAAAGGGAGATCTTCGTCGCTCCAGAGCTGGCGCAATGAACATTACTCCTTCTTCTTCCGGCGCTGCCAAGGCAATCGGCCTTGTTCTTCCGGAACTGGATGGCAAATTGAACGGAGCGGCACAGCGTGTTCCTACCGCAACCGGATCTACCACGATTCTGGATGCAGTCGTAAACGGCAAGGTGACAGCAGACCAGGTAAACGAGCAGATGAAGAAAGAAGAGACCGAGTCCTTCGAATACAACACCGATGAGATCGTTTCTTCCGATATCATTAACAGCACCGCAGGTTCCATCTTTGATGCAACCCAGACCAAGGTTCTGCCGATGGGAGATAAGACACTGGTACAGGTGGTTTCCTGGTATGACAATGAGAACAGCTACACCAGCCAGATGGTACGCACCATCAAGCACTTTGGCTCTCTGATTAACAAATAATCAGACGGACGACCACAACCAACGTGATCTAACAGGAGGTCCGGTCCACTTGGACCGGACTTCTTTCATGAACGAAGGAGGTTTATCTATGGCTCTGAATAAAAAATCAATCGACGATGTGGCATATAAAGGCAAAAGAGTCCTGTGCCGCTGTGACTTTAATGTGCCGTTAAAGGACGGAAAAATCACCGACGAAACCCGTATTGTAGCAGCGCTGCCTACCATTGAGAAGCTGATGAAGGATGGCGGGAAGGTTATTCTCTGCTCCCATCTGGGCAAGGTGAAGAATGGCCCTAATGAGGGAGAGTCTCTTCGCCCTGTAGCGGAGCGTCTTTCGGAAAAGCTGGGAAAAGAAGTGAAGTTTGTGGCGCTGGATACCGTCACCGGGCCGGAGGTAACGAAGGCGGTAGCGGAGATGAAAGACGGCGACGTCATTTTGCTACAGAACACCAGATTCCGTCCGGAAGAGACAAAGAACGGCGAAGCGTTCAGCAAAGAGCTTGCGGATCTCTGTGATGATTATGTGTGTGATGCCTTCGGTTCTTCTCACAGAGCGCATTGTTCGGTAGAAGGGGTCACGAAGTTCGTGCGTGAAAAAGGCGGTTCCTGTGCAGTCGGTTATCTGATGCAGAAGGAAATTGATTTCCTGGGCAATGCGGTCGAGAACCCGGTCAGACCTTTTGTGGCGATTCTGGGCGGAGCGAAGGTTGCTGATAAATTAAATGTCATCAACAACCTTCTGGAGAAGTGCGATACGCTCATCATTGGAGGCGGAATGGCCTTCACCTTCTTAAAGGCAAAAGGCTATGAGGTCGGCAAATCTCTGGTAGACGATACGAAGGTGGATTATTGTAAGGAAATGATGGAGAAGGCGCAGAAGCTTGGTAAAACCCTCCTCCTGCCCGTAGATACGGTGGTTGCGGATTCTTTCCCGAATCCGATTGACGACGCCAATATCAAAGTAGAGACATGTGCGTCTAGTGCGATTCCGGCGGATAAAGAAGGGCTGGATATTGGAGAAAAGACGCGTGAACTGTATGCGGAAGCGGTGAAGAATGCAAAGACGGTTGTCTGGAACGGACCGATGGGCGTGTTTGAAAATCCGGTTCTGGCAGAGGGAACCAAGGCAGTTGCAAAAGCGCTTGCGCAGACAGATGCCACAACGATCATTGGTGGTGGAGACTCTGCGGCGGCGGTAAACCAGCTGGGATACGCATCCAAAATGTCTCATATTTCCACAGGCGGCGGCGCTTCTCTGGAGTTTCTGGAAGGTAAGGCACTGCCGGGCGTTGTAGCTGCAGACGATAAATAATAGAGGAGAATTTCCTATGGGAAGAAGAATGATTATTGCCGGTAACTGGAAGATGAACATGACACCGAAGCAGGCGGTTGACCTCATTCAGCGCTTAAAGCCACTGGTAAAGTCGGAGAATGCGGATGTAGTCTTTTGTGTTCCCGCGATTGATATCATTCCCGCGGTGCAGGCGGCAGAGGGAAGCAACATTGCAATCGGTGCCGAGAATATGTACTTTGAAGAGAAGGGCGCTTTCACCGGAGAAATCGCACCGGACATGTTGACGGAAGCAGGTGTGAAATATGTCATCATCGGGCACTCCGAGAGAAGACAATATTTTGCGGAGACCAATGAAACCGTCAATAAAAAGGTATTGAAAGCGTTTGAACATGGACTTACCCCGATCATCTGCTGTGGAGAAACGCTGGAGCAGAGAGAGCAGGGAATCACCATTGATTTTATCCGCCAGCAGATTAAGATCGCTTTCCAGGGAGTATCGGCAGACCAGGCTAAGACAGCGGTCATCGCCTACGAGCCGATCTGGGCGATCGGTACGGGAAAAACGGCGACCAGCGATCAGGCGGAAGAGGTTTGTGCTGCGATTAGGGAATGCATCCGTGAAATTTACGGAGAAGCGACGGGAGAAGCCATTCGTATCCAGTACGGCGGATCTGTCAATGCGAAGACCGCTGCAGACTTATTTGCAAAACCGAATATCGACGGAGGACTGGTAGGCGGTGCCTCTCTAAAGGAAGAATTCGGTCAGATTGTCAATTACTAATCATTCGGCGATCGTAGAGGACGGGAAAACATAAAAGAAGAAGGGTGCAGGTAGGCAGTGATTCACCTGCACCCTACTTTTTGGAGTAAATCATGAAAGTAGTGATCGTGAGCGATACACACGGAAGTTTTTACGAATTGAAAAAAATCATTGCTGCCGAGAGGCCCTTTGATGTACTGGTTCATTGCGGAGATATATGCGGAGAGTTTCGGTATGCGCTGGGAGAAAGTCGGGACTATCATCTGAGGGCAGTTGGGGGAAACTGCGATTATGAGGGAAATCTGCCTAAGGAACTGGTATTTTTACTGGGAGACTATCACCGGGTCTATCTTTCTCATGGAGATCTGTTGAACGTCAGGAGAGATAATCGAAACCTTGTACGAATGGCGAAGCAAAACGGCTGCGATATCGCAATGTACGGGCATACGCATGTTCCCGAGGTGACAGAGGAAGAAGGTGTGACGGTGATTAACCCGGGAAGCCCGGTCAGACCAAGAGGCGGGAGTCACCCTTCCTACGCAGTGATGGAAATCGAGGATGGTACAGGGAAGTTGGCCATTTTGCAGAAGGAGCTTCCTTGAATCCTTCCAACAGCCGGGTGGAAAAAAAGCGTCAAATTCCTTCGGAAGCGCTCATACGTTGGTATTTACAAGTGGAGCGTCCCCTTCCCTGGCGCCTTAGCCCGACCCCTTATCACGTTTGGATTTCCGAAATCATGTTGCAGCAAACCAGGATTGAGGCAGTGAAAGAATACTACGCCAGGTTCCTTAAGCGCCTTCCGGATATTTTTGCATTGGCGGAAGTGGAGGAAGATGAGCTCATGAAACTATGGGAGGGGCTTGGCTATTATTCCCGGGCAAAAAATTTGAAAAAGGCGGCTGAAATCGTAGTCAGGGAGCATGGGGGGAATCTGCCTGCCCACTATGAGGAACTGATTCGCCTGCCGGGGATCGGACCTTATACGGCGGGCGCCATTGCTTCCATTGCCTTTCAGGAAAGGGTTCCCGTTGTGGATGGCAATGTGCTCCGGGTTTTCACACGTTTTTTTGCGGACGAGGGTGATATTGCGAGACAGGACACAAGAGATAGAATCCGAAAGGAGTTAGAAGACCAGTTGCCGCCTGCAAAAGACTGCGGGAAGTTTAACCAGGCGCTGATGGAACTGGGCGAAACGATCTGTCTCCCAGGCGGTCTTCCCAGGTGTGCTCTGTGTCCGATTCAGAAAAACTGCCGGTCTCATGCCGGACGGAAGGAAATGTATTTTCCCGTCAAATCTTCACGAAGAGAGAGGAAGGTAGAGCAGCGTACGATTCTTCTGGTAACGGATGGAGCAAGATTTTTGATTCGGAAGCGCCCTGCAACGGGACTGTTAGCCGGAATGTATGAGTTCCCCAATGAAGAGGGTTATTTGTCACCGGTGGATCTCGAAATATGGGCTACCTCTCATGGTCTTCTGCTGTCATCAAAGAAAGAACTGGTGAAAAGCAAACATATTTTTACCCATAAGGAATGGGAAATGCAGGGAGCTTTACTCCTCGTAGAGGAGAGAGGGGAGGCTGCTGTGGCAGATTTTGTCTGGGCCAAAAGAGAAGAGTTGAATGAGAAATATGCGGTGCCGAGCGCTTTTTCCGTCTACCTGAGAATTGCAATGCAGATAGAAAACAATGGTGAGACGCTTGACACTGCAGGGGGAAATCGACTATGATAACGTTTGCTATTAAACATACCAATACAGTTTTATGAATGCTTGAAAAGGATACGGGCAAAAGAAAATGGCCAGAAAAGCTACGATCACGAAAGAAGAGATTGTCGACGCCGCCTTCCGTATTACCAGAGAAGAAGGCTTTCAGCAGATTACGTCCAGAAAGCTTGCATCAGAAGCGGGATGTTCCACCCAACCGATCTTCCGACTTTATGCAAACATGGAAGCGCTTAAGAAAGATGTTTATGACAAGGCTGCTTCCTACTACGGAGAATTCTACACTGCATTCGAAAAAAGAAACGAGATTCCATTTGTGGATCTTGGCATGGCCTATATCTCCTTTGCAAGGAAGGAGCCAAAACTGTTTGAGTTGCTTTTTCTGATGCCGCATGAGGAGAATGCCAAAAGCACCTACGAATTGGTGAATGGTGCAGACGATGTAGTGACGGAACAGATCCGGAAGGCGGGAGAGGGAGGTACGAAGAGTCCGGATCAGCTTTTTATGAAGATTTGGATCTTTATTCATGGAGCAGCCTGCATGGCCGTCAGTGGCGATTATGACCTGGACGAAGAGCAGAGTCTGGCGATCTTGAAATCATGCTATAAGGACTTTGCAGGATGAAGAGGGTGGCAGTGATCGGCTGCGGCGCCGCGGGAATGATGGCTGCTTATGCCGCAGCAACAGGCGGAGCGGAAACCTTTATTTTCGAAAAGAATGAAAAGCCGGGGAAAAAACTCTATATTACCGGAAAAGGTAGATGCAATTTGACCAACGACTGTGAGACGGAAGATTTTTTTTCTCATGTTGTACATGGGAAAAAATTCCTCTACAGTAGCATCTACGGTTTTTCTAAAGATGCAGTCAAGGAATTTTTCACAGAAAATGGCTGCCCTGTGAAGGTGGAGAGAGGAAGGCGGGTGTTTCCCTGTTCGGATCATTCTTCCGATGTGATTCAAGCCTTGGTACGCGGCATGGAGCGGGTCGGTGTTCGAATGAGATTCCACACACAGGTGCAGAAACTGCTTTTTTCTGAAGACGGACAGAAGATTCTGGGCATTCGGCTTGCCGGTGGAGAAGAACTTGCTTTTGATGCAGTCATTGTGGCTACAGGGGGGCTCTCCTATGCTTCCACCGGTTCGACCGGGGATGGGTATAAATTTGCCAGAAGTGCGGGGCATGAGGTTACCGCTTGCGCCCCTTCTCTCACACCGCTCATCGTAAGAGAAGAGTGGTGCAAAGACTTGCAGGGGCTTTCTTTGAAAAATGTTTCCTTGAAGGCAGTCGACTCAGATGAAAAGATTCTTTTTGAAGATCTGGGCGAAATGCTTTTTACACATTACGGTGTCAGCGGACCTTTGATCCTCTCCGCCAGTGCCTACTGGGATCCGTCTAAAAAGATGCAGTTGCTACTGGATTTAAAGCCGGGACTGACGGATGAACAGCTGGATGCGAGGATTCTGCGTGAATTTGAATCTGCGAAAAATAAGCAGTTCATGAATGTGAATCAGCATCTTTTTCCCTCCAAACTGATTCCTGTCATGGTGAAACGATCCGGGATTGCGCCGGAAAAGAGGGTGCATGAAATTACAAGGGAAGAACGCAAGCATTTTGTCTATCTGATGAAGAATCTAAAGTTAACGGTAACCGGATGCAGAGGGTTTTCCGAGGCGGTCGTTACAAGAGGAGGAGTTTCCCTTAGGGAAATCAATCCGTCTACCATGGAGTCGAAACGAGTCGGGGGACTTTATTTTGCGGGCGAAGTCGTGGATCTGGATGCACTAACGGGTGGTTATAATCTGCAAATTGCCTGGTCGACCGGGCATCTGGCGGGGGAAAGCGCCGCTGATTGAAATTGCAGGGGAGCGGGTTATAAAGAGATTGCGAGAAGGTTCAGGAAGAAAAACAAAGGGATCAGACGGGAGAAGAGCATGGGATTTAAAATTGCCATCGACGGACCGGCAGGGGCGGGGAAATCTACAATAGCGAAGCAGGTGGCTCGACGCGAAAACTTGATTTATATTGACACCGGTGCGATGTACCGCGCCATGTCTCTGTTGATGTTACAAAACGGAATTCCTTTAAACGATGCAGAAAAAATCGGACAAGAATGCAGCCGGGCACAGATTGATATTTCTTATGAAAACGGAGAACAGGCGGTCTTTTTGAACGGTGAAAATGTAGATGCTTTTCTCCGGGAAGAAAGAGTGGGAAATGCCGCCAGTGCAGTCAGCGCCGTTCCGAGAGTCAGAGAACGCCTTGTACAGTTGCAGAGGGAATTGGCAGAGTCTGCCGACGTCGTGATGGATGGTAGAGATATCGGAACAGTGGTTTTGCCGGATGCGGATTTAAAGATCTTTCTGACTGCATCTTCCAGGGTTCGAGCAGAAAGAAGATATCGTGAGTTGCAGGAGAAGGGAATCGAAGCAGATTTAAAGACCATTCAGCGAGATATCGAAGAGCGGGATCATCGAGATATGACAAGAGAGACTTCACCGCTCAGACAGGCGGGGGATGCGGTGGTCATCGATTCGTCCATGATGACGGTCGATGAGGTGATTCAGAACATTCTGGATTTGATTCAAAGCCGGAGAAAATAGACGGTTTTTTGGGATTTTTTTCCAGGAATTTATTTTCGTCGGTTCATTCAGAAAACACCCGGGAAAAGGAAACTTGCATCCCGTGTTTTACAGCACCGAATTGACCGGAAAGGACGGAAAATGGAGCGAGAAATAATCACAGCTTCTCACGCGGGTTTTTGCTTTGGAGTGGAGAAGGCGGTCAATGTGGTATACGATCAGCTCTCTCGGGTCGGAGAGAGCGCAAACGGGAAAATCTATACGTTTGGTCCCATTATCCATAATGAGAGTGTGGTAGCGGATCTGGAAAAAAGAGGCGTGGAGATTATCCCGGATGAAGAAACACTGAAACATCTTTCCAGCGGAACGGTGATTATCCGCTCTCATGGTGTGAGCAAAAAAATTTATGAAATGATAGAAGCACAGGGACTGGCTCTGGTGGATGCCACCTGCCCTTTTGTGAAACGCATTCATAAAATTGTGGAGGAAGCTTCCACACAGGGCAGGACCATTCTGATTACAGGGAATCCGAAGCATCCGGAGGTGGAAGGGATTGTCGGATGGGCAAGCGGGGAAGTGGTTGTGCTGGAAACACTGGAGGATGTAGTGAATTTTAGAGCATCGAAGAATACCGCTTATACACTTGTATCGCAAACAACCTATAACTTCAATAAATTTAAAAAAGCAGTTGAAATTTTTTCTCAGAACGGTTACAATATTGACATTATGAATACGATATGTAGCGCGACTGAGGAGCGACAGAAGGAGGCGGAGAAAATCGCCTCCCATGTTGATGCAATGATCGTGATTGGTGGTGCACATAGTTCGAACACGCGGAAACTCTTTGAGATCTGCAGTAGGCGGTGTGATCATACATATTTTATTCAGACAAAACGGGATTTAGATCTGCATCGGCTCAAGAGCGCGGCACGGATCGGGATTACCGCCGGGGCTTCCACCCCAAAGAAAATTATCGAGGAGGTTCAGACATATGTCAGAACAGGAGCAGACATTTGAAGAGATGCTGGAGGCATCCTTCAAACCCATTCATGTCGGGAGAGTAGTAGAAGGAAGTGTTATTGACGTTAAGCCGGATGAGATCATCCTGAATATTGGCGGAAAGTCCGACGGTATTCTTACAAGAAACGAATATAGCAACGACAATTCACTCGATCTGACAACAGTTGCAAAAATCGGCGACACAATGGAAACAAAGGTCATTAAGACCAACGACGCTGATGGTCAGGTCCTTTTATCTTATAAGAGACTGGCAGTTGAGAAGGGGAACAAGAGGATTGAGGAAGCTTTCAATAATAAGGAAGTCCTCACGGCCAAGGTGGTACAGGTTCTGAACGGCGGCTTGGTTGTTGTGGTAGATGAAGTCAGAATCTTTATTCCTGCCAGCCTTGTTTCCGATACCTATGAAAAGGATTTAACCAAATACGATGGTCAGGATATTCAGTTCATTGTAACGGAATACAATCCCAAGAGACGTCGGTATATCGGTAACCGGAAGGTGTTGATTGCCGAAGAAAGAGCAGAGAAAGCCAAAGAGTTATTCGAACGCATTCATATCGGCGATGTGGTAGAAGGCGTCGTAAAGAATATTACGGATTTTGGTGCCTTTATTGATCTGGGAGGCGCAGACGGACTTCTGCATATTTCCGAAATGTCCTGGGGACGTGTAGAAAATCCGAAGAAGACCTTTAAGGTGGGAGATACGGTCAGGGTTCTGATTAAGAACATTGATGGCAACAAGATCGCTCTTTCCCGTAAATTTGAGGATGAGAATCCCTGGAAGGATGCCTCCGAGAAATACAGAATCGGAGAGATTATTACAGGAAAGGTAGCAAGGATGACAGATTTCGGTGCTTTCATCGAACTGGAGCCCGGAATTGATGCACTTCTTCATGTTTCTCAAATTGCCAGAGAGCATATCGAAAAACCTTCCGACGTATTGAAGGTTGGTGAGGAAGTCACTGCAAAGATTGTCGACTTCAATGAGAATGATCGTAAGATCAGTTTGAGCATGAAGGCGCTTCTTTCTCCGGAAAAGTCAGAGACAGATCAGGAACAGGAAGACAATACTGAAAACTGATAGAGAAGTCCTGGCCTTCATTCTTACAACCGTAACAGCGTATCATACCTCCCGTTTTAGGAGGGCATGAGGAACGGAATCCTATGGTATATGATTACGAATGGTTCAAGGGGCAGATTTTCAATATTACAAGTATCAATTTGAATGCTTACAAAGAGAAACAGATGAAGCGTCGAATTGATACTTTAATTGGCAAGTATAAAGTGACTGGCTATGATAAATTTGTGGATCTGCTCAAAAAAGATAAGGAAGTTTTTGATGCATTCGTAAATTATCTGACCATAAATGTCTCGGAGTTTTTTCGAAACAAAGATCAGTGGGAATTGATGGATAAACAAATGATCCCCACTTTAATTCAACGTTTCGGAAATCGGCTGGATGTATGGAGCGCAGCCTGCTCGACCGGCGATGAGCCTTACACGCTGGCAATGCTCCTTTCCAGGCATGTGCCTTTATCTCAAATTCATGTGCTTGCTACGGATATTGATACGCTGGCAATCGAGAAGGCAAAGAACGGTTTGTACGGTGCAAAGGATATTGCGGGTGTTCCTGCCGATTTGAAGTCTAAGTATTTTGCGCAGGAAGGCAGCCAGTTTCGCATTTCGAATGAAATCAAGAAATGTGTACAGTTCAAGAAGGCGGATTTGCTTCGAGATCCCTATCCGGTGAATTATCATCTCATTGTTTGCAGAAATGTGATGATTTATTTTACAGAGGAAGCGAAGGATGATATCTATAATAAATTCTTCAAATCTCTTGCGCCGGAAGGATTTCTGTTTATTGGAAGTACGGAGCAGATTATCAATTATAAGGATATCGGGTTTCAGAGGGCAAATTCTTTCTACTACGAAAAGCCGAAATCTTAGAGTTGTGCGTCAGGTTGGTCTCGTAGAAAATCTCATAGAAAAAATGAAGCCACAGGGAACATCGCCCTGTGGCTTTTCTGATGCTTTCCTTAGGATAGAAGAGTCAAGTGCCTTTGATAATCCCGTCACCGCATCTGTTGCAAGACCATCTTTGCGTAGGAAGAGAGCGCTTTTCTGTCTTTTCGGACCTCCGGAGTTACTTCAAAGAAACGTTCCTTATCTTTGTAATCTCTTCGGAAAACGGGAACAAAGGTATCCGACCATTCTTTTAAAAAGAGTGATTTTTTCTTTGTGTAGCAGGTGGAGGGAGTGGCCGGTACCCGGTATGCTTTGTTCACAAAGTTTGCGATGCTTTTGTGTAAAGCAGTGTCTTCTTCGGGGAGATAATAATAATCTTGATGGCCGGCATAGAAGTATTTCATTTCCTCCTCATACAGAGGAATTCGCAGGATGAGAATATTGCCGTTTGCTTTGACGTAGCAGTCGCCTGATCTGGCATGCAGGGGGAACGGGAGAGGGGAGGGCATCTTTAGATGGAGAAAGAGCTCTTTTCTGATACTCCCGTTAAGGGCACGGTAGGTATTGGCCTGGGCCTTTACCGCCTCTAAATCAATGCGGCCCGAAAATAATTTTTCAAGGAGAAGGGTTTGCATGCAGAAAGGCATGCCCTTCACGTCATCCGCATTATGAAGAAGGAGAAGGCGCGCCTTCGAATCAGAGGGAGAAGAGAGATATTCCTTGTAAATGCCAACCATTTCGGAGCCGCTCAGCTCATCGGTCCTAGGAAATCCCACAAGCTCCTCTATTTCTTTTTGTTTCAGGGATTGCATCTGGAGGAGGCTCCGGTACGGCCGTAGCCTCTGGTACAGATCACAGTCCTCTTTTCCGGACAGTCGATCTGCAATCCCCAGAATTTCACATCTCTTTCGGATAAACGGCAGATCGAATCGTCTGCCGTTGAAATGAATGAGAAGATCATGGGATTCGGCAAAAGAGAAAAAAGCCTCCAGAATTTCTTTTTCTTCGGATTGGGTTTCTGCAAAGAATTGATGAAGCTCTGCGCCGCTCTCCGAAAGACGGAGGGCGCCGATCAAGAAAACTTCCGCATGTTCAGGAGATAGACCGGTGGTCTCAATGTCGAAAAACAGAAGATTTTTCTCTCTCATGTCATCCGGAAGATAGGACATGGAAGAAGCTTTTGATGTGGATTGTTCTGCAATAATTTTCATCATACCCTTTTTCTCAATTTAATGTTCTCATTCTACCATACCTGCGAGCGGAATTCATGGGAATAATTTTCGGTATTTTCTTCATTTTGGTAGATTTTATAAAAAACTGATAGTATATTATATGTATGTGTGAAAAATCCACAAAGATCACATAATTTATTCTAGGGAAAGAAGGGAAAGACATGGCAAAACCTACATTTGTCGGCGGTGTCCATCCTTACGGTGGCAAGGAACTGACGATGGATAAGCCCATCAAACCTGTCCTGCCTAAGGGCGATCTGGTTTATCCGTTGTCCCAGCATATAGGGGCTCCTGCGAAACCTGTAGTAGCTGTCGGTGATTCTGTCCTAACGGGGCAGATGATCGCAGAAGCGGGTGGCTTTGTATCAGCGCCTATCTATGCAACGGTCTCCGGAAAGGTGAAAGCGATTGAGCCCAGACGGCTTGCTACGGGTGGCATGTGCCAAAGCATCATCATTGAAAACGATGGAAAGTATGAAGCAGTGGAAATGAAGCCGAGTAAGCCTTATGAAGAGATGTCGGCTCAGGACAAGATTGAGGCTGTTCGAAATGCCGGTATCGTCGGGATGGGCGGCGCAGGTTTTCCAACGGCAGTCAAATTTGCGCCGAAGGAACCGGAAAAAATTGAATATGTCATTGCCAACTGTGCGGAGTGTGAACCGTATCTGACTTCCGATTACAGGAGAATGATAGAAGATCCGGAACAGCTGATTGGCGGGTTGAAAATCGCGGTGAGTATTTTTCCAAATGCAAGAGGTATTCTTGCGGTGGAGGATAACAAGCCGGAGGCAATCGCAAAGCTGGAGGAACTGACAAGGGATGAAGATAAAATCACGGTGAAAGCCCTGCAGACCAAATACCCGCAGGGGGGCGAGCGTATGATTATTCACGCCTGTACCGGAAGAGACATCAATTCCCGTATGCTTCCTGCAGATGTCGGCTGTATTGTGGACAATGTGGATACGCTTTGTGCGGTGTACCGGGCAGTGATGAGGGGCGAACCTCTCATGGAGAGAATCGTTACCATTACGGGAGATGCCATTACCGATCCTTGCAATTACAGGGTGCGCATCGGAACGAATTATAAAGAACTGATTGATGCGGCCGGTGGATTTGTCAAAGAACCTGCCAAAATCATATCCGGCGGTCCTATGATGGGATTTGCGGTGTTTGATTTGGATGTCCCGACCACAAAGACGGCCTCGGCCATGACCTGCCTGACAGAAGATGTGGTCGCGGAACTGGCTCCCAGTGCCTGTATCAACTGTTCCAGGTGTGTGGACGTCTGTCCAGAGCACCTCATTCCGAAGAATCTTGCGGATGCGGTGGAACACAATGAGGAAGAGAAGTTTTTGCATCAGTACGGAATGGAGTGCATTGAATGCGGCAGTTGCAGCTATATCTGTCCAGCAAGAAGACAGCTTGCTCAGCTGATCAAAGGAATGCGTAAAATTCAGATGGGCAAAATGAAGAAGAAATAAGGAGGATGTCCCTAGATGAGTGAAATGAGGAATGTGTCATCCAATCCGCATGTGAGAGACAACTGGACAACCAGAAAAATCATGATGGTCGTTGCCGCATCTCTTTTAATCCCGGCAGGGTACGGGGTTTACAGCTTCGGATTGAATGCGCTGATCATGTTAATTCTTTCCGTCGCAAGTTGTGTCGCAACGGAATATATTTATGAAAAAGCCATGCACAAGGTGGTGACGATCGGAGATTTCTCGGCTGTTGTGACCGGACTGCTTCTGGGTATGAATCTTCCGGCCCAGACCATTATCGGCACCGTTGCCGGTAATGACGGAAAGAAAGTATTGTACATGGGCGGACTTTGGTTGCCGATCATCGGAGGTATCTTCGCCATCCTGGTGGTGAAGATGGTGTTTGGAGGGCTGGGGCAGAACTTCATGAACCCCGCGCTGGGTGCAAGGTGTTTTCTTCTCATCTCCTTCCCGGTTTGGATGAATCACTTTATGCCGATGGCAAATGATACGATGGTAGATGCGACCACGACTGCAACACCGCTTACGGCATTGAAAGCCGGCCAGACGGCAGGCAATTTGATGGAGATGCTTGGGAAAACGCATATCTCCGAAATGGTAACAGGAAAGGGAATCGGTGGCGTCATTGGAGAAACTTCTATGATTGCCATTGTGATCGGTGCCTGTATCCTGATTTTGGCGGGCATCATTGATTTGCGTATCCCGGGCAGTTACATTGTAACCTTTGTCATTTTTCTACTCCTTTTTGGCCCCGATAAGAGTACACAGTATATTACGGCACAGCTGGCAGGAGGCGGGTTGATGCTGGGCGCTTTTTATATGGCAACCGATTACACGACCAGTCCGATCACCAACAAGGGGAAATATATTTATGGAATGATTCTGGGGATTTTGACGGGTGTATTCCGTGTGGCGGGAGCCTCCGGTGAGGGAGTTTCTTATGCCATTATTATCGGGAATTTGACCGTGCCTCTGATTGAACGCTTCACGATCCCGAGAGCATTTGGTATTCGGAAGGAGGCGAAAAAGGCATGAGTGAAACGAAGATGAATGCGCAGAACAATGAGATTTCTTTGATGATCAAAAATGCGATGATTCTTTTTCTCATTACTTTGATCGCGGGAGTTTTATTGGGCTTTGTATACGACAATACGAAGGCATCCATCGCCGAGCAGACCAGGGCGGCGGAGGAAAATGCAACGAAGGAGGTCTTCCCTTCGGCGGATAGCTTTGGAGATATCAAGACCGATACGGCGAAGGCGGCAGAAATTCTTTCTTCCAATAAGGGATACAGCAAGGTGGAGTTGGAGTCCGTGAAGGAAGCAAAGGATAAAAGCGGCAGCGTGATTGGTTATGCGTTCAAGGTGAAATCTAAGGGCTACAGTTCCGATGCCCTTGAGTTCATGGTAGGCCTTACAAAGGACGGAACGTTAAACGGAATTTCACTGATCAGCAACAGTGAGTCCCCCGGACTGGGAATGAATGCAAACGACATTCTGGTTCCGCAGTTCAAGGATGTCAAAAATGCGGATTCCGAGCATCTTTTCTCCGTAAAAAAACAAAATGCCAATAAGGAAAACCATGAAATTCAGGCGATTACCGCTGCGACAATTACCTCCAAGGCGATAACCAACGGAGTGGACGTCTGTATTGAATATATGGATCAAGTATTATTGCAGGGAGGTGCAAAATGAGCGATGACAGCAAGAAAGGTGCGCTGGGGCTACGGATTAACACCCCGCTTGAGCGCTTCCTGAACGGCATCATAGTAGAAAACCCGACCTTGGTTTTGATGATCGGTATGTGTCCCACACTGGCAATTACCAACTGCGCCATGAACGGGATTTACATGGGGCTTGCAACGACCTTCGTGCTTGCTCTTTCCAATGCGGTCATTGCCGCTATCCGCAAGATTGTTCCGGATACGGTTCGTATTCCGGCATTTATTGTGGTCATTGCCTCTTTCGTGACCATTGTAGATTTGTTTATGCATGCCAATATGCCGGCAATGTATAAGACGCTGGGAGTCTATATCCCGCTTATCGTTGTCAACTGCATCATTTTTGGAAGAGCCGAGGCTTATGCATCCAAAAATGGCGTCATTCCTTCTCTGTTTGATGGAATCGGCATGGGGCTTGGTTTTACCATTGCGATCACCTGTATCGGACTGATTCGTGAAATCATCGGAACCGGCACCTTTTTCAGCATGAAGTTTATGGGAGAAGGAACGGCAATATCGGGCTTCACACCTGTTTTGATTTTTGTACAGCAGCCCGGAGCCTTCATGGTCCTTGCCTGCCTGATCGCCATTATGAATAAGGTCAAGTGCGATATGGAGAAAAAAGGCAAAGATACCTCCAAATTTGGTCAGCCGGCATCCTGTTGCACGATTGATGAGAAAGGAGAATAAGAAGTGGGAAAAACTATCTATGAATTGGTCGTCATTGCCGTCACTTCTTCCCTGATCAGCAATGTCGTTTTGAGTCAGTTTTTGGGATTGTGTCCGTTCCTTGGAGTTTCCAGAAAGGTGGATACGGCATTTGGCATGGGAATGGCGCTTACCTTCGTCTTAACGATTGCGTCTTTGGTCTGTGCCTGCCTATACCAGTTTGTGATTTTGCCGCTGGATCTTGAGTACTTAAATACGATTATCTTTATCCTGGTCATCGCCATGTTGGTGCAGTTTGTAGAGATGGTGTTAAAGAAGTTTATGCCGGCTCTTTATCAGGCGCTTGGAATTTACCTTCCGCTGATCACGACCAACTGTGCTGTCCTTGGTGTTGCAATCAACAATGTGAGTGCCGGATTTAAAGATCATTTCGTTCTCAAGAGTACGGTAACCGGTCTGTTTACTGCAATTGGATTTACCATTGCGATTGTGCTGATGGCGGGAATCCGGGAGAAAATGGAATATAATGATTTTCCGGAATCGTTTAAGGGCATGCCGATGGTGCTTCTGTCTTCCGCACTCATGGCCATTGCGTTTGTCGGATTCTCCGGCATCTCATTTTAACGAAAGGAGAGAGGACTATGAATCCGATTTTACTGGCAACTTTGGTGGTTGCAATTGTCGGTATCGTGATCGGCTTTGTGTTAGGATTCGCCAACATCAAGCTACATGTGGATGTGGATGAAAAAGAAGCGCAGATTTTGGAAGCACTACCCGGAAACAACTGTGGAGGCTGCGGTTATGCAGGTTGCTCCGGCCTTGCGGCGGCGATTGCAAAGGGAGAGGCTCCGGTGAATCAATGTCCGGTTGGCGGAGCACCCGTTGGGAATGCGATTGCAGCCATTATGGGAGTGGAAGCAGGCAGCACGGTCAGGCAGGTCGCTTATGTACATTGCAACGGAGACTGCGAGAAAGCCAGCAGCAAGTACGAGTATTTTGGAACCAATGATTGCCGACTCATCGAACAGACGCCGGGAGGAGGTGCAAAAACCTGCTCGTTCGGCTGCCTCGGTGGCGGGAGCTGTGAGAGAGTTTGTCCGTTTGATGCCATTCATGTGGTAAACGGGGTTGCGGTCGTTGACAGAGAGGCCTGTAAGGCTTGTAAGAAGTGCATTGAAATCTGTCCTCGTCATCTGATTGATCTGGTGCCCTATACTTACACGGAAGTGGTTTCCTGTATGTCAAAGGACATGGGGGCAAAAGTGAACAAATACTGCAAGGTGGGTTGCATTGCCTGTCATATTTGTGAAAAGAATTGTCCATCGGGGGCGATTGTGGTAGAAGAGAATCTGGCCAGAATCGACCAGTCGAAATGCACCCATTGCGGAACCTGTGCACAAAAGTGTCCGAAAAAAGCGATTTTCACCACGCATGCATCTGCTGCGGATGGAACGAAGACCGCTTAAGGATGGGTGGAGAAGGGACGCTCTTTCTCGAAAAGTCCTGCTTATTCTAACATGTGAAGTCATTCTTCCCCAAGGAAGCATTTCCTTTGGAGAAGAGTGACTTTTTTGGTAGAACGAAGTATATGAAGGTAGAAGGGAGTATATGAAAGCGCATTTGCCGGGGGTATATCCGCGCCTGCGTGTAGACGGAGGCACAATCGACTACAGGGCTTCTCTTACCTGGAAGAGGAAGCATATTGCACTCGGCTCGTTTAAAACGGGCAAGAGGGCGCATGAGGCTTATCTGGAGGGAATGGATGCGCTTACCCACCCGGAAGTCACAATGGATTCGATTCCGAAAAAAACAGCACTTCCATTTGAAAAGTATGTGATTTTGATCAACTACAGAGATAAGGGAATCTATATTCCCACGCCGATTTACATGCAAAAGAGGTACTTTCTTTATTATCTTTCTCGTAAGCTTGTCTATAAATTCGATATTGACGATCTCTTTTATTATTCTTCCCATAAAATCATGAAGAGGGGAAAGCATCTTTTTGTCGCCGATTACGGATCTCAAATCAATATTCTGAATCGTTATGGCATCCGTTCTCATGCAGTTCTGAACCGGGATTATCGTTTTATCAACGGCGATCAGACGGATCTTCGCTACCTTAACATTGAGATTATCAATCGGTACCAGGGCGTGCACAGATACATTTCGCGCGGCATGCAAAAATTTAAAACCGTGATTCATGTGCAAAGCAATTATGTCGTTGGACATTATGAGACAGAGGAAGAGGCTGCGATTGCCTATAATAAAGCAGCGGATCTTCTTGCGAAAAGTGGAATTTCCACCAAATTTCGACAAAATTATCTGGAGGATCTCTCCGCTTCCGATTATGCGGAAATCTATCGAAGGATTCCTATTTCTCCCCGTGTTCTGCATCTTCATGGATCATTTGCATCCGGGCGAGGATGAGAAGTCCCGTCTTTCTGCCCGGAATTGCGCATGTGCCCTGTGCATGGTAAGATGATGTGGATTTAAACGATCCAAAACTCTGTTGCAGGTAAGCTTGCCTAAGTTTACGATGCGATGGACCGTGCGTCGTAGGTTGTATGAGATTTTCAGGGCGTTGTAAATTCGTATACGATTCATAGGATAGGTCTTCGTTTGTCTGATCTTGATCGCACTCGGTTCAAAAGAGAAATCAATGAGATTGTATTCCTGCTCCTGCTCTACCAGTTGGTGCAGTTCGCCACCGTGTTCGGGTTATCTTCCTTGCGCACGCTGTGGAAGGTACTGACGCAGAGGGCGGGTGTCTCGATCGGAGATTCGGGTACCTTCGTGCAAGGCGAGTCTTCTTTTGGTGCACTCAGTTCCATGATCGGTTTTACGCTTGGGTTTCTCATACTTGCATACCGGATGAGAGATCGAGTCCCTATCAGGCAGATTTTCAAGAGGGGGCGCAGGATGAATCTGTCCACTTTCTTGCAATTCTTTGTGCTCTTCATGTGTGGACAGACGGTTTTTTCCTTAAGCGCTGCCATGTTGGACAGAGCCTTCCGCTTCTTTGGATACAGTCTGGCAGATAGTGTAGAAAGGGCGACCAGCGTAGATCCTTCGATACCGATGTGGGTTTATGTAGGTTTTTTTGCTCCTCTCATGGAGGAGATGGTTTACAGAGGCTTTTTGTTACAGAGTGTAAGGCCGTATGGGAAGAGGTTTGCCGTCCTTTTTTCGGCAATGATGTTTGGGGGAATGCATGCGAATTTACCGCAGAGTATCTTTGCTCTTTACATCGGCATGGTACTGGGATACATTGCAATTGAATATGGCATTGGTTATACGATTTTATTTCACTTTTTGAATAATTTTGTATTCGGGAGTCTCCTTGGTTTCCTGGTATCGGAGAATGGGGCTCTTGATCTCACTGAAGTTTGGTATCGATTAGATCTTGTTTTTGTGAGTTTGGGACTGGGGATTTTGTTCTGCAAAAGAAAGGTCGTATGGAATGGATTCTGCAGGCATCATCCTTCAAAAGGGCTTTGGAGGACCGTTTTCCGTTCGCCTGCCTTCCTTATTTTTCTTTTACTGGAAGGGATGCTTGCTTTGTCGCTGATTCACAAAATATAAGATGAGATATAGGATAGAAATGACTGCAAAAACCGGTTTACACCAATGGAAGGAGCAACAATGAGGGATGAGATCACCTATCAATCAACGAGAGGAAGGGGAAAAGGAGTGCCTGCTTCCGTTGCTATTTTGCAGGGACTTGCGAACGATGGAGGGCTCTTTGTACCGGATCGCCTGCCGAGGTTGGATCGTTCCATGAAGGAGTTTTCCGCAATGGATTATCAACAGACCGCTTACGAAGTCATGAAGCTGCTGTTGACAGATTTTACGGAGAGTGAGCTGAGGGACTGTATCTGCAGGGCTTATGACAATAAGTTTGATTCGGAAGTGATCGCTCCTATCGTAGAGGCGGAAGGCGCTTATTATCTGGAGCTTTATCATGGAAGAACGCTTGCCTTTAAAGACATGGCACTTTCCATTCTGCCACATTTCATGACGGAAGCGGTGAAGAAGCAGAAGGAAAAGCATGAAATTGTGATTTTAACTGCTACCAGCGGAGATACGGGGAAAGCAGCGCTGGAAGGTTTTGCGGACGTCCCGGGGACACGCATCTGTGTCTTTTATCCGAAGCACGGAGTGAGTCCCATTCAGGAGAAACAGATGGTGACCCAGAAGGGGGCAAATACCTGTGTCATCGGGATTGAAGGAAATTTTGATGATGCCCAGACCGGTGTTAAAAAGATGTTTACGGACAAAGAGCTGGAGAGGAAGATGGATGGTGCAGGTCTTCGGTTTTCCTCCGCCAATTCCATCAATATCGGCAGACTGATTCCTCAGATTGTATACTATGTCTATGCTTATGCAAGACTCCTGGGAGAAGGGAGAATCGCAGAGGGAGATCCGGTCAATTTTGTAGTCCCTACGGGCAATTTTGGAAATATTCTGGCGGCATATTATGCAAAAAAAATGGGACTCCCGGTGGGAAAGCTCATTTGTGCTTCCAATTCCAACAAAGTGCTCTTTGATTTTTTCAAGACCGGTGTCTATGACCGGAATCGGGACTTTATCCTGACCGCTTCTCCTTCGATGGATATTCTGATTTCCTCCAATTTAGAAAGATTGCTGTTCGATTTGGCAAACAGGGATACCGAAGAGGATTCTGCCCTGATGGATGCTCTTATGCGGAAAGGCAGATATGAAATCAGTCAGGAGATGCGGGAAAGGCTGAAGGATTTTTATGGAAACTACGCAACGGAAGAAGAGTGTGCGGATGCCATTTTGGATTTGTTCGAAAAGACAGGGTATCTAATCGATACGCATACGGCAGTTGCACGAGCGGTTTATAATAAATACCGGAGTGAAACAAACGATCAGACACCATCGGTCATTGTCTCTACCGCCAGTCCTTTTAAGTTTTCAAGAGCGGTTTTGAATGCGATTCAGAACAAGCCGTTGGGAGAAGCACACAAAGGAAAAGATGATTTTGCACTGGCGAATCAGCTGGCGCAGCTTTCTGCCTGTTCCGTGCCCGATGCGGTTTCCTCTCTGCAGGGTGCAGAAATTCTTCATACCACTGTTTGTGCCATTTCGGATATGCAAAAGGGTCTGATGGATTTTCTGAGGTTGGGGTAAGGGACGAACAAGCGAAAGATTCCGGGCGGAGGGGACCAGGAACACAACGTACGGTTTCATTCAGACGATCTTGATTGAGTCAAATGAAGGAAAGAAGGAGTGGAGATATGAGTCAGATGATCATGGACAGATTAAAAGAACTGCGGAGCAAGATGGCGGAGAACGGCATTGATTATTATATGATGCCTACTTCGGACTATCATAATTCGGAGTATTCGGCGGATTTCTTTAAGGTCAGAGAGTTTTTTTCCAATTTTTCCGGCTCCAACGGGACACTGGTCGTTTCTGCCAACTGGGCAGGACTGTGGACAGACGGAAGGTATTTTATTCAGGCGGAAAGAGAGATAGATGGGACAGGAGTTACGCTTTACCGCATGTTGGATAAGGGAGTCCCTACGATCAAGGAATATCTGAGCGAGCAAATGCAGAAAGGGCAATGCCTGGGATTTGACGGCCTGGTCAATGCGGCCGACATTCTGGTGGATTTTGAAGAGACGCTGAAAGAAAAGCAGATCACCTTTCGCTATGATTTGGATCTGGCTGCGGATATCTGGAAAGATCGTCCTGCTCTGCCCTGCACGAAAGTCTACCTGCTTTCGGATGAGTTGTGTGGCAGGAGCTTTCAGGAGAAGCTCCAGGAGGTTCGTCAACAGATGAAAGAGGCAGGTGCGAAAACACATTTCCTCAGTAAACTGGATGATATCATGTGGTTAACCAACTTAAGGGCAGATGATGTGGAGTGCAATCCTGTTGCCCTTTCCTACTGCCTGGTAACAGAGGATCGTTTTTATCTGTTTCTCCAGAAGAGAGCGCTGACGCCGGAGGTAGAGGATTATGCAGGGAAGAACGGGATCCTTTTAGAAGACTATCATTCGGTCGTCGACTTTTTGCGCACCTTTCATCCCGATTCCGACATTCTCTATGACCAGAAAAATATCAGTTATACGCTGTATCGTTTGTTACAGGATGCGGCAAAGAGGGCGGGTGTTTCCCTGATCGATCAGATGAATCCGACCACGCTTCTGAAGGCGGTAAAAAATGAAACGGAGCTAAAGAATATCAGGGAAGTTTATCGCAGAGACAGTGCGGTTTTGACCCGGTTTATTTACTGGTTGAAGCAGAATGTGGGCAAACAGGAAATCACAGAATATTCTGCAGCAACGAAGTTGGATCACATGCGTAGTGAAATCCCGGGATTTGTGGAATTATCCTTTCCTACGATCAGTGCCTATGGAGCCAATGCGGCCATGATGCATTATGAGGCAACCAAAGACAAAACAGCCACTTTGAAACCGGAGGGAATGCTCCTGGTGGATTCCGGTGCAACCTATATGGGGGGGACGACAGACGTCACCAGAACGATCGTTCTCGGACCGATCAGTGAGGAAATCAAAAAGCACTATACGCTAAGCGTGATGAGCATGTTACGCCTGGCGAATCTCATTTTTTTACAGGGGAGCAACGGAGTGACCTTGGATCTGGCTGCAAGAGAGCCGATGTGGAAGAATCACATGGACTATAAGTGCGGAACCGGGCATGGAATCGGTTATATGTTAAATGTGCATGAAGGGCCGCAAAGAATCGCCTGGCGCAGTGCACAGGGATCGGTTGCAGCAGAAATCATGGATGGGATGATCGTTTCGGATGAACCGGGGGTGTATAAAGAAGGCAGTCACGGGATCCGGATTGAGAATATTTTGGAAGTGCAGAAGGATTTGGAGAACAGCGACGGACAGTTTTTGAAATTCGGGATGTTAACTTATGCTCCCATTGATCTGGAAGCAATTGATCCGAAGTATATGCAGCAGGAAGATATTGATCATCTCAATGCTTATCATCAGGCGGTCTATGACAAGGTAGAGCCGCTTATTGAGGAGCCGGAGATCAAGGAGTGGCTGAAGCAGGCAACCAGAGCAGTGGGCTGATGTTGTCTTTTCCGGAGAAGGATTCTTTCGTTAAAGGAACTTTCTGTTAAAAGAGCCTTCCGTTATAGGATATCCCTCACGAAAACAGGAATACAGGAGATGTCTTCTGCAAGCGGGATGTGCGTGCAGAGAAAGCAAGCATATCCTGCCTGCCCAAACGGCTCTGTCAGATATCCGGAGACAGAGGAAGCTCTTCGGTGATCGTACACATGCAGAAGTGCTTGATCCATATAAAAATCTTTCATTCCCTGAGAGAGACCGTCGCCAATCAGTTTTGTATAACTTTCTGTGGCGCAAAAGAGGCGGAAGAAGAGAGGCGGCCGTTCTTCTTTCGCTGCCTGTTGTAGAAGCCGGAGGTTCTCAGAGGAGAAAAAGCGCTCTGCCAGGGACAGGATCCTTTGATTTTTTCTAAAATCAAGGATGTCTGCACCTATGTTTTGATCACTGAGGGCGCAAACCACATAAGCACCGGCATGAGAAATGGAAAAATGCAGATTTGGTTCGTTCGTTAGAAACGGTTTTCCATGGATGCCGTAGGAAAGGGAAAACCGATTCCCCGGGACACCCAAATCGCTTAAACCTTTTTCCAGAAGGCAAAGTCCGGCATGGTGATACAGTGGATGAGGCAGGGGAGACGAAGGTGTATATTCATTTAAGTGGGCATAGTAGAATCGAATCATCGCTTTTATCCTATCATAGGAATGCCAAAGGGGAACAGATTTCATGACGGAAATCATCATTCAATTTGTGATTCTCATTACACTGCTTTCTTTGTCGGCTTTTTTTTCATCGGCGGAGACGGCAATGAGTACGGTGAATAAGGTAAGGATCCAGACGCTGGCTTCGGAAGGGAATACCAGAGCGGCAAGAGTTCTGAAAATAGATGCCAACTATCCCAAGATGCTGACAGCGATTCTCATTGGGAATAATGTGGTCAACCTTTCGGCTTCATCCCTTGCTACGGTCATTGTCACCAAAGTTTTTGGCTCTTTTGCGATCGGCCTCGGCACCGGAATCCTTACCATTCTTGTGCTTATTTTTGGAGAGATTACACCGAAAACGGCGGCGAAGGCGACAGCGGAAAAGATGGCTCTTCGATATGCTTCTGCCATTTGGTTTTTAATGCAGATGTTGACACCGCTCATTTTTGTGATCAATGTGCTCTCCGGTCTTGTATTAAAAGTGCTCGGGATCCGGGACGCAGGGCATCAGACCATTACGGAAAAAGAGCTGCGAACCTACGTGAACGTGTCCCACGAAGACGGCGTGATTAAGAGCGAAGAAAAAGACATGATCAACAATGTGTTTGACTTCGGAGATGCACTGGCGAAGGACATCATGATTCCGAGGATCGATATGACCTGCGTTTCTACAGACGCCACGTTGGAAGAAGTGATGCGGATTTTTAGAGAGGAGATGTATACCCGCCTTCCTGTTTATGAGGATCATCCGGACAATATGATCGGGATGTTGAACATCAAGGACATGCTTTTCATAGAAGCGAATCAGCCTTTTCACGTTAAAGACCATCTTCGTGATGCTTATTACACCTATGAGTTTAAGAAAACAGCCAACTTAATGATGGAAATGAGGGAAAAGACGGTCAATGTGGCTTTTGTCCTTAGCGAGTATGGAGCCTGTGCCGGCATGATTACCATGGAGGATTTGCTGGAGGAGATTGTGGGAGAAATCCGTGATGAATACGATTCGGATGAAGAGGGATTGATCAATCAGGTGGGAGAAGGCAAATATCTGATTGAAGGTACGATGAAGCTGGATGATGTCAATGATGCCTTACACACTTCCCTCTCTTCGGAAGATTACGATACGATTGGGGGGCTCATGATCGGACATCTGGATCGTCTTCCGCAGAACAGGGAGAGCATTACGCTTGCAGATGGAACGATTCTGACCTGCCGGGGTCTCAGACAACATCGCATTATAAAGGTGTTGCTGGAACTTCCTGCGGCATCGAATGAAAATCCATCAGGCACTTTCACAAGTAAATGAATCATGCTATACTGAGTTGTGTTTTTTGCGGGTGTTTATTGATTATAGCAAAGGAGAACAGAGAGAATGAAGAGAATCAGAACTCTGGCGACCAGGAATTTGAAGGAAAGTATGAAGAAGGGTGGTTGCGGTGAGTGCCAGACTTCCTGCCAGTCGGCTTGCAAGACCTCTTGCACCGTTGGCAACCAGAAATGCGAACAGCTCAAGAAATAAGTGTTCGCTCGGTGGGTTGTTTTGCAGGCAGCGGGCGGGAAATGCCGCTGCCTGTTTCATGTGGTAAGTTGATGAAATTTGTTTGGAAAAAGGTTTGATTCATGGTTCATTGTTATAAAAATGGCGGTTATCATATCGTCCTGGATGTAAACAGCGGTTCCGTGCATGTGGTAGATCGTGCGGTTTACGATATGATTCCCGTTTGTGAAAAGGCCTATGAGAAGAAGTGCCGCATGCATTCTTCCGGGTGTGAGAAAGAAAGCTGTAAAGCAGGTGACAAGGAAGGCGGGCGCTGTGATGGAGATTTTTCTGCCATGCGCAAGGCTGTTTTTTCAGATGCCGCTTTACAGGAGAAATATGATAGAAAGACGCTGGAAGAAGCTTTGTCTGAGATTGAGGAGCTGGTTGCGCAGGAGCTTCTTTTTTCAGAAGACATTTATGAGGAATACGTGGACGGGTTTCAGGACAGAGAAACCGTTGTAAAGGCGCTCTGTCTGAATATAGCGCATGATTGTAATCTCAGGTGCAGTTATTGCTTTGCGGATGAAGGGCAATACCACGGGGGGAAGAGAGGACTGATGTCACTGGAAGTCGGCAAGGCAGCCCTCGATTTCCTGATGGATCATTCCGGAAACCGTAGAAATCTGGAAGTGGATTTCTTTGGCGGGGAACCCCTGATGAACTGGGAAGTGGTTAAGAATATAGTGGCTTATGGCAGGGAGCTGGAAAAGAAAAATGATAAAAGGTTCCGCTTTACGTTGACCACAAACGGGGTTCTTTTGAATGATGAGATTCTGGAATTCGCCAATCGGGAGATGGCAAACCTCGTGCTCAGCATAGACGGCAGAAGAGAAGTGCATGACCGGATGCGTCCTTTTCCGGGAAGACGAGGATCCAGTTATGACACCATTGTTCCCAAATTCCTAAAGGCGGCAAACAGCAGAAATCAACAGAATTATTTTGTCAGGGGAACCTTTACCAGATATAATCTGGACTTTTCCAAGGATGTGGAAGAGCTGGCAAACCTTGGCTTTCAGCAGATTTCGGTGGAACCGGTGGTGGCGAAGCCGGAGGACGATTATGCCCTTCGTGAAGAGGATTTGCCCGCTCTGTTTGAGGAGTACGATCAGTTGGCGCAGTTTTTGCTGAAACGCCACAGAGAAGGCAGAGATTTCCATTTCTTCCACTTCGACATTGATTTGACCGGAGGTCCCTGTGTGGCCAAAAGGCTTTCCGGCTGTGGAAGCGGTTGCGAGTACCTGGGGGTAACGCCGTGGGGGGAGCTCTATCCCTGCCATCAGTTTGTCGGCAATGAGAAGTTCATTTTGGGAGATGTGTTTCATGGCGTGAACCGGACGGATCTGGTTGGTGAATTCAAGGCTTGCAACGTATACACGAAGAAGGAATGCAGGAACTGTTTTGCACGATATTATTGCAGTGGGGGATGTGCAGCCAATGCTTATAACTTTACCGGAGATATTAACGGAACCTATTCGATTGGCTGTGAGCTGCAGCGCAAGCGGGTGGAATGCGCCATTATGATTCAGGCGGCGCTTGCAGAGGAAGATTCTTCTCCAAATGAAAAGGCGGATGAATCGGAATAAGGTGAGAAAAGGAAGGGAAGAGACAAGATGAAACGCACAAAATCATGGGTTGCATTGATTTTGCTCCTGGCATCTCTTTTGGGTCTGGGGTACATTGCCTGGTTCGGAATCGGTAAAACGAAGGATGGATCGGTTCATTCGATCAATCTCGGGTTGGATCTGGCCGGCGGGGTCAGTATCACTTATCAGGTCGTCGGAGATAAAAATCCGTCTGCCGAGGATATGAGCGATACCGTATACAAGCTTCAGCAGAGAGTCAGTCAGTACAGTACGGAGGCGCAGGTTTACAAAGAGGGATCCAACCGGATCAGCATTGAGATTCCCGGAGTGAATGATGCGGATAAGATTCTTACAGAACTGGGGCAGCCGGGAAATCTGTATTTCATCGCACAGACGAATTCCAAGGGAGAAGAAAATTATACTTCTCAGGGCGGCGAGTATAAGCTCACCAAAAATATTGCTGCGCTGGACATGGAAGGTTCCGTGGTGATGAAAGGAACCGATGTCAAAACGGCGCAGGCAGGCGCCCAGACCGATTCTTCTACCGGTGCGAAAGAATACATGGTTGACTTACAGCTGACGGACGCCGGCAGGAAGAAGTTTGCGAAGGCCACGAAGAGAGCTTTTGAAAAAGGAGAGACGATCGCCATCTATTATGATGGGAAGTTTGTCTCGGTTCCGAAGGTGAACAGTGAAATCAAAAACGGAAGAGCGCAGATCACCGGTGCCTTTACCGTGGAAGAGGCGCAGAATCTGGCAAGCACCATCCGAATCGGCGGTCTCAGTCTGCAGTTAAAAGAGCTTCGCTCCAACGTGGTGGGTGCGCAGCTGGGGGTAGAGGCGATTCACTCCAGCCTGATTGCGGCGCTGGTCGGTTTTGCCATGGTGGTACTCTTCATGCTATTGGTTTACCGGATCCTGGGCCTTGCCGCAGACATTGCGCTGGCTTTCTATTGCTGCCTGGTCGTCATCCTGCTGGACGGGCTGGAGATCACTTTGACTCTGCCCGGCATTGCAGGTATTATTCTCTCAATCGGCATGGCGGTGGATGCAAACGTCCTTGTTTTTGCAAGAATCAGAGAAGAGATGCAGGCAGGTAAGAGTGTAAAGGAAGCCATGAAATCCGGATATCATGCGGCACTCTCGGCCATTTTAGATGGAAATATTACCACTCTGATCGCAGCAGTTGTCTTAATGATCTTCGGAACAGGTACCATCCGCGGGTTTGCTTATACCTTGACCTTAGGTACGGTGGTTTCCCTGTTCTCGGCGCTTCTCGTTACAAGGGCGGTTTCTGCCTGCCTGTACGGAATCGGACTGCAGGGAGAGAAGTTGTACGGGAAACCGGAACAAATCAAATATCTTTCAATTATTAAGAACCGCAAGATTTATTATGCGATTTCCCTCGGAATCATGGCAATCGGCGTGATCGTGATGCTTTTCAATACAGCATCTGGAAAAGGGCCGATGAACTTCTCTCTTGATTTTGTGGGTGGAACATCAACGACAGTAACTTTTAACGAAAATCATACGTTGCAGGATCTGGACGCCAACGTAGTTCCCGCAATCAGAAAGGCAACAGGTGTTTCCTCTGTACAGACCCAGACGGTTTCGGGAACCAAGGAAGTCATTTTCAAGACCATACCTCTCTCGGTAGAACAGCGAAAGGCGATGAGTACTGCTCTACAGGATCAGTTCAAGGTACCGGAGGATAAAATTGCTGCAGAGACCATTTCGGCAACGATCTCTGATGAAATGTCAAGAGATGCCATCTTATCGGTTCTGATTGCTCTGGTTTGTATCCTGTTCTACGTGAGAATCCGCTTTAGCGATATGCAGTTTGGTATTGCTGCCATTATTGCACTGGCTCATGATGCCGTCATCGTGACCCTTTGCTATGTCGTCACCAGGATTGAAGTGGGAAATACGTTCATTGCAAGTGTATTGACGATTGTCGGTTACTCGATTAACGATACCATCGTGACCTTTGACCGTATTCGTGAAAATAAAGCGCGCGGGAAGCTGAATAAGGAGGAGCTCATCAACACGAGTGTGACACAGACGATGTCCAGAAGTTTATTCACTTCCTTAACTACCTTCCTGATGGTACTATCCCTCTTTATTTTTGGCGTGACGGATATTCGCAATTTTGCTCTTCCCCTCATGGTAGGCATCATCTGTGGAACTTATTCATCTATTTTCATCGCCTCTCCGCTTTGGTATGACATGAAAAAGAAGGACAAAAAACTTCATGTCTAAGTGGATGATCTCCGCAAAGAAGGCAGATTTTAACAGGATCGCACAGACGTTCCATCTCTCACCGATTACCGCCAGGCTTCTGCGAAACAGAGGACTGGTGGAGGAAAGTGAGATCGCAGCTTATTTGAACTGCGAGGAAGGGGGTCTGCGGGATCCTTTTCTGCTCCCGGATGTGGAGCGTGCAGTCTCCATTCTGCAGGATAAGTTGCGGGAGAAAAAAAAGATTCGCATTATCGGAGATTATGATGTGGACGGCATTTGCTCTTCCTATATTTTATGGAAAGTTCTGAACGGTCTGCAGGCAGAGGTGGATGTGGTACTCCCACATCGTATACGGGACGGATATGGGATCAGTACGCTGTTGGTGGATCAGGCAAAAAAAGACGGCGTGGACACCATTTTGACCTGTGACAACGGTATCGCCGCACGGGATCAGGTAAAACACGCCAAAGAAGTTGGGATGACGGTCATTGTGAGCGATCATCATGATGTGCCAAAGGAGGGTTCCGGAGAGGATCTGCTTCCGGAGGCGGATGCGGTGGTAAATCCCAAACGGGCGGACAGCAGCTATCCTTTTCATGATATTTGCGGAGCGGTGGTTGCCTTTAAGTGGATGCAGGTGCTTCTACACCAAGAGGGAAGGGAAGAGGAAGCGAAAATGGATAAGCTCTATCCCTTCGCCGCTTTGGCAACGGTCTGTGATGTCATGCCGCTCTTAGATGAAAATCGAATCATCGTTAAGAGGGGACTGAGCTGCTTCGCAAATAAGACCACAGGTTTTGGACTGGAAGCGCTGGTTCGCGTGAACGGTCTTTCAGAAAGCAAGATTAGCACCTATCACCTTGGATTTGTTCTTGGTCCCTGTTTGAACGCTACAGGGAGGTTGGATTTTGCACAACGGGGGCTGCACCTGCTTCGTGCAAATAATAAGGAAGTAGCCCTGCAGCTTGCCAATGAACTAAAGGCTTTAAATGACAGCCGCAAGGAGTTGACCAGAGAAGGCGTTGCGCAGGCCAAAGAAGTGCTTGAGGAGATGAAGAAAGAGAAAGAGGGAAGCCTGCCGGACATCCTGGTGATTTACCTCCCCCATCTGCATGAATCCATTGCAGGGATCGTAGCGGGTAGGATCAGGGAATTTAGCCATCGTCCAACGCTTGTGATTACGGCGTCGGAAGATGGGGTGAAGGGAAGTGGAAGATCCATTCCTTCTTATAATATGTTCGAAGCCTTATCCGCAGTAAAAGACCTGTTTACCAAATTTGGCGGACATCCGATGGCGGCTGGTTTTTCGATGAAGGAAGACCGGATTGCAGATCTAAGAAAAAGATTAAATGATGCGTCTCTCCTGACGAAGGACGATCTGGAGGAAGTCCTGCATTTGGATATGGAACTTCCGCCTTCTGTCTTATCCATCCCGCTGATTCGTGAGTGGGAGGCGCTGGCTCCCTATGGGAATGGAAATAAACAACCCCTGTTTGCCACCAGAAAGATTCGCCTTCTTCATGGCATGCGGCTGGGGAAACAGGGAAATGTCGGTAAATATCAGGTGACAGATGAGACGGGAAGAAGGTATGATCTGCTCTGTTTTAAGGAGGTGGATTGCTTTGATGACTTTTTAAAGAAGCATTTTGGAGAGTCGGCTCTTTGTGCTCTATACGGGAGAAGAAGCGCTTTGTCCCCCCTTTGCAAAACAAAAGAGCAGGAGGAGAAGGTTCTTGAGATTGCGATCGCCTATTATCCACAGGTGAACGAATGGGGGAATCGGCAGAGTCTTCAACTGGTGATGGAAGACTACAAGGTAATCGGATAAGAGAGGAGTACGAATGAAACTGGAAGAGCTGTTCAAAGAAATTTCCTATGAGATCGTAAATGGCGGAGATGACAAAGGCGTATCTGCTATGCAGACAGAAGTGAAGGAACTGGTCAACGATTCCAGAAAGTTGCAGGAGGGTTGCCTGTTCCTCTGCATTCGGGGAAGCAATTTCGATGGCCATACGAAGGCTTTCGAGGCTTTTGCCAGGAAGGCGGCTGCCATCGTGGTAGAAGAGGAGGTGGAGATTCCAAAGAACACGCAGACGGTCGTGATTCGTGTGAAGGATACCCGTTATGCAATGGCCTTTATTGCAGCGGCCTTCTATTCTCATCCGGCCAAGGAACTGACGACGATCGGGATTACCGGAACCAAGGGAAAGACGACCACCACCTATCTTGTCAAAAATATGCTGGAGAATGCCGGAATCAAAACGGGCCTGATCGGAACCATTGAGATGATCATTGGGGAAGAGCATTTTCCTGCCAGCAATACCACTCCGGAATCCCTTAGCTTGCAGAGGGATTTTAGAAGGATGGCGGATGCGGGAATGAAGGCAGTGGTGATGGAAGTGTCTTCTCAGGCGCTGATGATGCACAGAACACAGGGCTTCCTGTTTGACATGGGGATTTTTACGAACATTGAGCCGGATCATATCGGTCCGAATGAGCACAAAGATTTTGCTGAGTATATGCATTGTAAGGGACTTTTGTTTCAGCAGTGCAAGCATGGCATTGTAAACGCAGACGACGAGCATCTGCCTCAGATTCTGGAAGGACATACCTGCGACTTGACGACCTTCGGACTGGGGGACGGGGCGGATTTAAAGGCGGAGGCTCTTGCATATATGCACAAGCCCGGCGAACTTGGCGTCTACTTCGATACGAAAGGCATCGTGAACATGCATGCGGAGATTGCCATGCCGGGAAAGTTCAGCGTCTATAATGCGTTATGTGCCATTGCGGTGGCGCATCGGATGGGGTGCTGGGTAGAGGAGATGGAAGAGGCGCTCAAAAAGGTTCGGGTGCGTGGCAGAATTGAGATGGTTAAAGTCTCGGATGATTATACCCTGATGATTGATTATGCGCACAATGCCATGGCGCTGCATAGCCTCTTGACGACGCTTCGGTATTACAGACCCAATCGTCTGATTTGTTTATTTGGTTGTGGCGGCAATCGTTCCAGAGAAAGACGGTTCGAGATGGGAGAAGTGAGCGGAAAGCTGGCGGATTTAACCATTATTACATCGGACAATCCCAGGTTCGAGGACCCCATGGAGATCATCCGTGATATTGAGACGGGTATTCAGAAAACAGACGGACACTATGTGGAAATTCCGGACCGCAAGGAAGCCATTCGTTATGCGATGGAGCAGGGGGAGAGAGGCGATATTATTATTTTGGCGGGCAAAGGACACGAGGACTATCAGGAGATACGAGGGGTTAAGTACCCGATGGATGAGAGGGTACTGATTCACGAGATTCTACAAGAAAACCAACAAGCGCAGCAAAAGCAGTAATTGAGATATGAAAGAATATGCGAATATCATCATTGATATTGCACACAGCAAGGTAGACCATCCCTTCAGTTATGCGGTTCCCAAAGAGTTGAGAGATGTGCTGGAGATAGGAAGTTGCGTAGAGGTACCCTTCGGGAAGGGAGATGCGGTTCGTAACGGCTATATCATTTCTTTTTCCGAGGAGACAGAGTATGACGCCTCCAGGATAAAGGAAATCAGGGGAAGAGCCGAGGGGGAACTGCCTGTCGAAGCAACTTATGTCAGGCTGGCCGCCTGGATGAGGAGAGAATACGGTTCCACGATGATACAGGCGCTTCGTTGCGTGCTGCCACTTCACCAGAGAAAGAAGGGACTGAAGCATAAATACCTTTCTCTGAGGTTTACAGAAGAAGAAGCCAGATCATTTGCGAATAAGAGCAGTGAAAAGGGACATTTTGCCAGAGCGCGTATCCTGAACGCATTATTGGATCACAGGGAAGTACGTCTGCCATATACGTTTGTCACGCAGAAACTGAATGTCAGCGCTTCAGTGATACGGGGGTTGGTCAACCTGGGCGTCATCCTACTGGAGGAGGAAGGTGTTTATCGGGATCCGGTGGCAGATGCCGTACAAAGGGTCGGTGGAGAGGCCTTTTGCAAACCCTCTCAGGAGGAATTACCGCTTAGTTCCGAACAATCTTTGATCATAAAAAAGGTATTGCAGGACTATGATGAAAAGGTACGAAAGACCTATTTGATTCATGGAATTACCGGCAGCGGAAAGACAGAGGTCTATTTTCGCTTGACAAGGGAAATGGTAAAAAGAGGGAAAGCGGTGATTTTGCTGATTCCGGAAATTGCGCTCACCTTTCAAACTCTGATGAGGTTTTACCATTTTTTCGGCAACCGTGTTTCCGTGATGAATTCTTCTCTTTCCCCGGGCGAGAAGTACGACCAGTTTGAACGTGCCAGGAGGGGAGAGGTGGATGTGATGATCGGCCCGCGGTCCGCCCTTTTTACCCCCTTTCCCAATCTGGGGCTGATCATCATGGACGAGGAACATGAACCGACTTATAAGAGCGAAGGCATGCCCAAATATCATACGAGAGAGGCGGCAGTAGCTCTGGCCGGTTTGGTAGAGGGAGGGGCAAGTGTGGTGCTGGGGAGTGCCACGCCTTCCTTAGAGGCCTACGACCGTGCCGTGAGGGGAGAATACCATCTGTTCAAGATGACCAGGCGACTGACAGGGGGGACACTTCCCGGAGTGGTGATTTCAGATATGCGCAGGGAATTAAAAAAGGGAAACCGTACGCCCTTTTCTTCCTGTCTATCCGAGCAGATTCTGGATCGTCTTTCCAAAAAAGAGCAGATCATGCTGTTTATGAACCGCAGGGGATTGGCGGGATTTGTTTCCTGTCGCCAGTGCGGTTATGTGTTTAAATGTCCGCATTGTGACGTATCGTTGTCGGAGCATATCGGGGGGAGGCTGGTCTGTCATTACTGCGGATATGAACAGAGAACTCCTTCTGTCTGCCCCTCCTGCGGCTCCCGTTATCTTTCAGCCTTTCGTGCAGGAACACAGCAGATTGAGCGTGCCTGTCAGAAGATGTTTCCACAGGCAAGGGTTCTCCGGATGGATGCGGATACGACAAGGACCAAAAACAGTTACGAAAAGATTCTTTGTGCCTTCGCGAATTTCGAGGCAGATATTCTGGTAGGCACACAGATGATTGTCAAGGGACATGATTTTCCGAGGGTGACGCTGGTTTCTGCGCTTGCGGCGGATCTGTCATTGAATGTAGGGGATTTCCATGCTGCCGAGAGAACCTTTCAGCTTCTCACCCAGGCCAGCGGGAGAGCGGGAAGAGGATCACAGCCGGGGACGATGGTGATTCAAACCTACCAACCGGATCATTATGCGATTCTGGCCAGTCGAAAACAGGACTATGAAGCTTTTTTTACAGAAGAGATGGAATACCGCAGGATTATGATGTATCCGCCTGTGGCGCACCTTTTACAGATTCGGATTTTTACACATCAGGAAGAGGTGGGAGTTTCCTTTGCAGCGAAGGTACGCACGACAATTGAACAGAGGCTTCAAATATTATATAATCACTCAAATGATCGACCGGTGGTGATCGGACCCGCTTATGCGTCGGTTTCCAGGGTGAATGACATTTATCGTATGGTTGTTTATGTGAAGCATACGCAGAAGGAGCTTTTGTTTGCGCTACGGGATTCGCTAGAAGAGAAGTATAAAATGCAATTGGAGCAGACCGGTGAGAATCAGGTCATGATGCAATTTGATTTGGATCCGGTCCATTTGTTTTAGAAGTTTTTGGAGGTAAGAGAGTTGGCCATTCGAACAATTCGTGAATATGGAGACGAGATTCTCACGAAGAGGTGTAAGGAAATTAAAGAGATCACGCCCAGAATCAAGGAGTTGGCAAGTGATATGATCGAGACCATGCATGAGGCAGGTGGCGTTGGTCTTGCCGCTCCACAGGTTGGGATTCTCAAGAGAATGTTCGTGATTGATGTAACGGGAGAAGATGCATTTGTCATCATCAATCCCGAAATCGAGGAGACGGATGGAAAACAGACGGGCTACGAAGGGTGTCTGAGTCTTCCCGGAAAAAGCGGCATTGTGACCAGAGCGAATCATGTAGTGATGAAGGGCTATGACCTGAATATGGAACCGATTCGCGTGGAGGGAGAGGAACTTCTGGCCAGAGCGCTCCTGCATGAATATGATCATTTGAACGGTCTTATGTATGTGGAGAAGGTGGAGGGCGAGCTGGTGAACAACGAAGATTTGGAAGAGGAAAAGCCGGAGGAAGAATAAATTGCGCATTGTGTTTATGGGGACACCCGATTTTTCGGTAGGTGCACTGGAAGCGTTGATTGAAGCAGGACATGAGGTGGTTCTTGCAGTGACGCAGCCGGATCGGAGGAGGGGCAGAGGGAAAGAGGTCTCTTTTTCTCCGGTAAAGGAAGCAGCGCTCTCTCATGAGATTCCTGTCTATCAGCCGGAGAGGTTGCGGGGGCAGGAGGCGGTCTCCCTGTTAAAAGAACAGGAGGCGGATGTGTTCGTGGTTGCTGCCTTCGGCCAGATTCTGCGCGAAGAGATTTTATCGATTCCACCTTACGGGTGTCTTAATATTCATGCTTCCCTTCTTCCCAAATACCGTGGGGCGGCACCGATTCAACAGGCTATTTTAGACGGGGAAAAAGAAACGGGAATTACCATCATGCAGATGGATGTCGGTATGGATACCGGAGACATTCTCTATCAGGAAGCAATCCGGATTGCGCCGAAAGAGACAGGGGGAACTCTTTTTCAAAAATTAGCGGAGCTCGGCGCCACCTGCATTGTAAAGACACTGGCCCTTTTGGAAAAAGGGCAGATCACACCTCGCAAACAGAAGGAAGAGTTTTCGAGCAAGGTACCGAAGCTGACCAAAGAGATGGGAAGAATTGACTGGACAAGGAAGGCGGAGGAAATTGAAAGGCAGATCAGAGGATTAAATCCGTGGCCGGGAGCCTTTACGACTATACCTGTTTCCGGAGGAGACGGAAGAGGGGCAAAGAGACAGCTGCTCAAGATTTGGGAGGCGGATCTTAGCCATGTGGATTCAGATAAACTTCCGGGCACGGTCATTTCCGGAAAAGAAGGAGAACTGTTGGTACAGACAGGAAGTGAGGCGCTGAAAATCACAAAATTGCAGCAAGAAGGCAGGAAGCGGATGGATGCGGCTGATTTTCTCAACGGGTTTTCCATTCGAACAGACTGTGTGTTAGGAGAAGAGGGAGAGAACTAATGGGATATTATTATGGTTTTGATCCGACTTATCTTTTGGTTTTTATCGGGGCAGGGCTCTGTATGTTGGCTAGCTTCGGCGTGCAAAGTACTTATCGAAAGTATGCGAAGATACGCAGCATGTGCGGGATGACGGGGGCACAGGTGGCAAAGCGGATCCTTGATCAAAATCATGTCACGGATGTGCAAATCAGACATGTTCCGGGAAATCTGACCGATCACTTCGATCCGGGAAGCAAAACAGTGAATTTATCGGATGCCGTTTACGATCAAACGTCGGTAGCCGCCCTCGGTGTTGCGGCACATGAGTGCGGTCATGTCATGCAGCATGAGACGGGGTATATTCCATTGAAAATTCGTGCGGCCCTGGTGCCTGCGGCTAATTTTGGTTCCAACCTCGGTCTTCCGATGGTTTTTATCGGACTGCTTCTAGGAAGCGGGGTATTGGGGCAAGCCTTGACTTCTTTAGGAATTTGGATCTTCGTTTTTGCGGTTCTGTTTCAGGTCGTCACCTTGCCGGTGGAGCTGGATGCCTCTCACCGTGCCCTTCGAATGCTGGGGGATTATGGCATACTGGGGAGCGATGAGAAACAGATGGCGAGAAGTGTTTTGTTTGCTGCAGCAATGACCTATGTGGCGGCGGCGGTTTCCTCAGTATTACAGCTATTGAGACTTCTTGCCCTGGCAAACCGGAGAAGGAACTAATTTGAATACGGAACGAGAACTGGTTTTGCAGCTTCTGTTGGAGGAGGAAAAAAGTACAGTTCCTTTTTCTGACCTTTTAAAAGAACTGTTGCAAAAATATGATTTTTTACGATCGGAGCAAAAAGCTTTTATCAAGCGTGTAGCTGTCGGTTGCATCGACCGCAGAATCACGCTTGATTTTGTTCTGGATTCCTATGCCAGCAGAAAAGTGAGCAAGATGAAGCCGCTCATCAGGGAACTCCTCCGGATGGGGGCTTATCAGCTGCTGTTTATGGATCGAGTCCCGGATTCCGCCGCAGTCAATGAGACGGTGAAGCTGGCGGTGCAGCATGGGTTCTCCTCTTTGAGAGGTTTTGTCAACGGTGTACTCCGGACGATTGCCAGACAGAAGGAGGTGCTTTCTTTTCCAGGTTCTTCCATTCGATACTCCATGCCGGGTTGGATCGTAGATCTTTGGGAAGAGGAATACGGACAGGCAAGAACGGCACAAATCTGTGAGGCGCTTCTGTGTCCCCGACCGGTGACGATTCGGCTGGATGAACGGTTAAGCAGCAAAGAACGGGAAATAGAAATTGCCCTTTTGCAAAAAGAGGCGGAAGTAAAAAAGACGTTTCTTCCTTATGCCCTCTCCTTATCCCATACGGATAATCTCTCCTTTCTCCCGGGGTATCAAGAGGGACTTTTTGCGATCCAGGACGTGAGTTCGATGTTGGTAACGGAGCTGGCCGGTTTAACCAGAAATGCCACAGTAGTAGATGTGTGTGCGGCACCGGGTGGAAAGAGCCTGCATGCTGCGACAAGACTGGCGGTACTTGCAGGAGAACATAAGGAAGAGAGCGGGCAGGTGTTTGCATACGATCTGACCGAGAAGAAATGTGAAAAGATCCGGGAAGGTGCAGAGCGTCTTCGCTTGCATGAGGTTGTAATTGCCCCGCGCGATGCCACACAATTTTATCCGGATTTGGTCAATCAGGCGGATTTCCTATATTGCGATCTGCCTTGTTCCGGTCTGGGGGTAATCGGCAGGAAACCGGAAATCAAGTATCGTCTTTCCTCAGAAGATATCGATTCTCTTGTCTTGCTGCAACGAAAAATTCTACGCAATGCGATTGAATATCTGAAGCCGGGCGGCGTCCTTATGTATAGTACCTGCACGATTTCCCGCAAAGAAAATGAAGAGAATGCGGATTGGATTCTGAAGAATCTACCCCTTGAGGGGGACCTGTTTTCTTCTGACCGGTTGGGATCCGGTCTGTACCGGAAACAATTATTGCCGGGAGAAATGGACACAGACGGGTTTTTTATTGCCAAATTCAGAAAGAAGTGAGAGCGAATGACGGATGTAAAGTCCATGACCATAGAAGAACTGACGGCATATATGAGGGAAAGAGGAGAAGGAGCCTATCGGGCGAGACAACTTTTTTCCTGGATGCACGAAAAAACAGCTTCTTCTTATGATCAAATGACCAATCTTCCTAAGAAATTGAGAGAGAGTCTTCCCCCTTTGGTGCAATTACAAATCGCTCAGGTGCAGAAATCAAAAAAGGATGCAACCAGAAAATACCTGTTTTCGCTCGACGACGGGAATTTGATCGAAAGTGTTTATATGAAGTACCGCTTCGGAAGCAGCGTTTGTATATCCTCCCAGGTCGGCTGTCGTATGGGCTGTGCCTTCTGTGCCTCCACCCTGGAAGGCGTCGTGCGGAATTTGAGTGCATCGGAAATGCTGGAGCAAGTGTACCTTGTGCAAAGAGAGGTGGGAGAGAAGATTTCTCATGTGGTTATCATGGGGAGTGGAGAGCCAATGGAGAACCAGGATCAGGTGCTGCGCTTTCTTTCTTTGATCTGCGACCCCCATGGACAAAATCTTTCGGCCAGGCACCTCACGGTCTCAACCTGCGGGATTGTCCCCGGAATTCTTCGTTTTGCAGAAGAAAAACGGCAGATTAATCTTGCGATTTCCCTTCATGCACCGACCCAGGAAAAAAGGCAGATGCTGATGCCGGTCGCCAGGAAGTACGATCTTCCTTCCCTGATGCAGGCCTGTAAAATATATTTTCAAAAAACAGGGCGTCAAATCACGTTTGAATATGCCTTGATTGCAGGACAAAATGATGCGGATTCCGATGCAAAGCAGCTGGCGGATCTGTTAAAAGATTTCAATTGCCTGGTCAATTTGATTCCGGTGAATCCCGTGAGAGAAAGAAGTTTTCAAGCAAGCTCCAGGCGGGCAGCGCTCTTGTTTCAGAAAAATCTTGAAAAAAACGGAATAAATGTTACTATTAGGAGAGAAATGGGGCAGGATATTGACGGCGCGTGTGGACAGCTTCGTCGAAGAGTCATGACGCAGCAGATCTGATGCGCTGCTTTTTTGTCTTATTCTTTTTGAGGGAGTATTCTTCTTTTGGTAAAGACTTTTTCCATCACGGATATTGGTAAAAAAAGAAAACTGAATCAGGACTATGTCTATTCCTGTGAAACGCGCATTGGAAATTTGCCCAATGTGTTTATTGTTGCGGATGGAATGGGCGGTCAGAACGCAGGGGAATATGCCTCAAAAGTTGCAGTAGATACCATGGTGGAAGAGATTGCACACTGTGCCCTGCAAAGTCCGGTGCGCATTTTGAGACAGGCAATCTCCCGTGCAAACACCAGGTTAAGAGAGCTGGCAGCAAAGGATGTGCATTTATTCGGCATGGGAACTACGGTCGTAGCTTCCACGGTCGTGGGAAGACACCTTTTGGTCGCCAATGTGGGAGATTCCAGACTTTATATTATCAGTGATCGCATTCGTCAGATCACCAAAGACCACTCTCTGGTAGAGGAAATGGTCCGCATGGGCGGTATTGATGAAAAGATGGCCAGACACCATGCGGAGAAAAATATCATTACCCGTGCGGTGGGTGCGGATGATGAGGTGAATGTCGATTTTTTTGATGTAGAGTTGGAGCAGCAGGATAAGATCCTGATGTGTTCGGACGGACTGACCAATATGCTGGAAGACGAAGAGATCCGCATGATTGTAAACGGACAGAGGGATGTGGTGGAGATGGCGCAGAAGTTGGTAGATGCAGCCAATGATCAGGGAGGCAGAGACAATATTGCAGTCATTCTGATTGAGCCGTTTGCTTCCGATCATATCGCAACGAAGAGGCATCAAGAGGGTAAACTATGATCAAGATGGGAACCGTTATGGGGGACCGGTACGAGATTCTGGAGAAAATCGGAACCGGCGGGATGTCCGATGTTTACCGGGCAAAGGATCATAAACTGAATCGCATGGTCGCAATGAAGATTCTCCGCCAGGAGTTTGCGGAGAACGAGAACTTTGTGTCCAAATTTCGAACGGAGGCACAGGCAGCTGCCGGGTTAATGCATCCGAATATTGTGAATGTTTATGATGTCGGAGACGAAAACGGTGTCTACTATATTGTGATGGAACTGGTAGATGGCATCACTCTGAAAAAGTATATTGAAGAAAAAAACAGACTGACGGTGAGAGAGGCAGTCAGCATAACGATTCAGGTAGCAATGGGGCTGGAGGCGGCACATCGGAATAACGTCATTCATCGGGATATTAAACCGCAGAATATCATGATCTCGAGGGAAGGCAAAGTGAAGGTGACCGATTTTGGCATTGCAAAGGCTGCAACCAGCAATACCATTACGTCGAATGTAATGGGATCGGTGCACTACACTTCGCCCGAACAGGCAAGAGGCGGCTATTCCGATGCCAAGAGTGATATTTATTCTCTGGGCGTTACACTCTTTGAAATGTTAACCGGAAGGGTTCCCTTTAACGGAGATACGACGGTTGCCATTGCCATCAAACACATTCAGGAGCCAATTCCATCGGTGCGCAAATATGTACCGGATATTCCGCTTAGTGTCGAGAAGATCGTACTGAAGTGTTGTCAAAAATCTCCCGACAGACGATATCAGTCTGCTTCCGAATTGATTCGTGATTTGAAACAGTCTCTCATTACTCCGGACGAGGATTTTGTACATCTAGTGGATCCGGATGAAGAGAATGCCACACGAATCGCCACAGAGAAAGAAGACAGAGAACTGCGCAGAGAGCTCCAAAGGTATCCGGATGAGGATGAACCGCCGGTCAGGCGTGTGAAAAAGAAATCGGAAACTTCCGGAAATGGAAGCAGAAAGAAGCGTAGAATAGACGATTTGGAGGAGGATCCCGTTAGGAGAAGGTATCATGACGAGGACGATCTGGAGGAGGAAGAGGGACCGGAAATTGAAAAGGTCACTTTGATTCTTGGTGTGATCGTCGGCATTCTGGTGCTGGTGATTCTTCTCTTTGTATTCGGCACCAAGGCGGGATTTTTTGGTGATAAAACGAATGGATCCGGACAGGATTCCTCTGTGGGGGCAAGCGGAATTGAGATTCCGGATGTTAGCGGAACCTCTTTCGCAGAGGCAAAGTCCATCTTGCAAGGCAAGGGATTTACGGTGGTGAAGGAGGATGACACAGAGAGTGGTAAGAGCAGGAATACAGTCACCGGACAGGAACCGGCGGCAGGCACGTTTGCACCATCCGGTTCGGAAGTGAAGATCAGGGTTGCCACGGGGAATGGTGCCGGATCGTCTTCGGCGACGGTACCTTCCGGTTCCAGTGCATCTGCATCTGCGTCCGCATCGGTACAGAAAGTCAAAGTACCGAATGTCGTCAATATGCCGGAAGATACGGCGGTTGCGACCTTGATTGAGGCAGGTCTGCGCGTAGGTACCATTACACCGGTCAGTAGTGCGGAGGTGAAAGCAGATACCATTTCCAGACAGGCACCCGCTGCGGGAGAAGAGGCGGATCCGAACTCTCTGGTAAACCTGGAGATTAGCACCGGCCCGGAAAAGGTTTCTTATTATTTTGACGGAACCATTGCAGCGCCCACCTCACAGGAGGCCTCTGATTATACGGCAGGAGTACCGGTACAGATCATCTTTATCGCCTCGGATGGAACGGTCATTCTGAATACGACAGCGACGGAATTCCCTTATGGCCCGGTGACGGCGCATGGGCTGAAGGTGCCTACCGGTGCCATCAAGATGGTTTATACCGTAACGACGCCGGATACGGTGGACGCAAACGGAAATGTGACGCCGGGCAAAAGCGAGCAGCGCACGGTCACGAGGGCTGTGTCTTTCACAAAGGAATGAACAAAAAGGTGATGTGATCAGAACATCTGAAAGGAATCCTTGAAGGGAAAAATAAGAAAGGGAGTATCCGGCTTCTATTATCTGGACGCGGGAGATGGAAGAGTATACATTTGCCGTGCCAAGGGGATCTTTCGAAAACAAGGAATCAAGCCGCTCGTGGGAGATGATGCGGAATTCGAGGTAGTGCACGAGCAAGACGCCGAAGGAAGTCTCACTCGTATTTTACCAAGAAAAAATGCAATTCTACGCCCGTCAGTGGCAAATGTAGATCAGGCGCTGGTGGTTTTCGCCATCAAGAAGCCAAACCCGAGCTTTTATCTCCTGGATCGGTTTCTGATCATGATGAAGCAGCAAAACCTTCCGGTGCTCATCTGTTTCAATAAGGGAGACATTTCTTCTGTAGAAGATCGGCAGTCCCTTGCGCAGGCCTACACCGGTTGCGGCTATCCGGTTCTGTTCCTGTCCGTTGCCAAGGAGGAAGGGATAGATGAACTGAAATCCTTACTGGCGGGGAAAACAACGGTGATTGCCGGGCCCTCCGGTGTGGGGAAATCCTCTCTGATCAATCTCCTTCACCCACAAGCGGGGATGGAAGTCGGCGCTCTGTCTAGAAAAATAGAGCGCGGAAAGAATACGACAAGGCATGCGGAGATCTTTCCCATTCTGCGGGATGAGAGGGAAGCGGACAGCTGGATCATGGATACACCAGGTTTCAGCTCCCTTTTTTTAAAAGATGTGGAGAGTACTTCTCTAAAAAACTATTATCCGGAATTTGAACCCTACCTGGAGCAGTGTAAATTTGCCGGTTGCATGCATTTATCGGAACCGGTTTGCGGCGTTAAGAGAGCTGTGGAAGCGGGGGAGATTTCCAGGATTCGTTATGAAAATTACAGGATGTTTTATGAAGAATTGAAGGGGAATCGACCGGTATACAAGAAGGTCTGATCGCTTTGAAGAGGGAGATCTCATTGAAGGTTTGACCGTCATGGAGAGGGGGAAGCGTCATGCAATCGGTTGGATATCCAGAAAGGTCTGATCGTTTAGGAAAGGGGATATCTCCTTGAAAGAGACGTAATATTTGTACAGAAAGGCTGATGTGATGAAAAAAGAAAAGATGAAATGGTATTCCAGAATGCACTTATGGTGTGGTCTGCCTTGGACCTTTACCAAATACGGGATGTCCGAGGATCGGTTGTTTGTTGAAAAAGGGCTCCTGAATACTTCGGAACAGGAGGTTCGCCTTTACCGTATTATGAATGTCAGTTTGAAACGGACGCTGATCCAGAAAATTTTTGGGATGGGGACGATTCATATTGATTCTTCCGATAAAGATCTGAGCTGCTTTGATATCATCAATGTCAAGAACAGCGAAGAGGTCAAGGAGATGATCTCCGATCAGGTGGAAAGAGAGCGTGTGCGAAACCGGGTGTCCGCCCGTGAATTCATGTCCGATCATGAGGGACAGGGGGAGGATGATGCTCTTTTTGATCCGGACGATGACAGAGAGGATCGTTAAGGGAAAAGTGGCGTGATGGAAGAACCATCACGCTTTTTGTTTGCTCTTTTGATGCAGATAGAACAGAATAACGAGGGCAGGAAGTATACAAAGATAGGAGAGCCATGTAATCAGCGTGTTATTCGCATCGGTATCCAGGGAAGGGGGGAGTGTTCCACTTAAATTGTTTACGGCATGGGCGAAGATGACAAAGAGAAAAGATCTTGTTTTCTTGATAAAATATCCGAGGATGATCCCCATGATCGCGGTATAAACGCCCTGAATAAAACTGCCGTGCCAGATGCCGAATAAAACACCCGACAAGACAAAGGCAAACCAGGGAAGAGACGTTACTTCTTCAAAAGAGCGGAAGATCAGCCCGCGGAAGAGGATTTCTTCTACCATTGGTCCAAAAGCGACGATGGCAAGGAAGGTGAACAAGTAGGGCCCCTGCTCCAGATCGTCATACATTCCGGAGAAAGCAGAGGATTCTTCTTGCAAAACATGAAAATGGAGGGTGAGATAGTCAATGAAATCAAGCCAAATCGTTGCGATTCCTCCGGCGCCGAAACCGATGACAGTGGCAAACAGCAGGCCCTTCGGAAGAGAAAGGGAGACTTCTGCCTTTTTTTTCCGGAACATGATCCGATAAACAATCACGAGCAGGATTGTCAGCAGGACCGAAAGGGTGGCATCCATAAAGCTGGCGCTGGTGCTTATAAAGGAAGCGGAAACATGGAACCACGAAAAGCTCTGCTGAACGAGCACAATCAACAATTCTGCCACCCTGTCATACAGGTATAAGAGAATTGCCGGAAACAGTAAGAAAAAAATTCTTTTGGGTTCTTTTATCAAACGATTCAATTTTTACCTCCGATCTGATTTTGTAGTTACATTTCTCTGCTTCTTATTTTACTGCATTTTACGATATATGTGTCAAAGACCGAGCTAAAATAAAGAAATGCAACACAAAAGAGCTTAGATATGGTATTGTATAAAATACTGTATTTAGGCTTCTTTTATCTTTTAACGTTTAAAATCGGGATCACAATGAATGTGTACATTACAACTGTAGAGGATGAAACATTAAAGGAGATATAAGAACAGATGAAATTAGGAATCGTTGGCTTACCCAATGTCGGTAAGAGCACCTTGTTTAATTCGATGACGAAGGCGGGGGCAGAGGCGGCAAATTATCCGTTTTGTACCATTGACCCGAATGTCGGTGTGGTTGCCGTTCCGGATGAGCGGTTAAAGGAGCTGGCGGATCTCTATCATTCCAAGAAAGTAACACCAGCGACCATTGAATTTGTAGATATTGCAGGGCTGGTAAAAGGTGCTTCCAAGGGAGAAGGACTGGGCAACCAGTTCCTGGCGAATATCAGAGAGGTCGATGCGATTGTCCATGTGGTACGCTGCTTTGACGATCCCAATGTGGTGCATGTGGACGGGAGTGTGGATCCGGTCAGAGATATTGAAACAATCAATTTGGAGCTGATTTTCTCGGACTTGGAAGTGCTGGAGCGTCGTCTGGCAAAGGTGGGGAAGACGGCAAGGATGGATAAGGAAGCGGGAAGAGAATTTGAGTTTTTGAAGCGAATCAAGGAACGCTTGGAGGCTGATCAAGCCGTCAGAGGGATGGAAATCCAAAACGAAGATGAGCAGAAATGGATTGCAAGTTACAATCTGCTTACATGGAAGCCTGTGATTTATGCGGCCAATGTCAAGGATGATGATCTGGCGGATGACGGTGCATCCAATCCCTACGTGCAGGCACTGCGGGACTGGGCAAAAAAAGATGGCTCTGAGGTGTTTGTCATTAGTGCGCAGATCGAAGAAGAGATTTCTGAGCTTGATGAAGAGGAAAAGGCGGAATTTCTAGCGGATCTGGTATTGCATCAATCGGGACTGGAGAAATTGATTGGGGCGAGCTACCGGACGCTCGGCTTAATGAGCTTTTTGACATCGGGAGAAGATGAGACAAGAGCTTGGACGATTCCGGTCGGGACGAAAGCGCCTCAGGCTGCGGGAAAAATCCACTCTGACTTCGAAAGAGGATTCATCAAGGCGGAGACGATTCATTATAAGGATCTGCTAAGGGAAGGCTCTTTGTCCGCTGCCAGAGAAAAGGGACTGGTTCGGATGGAAGGAAAAGAGTATGTGGTTCAGGACGGGGATGTGATCCTGTTCCGGTTCAATGTTTGATGGACTGCTCTAAGGTTCAATGCTTGATGGACTGGTCTATGGTTCTTCCGATACCGGTGTCTGGAGGATCCAAACAATCGTTTGGGATTCTTCTTGTTCTTATGGAGAATAGTTATGCCTGAAATGATGCAATCGATGGATATTGCATTTCCTCATCTGGGAATTTATCTCCATCATGTACCAAAAACTTTTTCTATCTTTGGATTTCCTATTGCCTTCTACGGCGTGATTATCGGATGCGGGATGTTGCTTGGTGTTTTTCTGGCTGCTCGTATGGCAAAGGTCATGGGGGTTCAGGAAGATCATGTCTGGGATGCTGCCTTATGGTTGATCGTGTGTTCTGTGATCGGCGCACGTCTTTACTATGTTGCTTTTTCCTGGGATTTATACAGGGAGGATCCGATCAGCATCCTTTATATTCGAAATGGCGGGCTTGCCATTTATGGCGGCGTCATTGCGGGTTTTACGACATTGGCCGTCTATGTCAAAATCAAAAAAGAAAACTATTTTCGTTTTGCAGATACGTTGGTTTTTGGTCTTGTTTGCGGCCAGATTATTGGAAGGTGGGGGAATTTTACCAATCGGGAAGCGTTTGGAGATTATACCAACAGCTTGTTTGCCATGCGTCTTCCGATGGATATGGTTCGTCAAAATGAGATTACTGCCAAAATCGCTGCTCATATTGCAGCGGGGAGTAACTATATTCAGGTACATCCGACTTTTTTATATGAGAGTCTTTGGAATCTGATGCTTCTTTGTCTGATGCTGCTTTATGTGCGCCATCGGAAATTTGACGGCGAGATGATGCTGTTCTATCTGGGAGGCTATGGAATCGGACGTTTTTTCATTGAGCAGCTTCGCACAGATCAGCTTCGCCTGCCGGGAACCCGGATTGCGGTATCTCAGTTTTTGGGTCTTTTTGTTTTTGTCTGTTCCGTACTGGCGGATCTCTATTTACGAAGGAAAAAGAAGTCTGAATATTCTGTGAAAAGTTGAACAGAGAAGAGAAAATGGAATATCTAGTGGTTCAGAATAGAAAGAATCACAACCTATGGATTTTGGCTCTGCAGATCTTCTGCAGGGCCTCTTTTTTTGCGGGAATTCCCTTAATCCGTCATTGTTTTTTACCGAAGAATAGAATAAGATGGTAACAAGTGGTAAAAAGTGGTGGAAAGTGGAAGTGAATGTGTGCATCGTTTAAGGGTGAGTTCAGCCATGCGATTGACGCAAAGGGCAGATTGATTATTCCTGCAAAATTCAGGGAAGGACTTGGAGATCACTTTGTGGTCACCAAGGGTTTTGACGGCTGCCTTTATGTGTTTGATCAGGAAGGATGGAACGCTCTGGAGCAGAAACTTGCAGCGCTTCCCCTAAACAACAAGGATGCTCGTCTGATCAAACGATTTTTTCTGGCAGGCGCAACGGATCCGGAGCTGGACAAACAGGGGAGAATCCTGATCCCTTCCCCTCTCCTGCAACATGCAGGTATTACGAAGGATGTTACGGTGGTCGGTGTGGGAGATAAATTGGAGATTTGGAGCAGCGATCGCTGGAGCAGCAATGAGGAGTCGATGGAGAAGATTGATGATCTTGCTTCCGACCTGGGATTCGAATTCTGATGGGAGAAAAGATGGAATTTTCACATACTCCTGTCCTGCTGAAAGAAGTCCTAAACGGTTTATGCATCAAACCGGACGGCATTTATGTGGACGGCACGCTTGGTGGGGCGGGACATTCTTTCGAAATAGTGAAACGTTTGTCCCCCGTCGGGAAACTGATTGGCATCGATCAGGATGGGGATGCCATAGAAGCCGCCACCCAAAAACTCCGGCCTTATGAAAGACAGGTCACTCTGGTTCGGGATAATTATGAGAACATATCCCTCGTATTAAAGGAAGAGGGGATCCGTCTGGTCGATGGAATCCTGCTAGACCTCGGTGTTTCCTCTCATCAGCTGGATGATCCGGAGAGGGGGTTTTCTTACCGCTTTAACGCTCCTTTGGACATGCGAATGGACTGCAGGCAGTCACTTACGGCAAAAGAAATCATAAACACCTGGACAGAAAAAGAACTTGCGCTCATTTTAAGGGAATATGGAGAGGAACGTTTTGCCACCCGAATTGCCGGTAAAATTGTAAAAGTACGGACGCAGAAACCAATCGAGACCACATTTGAACTGAATGAAATGATTGAGTCCTCTATTCCAATGAAAATGAGAATCAAGGGAGGACATCCCTCGAAGAGGACTTTTCAGGCAATTCGCATCGCTTGTAATCGAGAACTGGAGGTTTTATCCGGGGCGCTGGACGCTATGATCGAGAGGCTTGACGACGGTGGTAGAATTTGTGTGATTACGTTCCATTCTCTGGAAGACAGGATTGTGAAATCGGCGTTTCGAAAAAATGAGAATCCCTGTACCTGTCCTCCGGAATTTCCGGTCTGTGTTTGTGGGAAAATCAGCATGGGGAGAGTCGTTACAACAAAACCGATTTTACCATCGGAGGGGGAGAGAGAAAGCAACCCGCGTGCGAAAAGCGCAAAACTACGTATTTTCGAAAGACAGATGAGGAAGAAATAATGGAAAGAACTCAAAAGTACATTTATGGAAATACGGTGAGAACTGCGATTCCTAAGGAACTCCCCGTAAGAAGGTCTCTTGTTGGTGAAGAACCGGAACACAGGATCAGAGAAGAAAGAGAGGCCCTGCGAAGGGAGCTTCATAGGCTACATTTCTTTCACCTGATGCTCATGTTGGCAGGAATCACCATTTGCTGTGTTGTTTTAACGGGTTATTTATCCCTGCGCATGCAGATGAACAGCAGTGTCAGGCAGATTTCGCAGTTGAAGAGCAGGTTGAATACGCTGAAGCAGGAGAATGACGAGGCCTATAATCAGGTGACGACGAAAATAGACCTGGAAGAAATTAAGAGAATCGCGATTCAAAAATATGGGATGCGTTATGCATCCGATGGGCAGGTCATTCGATATTCGGATGCGGAAGGCAGTGATTATGTCAGACAAAATGCGGATATTCCGGATGCGGGCAGGTAAGATGGGCGACCATGGGAAATACTAACAGAAGAAAACCGGTTTTCACGATCTGGATGAAGAAAAAATTACTGGTTCTGTTCTTTATCGTATTGATTGTGTTTTCCGGTCTAGGTTATCGTCTTTACAGAATTGTAAAAAAAGACGGAGAAAAATATAAGAAGCAGGTTCTTTCGCAACAGGCTTATGATTCCAAGCCGATTCCGGCTCGCAGAGGAAAGATCCTGGATACCAACGGAACCGTTCTGGCTGCCAGCGAAAAGGTGTATAATGTCATTCTGGATGCCGTACAGATGACGGATCAAAAAGAGTATATAGAGCCAACCATCCGTGCATTGTCGGAAAAATTGGGACTGAACGCAGATGAGATCAGGCAGTATGTGAAAGAGCACCCGGATTCCAGGTATTATGTTCTAAAGAAACAGCTTTCATTTGCAGACATATCGGCCTTCAAGGATCTGACCAATCCGGAAAGCAAACATTATAACAAAAATATCCAAGGCGTATGGTTCGAGGATGGCTATCGGAGAACCTACCCGAACAAGACGCTTGCCAGTGATGTCATCGGTTTTACCACGAGTGACGGAAACGGTCTGTATGGACTGGAAGAGTATTATAATGATACGCTGATCGGGACAAATGGCAGGGAGTACGGTTATCTGGACGATGACTCCAATCTGGAGAGAACGGTCATTCCTGCTGACGATGGCAAAACGGTCGTGTCTACCATTGACAGCAATTTGCAATCGATTGCAGAAAAATATCTGAACGAATTTAATGCGCAAAATGAGAATGCAGTCAGAGAGGGAGACGGAGCCAATAATACCGGCTGTATCATCATGGATGTGAATACCGGGGCGATTCTCGCCATGGCATCTTATCCGCAGTTTGATCTGAACGATACCAAGAATACGGAACCATTGATCGGAAGGCCGCTTGTCGACGAGAAGGGCAATCCAGTTCGGGATGAGCATTATAATTATGAATATATTACGCAGGAAAATCTGGGGACGCTGGAGGGGGATCTTCTTTTACAACAATATAATTCCCTTTGGAGAAACTATTGTATCAGCGATACCTATGAGCCGGGGTCGGTGGCAAAGCCTTTTACCGTAGCAGGCGCGCTGGAAGCCGGCAAGATCACCGGTAACGAGGTGTATACCTGCCAAGGGTTTCTGGAAGTAGGAGGACACCGGATTGCTTGTCACGGCGTTCATAACGAAGTGAGCGTGGAACGTGCTATTGAGGTTTCCTGCAATGTCACCATGATGCACATTGCCGAAGCAACCGGTGCGGAAACCTTTGCCAAATTTCAGAATATTTTCAACTTTGGGCTAAAAACGGGAATCGATTCGGCAGGGGAAGCCAGGACGCAGGGGCTTACCTATTCGGCGGACCAGCTTGGTAGTGCGGAGCTGGCGACCAATTCCTTCGGACAGGGCTTTAATGTGACGATGATTGAAATGATCAGTGCCTTTTCGTCACTGGTCAACGGCGGCTATTATTATGAACCGCATCTGGCAAAACAAATCATTTCTCCCGGCGGTGCCGTGATGAAAAACATTTCGCCCCGAATCCTGAAGCAGACGATCTCCGCATCGGTAAGTGATAAAATCAAGGAATATTGCAAACAGGTCGTGGCAGGGCCGGAGGGTACCGGCAAAACGGCGCGACCGGCGGGATATATGATCGGAGGCAAGACCGGAACGGCGGAAACGCTTCCCAGGAGCACGAAAAAGTGGTATGTCGTTTCCTTTATGGGTTTTGCCCCTGTAGATCATCCGCAAATTGCGATTTATGTGGTGGTGGATCGTCCGAACGCAGCCAGACAGGATGACGCCAAATTTGCGACACGTATTGTGCGCCAGATTCTGACAGAGGCTCTTCCTTATTTGAATATCCCTATGACAGAGCCATTAAGCGACGAAGAAAAGGCGGAGCTGGAGGAACTGAAGCAGCAGTCGCTGATTACGGAAACCGATTCCAATGCGGATACGGAAGATGCTAAGGATACAGAAGGCACCACAGAGGAAGGAACGAACCAATCAGAGGATGCGTCCCCGTCAACCGGGAATACAGTTCAGACCGGAGACAACGGAGAGGCAAAGACACAGGCAGGTAAAAGCGCCACTTCGTCAGCTAATACGGTCTCTCAGAAGGGTAATACCACTTCTGCGCAGGGAGAAAATGCAGGGAATGGAGAGAACACGGAGCTCGGTGATGCAGGAGCGCTTCCGGATGACATCGGAGTTGCAGGCGCGAGTGAAACGCACTAAGGAGGATGGATTCAGGTGAAACTGGTAATCATGGTGGCATTCGGATCATGGCTGATCTCGACCTTGCTGGGACCATGGGTCATTCGTTTGTTAACGATAGAGAAGGTGGATCAGACGGAGAGAGAGGAAGGGCCGCAGTCACATAAAAAAAAGGCGGGCACTCCTACCATGGGCGGATGGATTTTTCTTTTACCGGTCCTTCTCCTGTCTCTGATTTATGCGAAGGTCAAACAGAATGCGACGATCCCTGCGGTGTTAAGTATTACGTTTGGATTTGGACTGATCGGTTTTATTGATGATTATATTAAGGTGGTGAAACATCGCAATCTGGGACTGCGTGCCTGGCAGAAACTGTTGGGAGAGTTTCTGGCTTCTTTTCTTTTTATTTTTATTCTGGGACAGTTTGCCGGAATCAATTATGCGGATATGGTGTTGCCGTTTTTTCCTGATCACGCGATCAATTTCGGGAGGCTTTCCATCCCTGTTTTGATGTTCATTGCTCTAGCTACCAGCAACGGAACCAATTTCACCGATGGAGTAGACGGACTTTGTGCGTCGGTGACAGCCGTTATTGCAGCCTTTTTTGTTTTGGTGGCATGGAGGGAGGGAAGAATGGACGCAGCCTTTTTGTCGGCGGCTTTCTTCGGATCCCTTCTGGGATATCTTTTTTTCAATGTGTATCCGGGAAAGGTGATGATGGGCGATACGGGATCTTTGGCGATTGGCGGCTTTGTAACCGGCATGGCCTATGCCTTGCAAATCCCGTTGCTTATCCCCTTTTTTGGAATCATCTATGCGCTTGAAGTGATATCGGTGATCATGCAGGTCACATATTTTAAGGCAACGCATGGAAAACGAATTTTTAAAATGGCCCCGATTCACCATCATTTTGAGCTGTCCGGATGGAGTGAGACGAGGGTGGTGAATGCCTTTACCACCGTAACCATTTTAGGCTGTATGTTCGCGTATTGGGCGCTGCTGTAGGAAGGAAGAAGGCTTTAAAGGACGAACCGATGAATATGGATAGAGAAGAATGGATCAAAAAATATGCGGGTAAGAAGATCCTTGTGATTGGCGCCGGACTCTCGGGAGTCGGAAGCGTGCATCTTGCCTGTGAAATCGGAGCGAAACCGATTCTCCTGGAGCAGAATGAACAGAAGAAGGAGAGTGAAATCAGAAGCAGTCTGCATGAAAGCGACCGTCAGCGTTGCGACATCGTGGTCGGGAAACTCTCAGACGAGCAGATGGAACAACTGGCGCTTTGCGTGCCCTCGCCGGTGGTTGCCCTTGATACTCCTTTTATGGACGATTTACGAAACAGAGGCGTTGAAATCATCTCGGAAGTGGAATTTGCCTTCCGGTTTGCGAAGGGAAAGCTGCTGGCAATTACAGGAACCAACGGCAAGACAACGACTACCTCTTTGGTTTATGCGATCATGAAGAGCGTTTGTAAAAAGGTGTTTCTGGTTGGAAATATCGGCTTTTCCTATGCGGAGAGGGCGATGGAGACCGATGACGAATCGGTGACGGTGGCGGAAATCAGCTCCTTTCAGCTGGAAGCAGTACAGGCGTTTCATGCAGATGTCTCCGCCATTCTGAATATCACGCCGGATCATCTCAACCGACACCATACGATGGAAAACTATATTGGATGCAAAGAGCAGATCGCGAGGAATGAGAGCAAAGAAGACACCTGTGTGCTCAACCGGGATAATGTTTATACATGGAAGTTTGCAAAGGAATGTCCTGCGCATACGGTGCTGTTTTCATCACAAGAAAAGTTGGAAAACGGACTTTTTCTGGATGGGGATCAGATCATTCTGGCAAAAGACGGAAAGAGTGAATGCTTTATGCGTTTTTCTGAAAGTACGCTGGTGGGGATTTGCAATGCGGAAAACATCATGGCTGCGATTGCTATCTGCCTGGCTGCAGGAGTTGAAAAGGAGCAAATGCTGCCGGTGATCAGACAATTTCGCGCTGTGCCGCATCGAATCGAGTATGTAGCCACAAAGGGTGGTGTTTCTTATTATAATGATTCGAAGGCAACCAATCCGGATGCGGCGATTCAAGGAATTCGCGCCATGGATGTACCGACGATTCTGATTGCCGGAGGGTATGATAAGGGAAATTCATACGATGACTGGATTAAAGAGGCTAAGCCGAAGGTGAAGGAGCTGGTTCTGATCGGGCAGACGGCGCCGCAAATTGCTGCCTGTGCGCAGAAATACGGAATCAAGTCCCTGTATTTTGCGGAAACTTTTGACGAAGCACTGAAGCATTGTACCGAAATCGCCAAGGAGGGGGATGCGGTGCTTCTGTCTCCGGCCTGTGCAAGTTGGGGCATGTTTGAGAACTACGAACAACGCGGCGACCTGTTTAAGGAATATGTGAATCAGCTGTAGCCGGATTTGTTTAAGGAATATATGAATCAGCTGTAGCCAGTTCTGTTTAAGGTATATTAGTATCAATGACAAGAGATATCAACCGGACAGGGAGGATTCCGTTTGAGACTGATCATGGACGATGCGAGGAGAACATGCAGACATCAACAATTCGGAAATTTCATGGAGAGCCTACGAATCGTGAGGAAAATGTGACCCACGCACGTCGGAACCATTCTCAAAACGGAAGAATCAGACCGATTACCGTTTCCCGGAGGTATCAAGATCTTCGAGGTCTAGACAGAGCGAATCGGGATCGCAGAAGAGTGACCTTTCACGGAGTCAATGACTCCGGTCTTGTCCTGCTCACCTTTACCCTGTGTGTGTTTGGGCTGATGATGCTGTTCTCCACCAGCTCTTATAATGCAGCACTGCAATACGGAGATTCCACCTATTTTTTGAGGCACCAGGCGAAATCGGTCGTGGCGGGTCTGCTCCTGATGGTGGTCCTTTCGCGCTTTCCGGATTATCACCTGCTTTCTCATTTCGCCATTCCCGGGTACCTTGGAAGCCTGGCATTGATCCTGATGGTCATTCCGTTTGGATACTCGTCTCATGGGGCAAAAAGGTGGTTTAAGATCGCAGGCATGAGTGTACAGCCCGCCGAGGTGGCAAAGGTTGCCATGATTCTTTTCTTAGCGGCACTGATCTGTAAGATGCGGAAGAGAATCTGCAAAGGAAGGGGATTCTGGTTTTTTCTTGCAACCCCTCTTTTGCCCTGTGCTCTGATCTATAAAGTGACACAGAATCTGTCGTCCGCAGCGATTGTTTTCGGAATCACAATCGTGATGCTCTTTGTCGCCACACCGGATTATGGAAGATTTCTTCTTTTTACGGTCGTCGCAGCAGGTCTGGGTTTTGCCGCTATCTACTATATCACGAAGGTTGCAGACCCTTCTTCTTCGTTCCGCTTTGCGAGAGTTCTGGCCTGGCTGCATCCGGAGGACTATGCGAGGGAAAAACATGGATCGTATCAGACCTTACAAAGTCTCTATGCCATTGGTTCCGGCGGGATTTTCGGGAAGGGACCGGGAGAGAGTATGCAAAAGACCCTCCTTCCCGAGGCGCAAAATGATATGATTTTTTCTATCATTTGTGAAGAGATGGGGATCTTTGGTGGGATTGCACTGGTACTGCTGTTTTTGATGCTCCTTTGGCGGATGATGGTGATTGCCAATAATGCGCCGGATCTGTTTGGGAGCCTGCTCGTGGTCGGTGTCATGGCTCATATAGCCATCCAGGTGATTTTAAATATCGCCGTTGTCACCAATACGATTCCCAATACCGGCATCACGCTACCCTTTATTTCCTTCGGTGGCAGCGCTGTGTTAATCCAGCTGGCGGAAGTCGGCATCGTGATGAATGTCGCCCGCAGGATTGAATATCAGAGATGAGCATATCGATTTCATGAGCAAAAAAAAGAAAAAGGCCGGAAGCACTCTGCACAAAAAGAAGAAGGAAAAAATCAGATCGATTCGGCAAGGAAAGAAAACGGGAACCAGACAAAATACAGATAAGAGACACTCGCATTATTGGGTCATTGTTTTTCCGCTGATCTTTTTGGCATTGCTGGCAGGGCTCACCTATTTTATTTATAAAAACTATCGTGTGACAGAAGTTTATGTGGAAGGGAATACGCATTACTCGGACCGGGAGATCATCCACATGGTGATGAGCGGCCCCTTTTGTCATAATTCTCTCCTTTTATCCTTGCGGTACCGAAATAGAAGCATCGATCATATTCCTTTCATCGAAAAGACGGATGTGGATATTTTGTCCCCTCATACGGTAAAAATAAAAGTATATGAAAAGGCGCTGGCAGGATATATTGATTATCTGGGAAAGTACATTTATTTTGATCGGGAAGGCATCGTCGTAGAAGCTTCTTCGAAAAAGACGAAGGGAATTCCACAGGTGATCGGGCTTGGCGTAGACTGTGTGGTCATGCACGAGAAACTGCCGGTGAAGGATCCGAAGGTCTTTTCGGAGATTCTGGATATGACGCATTTGCTTTCCAAGTATCAACTTTCAGCGGACCGGATGCTTTTTGATAAAAACTACCAGGTTTACCTGTATTTTGACGGGGTGAATGTGGAGTTGGGAGATTCTTCCTACCTGAATGAAAAAGTTTCACAGCTATCCCATATTCTGCCGGAACTCAAGGGAAAATCCGGAATACTGCACATGAAAGACTATACACCTGGCAAAAAAAATATTACTTTTGACGAAAAAACGTCTTAAAAATCACACAAAAACACATCAAAAACGGGTTGCGTATTTTGTAAAATGATTATATGATAGCTATTATGGATTGCAGAATTGCGAAGGAGGAGCTGTTTTGCTGGAGATAAAGTCAAATGAAGCGGAAGCCGGGGCCAAGATCATAGTTGTCGGGGTGGGTGGCGCCGGAAATAACGCAGTGAACCGCATGGTGGATGAGGACATCACCGGGGTCGAATTTATCGGAGTCAATACGGATCAGATGGACTTGAAGCGCTGCAAGGCTCCTACTCTTCTGCAAATAGGGGAGAAGTTGACCAAGGGTCTTGGTGCGGGCGCAAAACCGGAAGTAGGACAGAAAGCTGCAGAAGAGAGTGCAGAGGATATCAAATCGGCACTCGAAAATGCGGACATGGTCTTTGTGACCTGTGGTATGGGTGGCGGTACCGGTACGGGAGCAGCCCCTATTATTGCGGGTATTGCGAAGGACATGGGGATTCTTACGGTCGGAATTGTGACAAAGCCTTTTAGTTTTGAAGCACATACGAGGATGCAGAATGCCCTGATCGGTATTGAAAATTTGCGTGGGAATGTAGACACCATGATTGTCATTCCGAACGATAAGTTGTTGGAGATCGTGGATAGACGGACTTCTATGCCGGACGCACTGAAGAAGGCGGATGAGGTCTTGCAGCAGTCGGTACAGGGAATCACGGATCTGATCAATGTGCCCGGTATGATTAACCTTGACTTTGCAGATATTCAAACGGCAATGAAGGGGAAGGGGCTCGCACACATCGGCATTGGTAGTGGAAGTGGAGACCATAAGGCCAGTGATGCGGTGAAGTTGGCGGTTGAATCCCCTCTGTTAGAGACAACTATTACAGGCGCAACGGATGTGATCGTCAATGTTTCCGGGGATATTACGTTGGCAGATGTTTCCGATGCAACCGGTTATATTTTACAACTCACCGGAGATAAGGCGAATATTATTTTTGGATCTGTATATGATGAGAATCGTACGGATGCCTGCACGATTACGGTCATTGCTACCGGAATTGACGATAAGAGCATTGGCAGACGTGCCCCGATCGGGCACATGCAGACCGCTCAGTCAAGAGTGTCTAATGCAGGGATGACCAACTACTCTGCCACTTACGGGGCACCGCAGATGGCGATGGGACAGCGTCCGGCTCCCTCACCTTTGGTGTCGCCCGGTGTTTCCTATGCGTCTTCGGAGCAGATGATGCCGCAGCAGCCCATAGCTACACCTGTGGCACAGCCGATGCCTCAGCCGAGCATGCAGCAGATGCAGGCGACTCATGTGTCCCCTCTGCCTCAGACACAGAATGTGGCAAGACCAAACCCTGGTGTTCTTGGCAGACCGGAAGAAGTGAAGAGCAATGTGCAGACCAAGAACTTGAAAATACCGGATTTTCTCCAAAAAAGGTAATAGCCTTGAAACCATTCTAAAAGGGGAAGCATTATGAAGTGTCCCTATTGCGGGCAAGATGATACAAGGGTCATTGATTCCAGACCGGCGGATGAGAATACATCCATTCGCAGACGTCGGATCTGTGATTCTTGCAGAAAACGGTTTACAACCTATGAAACGGTGGAGTCGCTTCCTCTTATTGTAATCAAAAAGGACAGCAACAGAGAACCTTATGCCCGCTCCAAGATCGAATCGGGGATTCTTCGGGCCTGTCATAAAAGACCGGTTAGTGCGGAACAGATTTCCAACGTGGTAGATGCGGTAGAGACAGAAATTTTCAATAAGGGTGAGCGTGAGATTCCCAGTCGTGATATCGGCGAAATTGTGATGAACCACATGCATGATTTGGATCCTGTCGCCTATGTCCGTTTTGCTTCCGTGTACCGCGAATTTAAAGATATTAACACGTTCATGGATGAACTAAAGGCAGTCATTAACAAAGAAAAAATCTGATGTCCGGGGTGCCGTTTGTGATTGCACCCTCATTGTAAATGATGATTACTTGAAAACTTCATATCACACACATAAGGAGGATCGTAACATGAGGAAACCAGCGTATCGAATGCTTCTGCTGACCATGTTCACGACACTGGCTATTGCACTGAATGGATGCGGCTCGTCTTCGGAGCAGGAGACGATTTCATCAAAACATCAGGATTCGGGCGATAAGGCAGATGCTTCTTCCATCACCGTAGGAATTCTTCAGGATTTGGACAGTCTTGACCCCCATCTTTCGCAGGCGGCAGGAACAAGAGAAGTGCTTTTCAATGTTTTTGAAGGGCTCGTGAAACCAGATGAAAACGGTGATTTGAAACCTGCTGTTGCCAGTGCGTGGACGGTCTCGAAAGATGCAAAAACCATTTTGTTTACCTTACGGGACGGAGTGAAATTCCATGATGGGAGTAATGTAACGGCAGAGGATGTGAAATATTCTTTAGAAAGATGTGCCGGTACGAAAACGGGGAAACCGTTGGTATCGGCTTTTTCTAATGTAAAAGAAGTGAAGATGCCAGACAATCGGCATATTGAACTTGTTTTAAAGCAACCGGATGCGGATTTCATTACCAACTGTACGGCAGCCATTGTACCGAAGAAGGACCAGGAACTGGATAAACAACCGATTGGAACGGGTCCTTATCAATTTGTTTCCCGATCCCCTCAGGAAAAAATCGTGATGAAAAAGTTTGACGATTATTGGGATCCGACACATGCAGCCTCGATTCGAAATTTGACCTGGAAGATTGAGTCGGATGCAGATTCCCTTGTCATGGACATGGAAGCGGGCAGCGTCGATCTCTTTGCCAGACTGACACCGGAGCAGGTTGGTCAGTTATCGGATCAATTTCAGATCTATGAGGGAACCATGAATCTGGTTCAGGCCCTCTATTTAAACAATGCGGTCAAGCCTTTTCAAGACAAGAAGGTGAGGCAGGCGCTGTGCTATGCGGTGGATGTGAAACAGATCATGGATTTTGTTTCCAACGGGAAGGGAAGTCCCATTGGCTCCAGTATGTACCCGTCTTTTCGCAAATATTTTATTCCGGAACTGGCAAACAAATATCCGCATGATCCGGAAAAGGCGAAGAGCCTGCTGGCGCAGGCGGGTTATCCGAACGGGTTTTCTTTTACCATTACCGTTGCTTCCAACTATGACCAGCATATCGAAACAGCACAGGTGATTGCACAGGAGCTGAAAGAGGTGGGTATCAAGGCTGATATCCAGGAAGTGGAATGGAACAGTTGGCTGGAGGACGTCTATAATCATCGGAAGTATGAAGCAACTGTCATAGGAGTGGATGCTTCCACTTTATCGGCTTCCTCCCTGTTGTCGCGTTTTGTTTCAAGTGCACCGAATAATTTTATCAATTTCCATTCCGATTCCTATGATGAAACCTATCAAAAGGCGGAATCGGCGGTACAAGAGCAGGAGCGTACATCCTACTTTAAAAAGTGTGAGACCATCCTCTCTGATGAGGCGGCGAATGTATATTTACAGGATTTGCCGTCCTATGTGGCGCTGAATAAAAAATTTACGGGATACACTTTTTTTCCGCTCTATGCACAAGATATTGCTAGGATTAAACCGGCATCATGATTGCGTTTTTTTTCAAAAAATTTCTTGTCATGCTGATGACACTGCTTTTGGTTTCTGCCTGTATTTTCCTGGTGTTTGCACTGATCCCCGGAGATCCTGCCTTGAGGAAGTTGGGGACGGAGGGAACACCGCAACAGTTGTATAGGCTGAGGCAGGAAATGGGTCTTTTGAAGCCACTTTCGCAAAGGTACGCAGAGTGGCTTTTTTCTCTTGTGCACGGGGATATGGGAATGAGCTATTTTTATGATGAACCGGTGGGGGGGCTCATTGCGGAAAAGCTCCCGCTCACAGGGTTTCTTTCCCTCCTTGCCTTCGGGATGACGGTGCTGTTTTCCCTTCCGGTTGGGATTCTTTGTGCCAGATTCGAAAATGGATGGTTGGATCAATCCATGATGGTGCTTTCACAACTGTTTATGGCGATTCCTCCTTTTTTCTCCGGGATGCTGTTTTCGGCACTTTTTGGACTCGTTTTGCACTGGTTTGTTCCCGGCGCTTATGTCTCCTATCAGGAGAATTTCATCGGCTTTCTGGGATATTTGATTTTGCCTGCCTTTACCTTGGCCCTTCCCAGGGCGGCAATGACTACAAGGCTGCTTCGTTCTTCTTTGCTCTCAGAAGAAAAAAAAGATTATACGAGAACGGCTTATTCTAGGGGGAATACGGTGAGCGGCGTCTTGTATCATCATGTGCTTCGCAATGCAATTCTACCGGTCATCAATTTTTATGGAATGACGCTCAGTGATTTGGTTGCCGGTTCCATTGTGATAGAAAAGATCTTTAAACTGCCCGGAATCAGCACGATTCTGATCACATCCATCCAGAATAGGGATTATCCTGTGGTCGAGGGAATTCTAATGGGATTGACGCTGTACATCCTCCTGGTCAATTTCATGGTGGACATGATTGGTAGAGCCGTGGATCCGCGGGTAGATGTTTGAGGGATATTTTGAAAGTGAAAATGTTTCGTAAGAATCAAAAGATCAATCCCTATCTATGGATAGGAGCCCTGATTACAGGAATATTGGCGCTGTTCGTGCTGGTCAGTTTTTTTTATATGCCGTATGACCCGACCGCAATGAATATCATGGAGAAGCATCAGGGGATATCGTTGCGTCACTGGATGGGAACGGATAAGTTTGGCAGAGATATCTTTTGCCGTGTTCTCTATGGAAGCCGGATCACCTTCCTGATCGCCATCCTGACCGTAACGATTGGTGCAGGAGTAGGCACACTCATTGGTGCTTTTTGCGGATATCTGGGTGGTTGGCTGGATGAGACGCTGATGCGTCTGATGGATGCGCTTTTTGCTTTTCCCTCTCTTTTGCTGGCGCTGGTCTTTGTTTCTCTGTTTGGAACGGGGACGTTTCAGGTGGCGTTTGCACTGGGAATCGCCTTTATACCGAGCTTTTCGCGGATTGTGAGAAGCGAGTTTAAGAAAATTGCGAAAGAAGATTATATCGCATTCGCCAGGTTGGAGAGGGTACCGACCCTTCGGATCCTCTTTGTGCACATGTTGCCGAATGCCTCTGCGACTCTGATGTCCTCTCTGATGATCGGCTTTAATAATGCGGTTTTAGCGGAGGCGGGACTGAGTTTTTTGGGGATCGGTGCACAGCCGCCGAGGGCGTCGCTTGGGCAGATGCTCTCGGATGCACAGTCGTATTTGCTGTCGATACCTCTTTACGTCATCGCCCCTGGCGTTGTGCTGATTTTGATGGTCCTTGGGTTTTCTTTTCTCGGGGAAGGTATTTCCGCATCCGCCAGGGAAGGAATGTGGAGCAAATGACGAAGCAACCTCTTTTAGAAGTAAAAAATTTACATATTGAATTTTTTGATCATGCAAGACCGGAGACGGCGGTGGAAGATTTTCATCTCCTTCTGTATCCGGGGGAGGTGGTCGGCATCGTGGGGGAGTCAGGCTCCGGCAAGAGCATGAGTGCGCTTGCCATTGCGGGACTGTTAAACAGACGAGGTTTGATGAAACGGGAGGGAGAAATCCTGTTCGCAGGAGAGAACCTTTTAACCTGTAGCAGAAAGAAGCTGCGGACGTTTCAGGGAAACGAAATTTCCATGATCTTTCAAGAACCGATGACCTCTCTTAACCCGTTGCTTAAAATCGGAGTACAGGTGGAGGAGAGTCTGCGGATTCATCATAAGGAACTTTCCAGAGGAGAGCGTAAAAAAAGGGCACTTTCTTTGCTGGAGAAAACGGGGTTACAGGATGTGGAAAGAATTTACCGGATGTATCCCCATGAGCTTTCGGGCGGAATGCGCCAGCGAGTGATGATTGCTGCGGCGATGATCGGTGAGCCTCAAATTTTAATTGCGGATGAACCTACAACGGCACTGGATGTTACCATCCAGGCACAGATTCTTCTTCTGTTGCAAAGGATCCATCAAAAGAGAGGAACGGCAATCCTGTTCATTTCGCATGACCTGAGCCTTGTAGCACAGCTTTGCGAGCGTGTGATCGTCATGCAGAGGGGAAGGATTGTGGAAGAGGGGAGAACTGCGGACATCTTTCGGTCTCCAAAGGAAACGTATACGAAAAATTTAATGGAAGCGATTCCGGTGGTGAATCTGGATGACTGAACAAAAGACCATGCGAACGGAACCTAAGAAGATGTTAACGGTAGAGCATCTGAATGTCTATTACAAGGAAGGCGGCACGCTTCTTTTTTTCTCCTCCAAAAAGAAGCAGGTGCTCTATGATGTCTCTTTTTCAGTGAAGGAGGGAAGCGTACTGGGAATTGCGGGAGAAAGTGGAAGTGGGAAATCTTCTCTGGCGAAAGCAATTGTAAGGTTAAACCGCGAGACGGAGGGGAGAATTTCCTGTGCAGACCCTTATCCGCAAATGGTATTCCAGGACCCTTACAGTAGTTTGAATCCTGCAAAAAAAATCGGCTGGTTAATGGAAGAAATTCTCCGGACGGATCCGAGACGGAAATGGAAGAGGGAAGAAGTGCGCCAAAGGGTGATGGAGGTGCTTCCTCTTGTGGAATTGCCAAAAGAGATTCTGACCCGTTTTCCACAGGCACTATCAGGGGGACAGCGACAGAGGGTGGCGATCGGAATGGCACTGATGCGTTCCCCTCGTCTCCTGATTGCCGACGAAGCGCTTTCCGCACTCGATGTTACCATTCAGGCGCAGCTTTTAAAAACGTTTACCAGACTGCAAAAAGAGCTCCATTTGACGATGCTTTTTATCTCCCATGATTTACGAGTCCTTTATCAGCTCTGCGATGACATTCTGATTTTGAAAGAAGGAAGGGTGGTGGAAGGAGGACAGACAAAAACGCTTTACCGAACGCCGCAGGAGCCCTATACCATTCAACTGCTGGAATCGGCGGGAATACGGGGAGCAAACAGAAACGATAAACCGTAAAGATCGCTAAATATTATCAAATAATTGCCGATATATAGAATGGTTACAGCGTTTAGTGATTTTTAATCATTTTGAAGGAGAATCCATCCCCCTTTAGGGAAAACTTCAGGGAAAGGAGAGGGAGCAATGGCTATCGAGAAAGTAGTAAATTTTGCGAGCTTTTCGCCAAGATACGGCTCCTATGATATTCCGCTCACAGAAGATAACGCTGTATCCCTTCGTTTGAATCCACCGGTTGCCCAGAAAAATGCCAGGGAATCCGCAGGCGAGCAGGAGGATCTCACAGTTTCTTCTCTGCCGCAAAAAGAGGAAGCGGAAGTCACGGGAGATGTGCAGATTTCTTTTAGTGAACAGGGAAGTATCCTGAGTGGTAAGCATGGAATGGGCTATGCGAGTGGCGCAATGAAAAAAGCGATCTCTGGGATGGAACAAGATACGATGTTACACGAATACCAGTATTTCGTTGGCAATAAAAATGGTCAGATCATGGTGAATGATGAAGATGGCATTGTCATTCGGAGATCCACACAGCGATCAGGTTGATAGAAAAGGTTTGCGACTCATGGATCTGTGATTGGATAGAAAAGGTTTGCGACTCAGGGATCTGTGATTGATAGAAAGGGTTCGTGACTCAGGGTTCTATGATTTACAGAAAAGGTCATGAAAAACGGTTGAAAAAACGGCGGATATCGTTTAAACTATCCTAGTTAAAGAAGACAAAAAAAGAAAAGGTACCGATATTTCAGGAGGGTTTATATGATTTCCGCAAGTGATTTCAGAAACGGCATTACGATTGAACTGGACGGGAATGTCTGTCAGATTATCGAATTCCAGCATGTGAAGCCGGGCAAGGGTGCGGCTTTTGTCAGAACCAAATTAAAGGACATTATTAATGGCGGTGTGACGGAGCGTACATTCCGTCCTACCGAGAAGTTTCCGCAGGCACGCGTGGACCGGAAGGACATGCAGTATCTTTATGCCGACAGTGACTTGTTTAACTTCATGGATACGGAAACCTATGAGCAAATTGCCTTAAACAGCGATGTGGTAGGGGATGCTCTTAAATTTGTGAAAGAAAATGAAATGGTCAAGGTCAATTCCTATAATGGGAATGTCTTTGCGATTGAGCCTCCTCTTTTTGTAGAATTGGAAATCACGGAGACCGAACCCGGATTCAAGGGGGATACGGCAACGGGCGCAACCAAACCTGCGACAGTAGAGACAGGTGCGCAAGTGAATGTACCTTTGTTTGTGTCTACCGGGGATAAGATTAAGATTGATACGCGTACGGGAGAATATCTCAGCCGGGTATAATCTCCGTATCAATACCGGATGGGAGAAATTTGCGGAAGAGATAGATAAGAGGATGATAGCCGGCAGACTGCTTGTCTGCCGGCTATTTTGATATTTCAGGAGAACATACATGGCACTGGACGGACTTACCATTGCTGCCTTGAGGAAGGAACTGGCAGATTTTTTAACCGAAGGCAGAATTCAGAAAATTGTACAAACGGAAAAGGACGAACTTTTTTTTACGATCAAAACAGCGGAGGATTTGGGACGAGGCAGACAGGTAAAGCTTTATCTTTCCGCACAGGCATCTTTACCGCTTGCCTATCTTTGCGAGGAGACGAAGGCGGCACCTCCCGCCGCTCCTTCTTTCTGTATGCTGCTTCGCAAGCATTTGCAAAACGGCCGCATCGTATCGGTCTCACAGCCGGGACTGGAGCGTGTCCTTCGCTTTGAAGTGGAACATCGAAATGAGATGGGAGACCTATGCAGGAAGACGCTTTTAATCGAGTTGATGGGAAAATACTCCAATATTATTTTCTTAGATGAGAACAATCGCATTCTGGATGCGATCCGAAGGGTGCCTGCCTCGGTATCTTCCGTCAGAGAGGTCTTGCCGGGGAAAGATTATTTTATCCCCTCGACACAAGATAAAAAGAATCCGCTGGAGGCGGACGCCGTCACCTTTTCGGAATGCCTGCGGTTCAAAGCCCAACCGGTGTTTCAGGCTTTGTATAACAGCTACACGGGACTCTCGCCGATTCTGGCACAGGAGATCTGTTTTAGGAGTCAAATAGATCCGGATCTTCCTGTAAGTGAGCTTGGAAACGAGCAGATCCTCTCCCTGTTTCGTGCGATGGAGAAAGGAATTCTGGAGGTCGTTCGTTCCGGAGATTTTCATCCGGAAATCCTATATGAAAATGGGGCACCAAAAGAGTTTTCCGCTGTTCCGCTCACTCTTTTTGGCAACATGGAAAAGGAAAGGATGTGCAGTATTTCGGCTGTCCTTCTTACGTTTTACGCAAAGAAAAATGCGGCCATTCGAATCAGGCAAAAATCTTCCGAGCTGCGCCATGTCATCCAGGTGCATTTAGAGAGGGCAACCAAGAAATATGATTTGCAGATGCAACAGTGGAAGGATACCGAAAAAAGAGAAAAATTCCGGCTGCAGGGAGAGTTGTTAACCGCCTATGCGTATCAGATTACGGATGGTCTGAAAGAGGTAGAATTACTGGATTATCATACGGATCAGATGGTGAAGGTACGGCTGGACCCTGCCAGGAGCGTTTCGGAAAATGCCCAGCGTTTATACGAAAAATATAACAAGATGAAGCGGACGGCAGAGAAACTTTCCATTCTGACAGAGGAAACAAAAGAGGAGGTGGAGCATCTGAAATCCATTCAGGCCTCCTTGAATTTGGCAGAAAATGAAGCAGATCTCATGCAGATTCGCAGAGAGATGATTGCCTCTTCGTATTTGAGGGGGAGCACCAGAGAACGGGAGGAGATGAGCCGTTCGCAAGGAGTTTTTATCCCGGCAAGGGGAAATATTTCGAATAAGAAAAAAGCAAGTGCGAAGGCCAGGAAGGGGAGTGGAAAAGGAGGGACCCTTTCCGGCAGGAATCGGAGGAAAGAAGGAGCACCGGGAGGGGAAAGCCAGCCTCTCCACTTTGTTTCCGAAGAGGGATTTGATCTTTATGTAGGCAAAAACAATTATCAAAACGATCAGGTCACCTTTCATATTGCAGACCGGGAAGACTGGTGGTTTCATGCCAAAAAGATACCCGGTTCCCATGTGATTTTAAAGAGCGGGGGAAGAGAGGTGACGGACCGGGCTTTCGAAGAAGCGGCGTCTCTGGCTGCTTATTATTCGTCCGGCAGAGACCAGAAGAAGGTGGAGGTCGATTATCTGCAGCAAAAGAATGTGAAGAAACCATCCGGTGCAAAGCCGGGATTCGTTGTTTATTATACGAATTATTCTATGGTGGCGGAAACGGATCTGACAGGATTGAAACAGGTATAAGTTTTATGAAAAAATTTTCTCCTTCTTTTTTTCCTTCGGAATTTTTGTGGTAATATAGACAGGATGCATCGACATAGTGGTGAAAGAGGACGACGGTTTAGAGACTTGGAAAGAGTGTCGCACCGGACGGTAAGGAAAGAGAGGAAAAAATGGGCGAGAAAAAGCAAGCTGTTTATGATGCCAGAACGCTGGGTGTGCCAAAAATGTTGGTATTGGGATTGCAGCACATGTTTGCGATGTTTGGGGCAACGATTCTTGTTCCGATCTTGGTGGATAGTTACTTTCATGGAGAGGGTCTTTCTGTACAGAATACCCTCTTTTTTGCGGGCGTAGGAACATTGATTTTTCATCTCCTGTCCAGGTTTAAGGTCCCGGCCTTTCTGGGGAGTTCCTTTGCTTTCCTGGGAGGGTTTGAGACGATTGCCAATCTAAAGAGCGGTATCTTTGCCAATATGAGTTATGGGGAGAAGCTTCCCTATGCTTGCGGGGGCATTGTTGTAGCCGGAGCGCTCTACCTGGTGCTAGCACTTCTGGTAAGGCAGATCGGCGTGCGTACCGTCATGAAGTATCTTCCGCCGGTGGTAACGGGACCGATGATCATTTGTATCGGGCTTTCTCTTGCGCCCTCCGCCATTGGAAACGCTTCTACTTGCTGGCCGCTTGCGCTGATTGCGCTCGTGACCGTGGTTGTGTTTAATATCTGGGGAAAGGGAATGCTCAAAATCGTACCCATTCTGATGGGAGTGATCATTTCTTACTGCTTTGCCCTTCTGTTTCAGAGCATGGGGGTGACGGCAGCTGACGGTTCTCCACTCATAGTATATTCGAAGATTGCTTCTGCAAATTGGGTCGGGATTCCCCCCTTCTTCCTTGCTAAATTTGATATTTCCGCCATTTTAGTGATGGCACCGATTGCGCTGGCAACGATGATGGAGCATATCGGAGATATCTCTGCCATCTCTGCTACGACAGGAAAGAATTTTATTGAGGATCCGGGTCTTCACCGTACCCTGGCGGGAGACGGCATTGCGACTTCGGTTGCGGCGCTTTTTGGCGGACCTGCGAATACCACTTACGGAGAAAATACAGGCGTGCTGGAGCTTTCAAGAGTTTTTGATCCGCGTGTCATCCGTTTGGCGGCACTGTATGCGATTGTTCTCGGTTTTGTTCCAAAGGTTTCTCAGGTCATCGGGTCGATGCCGTCTGCAATCATTGGTGGCATCAGTTTCATTCTCTACGGAATGATTTCAGCGATCGGTGTTCGAAATGTAGTCGAAAACCGTGTGGATTTGACAAAGTCCAGGAATTTGATTATTGCGGCGGTGATTCTGGTCTCCGGACTTGGATTTAAAGATGGGATCACCTTTTATGCCTTTGGAACGCCGATTACATTAACATCTCTCGCCATTGCTGCGATTGCAGGAATTCTCCTGAATGCCATTCTTCCCGGCAAGGACTATGAATTTGGAGACAGGCCGGAGGGGGATATTCACCGTGGCGTCAGCTTCAACAAGATGCCGGAAGAAGAGCAGGAAGGCAAGTCCGGGAAAGCTTGACAGCTTTTTTTGCAGAACCTATGATGATAAAAATTCATTCTTAAAGGAGTACAATTTTCATGTCTGTTTCCGATCAGAAAATCGAACCGTATCAGGCCGCCGAGATTGAAGCAAAATGGCGAAAAAATTGGGAAGAGAAACCGATTAACATCAATGACGGTAAGAAGAACAAGTATTACTGTTTAGATATGTTTCCCTATCCGTCGGGGTCCGGTCTCCATGTCGGGCATTGGAGAGGATATGTGATCTCCGATGTGTGGTGCCGCTATATGATGATGAATGGCAATCATTATGTCATTCACCCGATGGGTTGGGATGCCTTTGGGTTGCCTGCGGAAAATTATGCGATTAAAATGGGGATCCATCCTTCCATATCCACTGCAGAGAATATTCGGAATATCAAACGTCAGATCAAGCAGATTGGTGCGATTTATGACTGGGATATGGAATTAAATACCACAGATCCGAAATTCTTTAAATGGACGCAATGGATCTTTGTACAAATGTTTAAGAAAGGTCTCGCCTATCAGAAGGAAATGCCGATCAACTGGTGTCCTTCCTGTAAAACGGGCCTTGCAAACGAAGAAGTGGTAGACGGCAAGTGTGAGCGCTGCGGCTCGGAAGTGACCAAGAAGAATCTGAAGCAGTGGATGCTGAAAATCACTGCTTATGCAGACCGACTTCTGGACGATCTGGACAAGCTGGACTGGCCCGAAAAGGTCAAGAAGATGCAGACGGACTGGATCGGCAGAAGCTATGGCGCGGAAGTGGATTTTGCGGTAGACGGTACGGATGAGAAGGTAACTGTCTTTACCACCCGTCCGGATACGCTTTACGGGGCTACTTTCCTCGTGCTTGCGCCGGAGCATCCCAGTGTAGAAAAGCTGACCAAACCGGAACAGGCAGAGGCGGTTAATGGCTATGTGGCCGCTGCAAAGAACAAATCCAATGTGGACCGGATGCAGGATAAAGAAAAGCACGGGGCGTTTACAGGCTCTTATGCGATCAATCCCCTCAATGGGAAAAAGCTCCCCATTTGGATCTCGGACTATGTACTGGCGGATCATGGGACAGGAGCCATCATGTGTGTTCCGGCTCATGACAGCAGAGACTTCGATTTTGCAAAGAAATTCGGACTCCCGATCATTCAGGTCATTGCCAAAGATGGCAAGGAAGTTTCTGATTTGCAGGAGGCTTATACCGAAACGGAAGGCGTCATGATCCATTCCGGAGAATGGGACGGGATGGATGCTAAGAAGTGCAAGGAAGAGGCACCTGCTGTGATCGAGCAGAGGGGGCTTGGTAGAAAGAAAGTAAATTATAAGCTGCGGGACTGGGTGTTTTCCCGCCAGCGGTATTGGGGAGAACCGATTCCCATCGTGCACTGCAAGGTGTGCGGGGCGGTAGCGGTACCGGAAGAGGAGCTGCCGCTGCTGCTTCCGGATGTAGAGAAATACGAACCGACCGGAACGGGAGAGTCTCCTCTTGCCGCAATCGAATCCTTTGTGAACTGCAAATGCCCGAAATGCGGAAGAGACGCGAGGCGTGAAACCAATACGATGCCGCAGTGGGCAGGATCCAGCTGGTATTTCCTGCGGTATGTAGATGTCCATAACGACAGGGAACTGGTTTCCAGAGAAAAGGCAGACCGCTACCTGCCGGTCGATATGTATATCGGCGGCGTCGAGCATGCGGTTTTACATCTGCTGTATTCCAGGTTTTGGACCAAGTTCCTGTATGACATCGGCGTCATCGGTTTTGATGAGCCCTTCCTGAAGTTGTTCAACCAGGGCATGATTACCGGCAAAAATGGAATCAAAATGAGCAAGAGCAAGGGCAATGTGGTCTCGCCGGATGATCTGATCAGAGATTATGGCTGTGATGCGCTGCGCCTGTACGAGATGTTTGTAGGTCCGCCGGAACTGGATTCCGAGTGGGATGAGAGAGGAATTGACGGGGTCTATCGTTTTCTGACCCGTTTCTGGCGGCTTGTGTGCGAGAATTGCTCAAAGGATGTGCCGGAAACAAGACAACTGCTTCGTATTCGCCACCAGATGGTTTATACATTGACGGAGAGACTGAAGAGCTTTTCACTGAACACCGTGGTTTCCGGATTTATGGAATACACCAATAAATTACTTGATTTGAGTACCAAGGGAGGGGTCGATCATGAAACTCTGAAGGTATTCGTGCAGCTCTTAGCTCCCTTTGCCCCTCATATTTCAGAAGAGCTTTGGCAGAGGCTGGGGGAAAAAGAATCCGTGTTTCACAGTGAGTGGCCGGTTGCAAGTGAAGAGGCGATGAAGGAGGAAGAGGTTGAAGTCGTCGTTCAGGTCAATGGCAAGAGGAAGGCAACCATTCTGATCAGTGTAGAAGACACAAAGGATTTGGTGTTAGCGAAGGCAAGAGAAGCGCTTGGAGAGCGGCTTACGGGGAATCTTGTCAAAGAAATTTATGTGCCCGGAAAGATTGTGAATTTTGTGGTAAAGCCTTGAAAAGAAGCTTTGCAGGGAACAGGCAGGAGGAAGAGCGGATGAAGTACGAGACCGCCATTTTTGATATGGATGGCACGGTTCTGGATACCGTAGACGATCTGACGCTGGCGTTAAATTACGCCTTACAGCAAAGTGGTCATTCGCATAACTGGAATAGGGAGGATACAAAAAAATTTTTTGGTAGCGGTGTGATCGTGGCTCTGACCAGAGCCCTTGCAGTAGAGGGCGGAATCGATGAAAAGGATTTGGAGCAGGTGGGTACGGATCAGGATGCCATTTCTCCTAAGGTAAACCATACGGAGGTGTTGCGCATAGCAGAGATCTTTAAACCGTACTATGCCGATCATTGTCATATCAAAACAGGTCCCTACCCGGGAATCTCTCTGCTTCTTTGCAGATTGAAGGAGGCCGGCGTAAAAACTGCCGTTGTATCTAACAAACCTGACCCGGCGGTAAGGACGTTGTCGGCAGAACTTTTTCCGGGTTTATTTGATCTTGCGGTGGGGGAACAGGAAGGAATCAAAAGAAAGCCAGCTCCGGATATGACGCTGAAAGTGATGGAGCAGTTGCGAGCTAAGGCGGAAAAGACGGTTTATATCGGCGATTCTGAGATTGATTTACAGACGGCTCGCAACAGCGGAATTGATTGCATCAGCGTGGATTGGGGGTTCAGGAGTACGAAATTCTTGGAGGCGCATCATGCATCCTGCATCGTTTCCAGTGCGGACGCAGTTTATGAGGCAATTTGCGTCTAGGAGAGGGAGATAAAATGGTCACCAGTATGACGGGGTATGGCAGGGCAGAACGGTCAGACGGGAAATGTCGGATTACGGTTGAGATCAAATCCGTGAATAACCGTTATTTGGACCTGAACCTCCGGATGCCTAAATTATGTAATCCCTATGAAGCGGAGATTCGAGCCTTGTTAAAGAGGTATATGCAGAGGGGAAAGGTAGACGTATCCATCACCTATGAGAGAATCTCCTCTGCAGATCTCTCTATTCTTTTTCATAAAGAGGTTGCAGAGGAATACCGAAAGGCCATTCTGGTAATGGCAAGGGAAATGAATCTGCCGGGAGAGGTCAGTGCCTATCAATTGATTCAGCTTCCGGAGGTGGTAGAGCAAACGGAGAAGCAGTTGGATGGGCAGGAAGTCCTTTCACTTTTGAAAAGCACTCTGGATGAGGCAGGAGACGCCTTCCAAAAGACCAGGATGCAGGAAGGCGCCTTTCTGAAGCGGGATCTGCTGGATAAGTTAAACGAGATGGAGGAAAATCTTTCTTTTATCGCAGCACATTCTCCACAAGTGGTTTCCGAATATGAAAATCGATTAAAAGAGCGAATCCATGCCCTGATGGAAGATAAGCAAATTGATGAGAACCGTCTCTTAATGGAAGTGGCGATCTTCGCAGATAAAAGCTGTGTAGATGAGGAGCTGGTAAGGCTGAAAAGTCACATGCAGACACTTCGCAAAACGCTGGAAAAGACGGAGAGCGGTAACGGTATTGGCAAAAAAATGGACTTTATTGTACAAGAAATGAACCGTGAGGCTAACACGATTTTATCGAAAACTTCCGATATTGCAATATCGGAACGTACCGTAGAGCTGAAGTCGGAGATTGAGAAGGTGCGGGAGCAGATCCAGAATCTGGAATAAACCAATCGAGAAGGAAGGCGGCGGGATGAATGCATTTATTCATATCGGATTCGGCAATGTAATCAATACGGATAAGATTGTGAGTATTGTTTCTCCGGATGCGGCACCGATTAAGCGACTGGTGCAGCAGGCAAAAGACGGAGGATGCTGCATTGATGCGACACAGGGAAGAAAAACCAAGGCGGTGATTATCATGGAAAACGGTATGGTGGTTCTCTCCGCCCTTCTTTCCGATACGATTGTGATGAGAGTGAAGACAGGAAGTACAGAGGAATGATACAGACATTTAAGGATAGGGGAATCATAGCAGTGATCTCCGGTTTTTCAGGAGCCGGGAAGGGCACGATCATGAAACAACTCGTTTCCCGGTATGATCGTTATAGGTTGTCTGTTTCCATGACGACCAGAGAGCCCAGGACCGGAGAAGTAGACGGGAAGGAATATTTTTTTGTCGAGGAAGAAGCCTTTTTGAAGCTGGTAGAAGAGGACGGACTGATTGAACATGCAAATTATGTCGGACATTTTTATGGCACCCCTAAAAAATTCGTAGAAGAACAGCTCGAGGCAGGCAAGGATGTGCTTCTGGAAATCGAGATACAGGGGGCGTTGCAGATCAAAAAGAAATTCCCTGAATCGCTTTTGCTCTTCGTTACCCCTCCCAGTGTAGAAGAACTGGAGAGGCGCTTAAGAGGAAGAGGGACAGAAACGGAAGAGGTCATTCAAAGCAGAATCCATCGCGCGCAGGAAGAAGCGAAGGGAATGCTGTCCTATGATTACATCCTGGTGAACGATCAGGTAGATGCCTGCGTGGTGCAGATGCATGAAGTCATTCAGGCAGCAAAATGTGAAGGATGGCGCCGTAAGGATCTGGCAGATCAGATTTTGCGTGAACTGGAAGAAAAATAAAATTACCTCTTTCCAAAAAATGGAAATCGTGATAAAGTATTTTGGTACCCGTTCGACGGGAAATTGTTGGGAGTATAGCTCAGCTGGGAGAGCGTCTGCTTGACGTGCAGGAGGTCAGGGGTTCGAGCCCCCTTGCGCCCACAACTTTGCTGCAAAGGAGCCGGATGAGATCTTAGGCTCTTTTTTTGCGCAGGGATGTTTGTTTGACCTCCCCGTTTTGGAAGAATATAATGGATGAGGGTGTTAAAAGTAGGACGCACCTGATTCTGATATTGGAATAGGAGAATAAGAGGCTGCTATATGGATATCAAGAGCACACTGAATGAGATCTTCAAATCGAATAAGGTGGCCATTCATCTTGACCTTCCATTCGGTCCTCCCGGCTTTTTTGATATTAACAAATCGGTGGTTCTCACCTGGATCATCATGGGCGTATTTCTTGTCTTTTGCCTGATGCTCACCCACAACTTGAAGGTTCACGGATGCAGTAGGAGACAGCTGCTTGCGGAGACGATTGTAGTCAAGCTGCGTGCACTGGTCGCAGGGCTGATCGGAAAAAACGGAACGCCTTATATCGACTGGCTGATTTGTGTCATGCTCTATATCGGACTTGCCAATTTAATGGGAGTCTTCGGTTTTACGCCGTCGACCATGGATTTAAATGTGACCATTGCGCTTGCCGGCATGAGTATTGTATTGGTGGAGGCAGCCGGAATCAGACATCGCGGTGTTGGCGGTTGGGTGAAGTCCTTTACCAAGCCGATCTGGATTATCACCCCGATGAATATTCTTGAAGTTGGAATCAAACCGCTTTCCCTATGTATGCGACTATTCGGAAACGTACTTGGGGCGACCGTCATCATGGAACTGATCAAACTTGTCGTCCCTGTTTTTGTACCTGCCCTGCTTAGTTTGTATTTTGATTTCTTCGACGGTTTGATCCAAGCCTATGTTTTTGTGTTCCTTACTTCCCTTTATATCGCAGAAGCAACGGAATAGATGAAAGCTTGTTTCGCACATTCGGTGCAGTATCTATATTGGTTGTAAAACATACAAGGAGGTTTTACCATGAACTTAATTCCTATTGGAGCTGGAATTGCAGCAATCACAGGCATTGGCGCGGGTATTGGAATCGGTGTCGCCACTGCGAAGGCAACGGATGCCGTTGCAAGGCAGCCGGAGGCATCCGGTAAAATCATGACCATGCTGATTTTGGGCGGAGCCCTTGCAGAAGCAACAGCTATCTATGGTCTGGTTGTAGCTCTTGCGATCATTTTTGCATCATAATTATCTGAAAAAGAGGGAAGCAAATGTTAAGTCTCAGTGCCGCCAATATTTTTTATATGGTGATCAATCTGCTGGTTTTGTATTTGATTTTTCACTTTTTCCTTTTTAAGCGTGTAGATCGTGTTCTGGATGCCAGAAGGGAGGAAGTGGAGAATTGTACAAAGGATTCTCTTGCTGCAAAGAAAGAAGCAGAGGAGATGAAGGCAAAATATGAAGGTGATAGGAAGGCACTTGATGCGCAAAAGTCGCAGGTCATTCAAGATGCCAGGGATAAGGGCTATCACGAGTATGAGAATATTATTGCCAATGCAAACAAAAAGGCAAGTGAGATTCTGGAGGATGCAAGGCGAGATGCCAAGCTGGAGAACCAGAAACAGCGTGCCCAGTTCGAGGCAGAAATTACCGATATGGTACTGAGCGCTGCTTCCAAGATTTCTGCAACGGCTCATACGGTGCAGACAGACAGAGAACTGTATGATCGTTTCATTGAGGAGGCCTCAAATAAGAATGAGTGATTTATCGAATAGACGCGGCGCCGGACTCGATCGATACGATGTTGCCGAACTGCGTTATGCAATGACGAAGCCTACGCAGGAACAGCTTTCTCATATTCAAGCACTTCTGGAAAAGAAGACGGGTTGGAAGAACGTTCAGATTCAGGCCGTGCATGATGAATCCATCGAAGGAGGATTCATTGTGAAGTGTGGCAACTTCGAGTTTGATTGGAGTGATTCCGGAAGAGCTGCACAATTGAAAAAGGCTCTGAAAGGTGAATTGCAGGGGGAAGCCACTTCTCCCGCTTTGAAATCCATTCTGACCAAGTTGGATCAATTCAACCTGGAAGCAGAAAATAAGGAAGTCGGCAACGTCTGTTGGGTTGGTGACGGTATTGCCAATGTAAAAGGCATCTCTCATGCTTTTTACGGGGAAGTCGTTGAGTTTGAAGATGGCACCAAGGGAATGGTACAGGATATTCGGGATGATCATATTGGCTGTATTCTCTTTGGAAATGACGAGGGAATCCGGCAGTCCTCCCGCGTGAGACGTACCTATAAGCCTACGGGAATTCCGGTAGGAGATTCTTTTATCGGAAGGGTCATTGATGCATTAGGAAATCCGGTAGACGGCAAGGGACCGATCGTAGAGTCTGACTATAGACCGGTCGAGGCACCGGCTCCCGGCATCATAGACAGAGCTCCGGTAAACGAACCGCTGGAAACGGGAATTGTTTCCATAGACACCATGTTCCCTATTGGCAGAGGGCAGAGAGAGTTAATTATCGGAGATCGCCAAACCGGTAAAACTTCTATTGCCATGGATACGATACAGAATCAAAAAGGGAAGGGTGTGATCTGTATCTATGTGGCGATCGGACAGAAGTCGTCAACGATTGCCAATCTGATTGCAACGCTGGAAAAGACGGGGGCGATGGCTTATTCCATTGTTTTATCCTCTACAGCTGCTGATCCGGCACCGTTGCAATACCTTGCGCCCTACGCCGGTACGGCAATGGCGGAACACTTTATGCATCAGGGGAAAGATGTACTGATCGTTTATGATGATCTCTCCAAGCATGCCGTAGCCTACCGGACCATTTCTTTGTTGCTTGAGAGACCGCCGGGCAGAGAGGCTTATCCGGGTGATGTGTTCTACCTGCATTCTAGGCTTCTGGAGCGTTCCAGTAAATTGTCAGAACGACTGGGCGGCGGATCCATCACAGCTCTTCCTATTATAGAGACCCAGGCAGGAGATGTTTCTGCTTATATTCCGACGAACGTGATCTCTATTACAGACGGTCAGATTTTCCTTGAGAGTGATTTGTTCTTTGAGGGGATGCGTCCTGCCGTTAACGTTGGTTTGTCGGTTTCTCGTGTCGGTTCTGCTGCACAGACAAAGGCGATGAAGAAGGCTTCAGGGCCCCTTCGAATCGACCTTGCACAGTATCGGGAAATGGCGGTATTTACACAGTTTGCTTCCGATCTGGATGATGCGACGAAGAAACAGTTAAACCACGGAGCGGCGCTTATGGAGCTGCTCAAACAGCCCTTGGGCCGACCCTTTGCCATGTATGAACAGGTTCTCACGATGGTCGGGGCAAATGCAGGCAAGTTTGATGATATACCGGTGAAAAAGATCAAAGCGTTTCAGGCCTCTATGTTGGATTATTTTGTTCATTATGAGCAAGATATCATTAAGGAATTGGAAGATTCCAGGGATCTGACAGAGGAATTAAAAAATCGGATTGTCGAAGTTTTTGATCAGTTCATTCCAAAGTGGAAGGCGGAGGAAGCAAGATCAGAGAGCGCCGATGCGGACGAAGATGAGGAATAATGTCTAATCTAAAAGAAATCCATGACAGAATCAAATCTGTCGGGGATACCATGAAAATCACCAATGCCATGTACATGATTTCATCCAATAAGATGATGAAGGCAAAGAGAGAGCATGAGAAAACGCAAGATTATTTCTATGCGCTTCAGGCGATGATCGCCAGAATTGGCAGACATGTTCCGCCGGAAACGAATAATGTCTATTTGGAAAGTTACGATCATATTCCAAAAGAAGAACGGGTCCGGGGCTATTTGATCATTACGGATGATAAGGGCATGGCAGGCGCTTATAATCATAATGTGCTGAAGCTTGCACAGGAAAACATCGATTCCATTTCTGCTCCCTATAAACTGTATGTGGTAGGGGAAGTCGGCAGGCATTATTATCACTCCAGACAGGAGGAAATTGAGGAATCTTTTCTCTATACGGCTCAAAATCCGACCCTGTCCAGGGCAAGACACATTGCGGATACCATTATGGAGGCATACGAAAGCAGGAAGCTGAATGAGGTGTATGCGGTATATACCGCAGTGGGTTCCGGAATGAGTTGTGCTCCTGCAATTTCACGTGTTTTACCGCTGGATTTGCTTCTGTCCAGCAGGAAAAATTATAACGGAACTCTTGGCGTCAGGTTGGAGGAGTTCCACATGGAGCCTTCTCCGGAAGCTTTGATCAACAACATTGTTCCGAATTATATTGTCGGGTTTATTTATGGATGCCTAGTGGAGTCCTACTGTTCTGCGCAGATGTCGCGAATGAGCGCAATGGATAATGCAAATAAGAATGCACAGGAAATGATCAAGGATCTTCAACAAAAATATAACCGGGAACGTCAGGCGCTGATCACGCAGGAAATCACGGAGGTTGCCAGCGGTGCCATGGCACTGAAAAGAGCAAAGGAAATCCGTACATTAGGCTAACTTTTCATGGAGGATCATTGTGACAGACGGAAGTATTGTCGAAGTGAGAGGACCGGTAGTCGATGTCATGTTTGAGGAAAATAAAGACCTTCCTCATTTGATGGATGCGATGACGGTGGAAGTCAATAACGAACGCAGAGTAATGGAAGTAGAACAGCAGATTGGGAACAATATTGTCCGCTGTATTATGTTGTCTCCCAGCGAAGGACTCTGCAGAGAAATGCGTGTGCATCCGACCGGTGCGCCCATTCAGACCCCGGTGGGAGAAAAGACGCTGGGAAGACTCTTCAATGTGTTCGGTGACACCATTGATGGAGGAGAACAGCTGAGTGAAGAAGAACACTGGAGCATTCACCGCAAGCCCCCGGAACTGGTCGATCAAAGCCCGGTGGTGGAGGTTCTGGAGACCGGAATCAAGGTGATTGACCTGCTTGCACCCTATGCCAAAGGTGGTAAAATCGGTCTCTTTGGTGGTGCGGGCGTAGGAAAGACGGTTCTCATTCAAGAGTTGATCCAGAATATTGCAACCGAACATGGTGGATATTCGATTTTTACCGGCGTGGGCGAGCGTTCCAGAGAAGGAAACGATCTTTTCACCGAAATGAAAGGTTCCGGTGTGATCAATAAGACGGCGCTGGTATTTGGGCAGATGAATGAGCCGCCCGGTTCACGTATGAGGGTCGCCGAAACCGGTCTGACCATGGCGGAGTATTTCCGGGATGTGAAGCATCAGGATGTTCTGCTCTTCATTGATAATATTTTCCGGTTTATTCAGGCAGGTTCAGAGGTTTCTTCTTTGCTTGGACGGATGCCCTCTGCAGTCGGCTATCAGCCTACCCTGGCGACAGATCTCGGACAGCTTCAGGAAAGAATTGCTTCGACCAGAAACGGGTCTGTCACTTCGGTTCAGGCGGTGTATGTTCCTGCAGACGATTTGACGGATCCGGCGCCTGCCACTACTTTTGCACACCTGGATGCAACAACGGTCCTGTCCCGTAAGATTGTGGAAATGGGCATTTATCCGGCAGTGGATCCTCTGGAGTCATCATCCAGAATATTGGAAAGAGAAATTGTCGGAGATGAGCATTATGAGATTGCAGTCAAGGTGCAGGAAATGCTGCAAAAATATAAGGAACTGCAAGATATCATTGCCATCCTCGGCATGGAAGAGCTCAGTGAAGACGATAAAATGACGGTGCAGAGAGCCAGAAAGATTCAGCGTTTCCTGTCACAGCCCTTCCATGTGGCAGAGCAGTTTACCAATGTTCCCGGTAAATTTGTCACGATCAAGGAAACGTTAAAAGGCTTCGAGGCAATCGTGGAAGGGGATCTGGATGCTTATCCCGAATCCGCTTTCTTCAATGTCGGAACGGTGGAAGATGTGATTGCAAAAGCGAAGCAGTCAGGAATGAATTAAATGGCACAGACAGGAAAAGAAACCTTCGGGTTAAAAGTGATGAGTGCGAATGGTGTTTTCTTTGATGGAAGGGCAGAATCTGTGACGATTCCCTGTAAGGATGGAAGTATGCAGATTCTGGCTCACCATGAGGAAATGATCGTTGCCATCTATCAGGGCGATATGAAGATCGTCAGTGCAGATGGTGGGGAACTGGAAGTGATTATTGGAAACGGTTCCTGCCAGATCGCCAATAACCGTTGTACCATCCTGGCGATGACTTGTGAAAGACCGGAGGATATTGACAGAAACCGTGCAAGGGAAGCTTTGGAGCAGGCACAGGAGCACATGAGACAAAATCAGTCCAAGCGCGAATATCATTTGTCGCAGGCGGCGATGGCCAGGGCGCTGACCAGATTGAAGCTGTCCTCCAGATATGAGAATTAGAAAAATTTTTACGGTGGCAACAGCCACCGTATTTTATTCTCCGTTTGTTACAGTGACATCATCGCCTTCGGGCTTTTTGCCGCGAAGCACCTGGATCATGACCTGAACCGCACGGTTGGCTCTTTCATAATATTGCCTTGCTTCCTCCGCCTTTCCCTGGTTGTATTCTCCGTCATAGGCTTCATGGTAGAGAGAGACGGCCTTTGCCATGGAATCGGAAGCATCTTTGGGGAGTTTAGAAATGGACTGGAATTCTTCCGGAATGGGGAAGGTCGCCATATTGGAAAATTCTGCATTCATACTGTCTAAATAACCAAGCAGTTCCTTCTCGGCCTGGTCCGACATGGGATCAATTGCGTTAATCGAAGCGTTATAGGAGGCTACCGAGTCAAAAAAAGTATCCATATTCTTCTTATAGGTTTCCAGTTGTTCCGTATCCTGGGCGCAGCCCCCCAGAGTGGACAGGATCATCAGGGCAAGGACGATCAGCGCAAGGATGCGGATCCATTTTCTTTTGTTTTGAAAGTTCATAGAGTTTCATTCCTTAAATTTTGTTTTTGCTATACTTTTTTTATTCTAGCACAGCACGAAATCAGCGTCTATTCTTTCCGTTTCCTTTTTTTTTCATCAATAGTATAATGTGAGGCATATCATAAGATCAAAGGTTCTTTGGGTTCTATTGACTTGACTCGGATACCATGATGTGATCTAACTCTGAAGAGAAAAAGCAGGAGGCGGAATGAACGGCGCGGACTCACTTGTGAAATGTATGGAAATGGAAGGGACAGAGGTACTATTCGGGTATCCGGGTGTCGCGATCTGCCCCTTTTTTGATTCATTGCGGAAATCCAGCATCAAACCAATTCTGGTCAGGCAGGAACAAAATGCGGCTCACGCGGCCAGCGGATATGCAAGAATGACGGGAAAAGCAGGGGTTTGTGTGGTGACCAGCGGTCCCGGAGCGACCAACCTGATTACCGGAATCGCAACTGCTTATGCGGATTCTATTCCGCTGATTTGTATTACCGGACAGGTACAATCGGAGCTGATCGGCTCGGATGTATTCCAGGAGGCGGATATCACCGGCGCAGTCGAGTCCTTTGTCAAATATTCCTATTTGGTTCGAGACGTCAATGATTTGCCGAGAATCATGAAAGAGGCGTATTTTATAGCAACTTCCGGTCGAAAGGGGCCGGTTCTGATTGACATCCCCTCAGATATTCAGACGGCCACCCTCCCTTCCTTTGTGTATCCTGATTCGATTCACATGCGTACCTATAAGCCAACGGTGGAAGGAAATGTGGTACAGGTCAAGAAGGTAATAAAGGAGCTGTTGCGGGCAGAAAAGCCCCTGATTTGTGCGGGTGGAGGTGTTTTTCTATCGGATGCGGTTTCTGAAATTCGCGAATTTGCATCTCTTCACCAGATACCGGTTGTTTCGACCATGATGGGAATCGGCGTGTTGCCCACGAATGATCCATTGTATTTTGGAATGGTCGGCAACAACGGTCGTCCCTATGCAAACAGGGCAATCAATGAATGTGATTTGCTACTCATGATCGGTGCGCGTGTCGCAGACCGCGCCGTGAATCGCCCGGAGTTGATTCGAACCGGAAAGGTTCTGGTTCATATCGATGTGGACCCTGCGGAAATCGGTAAGAACGTTGGCCCTACCATTCCGCTTGTCGGAGATATTGCGCATATTTTTCGAGAAATGTTGAAACGTGCGCCGGAGGAGGAAAAGCATGATCCCTGGCTTTCTTCGCTCAACAAGTGGAAAGAGGAGATGAGAGAAAAATGCGTTGTGGTCAAAGAGGAGTTTGTTCCTTCTAAGGAACTGATGAAGGCTTTGTCCAGAGAAGTGGATACGGGTGCGATCCTATGTGTGGATGTAGGTCAAAACCAGATCTGGGCGACGCATTACTATGAGGTGGCACCGGAAGGCAGGCTGCTCACTTCCGGAGGAATGGGGACGATGGGATATGCGCTGCCGGCTGCGATTGGGGCAAAACTTGCCTGTCCGGATAGGCAGGTACTTGCCCTTTGCGGGGAAGGCGGCTTTCAAATGACGATGAATGAACTGGGATGTGCGAAACAGTATGATATTCCGGTAAAAATCGTTTTGCTCAGAAATAATGTGCTGGGAATGGTTCATGAATATCAGTATCGTGCCTATAAGGGTCACTACACAATGGTGGATTTGGGAGAGGGGCCGGATTTTTCAAAAATTGCGGAGGCTTACGGAATGAGCTTTTCCCATCTGGACGGTCATTCTTCTCTGTCCGATGGGATCAGGGCTTTTCTGAATGAAGAAAGATCCGGAATTTTGGAAGTGTGGATGGATCCGGATGATCGGGTGCTTGCATAAGGAAGGTGGATTATGAAACGGATTTATTCACTGTTAGTAGAAAACAGAGCCGGCGTACTCATGAAGGTAGCAGGTCTTTTTACCAGACGGAATTTTAATATCAATTCGCTGGTGGTGGGAGAAACAAAGGACAGAGATATTTCCTGCATGACCATTGTATCGAATGGAGATGAGCATACCATAGAGCAGATTGAGAAGCAGCTCAATAAAAAACTGGACATTATCAAGGTCAAGACCTTCTCGTCTGGCAGTGCCATCAACAGAGAACTGATGCTTCTGAAAGTCAAGTATAACCGGTCCAATCGCAGGGACATCATGGAGAACTGCGACATTATGCAGGCAAGGATTGTGGATATGTCGAAGAGCATGATGTTAATTCAAATCTGTGACACTTCGGAGAGGGTAGAGTTGTTTTTGGAGATGTTCCGCAGTGTTTCCATCGTGGAAGTGGCAAGAACCGGGGTGGTGGCGCTTCAAAAATGCAAGGAAAGCGAAGGAAAGCCGGTGTAAGGTGAAAATCGCTCCGGAGGATTCGTGAATTTTGTAACCTTGACGGAACCATATCGCATGGTATACTGAACAGGTCTTTTATGAGAAGAGGGAATATGAAAGAAAAAGCGTTTCAAATTCTTGTAGACAATACTGCAGGTGTGCTCAGTCGTATTTCAGGCCTCTTTGCCAGACGCGGATACAATATTGAGAGCATCACAGCCGGTGTAACGGCGGATCCCAGATTTACCCGTATTACCATTGTTGCCTCGGGTGAGGATAATATTCTGGAACAGATTGAGAAGCAGGTTTCGAAACTGGTGGATGTCAGAGACATCAAAGAGTTGAAACCGGATCGCAGTGTGTTCCGGGAATTGGCGATGATTAAGGTGAAGGCCGGGGCAGCGGACCGGGTGAACCTGATTTCTCTGACCAATGTATTTCGCGGCACCATTGTCGATGTGGGGACGGGATCCCTGATCATTGAAATTACCGGAAATACATCTAAGATTGACGCTTTTCTCGGTCTTCTTGAAGGATATGAAATCTTGGAGCTTGCCAGGACTGGCGTAGCCGGACTCTTCCGCGGAATGGACGAAGTGGTATATTTCTGACGCTGCGATCAGAAGGGTGTTTCCCGGCAATCCCTAAAGAATTCAAAATTATTTTATTTTTGCATGGAGGTAAAACAGATGTCATCAGAGGCTAAAATTTTTTATCAGGAGGATTGCAATTTATCCTTGTTGGAAGGGAAAAAAATTGCGGTGATCGGTTACGGTTCCCAAGGACATGCGCATGGGCTGAATCTGAAGGATTCCGGCTGTGAGGTTTGTATCGGCTTATATGAGGGATCGAAGTCGGCAGAAAAGGCCAGAGCGCAGGGTCTGACCGTAAAAACCAATGCAGAGGCTGCCAAGTGGGCGGATATCATCATGATTTTGATCAATGACGAGAAGCAGGCGGCCATGTATCACCAGGATATTGAGCCCAATTTGAAAGCAGGTGACATGCTGATGTTCGCCCATGGCTTCAATGTGCATTTTGGTTTGATCAAGGCACCTGCAGATGTGGATGTGACCATGATTGCACCGAAGGCACCCGGACACACGGTTCGGAGCGAATTTGAAGCAGGTAGGGGGGTGCCGATGCTGGTTGCAGTGGAACAGGATGCAACCGGAAAGGCACTGGATCTGGCTCTTGCTTACGGCGCAGGCATCGGAGGCGCTCGTGCGGGTATTCTGGAAACCACCTTCCGTACGGAAACGGAGACCGATCTCTTCGGCGAGCAGGCCGTACTTTGTGGCGGTGTTTGCGCTCTGATGCAGGCCGGCTTTGAAACGCTCTGCGAGGCAGGCTATGATCCCAGAAATGCCTATTTCGAATGCATTCACGAGATGAAGCTGATTGTGGACCTGATTTACCAATCCGGTTTTGCCGGAATGCGTTATTCTATCTCCAATACAGCAGAGTATGGAGATTATGTATCCGGCCCGAAGTTGATTACTGCGGAAACCAAGAAAACAATGAAAAAGATCCTGTCCGATATTCAGGATGGAACTTTTGCGAAGGAATTCCTGTTAGATATGTCTCAGGCAGGTGGACAGGTGCACTTTAAGGCGATGCGTAAGCTGGCTTCCGAGCATCCGTCGGAAAAAGTTGGCGAAGAGATTCGTAAAATGTACAGCTGGAGTGAGGATGATAAACTTATCAACAACTAAGTTGGAGGAAACATCCATACCGGGAGAAAGGTGGCGCAGGTTTCCTGCGCCACTGATGATGTTCCTGACCGGGTTCCTGATTTATGTGATTGCCGTGCTGCCTATTCTGGTGATTAACCACGGCCTTTTTTTCCTGTATGGCGACTATAACGTACAGCAGGTCCCGTTTTATGTACTGGCACATCGTGCAGTCAGAAGCGGAGAAGTTTTTTGGAACTGGAACCTGGACCTGGGGGGAACGCTGATCGGCGACCTTTCTTTTTACCTGATGGGCAGCCCCTTTTTCTGGCTGACGATACCTTTTCCGGAATCTGCAGTTCCCTATCTGATGCCTTTTCTGATGGCGCTGAAGTACGCAACTTGTGCGACCACGGCGTATTTGTATTTTCGAACGTACAAGATCAAAGATCTCTCTGCGCGGATCGGCGGTTTTCTTTATGCTTTCTCCGGATTCAACGGTTGTAATATTGTCTTCAATCATTTTACGGATGCCGTTGCTTTTTTTCCACTCCTCCTTCTTACTTTCGATTCTTTGATGGAACTGGACACCGGAGGAGAAGCTTCTCCCATTTCACATGGATATACGAGGTGGCTGCGGTTCACTCTTTGCGTTAGTCTTTTGGCGATCATCAATTATTACTTTTTCTTCGGCATGGTGGTATTTCTTTTGCTCTATGCTGTGATTCGCTATGCAAGGGGAAGACATTGGCGCACCCTTCTCTCGATGATCGTAAGAGCCCTTTCCGGAGGGATCATCGGGGTGCTGATTGCCGCACTTTTCCTGATGCTTGCGCTCTCCGGCATTGCAGGAAATACAAGACTGGAAAACGTGGTGCTGGGCTATGATATGATCGTTTATCCCAGCGCCCTGATGTACCTGGATATTCTGAAGAGTATGGTGATGGTGTCGGATATCATCGGGAAGGGCACGATTCTATATGATGCGACGGTAAAAAATGCTTCCTTAGCGGTCTTTCTTCCTTTCTTCGGGCTGTCGGGCGTTCTTTCCTTCTTCCGCGCCTATCAAGGAAGGAAGAACTGGATCAAAACATTGCTTTGGACCTGCCTCCTCATTGCATTGGTGCCTGTGCTAAATTCCGTTTTTTCGCTTTTTAATTCCTGGTACTATGCCAGGTGGTACTTTATGCCGATTCTCTTTATGGCGCTTGTTACGGTCAGGGAATTTGAAAAGGAGGATTTGACGAACTTCCGGACAGGAACGTTGATATCGACTCTTTTGTTCACCCTGATGCTCGTCATCTACTGTCTTCCGACTAGGGATGAAAGCGGTAAGATCGTATTCTTCCAGATTTCCGAAAATAAGGATTATTTTATCCGGAACGCAATTGCCACGGCCTGCATGTACGTAGGTCTGATTCTCCTCTGCCTGTTGGTAAGAAGCAGAAAAAGGAGACTGCGCATAGGCCTTCTCTTAACCTGCCTTTCTTCTTTGGCGGCAACGATGATCATGTTGATCAACGGCATGTCTTTGGTGAATCATTACGGGATGCAAATGTGGAAACAACAGATGTTGGATTCCAAGCCGGACACACTTGATTCGAATGTTTTTTACCGGGTGGAAACGGAAGGTTCTGCCACCAATTATGAGATGGTATGGGGAATGCCCACCATTCACTGTTTTCTTTCCACCGTTCCCGCTGAGATTTTTAACTTCTATAGCGGAACCATCGGATTTACAAGGACCGTGGAATCCAATCCACCTCTTCGAGGGGAGGGGCTTCGGGCAATTTTGTCTGAGAAGTACTATCTCTGGAATCACATCATCAGTTCCGATGGGGAATACGGGAAAGGAATGGGCACCTACGGCTTTACCGAAATCCAGAGGGATACGGGAGAAACAGAAGAACTGGTGAACCAGGCGAGAGATCGGAAACACGGATTCCGCTATTTTGAAAATAAGAATTTTATTCCAATGGGATTTGTATTCCGTCAGTATATTTATGAGTCGGAATTTGATAAGTTGGATAAAAATCAGACCGATCGGGCACTGGTCAATGCCCTGATCCTGCCGGACGACACGCCGAAAAAATATACGGAGAAGATGATTCATGCCGGTGCCTCCGATATGACGGCGATTACCTCTGACGATGAATTTGATGAGGAATGTCGCAACCGGGCAGCGACTTCCTGTACCTCCTTTCGAACCATTCATGAGAAACGAATTTCGATCAAAACCGGTTCCGGTAAAGAGAAAACGTTTTCCTCCTATGGAGGAGGTTTTCAGGCAACCACTTCTAATTTGGAAAATCGAAGTCTAGTCTATTTTTCTGTTCCGAACCTGGCAGGCTGGAAGGTCTACGTGGATGGCAGGGAGGGAACTGTTTTGACGGCAGACTATGGGATGATGGCGGTGGATGTGCCAAAAGGCATCCATGAAATCACCGCTTTGTACCAGCCGCCTTACTTGCGAGCAGGGCTGGTCGCCTCTTTGTCCGGCATCCTGTTTGCGATCCTGTACGGTGTTTTTTGTAAGGTAGAAAAGAAAAGAGAAAGAGGAACAAGATGAGCGGAATGACGATGAGCCAGAAAATTCTGGCCGAACATGCAGGTCTTTCTCAGGTACATGCGGGAGAGTTGATCGAAGCCCAACTGGATTTTGTACTGGGGAATGACATTACCTCACCGGTTGCAATCAAAGTGATGGAGAAGCTTCAGGATAAAAGTGTGTTTGACAAGGATAAGATTGCCATCGTACTCGATCACTTTGTTCCGGCGAAAGACATCGCTTCGGCGGAAAACTGTAAATGCTGTAGAAATTTTGCAAAACAACAGGAGCTTACGCATTTCTTTGATGTAGGAACCATGGGAATTGAGCATGCGCTGCTTCCGGAACAGGGACTGGTTCTGCCCGGAGATTGCATCATCGGTGCAGATTCTCATACCTGTACCTATGGTGCTTTAGGGGCCTTTTCGACGGGCATCGGTTCTACAGACATGGCGGCAGGGATGGTGACCGGAAGAGCATGGTTCAAGGTGCCGTCTGCGATTCGTATTGAGCTGAGAGGAAAACCGAATCCGTGGGTCAGTGGAAAAGACGTGATTCTGCATGTCATTGGTGAAATTGGTGTAGACGGAGCTTTATATCAATCCATGGAGTTTTGTGGTGACGGCATACAGTATCTGTCAATGGATGACCGCTTGACCATTGCCAATATGGCCATTGAGGCCGGGGCTAAAAATGGGATCTTTCCGGTAGACGATCTGACGAAAGCCTATGTAGAGGAACATGCGCCCGGAAGAGCGTATGAAGTCTTCTTGCCGGATGCGGATGCACTTTATGAAAAGGAGATTGAAATTGACCTGGGGACATTAAAGCCGACGGTTTCTTTTCCCCATCTTCCGGAAAACACGAGGGTGTTTGATGAGATTGGAGATATTCCGATCGATCAGGTGGTGATCGGCTCCTGCACCAATGGCAGAATTTCAGATTTACGGATAGCCGCAAAGATTCTCTCAGGAAGAAAGGTCAAGAAGGGGGTGCGTTGTATCGTGATTCCTGCGACGCAGCAGATCTATCTTCAGGCCATGAAGGAAGGGTTGCTTTCCACCTTCATCGAGGCGGGAGCTGTGGTCTCCACACCGACCTGCGGTCCCTGTCTTGGCGGTTATATGGGGATTCTGGCGCATGGGGAGAGGTGCGTTTCCACCACCAACCGGAATTTTATCGGCAGGATGGGAGAAACGGATTCGGAAATCTATCTGGCGTCCCCGGCTGTTGCAGCGGCCAGTGCCGTAACCGGGAAGCTATCGGAACCTTCAGAGTTGGAATGATAAAGGAGACGGGATGAAAGAGGCAAGCGGGCACGTTTTTAAATACGGGGATAATATTGACACGGATGTGATTATCCCTGCGCGATATCTGGCAGACAGCGATCCACAGCATCTGGCACGGCACTGTTTGGAAGACCTGGATCCGACCTTTGTAAAAAGAGTAAAAGCAGGCGACATCATCGTTGCGAACAAGAACTTCGGCTGCGGTTCCTCCAGAGAGCATGCGCCGATTGCGATTAAGGCTGCGGGTATATCCTGTATTATTGCAGAAACCTTTGCCAGAATTTTTTACCGTAATGCCATCAATATCGGCCTGCCGATTATCGAATGTCCTGAAGCCTCCAGACAGATTCAGGAAGGAGACAGGATTCGCATTCACTTTGACACGGGACTGATTATCGATGAAACAACCGGAAAGTCCTATCAGGGGCAGGCTTTCCCTCCCTTTATGCAGAGAATCATAGATGCGGAAGGCTTGATCCCTTATATCAATGCAAAGCAAAATCAATCCACAACAAACAGTCTTTAGGAGGATGAAGTGATGGCAAAAGAATCTGGATCAGCAAGCATTTCCTTGAAAGAAGGAACCGATATCGCAAAGGTAGTCCTGATGCCGGGAGATCCGTTGCGCGCCAAATATGTAGCGGAGAGTTTCCTAGAGCAACCGGTTCTCTTCAACGATGTACGCAATATGCTCGGATACACAGGAATTTATAAGGGAAAAAGAATTTCCGTGATGGGGCATGGGATGGGGATTCCGTCCATGGGCATTTATTCACACGAATTATACACGCAGTTCGGCGTGGAGTCGATTATTCGCATCGGCAGTGCGGGGGCCCTTTCTTCGGAACTCCATACAAAGGATGTGGTGATCGCAATGGGAGCCAGTACGAATTCAGCCTATGTGGACGCTTATGGATTTTATGGACACATTGCCCCTCTGGCAGATTATGGCATGTTGGCGAATGCGGTGAAGTCCGCTGGCGAGTTAAAAATTCCGGTCAAGGTGGGAAGCGTTTATTCCTCCGACTTCTTTTATTATCCGGATCCGAAGATCAATGAAAAATTACGTGATATGAATCAATTGGCAGTGGAGATGGAAACAGCCGGTTTATATGTGACTGCGATTGCGGATCACAAAAAAGCACTTGCCATCCTGTCTATCTCCGATCATATCTTTTCTCACGAGGCGCTGCCGGCAATCGAGCGGGAACAGGGCTTTACGGATATGATGAAAATTGCCTTGGAAACGGCTTGGCAGGAAGCCTGAGTCTCTTAGTTAGGAGAGTAATCCCGGTTTGATTCTTGAGGTCTGCTATCGAACGAAACGATAGCAGACCTCAGTTTTTTTGGAATTGACTAAATAAGGGCAGATGTTTATGATAGGAAAATCAAGTTGAGCGCAACTGTTATGGTTGTTTTTCAATAGAGAGGATTTTTCGATAGAGAGGAGAATCGGTAGACGGTATCGATTCGCAAAAAAAAATGATATGGCAATGATTGAAGTAAAAAATTTATACAAAACTTTTTCAACCAAAGAGGCTGAGGTGGAAGCACTGAAGAATATCAACTTTCGTGTGGAAGCGGGGGATGTTTACGGAATCATCGGAATGTCCGGTGCGGGGAAGAGTACGCTGGTCAGGTGTTTGAACCTTTTAGAAACACCAACTTCCGGATCGGTGGAAGTGGATGGAATATCCCTCACACAGTTAGATGACCGGAAGCTAAGGCAGTTAAGGGCGCAGATAGGGATGATTTTTCAGAATTTCAATCTCATGATGCAGTCCACGGTACTTGCCAATGTCTGTTTTCCCCTAAAAATCCATGGGACAGGAGGGCAGGCAGCCAAAAAGAAAGCCAGGGAACTGTTAAAAACAGTGGGATTGGAAGAGAAGGCGTCGGCTTATCCGGCACAGCTTTCCGGTGGACAGAGACAGAGAGTGGCAATCGCAAGAGCCCTTGCCTGTGATCCCAGGATTCTACTTTGTGATGAGGCAACCAGTGCGCTGGATCCCCAGACAACGCAGCAGATCCTTGCACTACTCAGAGAGATCAATCAAAAGACAGGGATCACCATCGTCATCATTACTCATTCCATGAGCGTGGTAAGAGAGATCTGTAACCACGTGGCCATCGTGGAAAACGGGGAGCTGGTGGAGAATGGAAGCGTAGAGGAGGTCTTTGCCCATCCTAAATCAGATGCCGCCAAGAGACTGATTATTGAAGGAAGGGATCCGGAAGAATGGAAAGAGAACCGAGCCTCCTTGGTTTCCAAAACGGAAGAGAAACATACGGGGCGAAAGGTTAGAATTGTGTTTTCCAGGAATTCATCCTATGAGCCGGTCGTAGCCAATATGGTTCTGCAATTTGGAGAACCGGTGAATATTCTTAAGGCAAATACAAAGGACGTGCAGGGGGTTGCCAGAGGGGATATGATTCTCGCCCTGTCTAAGGAGGGTGAGATCGCAGATAGACAGATACAGTATTTGAAAGATCATGAACTGTCGGTGGAGGTACTGGACTGAATATGGAAGCTTTATGGAACTTTTTGCAAATTTCTCCCAGAGAAGGAAGCATGATTCTTACAGGAATTTGGGAGACGGTTTATATGACGTTGGTTTCCACCCTGTTCGGTTATGTGCTGGGACTTCCCTGGGGAGTCGTTCTAGCGGTGAGTGGTCAGGAAGGAATCAGACCCAATCGGAAGCTTTATCATGTTCTGGGACTGATTACCAATATTATGCGATCGGTGCCTTTTCTGATCATGCTGATCATTGTGATGCCGCTTACCATGTTGATTGTGCACAAGACCTATGGTTCCACTGCGACGATTGTGCCGTTGGTGATTTCCGCTTCTCCATTGATTGCCAGAATGGTGGAGTCTTCGCTAAACGAGGTTGACCATGGAGTGATCGAAGCGGCGCAGGCGGCGGGAGCCAGTCATTTTCAAGTCATTACGCGTGTGATGCTGACAGAGGCGAGAATTTCGCTGATTGCCGGTGCCACGATTACCATTGCAACGATTCTCGGCTATTCGGCCATGGCCGGGGTGATCGGAGGGGGCGGTCTGGGAGATATTGCAATCCGTTATGGTTATAACCGCTATCGTCCCAATATTTTATGGCCGAGTGTGATTCTCCTGGTACTTCTCGTGCAGTTGTTTCAGGGAATCGGTACTTTGATTTCAACGAGGCTCGACAGGCGACGTGCCTAGGAGACCCGTTGATGATAGACAATACAAGGAGGAATATATTATGAAAAAGAAAATTGTATCAGCCATTTTATTATCATCTCTGCTGACCCTGGGCCTTGCAGGATGCGGTTCGAAGGAAGCTTCCAGTGATACTTCTACTGCCTCATCCCAAGGAGCAGCTGCAACAGAGGCTTCTTCGGCGGTCGCTTCCACGGACGCTTCGAAGGAAGCTGCAGCACCTGCAGACGGAGATAATGTCATCAAGATTGCCGCAAGTGAAACCCCTCATGCAGAAATCTTGGATCAGGCAGCGAAAATCCTGGAAAAGAAAGGGTATAAACTGGAAGTCAAGGTTTTTGATGATTATATTCAGCCGAACAATGTGGTGGAGTCCGGCGACTTCGATGCGAACTATTTCCAGCATGTCAATTACCTGAATTCTTTTAACAAAGAGAAGGGAACCCATATTGCGATCGCCAAAAACGGAAAGATTCACTACGAGCCGATCGGCATTTATGCGGGAACCAAAAAAGACCTGAAGGACATTGCGGATGGAGATGCCATTGCGATTCCCAACGATACGACCAACGAAGCAAGAGCCCTGCTTCTACTTCAACAGGAAGGTTTGATTAAACTGGCTGACGGTGCGGGAATCACTGCAACCGTCAATGATGTAAAGGAAAATCCTCATCACTTAAAGCTGGTGGAGGTAGCGGCGGAGCAGGTTACCAAACAGCTTCCCAGTGTGGCTTACGGTGTAGTCAACTGCAATTATGCTTTGGAAGCAGGTTTAAATGTCAAGAAGGATGCGCTTGCTTCCGAGTCTGCAGACGGAGATGCCATTCAGCAGTATGTGAATGTAATTGCGGTGAAGGAAGGCAATGAATCGGAGCCGAAAATCCAGGCTCTTTGTGAAGTTCTGCACTCCCCTGAAATTGTAAAATATATCAATGACACCTTCCAGGGCGCCGTCGTTCCGTATGAAGGAGAGCAGTAAAATCTGCAAAAACCCTTGACGATAGGGGCTTTGCGTGTTAAATTGGGAAAGTACTGATGAAAGTGGGCTTGCAGGAGCCCACTTTCCTTGTGTAACGGAAGAAAAACAGGAGTTTCCGCATGGGACGAAAACAGATCGAAGAGCAGACAGAAGCGCTACTCATTCCGATTGCAGAGGCAAACGGGGTCAACATTTATGATGTGGAATATGTGAAGGAAGCGGGAGAAGCCTACCTTCGCTGTTACATTGATAAAGAGGGGGGCGTAACCATTGACGACTGTGTAGCGGTCAACCGTGCTCTTTCCAAGGCCCTGGATGAAGTGGACTTTGTCGGAGAACCTTATACGCTGGAGGTCGGCTCGCCCGGTCTTGGCAGGAGACTGACCAGGGACAGACATCTTTCACAGAGCATCGGCAAACAGGTGGAGGGAAAGTTGTTTCTGCCGGTTAACCAGCAGAAAGAGTTTAGTGGAATTTTAACTTCTTTTGATCGTGACTGTTACTTGATTCAGACAGATGCGGGAGAGATACGTTTAGAAAGAAAAAATGTGGCTCTTCTGAAGTTGGCACTCGATTTTTGATCAATAATCTGGAGGATACAGAAAATGAGTAGAGAACTGATGGAAGCACTGGATATTCTCGAAAAAGAAAAGAATATCAGCAAGGAATCTCTTTTCGGAGCAATTGAGAACTCGCTTCTGACCGCTTGCAGGAACAGCTTCGGAAAGGCTGACAATGTGTCGGTGGAGATGGACAGAGAGACCTGCGATTTCCATGTCTATGCCAATAAAACGGTTGTGGCCACCAAGGAAGAAGTGCTGGATCCGATGACGGAAATTTGGATCGACGACGCCAGAGAATTCCAGTTGGATGTGGCGCCCGGAGATACCGTGAGGGCGGAGCTGGATTCCAAAAACTTCGGCAGGATTGCAACGCAAAATGCCAAGAATGTGATTTTGCAAAAGATCAGAGAAGAAGAGCGTTCTGCTGTATGCAAAGAATATTTTGATAAAGAGCATGACATTGCAACCGGCGTGGTGCAGCGCTATCTCGGACGCAATGTCAGCATCAACCTCGGCAGAGCGGATGCCCTTCTTAATGAAAACGAACAAATCAAGGGGGAGGCATACCGCCCGAATGACCGTATTAAAGTGTATATTCTGGAGGTGCGTAACGGCAATAAGGGGCCTCGCATCCTGGTGTCACGGACCCATCCGGATTTGGTAAAACGTCTCTTTGAACAGGAAGTGACAGAGATCAAGGATGGTACGGTGGAGATCAAAAGCATTGCCAGGGAGGCCGGCAGTCGAACCAAAATCGCCGTTTCCAGCAATAACGAGAATGTAGACCCTGTGGGTGCCTGTGTCGGTGTGAATGGTAGCCGTGTCAATTTGATCGTCGATGAATTGCATGGAGAAAAGATAGACATTATCGCTTGGGATGAGAATCCGGGGAACCTGATTCAAAATGCCCTCTCTCCTGCCAAGATTGTAGCCGTGTTTGCCGATCCGGATGAAAAGACAGCCAAGGTAGTCGTACCCGATTATCAGCTTTCTCTTGCCATCGGCAAGGAGGGACAGAATGCGCGTTTAGCTGCAAGACTGACCGGCTATAAGATTGATATTAAGTCGGAAACGCAGGCGAAGGATGCGCCCGGCTTCCGTTATGAAGATTATATGGATGAAGACCTGGATGACGGAGAATACCTGGAGGATTTGCCGGAGTCTCCGGATGAGATGGAGGAGCCTGGAAGTGAGGAAGGCGAAGCGGAAGAGACGGAGTCATAAATTTTGATGCCAGACAAACAGGGTGGGTTTCCCAATAAAAAAATTCCGTTTCGGACCTGTATCGGATGCAGAACCAAGAAGCCAAAGAAGGAGATGCTCAGGATTGTGCATACTCCGGAGGGTACGCTGGAAATGGATGTGACCGGCAAGAAAAATGGCAGAGGTGCTTATCTTTGTCATAAGGAAGAGTGCCTGAGAAAAGCAGCCAAGAACAGGGGACTGGAGCGGTCGTTTCGCATGAAGGTGGACGAGGAAACGTTGCATTCACTTTTGGAGCAGATACGGAATGAATAATCGATTTTATTCATTTTTGGGTATCTGCCAGAAATCCGGAAATCTCGTTTCCGGGGAAACGGGAGTGTTAGACAGTCTCAGGCACCAAAAAGCACATTTGGTGCTGGTCAGCAGGGATGCAAGCGATCGAACGAAGAGGCTGTTTCAAAATAAATGTAATTTTTCTCAGGCGCGTTTTATTTTGTATGGAGAAAAAGATGCGATGGGAAAAGCGATCGGTCACACGCCACGATCGTCAGTCGCAGTCACGGACAAGGGGTTGGCGGATGCATTGTACAAGATCGCAAATGAGCAGGAAAACGGCAGAGCAGACCGATAAGGAGGAACAATGGCCAAAATAAAAGTATCAGAACTTGCAGCGGAACTCGGTTGCGAATCCAAGGAGCTGATTGCTTTTTTACAGGAAAGCGGGATCGAAGCAAAACGTTCCAATAGTTCCATTGAAGAAGTGGATGCTGAGAGAGCAAGAAAAAGATTTGTTACCTCCCCATCAAGGCGTGAGAAAGAAGGTTCCGTGAAGACAAAGCAGGATCATAAAGAAGAACTGATGGAGCAAAAAAAGGAAAAAGAGGTTCAGCCGGAGAAGGTGGCTACTCCTTCCGGGGCCAAGGAGAACGCTACGGCTCCCCAGAAAAAGAAAAAGAAGATTATTTTTGTTTCCAATCCAAATAATTCCAAGTTCGGAGGAGCACATCCTACGCAACAGACGGAGAATGGAAAGAAAAGGGGGACGGCTGGCAAAAGCGGCTTTGCCGTATCGCAGAATGCCTATCGTCCGATCAAACCCTTAACAAAGCCAAAACAACTGGAAGAGTACGGGAATTCTCTGCGGAAACCGCTCTCTCCGGCTCCCAAGTCAACCATCAAGAACTCGGAACAGAATCAGAACGAAATGCCGCTTTCTCCCACACAGAACAATGTGGAAGTGGTGGAAAAAGTAAAAAACGGAGCATCACCGGAGGGTCGCGAGCAGAGTCAGCCAAAGAAGAACAACAAACCTTTTTCCGAAAGAAATGGAAAGAGTGGCGCAGTGCCGGGGGCAAAAGATTCTCAGGGGAGAGGCCAGAAAGATGCTCAGGGAAGGAACCAGAAAGAGGGATCCCGCTCGGGCGCCGGTAAAAATCCGCGTTTGGATGCACCAAGAGATAATGCTCCTGCAAAACAGGCAAACGGGAAAAACGCGAAGGGAGATCACCACGCAAAATCGGAGCGCGGTTTTGAAAACAGGCGTGGAGAAAATGAAAAGCGCAGACCAACCCAGGAAAAGGAGCGCAAGGGAACGAAGAACCTGGTAAATCTGTATCAGGGTGAAGAACAGATGTCCAGAAGTAAGAAAGCCGGACGTTTCATTAAACCGGAGGTGGAGAAGACAGAAGAGCCGAAGGAACAGATTAAAGTAATTTCCGTTCCGGATAAGCTCACAATCAAGGAATTTGCAGATAAGATGCATATCCAGCCTTCCGCAATTATCAAAAAGCTGTTTTTGGCGGGGCAGATCATGACGGTGAATTCCGAGCTCTCTTATGAGGAAGCAGAAAATATTGCCATTGACTACGATATTATCTGTGAGAAGGAAGAGCCGGTGGATGTGATTGAGGAGTTGTTGAAAGAGGATGAGGATGAGGAATCCACGCTGGAAAAGCGCCCTCCGGTTGTGGTTGTGATGGGACATGTCGACCACGGCAAAACATCCCTCTTAGATGCGATCCGCAAGACAGACGTCATCGGAAAAGAGGCAGGCGGAATCACACAGAAGATTGGCGCCTATTCTGTCAATATCAAAGACAGATGCATTACCTTCCTGGATACGCCGGGACATGAAGCATTTACTGCCATGAGAATGCGCGGAGCCAATTCTACGGATATTGCGGTACTGGTGGTGGCGGCAGATGATGGGGTCATGCCACAGACCATCGAGGCTATCAATCACGCCAAGGCTGCGGGGGTAGAGATCATTGTAGCCGTGAATAAAATTGATAAACCGAGTGCCAACGTGGATCGGGTTAAACAGGAACTAACCGAACAGGGTTTGATTGCCACCGACTGGGGCGGATCGACAGAATTTGTGCCGGTTTCTGCCAAGACAGGAGAGGGACTGGAAACTCTTCTGGAAACCATTCTTCTGACAGCGGATATTATGGAGCTGAAAGCGAATCCGCACAGGCAGGCCAGAGGGCTTGTGCTGGAGGCGGAGCTGGACAAGGGGAAAGGACCGGTTGCCAATGTCCTGATTCAGAAAGGGACCCTGCATGTAGGGGATTTCATTTCCGCAGGTGCCAACTATGGCCGTGTACGAGCCATGGTGAATGACAAGGGAAAACGCGTAAAGGAAGCGACTCCTTCCATGCCCGTCGAAATCCTGGGTCTATCCGACGTGCCCTTTGCCGGCGAGATTCTGGTCGGGCATGAGAGCGATCGGGAAGCCAAACAATATGCGCAGACCTATTCGAATCAGCATAAGAGCGACCTGATCGAAGAGACCAAGGCCCGCATGTCGTTAGATGATCTCTATTCCAAGATTGAAGAAGGCAAGCTGAAGGAACTGAATATCATCCTGAAAGCGGATGTGCAGGGAAGCGTAGAGGCACTTCGCAGCAGTCTCCTGAAGCTGTCGGGAGAAGAAGTGGTGGTGAAGGTGATTCATTCCGGTGTCGGTGCCATCAATGAATCTGACGTATCTCTTGCGGCTACCTCTAATGCCATTATTATCGGTTTTGACGTAAAACCGGATGCAATGGCCAAATCCATTGCAGAGCATGAAGGCGTGGAAATTAAAATTTACCGTGTGATTTATCAGGCCATTGATGATGTGGAAGCAGCCATGAAAGGAATGCTTGCGCCGATCTACGAAGAAAAGGTGATTGGTCATGCGGAAGTGAGACAGATTTTTAAGGCCAGCGCCATCGGCAATATTGCCGGCTCCTTTGTTCTGGATGGCAAGCTCGAACGTGGCTGCAAGGTGCGTATCAGGCGTGCAGAAGAACTGATCTTCGAGGGAGAATTAAAGTCTTTGAAACGGTTTAAGGACGATGCAAAAGAAGTGAAAGAAGGTTTTGAATGCGGTCTTGTATTTGATGGCTTTGATCAGATGCAGGTCGGCGATGTAGTAGAAGCCTATGTGATGGTGGAAGTGCCACGAAAATAGGGATCTCAGGGCAGAATCAGAATGAAAAAAAACAGATATAAAAATATTCGAATCAATTCCGAGGTAAAAAAAGTCATTTCGGAAGCCATTCGATTCAGTAAAGATCCGCGAATTTCCCCGATGACCTCCGTTATGGAGGTCGTTGTGGCGCCGGATCTGAAAACCTGTAAGGTTTGGGTTTCGGTACTGGGCGAAGAAGAGGATCGAAAAAGTACAATGGAAGGCTTAAAAAGCGCAAGCGGGTACATCCGATCCACCCTGGCACGGGAGTTAAATCTGCGGAACACTCCGGAACTGCGCTTTATCATGGATGCATCCGTCGAATATGCCATTCGCATGTCGAAACGGATTGATGAAGTCATGGAAAAAGATGAAGAGGCAAGAAGGATGCGGGGCGAAGACCGGGACGAGGACCGGGAAGATGACAAGATGGAAAACCGGGACGAAATCCCTGAAGAGGATAGGCGAAAAGAGGGCCTAAAGGAAACTCAGGAGGAAAACGGCTGGGATGAAGATTGAGGAATGGCTTTCAGGTGTTAAAACAATCGGGATTAGCGGGCACATTCGTCCGGATGGAGACTGCGTGGGATCCTGCATGGGGCTTTATCTTTATCTGAAAAAAAATTATCCGGATATCCATGCCACCGTTTTTCTGGAAGAGATTCCGGAAGAATATAAAATCATACCGCATACGGAAGAAATTCGATCGGTTTTTCCTGCAGAGGAGGAACCGCTCGATTTGTTCTTTGCACTGGACTGCGGAGAGGAACGATTGGGAGAAGCCAGAGAACTTTTTCAAAATGCGAAGAAAACGGTCAATATTGACCATCATATTTCCAATCCCGGTACAGGAAAAATCAATTATATCGTGCCGGACGCCAGTTCAACATCGGAATTGATTTTTGATCTGACAGATTCTCAAAAATATGATACAGGAATTGCAATGGCACTCTATATGGGGATTGTCACGGATACGGGTGTATTTAAATATTCCAATACTTCCCCGGAGACAATGAGAAAAGCGGGTGAACTTTTACGCTTTGATTTCGATCATAATGAGCTGATTGATCATGTTTTTTATGAAAAGACCTGGTTGCAGAACCTTCTCCTGGGCAGAGCGCTGATCGAAAGCATCTTATTCATGGACGATCGTTGCATCGCGTCCTGTCTGACGAAGCGAATCATGGATTTTTATCATGCAAAACCGTCGGATACGGATGGAATTGTATCTCAGCTCCATTTGACAGCGGGAGTGGAGTGTACGATCTTCATGTATGAGATTAAAACACAGGTCTTTCGTGTATCATTAAGGTCCAGGGGAGCGGTGGATGTAGCCAAAATCGCCGCTGTTTTCGGTGGAGGAGGGCATGCACGCGCTGCAGGCTGTACCCTTGGCGGCACGCGCTATGATGTCATAAATAATCTGTCCCGTTATGTGGAAGAACAGTTGAATGCAAAAAAGACATCGATGTGAGGAAAGAAATGCCGATCGATCGGTATAATGGTCTTCTGAATGTATATAAAGAGGCGGGTTTTACCTCTAATGATGTGGTAGCCAAACTCCGCGGGATTTGCAAACAGCGCCGCATTGGACATACCGGAACGTTGGATCCGGATGCCATAGGGGTGTTGGTGGTTTGTCTTGGCAGCGGAACCAGGGCGGTAGAACTGCTGACGGAGCACACCAAAGAATATATAGCTGTTTGCAGGTTGGGAATCACCACGGATACGCAAGATTTAAGCGGCAGAGTGATCGCCAGAGATGAAAGAGCGGTTTCGGAAGAGGAACTGAAGAAAGCGATCTTTACGTTTCAGGGGGAGTATGACCAGATTCCTCCCATGTATTCCGCTCTGAAAGTGGGAGGAAAAAAACTGTATGAACTGGCGCGTGCCGGTATGGAAGTGGAGCGAAGGAGCAGGAAAGTAACGATTTTTTCGATTTCTCTACTGGATGCTTCTCAATTGGAGGATCGCCATGAGTTTACGATGGAGGTGAAATGCTCCAAGGGAACCTATATCCGAACGCTCTGTCATGATATTGGCCTTTATCTGGGGTGTGGCGGTGCAATGGCCCATCTGACCAGAACCGCAGTGGGGAGCTTTCATCTGGAAGACGCACTGACACTTTCGCAGTTGGAAACACTCAGAGATGAGGGAGCGCTGGAAAATAAAATTGTTCCGGTGGATCAGATTTTCAGAGACAGGGATTATCTGATCATCGACCCATCTTTTTTGGCACAGGCGCGAAACGGAAATCCGATTCCGGTTGAGAACATTATTTCAGAAGAAGCGAAATCTTCCTCGGGAGAGATACAAGAGCCTATAGGAGAGATGCATGATCCGATAGGGGAGACACAAGAGCCGATAGAAGAGATGCGATATCAGGAGGGGGAGCAGTTCCGACTCTACGACCCGGATGGGTGTTTTTTTGGGCTTTACCGCTTTCACCAAAGGACCAAATGCTTCCGTGTAGAGAAGTTTTTTTACAGACAGCAGGAAGAATAGAATGAAAATTATAACGGACGCCACACACTTTGCATCGGAGGGCAGAAGTGCGGTTGCGATAGGAAAGTTTGACGGTGTACACAGAGGGCACCGCAAGTTGCTAAGTGATTTGATGCGCTCCCGGGACGACCTGGTGAAAACGGTTTTTACCTTTGAGCCTTCCTTTGCATCCTACTTTGCCGGATATCCGGTGCCGGAGCTTTCAACGAAGGAAGAAAAGAGAAGACTCTTTGAGGAAATGGGAATTGATTTGTTAATTGAATTCCCTGTCAATGACAAAACGGTATCTATTTTACCAAAAGATTTTATCACCGATATCCTGGTGAAACGGCTTAGAGCAGCGGATATCTATGCGGGGAGTGACCTCTCCTTTGGCTTTAAGGGAGAGGGAGGACTGGCTCTAATGGAGTCGCTTGCTGTTTCCGGCGATTTTCAAGTGCACCTGGTTCCAAAGTTACGTTTTGAAGGAAGAGAGATCAGTTCCACCTATGTGAGAGAAGCAGTGAAAGAAGGACGGATGGAACTGGCATCTGATCTGCTTGGCAGGCCTTATAGCGTCGTGGGTATGGTGCAGCATGGCGCTCACCTTGGACATGATCTTGGTTTTCCCACCTTGAATTTGCAGCCGACGCCTTCCAAACTCCTGCCTCCAAGAGGAGTATATTTTTCAGAGGTGATCTGGCAGGGGCAACTCTTTTACGGAATGACAAACGTGGGGACGAATCCCACGGTGAATGTGGGCGCACAGTACAGCATTGAGACCCATGTGTTTGATTTTGACAGAGAAATTTATGGAGACCCCATTGAAGTTCGGTTTCTGACATTCAGACGGGAGGAACAGCAGTTTTCTTCCCTGCAAGAATTAACGGGTGCGTTAGAGCGGGATGCTTCTGCCGCAAGAGCCTTTTTTCAGGAGAGAGGGGACAGGAGGTTTTAAAGAAGAGAAGAACCCTTGACGACCCTACTGAAGAGAAGAACGAAGGGTTCCGCAGAAGAGAAGAATCACGTACTTTATAGAAGAGAGAATCCGGGGACTTTACAGAGGAGAGAATCCGGGGACTTTACAGAAGAAGAAAAACGTGTTACTATTCACTAGTTATGTGAATACCGCTGCTTCGCTTGAGGAAGTCTCATCCCTTGCGCGGTGGACGGCAGATGTGGTTAAAGGAGAAGTTATGATTACCAAAGAAAAAAAGAATGAAGTGATCACCAAATTTGCAAGAAAAGAAGGCGATACCGGTTCTCCGGAGGTACAGATTGCCATTTTGACAGAAAGAATTCAGGAATTGAACGGTCATCTGCAACAGAATCCGAAAGACAATCATTCCAGAAGAGGATTGCTGAAGATGGTAGGACGCAGAAGAGGTCTTTTGAAATATCTGCGTGAGAATGATATCGAGACCTATCGTAAATTGATTGCAGATCTTGGATTAAGAAAATAATTTTTTTTGAAGAAGTTAGGAAGGACGGATCAGCCGTTTATGGCTTATTCCGTCCTTCTTTACGGTAAGAAACAGATATAAGAAGGTGCAGCATCTAAGGTCACAGATGCATGATGAGAGGAATGTCTCATCAGGAAGGATGGGTGAGAGAATTGATGAATACTTATACGATGGATCTCGCGGGGAGAACCCTACGGGTGGAAATTGGAAAGGTTGGCAAACAGGCAAACGGCTGTGCTTTTATGCAGTATGGGGACACGACTGTTCTGTGCACGGCGACTGCATCCAAGAAGCCGAGAGATGGAATTGATTTTTTTCCGCTTAGTGTAGAATATGTGGAAAAATTTTATGCGATTGGCAGATTTCCGGGCGGTTTTAACAAGAGGGAAGGAAAGCCTTCTGAGAATGCAATTCTTACCAGCCGAGTGATTGACAGGCCGATGAGACCGCTGTTTCCGAAGGATTACAGAAATGATGTTACCATTGAGGACATGGTGATGTCGGTAGATCCGGAATGCAGACCGGAGCTTGTGGCGATGATCGGTTCCAGCATTGCGGCTTCGATCTCGGATATTCCCTTTGACGGACCCTGTGCCATGACACAGATCGGGATGCAGGACGGAAAATTCCTTGTCAACCCCGGACAGGAGGCATGGGATAAGGGAGATCTGCGCCTGACCGTTGCTTCTGTGGGCCAAAAGGTGATTATGATCGAAGCAGCTGCCAATGAAATTCCGGAAGACCGCATGTTGGAGGCCATTTATATGGCACATGAGGTGAATCTTCAGGTCATTGATTTCATTAAGAAAATTGTAGCGGAAGTCGGGAAGCCGAAGCATGAATATATTCATTGCACGGTTCCGCAGGAACTTGTAGAGCGTCTGTGTGAGCTGGTTCCTCAGGAGGAAATGGAGAAGGCGGTTTTTGCGGATGAAAAAGCCGTTCGAGATCAGAACATCAGCGACATTACAGATCGGGTGAATGAGGCTCTCGCGGATCAGGAAGAATGGTTGCCTCTCGTATCGGAAGCCATCTATCAGTATGAAAAGAAAACGGTGAGAAAGATGATCCTGAAGGATCATAAGAGACCGGATGGAAGACAGATTAGACAGATCAGGCCTCTTTCTGCAGAAATTGATTTGATTCCGCGGGTACACGGATCGGGAATGTTTACCAGAGGACAGACGCAGATATGCGATATTTGTACGCTGTCTCCCTTATCGGAGATGCAGAAAGTAGACGGACTGGATGTTTATGCTTCCAATAAGCGCTATGTGCATCACTATAATTTCCCCTCCTATTCGGTAGGAGAGACGAAGGTTTCCAGAGGACCCGGCCGTCGAGAGATCGGTCATGGTTCTTTGGCGGAAAGAGCGCTTTTGCCGGTTCTGCCTTCGGAAGAGGAATTCCCGTACTCGATTCGTTGTGTTTCGGAAACCTTTGAATCGAACGGATCCACTTCGCAAGCTTCCGTCTGCGCATCCACTTTGTCACTAATGGCAGCGGGAGTCCCGATCAAGAAGCATGTGGCGGGAATCAGCTGCGGACTCGTGACCGGAGAGAGCGACGAGGACTTCCTTGTTCTGACCGATATTCAGGGGCTGGAGGATTTCTTTGGCGATATGGATTTCAAGGTTGCCGGTACCCATGACGGAATTACCGCCATCCAGATGGATATTAAAATTCACGGTCTGACGAGAGCCATCGTAGAACAGGCGATAGCGCAGTGCAAAGAAGCAAGGGAAACCATCATCAACGATGTTCTGGTTCCCTGCATTGCCGAGCCCCGTGAAGAAGTCAGCAAATATGCGCCGAAAATCGAATTTCTGCAGATTGATCCCGAAAAGATCGGAGATGTGGTCGGGCAGAGAGGCAAGACGATCAATGAGATTATTGCGCGTACGGGCGTGCAGATCGATATTGAGGATGATGGTCGTGTCTCCATCTGCGGCGATGATAAGGAAAAGATCAATCAGGCGCTGGAAATGATCAAAATCATTACGACCGATTTTGAAAAGGGCCAGATTTTTAAAGGAAAAGTCATCAGCATCAAAGAATTTGGTGCCTTTGTTCAGTTTGCCCCCGGGAAAGAAGGGATGGTGCATATTTCCAAAATTTCTCAAGGAAGGATTGCCCATGTGGAGGACGTGCTCACGCTGGGCGATGAGGTGACAGTTGTCTGCCTCGGAAAGGACCGCATGGGGAGAATCAGTTTTTCCATGAAGGACGTTGCGCAAAACTGAAGAGGACATCAGGTGCCCGACCGGAGACTGACAGGTCTTCCGGTTTGCGGTGCGGATAGGAAGGAAGGCCGGTACGGTAGATGTACCGACCTTCTGTTTTTGAATAAAGGCGAGATCAGAAAAGAGGATTGGATTCCATGGCAAACAGTATAGAAACCAAAAATGAGATCAAAAAACGCAGAACCTTCGCAATTATTTCGCATCCCGATGCGGGGAAAACCACGCTGACGGAAAAGTTTCTATTATACGGCGGCGCCATTAACACGGCAGGAAGTGTGAAAGGGAAGGCAACGGCGAAGCATGCGGTTTCGGATTGGATGGAGATTGAAAAACAGAGGGGAATTTCCGTCACTTCATCGGCACTTCAATTTCATTATGACGACTGCTGCATCAACATTCTGGATACACCGGGGCATCAGGATTTCTCAGAGGACACCTACCGTACTTTGATGGCTGCGGACTCTGCGGTTATGGTGATTGACGCTTCCAAGGGAGTGGAGGCGCAAACGAAGAAGTTATTCAAGGTTTGTCGTATGCGCCATGTCCCGATTTTTACGTTTATCAATAAATTGGACCGTGATGCAAGAGATACCTTTGAACTCTTGGAAGATATTGAACAAAATTTAGGAATTGAAACCTGTCCGATGAATTGGCCGATCGGTTCCGGGAAAAATTTTAAGGGAATTTATGACCGGCAGGAAAAAAAGATTGTGACTTATTCGGGAACCGAAAAGGGGACCAGGCAGGGGGAGGAGACTTTTATTGATCTTCATGACAAGGCTTTAACAGCGAAATTCATCGGCGAAGAAGCCATGGACCAATTAAAAGGGGAGATTGAACTGCTGGACGGCGCAGGAGCGGAGTTTGATCTTCCAACCGTGAGAGCCGGAGAATTGACACCCGTCTTTTTTGGCTCCGCCCTGCAGAATTTCGGTGTGGAAATTTTTTTGCAGCACTTTTTAAAGATGGCAACCCCGCCGGTGGGAAGAATTTCCGGGGGGGTTACCATCGATCCCGAAGAAAGTCCCTTTACCGCCTTTGTGTTTAAAATACAGGCGAATATGAATAAAGCACACAGAGACCGTATTGCCTTTATGAGGATCTGCTCGGGCAAATATGAAGCGTCGGAAGAGGTGAAGCATGTCCAGAGCGGCAAGGTACTACGGCTCTCCCAGCCGCAGCAGCTGATGGCGGATGAGAGAAAGGTCCTGACACAGGCTTATGCCGGCGATATCATGGGGGTTTTTGATCCCGGGATTTTTGCCATCGGAGATACGCTTTGCATGCCGAAGGAGGAGGTAAGGTATGAGGGTATCCCGACGTTTGCTCCCGAACACTTTGCCCGGATCCGTCAGGTAGATACCATGAAAAGAAAACAGTTTGTGAAAGGAATCACGCAGATTGCACAGGAAGGAGCCATCCAGATTTTTCAGGAATTCAATTCCGGACTGGAGGAAATCATTGTCGGTGTAGTTGGCGTTTTGCAGTTTGATGTTTTGAAATTCCGTTTGGAAACAGAATATAAGGTGGATATTATCCTGGAGCCGCTTCCCTATGAATATATTCGTTGGGTGGACTCGGACACCGATCTGTCCAAGTTAATCGGTACCTCGGACATGAAAAAAATCAAAGATATGAACGGCAGACCGCTTTTGTTATTTGTCAACGAGTGGAGTGCGGATATGACACTGGAGAGGAATAAAGGTCTTCAGCTTTCGGAGTTCAAAAGGAACTGAGGAAGTGGTGCAGCACTGTTTTTTTCAAAGGAAACCATGTATAATATCCTCAATATAAGACAAAGGAGCCTACACGATGAGTGAAAATGGAAATACAAAACTAAAAGACAATGCGGATATCGGAACTGTGAAGATTGCGGATGATGTTGTAGCGCGGATCGCAGGACTTGCCGCGATGGAAGTAGAAGGGGTCAGTGCTGCCGCCGGCGATATCACAGCGGAACAGATCAGCAGAGCAGGTAAAAGCGCCCTTTCCAAGGGAGTGAAGGTGCAGTTAAATGGAGGAAGTGTGACAGCGGACCTGAATCTGATCATGGGATATGGATACAACATTCCTTCTACCTGCAGACAGGTGCAAACGAGGGTCAAAGCAGCAATAGGCAATATGACAGGTCTTGTGGTGCAGGATGTCAATGTGCATGTTGCGGGAATTAAAATGCCGGTATGAAGAGATCACAACTGAGAGAACAGGTTTTTCAATTGCTTTTCCGTGTGGAATTTCATCCGGAAGAGGATATGAATGAGCAGGAGGTTCTTTTTTCCGAATGGAGTGATATGCCCCTTTCTGAAAAAGATGCCTCTTATGTGCGTCAAAAATATGAGAATGTGATGCAGCATCTATCCGAGATTGACGCTCGGATCAATGAGAAAACGATCGGTTGGAATACCGGAAGAATGGGGAAGGTAGATGTGACGGTGATGCGGTTGGCACTTTATGAAATGTTATACGATGAGACAGTGCCACAGGGGGTTGCAATCAGCGAAGCGGTAGAGTTGGCGAAGAAATATGGTCAGGACGACTCTCCTTCCTTTGTGAATGGAGTGTTGGCTAAATTTGCAAGACCGAGCGAAGAGTGAAATCTATTCTGTTTCACAAGTAAATCGTTATATTAACTATATGTTTACACAGGACTTTCTTCTGCGTTTTTTGACAGTGCGTGGAGAAGTCAGTAATTGTACGGATCATCCATCCGGACATCTTTATTTTACTCTGAAGGATGCCACCGGTATCCTTTCCTGCGTGATGTTCGCTTCGAAGCGCTCCGGTCTTTCGTTTCGCATGCAGTCCGGAATGCAGGTTCTGGTAAGCGGAGCAGTCGGTGTTTACCAGAGGGGAGGCAAATATCAGCTCCTTGCAGAGGAGATCAGACAGGACGGAAGCGGCTCTATCTATGAGCGCTTTGAGAAGCTAAAAAAAGAGCTGGAAGAAAGAGGGATGTTTGATCCCTCTTACAAACAGCCGATTCCTAAATACATTCGCAAACTTGGTGTAGTAACCGCACCGGGAGGCGCTGCCCTTCGGGATATCATCCAAATTACTCTCAGAAGAAATCCCTATATACAAATCATTCTCTATCCGGCTCTCGTTCAAGGAGAAAAGGCAGCACAGAGTATTGCAGAGGGCATTGTTTGCCTTTCCCAGACAGATGTAGACGTGATGATTGTGGGCAGAGGCGGAGGATCCATTGAGGAGCTTTCTGCGTTTAATGAAGAGGTGGTTGCACAGGCCATCTTCGATTGTGAAACGCCGGTCATTTCAGCGGTTGGGCACGAAACGGATTTTACGATTGCCGATTTTGTGGCGGATTTAAGAGCTCCGACTCCTTCTGCTGCGGCGGAGCTGGCTGTCTTTGAATACGATCATTTTGTAGAAACGTTGATTTCTTACAGGGATGGACTCACCGCCGGTATATGGAACAAGATCAGGCAGGAAAAAAATCATTTGCTTCTTTTGCAGAAACATTTGCAGATGTTGCATCCCGCAATGAAAATCAGAGAGCAAAGAATGCGCGCGGCCGAACTGGAGCGGATCCTGGCAGAGCACATGAACCGGACGCTTCAAGAGCGAAGGGGGAGGCTACTCGGGCTTGAGGAAGTGCTGAGCGCCCATTCGCCGGCGAAGAGGTTACGAGGCAGTTTCGGTTTTATAACTGATGAAACAGGGAGACCGGTTGCAGATCCTCATCATCTTCGCCTGGGCGAGATGGTACAGATTCGCATGGAGAGGGGTAAGATCTGCGCCAAGATAGAAAAAATAGGAGAGTGAGGAAGTGGAAGCACTGGAACTAGAAGAGAATCCCTCGGTGAATTCATCCTCTTCCGAAAAAGAGAATCTTTCAGCAGGGTCATCGTTTTCGGAAGATAAAAAGAATCCTTCGGTGGATGCACTCTTTTCCGAAGTCGAAAAGCGGATTGAAGAGATGGATGCGGAGGATATTTCCCTGGAAGAAATATTTCGTCTATATGAAGAAGGAGCGAAGCTTCTGAAAGAAGCGGGATCCTATATTGATGAAATTGAGAAAAAGGTTCAGGTCATTGCTGCAGACGGCAGCACGAGAGATTTCGAATAAGATGTGTCAAGGAAAATGGATTGAAGAGACAGGAGGTCATGCAAGATGAAAGAGTTCGACAGACAGCTGCATGAGCGTGTGCGAAGGGCAGAGAAGGTTTTAACCACTTATCTTCCAAAGGAGGAAGAAGCCTCTTTCTGTTTAAATGTGGTACAGGCGATGAATTACAGCGTCTTATCCGGCGGAAAAAGATTGCGCCCGGTCTTGATGGAGTCTTCCTTTGAATTGTTTCATGGAGAAAATAGGGATCTCCTGCATCCATTCATGGCTGCCATTGAGATGATCCATACCTATTCCCTGGTCCACGATGATCTCCCTGCGATGGATAATGATCTGTACCGGAGGGGGAGAAAGACCACACATGCGGTGTACGGAGCGGGAATGGCGACTCTTGCAGGAGACGGGCTGCTCAATTTTGCTTTTGAAACGGCTCTGCTTTCCTTTGCTGCAGCGGGGAATAGTGCCGAAACGGAGCGTGTCATTTCTGCACTTCGGATTCTGGCCGGTAAAGCGGGTATTTACGGAATGGTTGGAGGACAAGGGGCAGATTTGTATGCGGAGCATGATCAAGCGCTGCTGGCGGATGAAAAGCAGGCAGAGGAAACTCTGCTTTACATCCACGAGCACAAGACGGCGGCAATGATTGAATCCTCTTTGATGATCGGCGCTCTTCTTGCGGGAGCAACCAAAGAGCAGGTGGACAGCATGGAGCAGGTTGGTTCGAAGGTGGGACTGGCTTTCCAAATGCAGGATGATATTCTGGACATTACCGGAAATGAAAAGACACTTGGAAAACCCATTGGCTCGGATGAAAAGAACGAAAAGTTGACCTGTGTCAGCCTTTACGGCCTTTCCGCATCCGAAAAAAAGGTCAAGAAACTTTCCGATGATGCGGCTGCCCTTCTGATGGAACAGGGTGCTGAAAAAGATTCTTTCTTGATTGATCTCATCCATTTTTTGATCGCAAGGCAAAAGTAAATTTCAGACAGCAAATAGGAGATTGGGATGATACTGGATTCGATCAAACAGACCAACGATGTTAAAAAAATTCCTGAAAATGAATTGGATTCATTAGCAGCCGAAATCCGTTCTTTTCTGATTGAGAAAATCAGTGTCACAGGTGGGCATTTGGCCTCCAATCTGGGGACAGTGGAACTTACCATCGCTTTGCACCGGGTCCTCAATCTTCCGGATGACAAGATTATCTGGGATGTGGGGCATCAGAGCTATACGCATAAGATTTTGACAGGAAGAAAAGAGGGTTTTGAACACCTGAGACAGTACGGCGGGCTAAGCGGTTTCCCCAAAAAGAAGGAAAGCGAGACGGATGTTTTTGAAACCGGGCACGCCTCGGATTCCATTTCAGCAGGACTGGGTCTGGTCTGCGCAAGGGATCTGGCACAGAAGAGCAACACCATTGTTTCCGTGATCGGTGACGGAGCACTGACGGGGGGAATGGCTTATGAAGCTTTGAATAATGCCGCCAAGTTGAACACCAATTTCATCATTATCCTGAATGACAATGACATGTCCATTTCGGAAAATACGGGAGGGATGAAGCACTACTTGGACGATGTCAGAACGATGCAGGGGTACCTGAATTTAAAGAGAGATGTGTATAAGAGCCTGGATACTAGACATCGGAGTCGAATGATCAGCGGGATCCAGCGAATCAAAAATAGCTTTAAACAACTCTTTGTTCCTGGAATGTTCTTTGAAAATTTGGGGATCACTTATCTTGGACCGGTGGACGGTCATGACATCCGGACGCTTTCCCATGTGTTTTCAGAAGCCCGAAAGGTGCCGAAGGCGGTGATCATTCATGTGATCACCAAGAAGGGAAAAGGCTTTGCTCCTGCAGAGAATCATCCTGCGCGCTTTCATGGAACGGAACCGTACCGCATTGATAATGGAGTACCTACAAACCATCGCAGTACCGCTGCCTATCAGGACATTTTTTCGACCGTGATGTTTAAACTGGGGATGAGGAATCCGAAGGTGGTTGCCGTGACAGCGGCCATGTCGGAGGGAACTGGGTTGAAACGTTTCTGCAATAAATTTCCGGATCGTTTTTTTGATGTGGGTATTGCAGAGCAACATGCGGTCGCCTTCTGTGCAGGCCTTGCCTTAGGGGGATTTCGACCCGTGTTTGCGGTTTATTCCAGCTTCCTGCAAAGAGCCTACGACCAGCTGATCGAAGACGTCTGCCTGCAAAAACTGCCGGTGGTCTTTGCCATTGACCGCGCGGGGCTGGTAGGGGCGGATGGAGAAACGCATCAAGGTATTTTTGATCTTTCTTATCTAACCTCGATGCCGAATATGACGGTGATGGCGCCTAAGAACAAGTGGGAGCTTTCCGACATGATGAAGTTTGCCGTAAAATTTGACGGACCCATTGCCATTCGTTATGCCAGGGGAGAGGCGTATAGTGGGTTGGAAGCGTTCCGGGCACCGATTGAGTTGGGGCGTGCGGAGCCAATTGTGCAGGAAAAGGACATACTCCTTTTTGCGCTGGGAAGCATGGTGAAAACGGCGGAAGATGTCCGTAGGAGCTTGAAAGAGAGGGGGCTATCCTGTTCCTTGGCCAATGCCCGTTTTGCGAAACCACTGGATTTTGCTTTTTTATCGGAGGTCGTGAAGCAGCATACCCTGATTGTGACCATGGAAGAAAATGTGGTTACCGGCGGTTTCGGGTCTCAGGTTAGAGAATATGTAGACGGTCTGCATGTATCCTGTGAGGTGCTTCAGATTGCGATTCCCGATACCTTTGTGACACATGGCAGCCCGGAGCTATTAAAACAGAAACTGAAAATGGATGGACCATCCATTACAGAGAGGATTCTTTTTGCTCTGAAGGAAAAGTGGAGATGAAACAGCGTCTGGATATTCTTTTAACAGGTCAGATTCCCGGTCTGTCCAGGGAAAAGGCGAAGGCTCTCATCATGGAGGGAAAGGTCTTTGTGGATGGTGAAAGGGAGGATAAGCCCGGATGCCAGGTTTCGGAAGAACAGGCAAATAAAATCGAAATCCATGGAGAGATGCAGCGTTACGTAAGCAGGGGGGGATATAAACTGGAGAAAGCATTGCCGGTCTTCTCCATTGATCTTATTGGAAAAACCTGTATGGATATCGGCGCTTCTACCGGAGGTTTCACGGACTGTATGCTGCAAAACGGAGCAGCCAAAGTATATGCGATTGATGTCGGCTACGGGCAGTTTGCCTGGAAACTTCGTCAGGATCCCCGGGTGGTTTGTATGGAAAAGACCAATTTTCGCTATCTCTCCCCGGAGGATATCCCGGATCCCATTGATTTTGCTTCCTGTGACGTGTCTTTTATTTCACTGACCAGGATCTTACCGCCTGCATGGGAAATCCTAAATTCAGGCGGAGAGATGGTCTGTCTCATTAAACCTCAGTTTGAGGCGGGGAAAGACAAGGTAGGAAAGAAAGGCGTCGTCAGGGACAAAACCGTTCATGAAGAAGTGATTGCAAAAGTGGCCGCTTTCGCCTGTGAGGTGGGCTTTTCTGTCCTTGGACTGGATTTTTCGCCGATCAGGGGACCGGAGGGCAACATTGAATATCTTTTAGATCTGAAAAAAGACGGAATCGGGGAAGCGCAGATCGGAGACGGACGAATCAGGGAAATCGTGGAAACGGCACACAGCTCTCTTTAGACACAGGAAGAGAAGACCATCACTCCGCCTGGTGAAGGCGAATCCAAATGATAATATGAGTGCTCAATTAGATGAATTTTGCATCATTACAAATAATTACAAAGACCCGGAGCATGAGGTCACGGAGCAGGTCCGCCAGTTCCTGATGCAGGCAGGGAGAACTTGCCATGTCGCCAAATTCCGTAATGTGGGTGGTCGTTTTATTTATGAAGTTCCCCAGGAGACAAAATGCTGCATTGTCATTGGGGGAGACGGAACCATGTTAGAGGCGGCAGGAGATGTGTACGGGCGGGATATTCCCCTGCTGGGAATCAATCTTGGAACCATCGGATATCTGGCGGAAATCGAAAGAAGCCGGATTGAGGAGGCACTTCAGAGACTTTTATCCGGTGCTTATGAGGTGGAAGAGCGGATGCAACTTTGCGGAAAAATCATGTCCGCATCAGGAGCAGGAGAAGAAGTGGAGTCGGCCAATGCGCTGAATGACATCGTGATTGCGAGATACGGTTCTATTACAGCCAACTCCTATCGCATCAAAATCAACGGGAAGTTTTTAAAGGATTATCAGGCGGATGGCATCATTGTCTCTACGCCGACCGGCTCCACCGGCTATAATATGTCTGCCGGAGGACCTATTGTAGAACCACAGGCGAGAATGCTCCTCATTACGCCAATCTGTCCGCATACCCTGACCAATCGGAGTATCGTTTTATCGGCGGATCGCAGAGTGGAAATCGAACAGCTTCCTTCTTCTACCGGTCAGGAGCAGATTTCGGAAGTGAGCTTTGATGGGACGGAGGGAAGAAAAATCACCACCGGTGCCCGGATTCTGATCTCCGGTTCTCTGCAGATGACGAAATTGATCCGATTGCGCGAAATCAGTTTTTTGGAAATCTTACAGAAAAAAATGGCATAAGGGAATTGCAGCGGGGATTGTATTAGGAGATCGCAACATGGGAAGCTATCGCTGATTTCCCGATTGGGGAGTCCCAAACTTTTGACAAAGGAAAGGGAGTGGGTGAGAAGATGTTACTGAGCATACACGTCAAAAACCTTGCCCTGATTCAGGAACAGGAGATTGAATTTGGGAGGGGGCTTAACATCCTGACCGGAGAAACCGGTGCCGGCAAGAGTGTGATTATTGGAAGTGTCAATCTTGCACTCGGAGGAAAGGCAGATAAAAGCTTGATCCGTGAGGGAGAAGATTCCGCATTGGTTGAGCTTGTTTTTTCTGCAGAAGAGGAAGCGCTTGCCTGTTTGAGAAAGATGGAACTGCCGATCGAAGAAAACGGCGAGATCCTGATCCAGAGAAAAATGACGACTTCGCGCAGCATATCACGCATCAACGGGGAAACGGTTACCATGAAACAGCTGCAGGAATTGTCGCAGCACCTCATCAGTATTCACGGGCAGCATGATAACCAGATTCTTTTACACAAACAGAAACATCTGGAGATTCTGGATGATTATGCCGGCGATCACATGATCGCACTGAAAGAAAAACTTTCTGTTTGCTACCGGGATTATCTGGAAGGGAAGAGAGAACTGGAGAGTAGCCATTTAGAGGAACAGGACAGGAAAAGAGAGGCGGATCTGGCAGCCTATGAAGTAGAGGAAATTGAAAATGCGGCGCCCGAAGAGGGAGAAGACGAGCGTTTAGAGGCCAGATACCATAAGATGTTGCATGCCAGAAAAATTGCGCAGGCGGCAGGAGAAGCCTTTTCTCTTGTGGAAGAAGACGGAGGGGGGAATGTGTCCGCCAATATCTCTTCCGCCATTCGTCTGCTTTCTTCGGTTTCCGCTTATGATGATCAGGTGAATGCCTTCACGGAACAGCTCACGGATATCGAGGATCTTCTCAATGATTTCACCCGCGGTCTCTCCGGTTATTTATCCGATCTGGAATTTGATGAAACGGATTTTTCGGAGACGGAGGATCGATTAAACCTCCTAAATCATTTGAAGGACAAATACGGCTCTTCTTTGGAGGAAGTGGCTGCGTATTTGGAAGAGCGGAGGAAGTCGCTCTACAAATTACAGAACCTGGAAGCCTTTTTAAAGGAAATGGAAGAGCGGACGGAGAAGAAGAAAAGGGAAGCGCTTTTGCTTGCACAGGAGATTTCCAACTGCCGGAAGAAGGCGTCCAAGGAACTATCGTCTAAGATGAAGAAGGCGCTGCTGGAACTGAATTTTACGGAGGTGGCGTTTGAGGTTCGGGTTCTAAGCGATCCCGAGCGGCTTTCGGGAAACGGATTCGATGAAGCGGAGTTTATGATTTCTCTCAATCCGGGAGAGGAGACAAGGCCTCTGCAGAAAATTGCCAGTGGAGGAGAATTATCCCGGATTATGCTTGCGCTGAAGACGGTGTTTGCAGGGAAAGAAGAGATTGATACGATGATTTTTGATGAAATCGACGCAGGGATCAGCGGCAGAACGGCGTGGAAGATTTCGCAAAAGTTGGGACTCCTTGCCAAGGGAAGGCAGGTGATTTGTATTACCCATCTTCCGCAGATCGCTTCTATGGCAGACGAACATTTTTATATAGAAAAGAAAATGCAAAACGGTCGAAGTGTGACGACCATCGGTGAATTGGATGAGGAGGGGAGCACAAGAGAACTTGCCAGACTTCTCGGTGCAGACAAGATTTCAGAGTCTGCACTGGAGAACGCAAGGGAGATGCGCATCCAGGCACTGTCTTCTAAGGCTTAAATGGAAACAGGCTTAAATGGAAACGGGGAATCGAGAAGAAGGCAACAGCTGTGGGATGGATGACAGGAAGGATCGCTACCGGCAGAGGCTAAGACAATGAATACGGATGAATTATTCGAGCAGATTTTATCAGAAATTCAAAGTTCGAAGGGGATTCGGACGGGGGATATTCCCAATCTCGATCTGTACATGGATCAGTTAACCACCTTCATGGATGAGGGACTGCGAGAGGTATGCAGGCATCCGGAGACCGATAAGGTTTTAACCAAGACTATGATTAACAATTATGCCAAGAATGACTTGCTTCCACCTCCGGTGAGAAAACGGTATTCGAAAGATCATATTATCCTACTGATCCTGATTTTTTACATGAAAAATCTGATTTCCATTCATGATATCGGAACGCTCCTTAAACCGTTAAAAGAACAATTTCATATCAGTGATACAGAGCCGTTCACCTTAAGCAATATTTATAAGAGCGTCAGGCAGATGGCAGGAAGCGAAGCGGATTCCACCTTTGCGGACATTCGAAGAGCTTATGGAAAGGCAAGGGCTTCTTTTCTCGATGTTGAGGAAGAAAAAAAAGACCGGATGCAGATGTTTGCCTTTATTTGTATGCTGGCCTATGACAGCTATTGCAAACAATATATGATTCAGAAGATGTTGGATGCTTTTGCAATGGAGGATGAGCGGAAAAGAGCGGAAGAGAAAGAAGCGGAAAAAGAAAGACGACACGATAAGCATAGGAATAAATAGATAAGCATAGGAATAAATAGACAATGCAAGCACAGTTACAAAAGGAACAGAGAAAGATGGGGGTTGATTCGAAACGGGAATGGGCATGAATATCTACGATGGTCTCAATCAAGAGCAGGAAGAAGGGGTACGGCAAACGGAAGGTCCTTTGCTCATTTTAGCCGGAGCGGGGAGCGGAAAAACAAGAGTACTAACGGTGAGAACGGCGAATCTGGTAGATCGCTGCGGGGTGAATCCCTGGAACATCCTTGCCATTACGTTCACCAATAAGGCCGCAAAGGAAATGAGGGAGCGGATTTTGAACACGGTGCAATCGGAGGCGAGCAGTATTTGGGTTGCAACCTTTCATGCCACCTGTGTCCGTATTTTGCGCAGATTTGCGGATCGGATCGGCTATGACAGTCGCTTTTCGATTTATGACAGCGACGATGCAAGGGCTGTGATGAAGCAAATTGTAAAAGAAAGACAGCTGGAAACTCGTTTTTTGAAATTGAGACAGTTCTGCTCTGCTGTTTCAAACGCCAAGAACTGTTTGATTTCCTGCGATGATTATGCGCAAATGATTTCGACGAACCCGGATCATCCCAAACTGGCGGATGCCTACCGGACGTATCAGGAGATTCTGAAACGCGATAATGCTATGGATTTTGATGACCTGATCTGCAATACCGTTCAGCTCCTCAGGCAGGACGAGGAGGTCTTATCCTATTACCAGGACCGTTTTCGCTACATCATGGTGGATGAGTATCAGGACACGAACAATGCGCAGTTTGCTTTTGTCAATCTTTTGGCAAAAAAATACCGAAATCTCTGTGTGGTCGGTGATGACGATCAATCCATCTATCGCTTTCGAGGTGCCAATATTCGAAACATACTGGATTTTGAAAAGAGTTACCCGGATGCAAAGATCATTCGCCTGGAGCAAAACTACCGCTCGACACAGAATATTCTGAAGGCGGCAAACCATGTGATTGCGCATAATACCGGGAGAAAGGTCAAAACTCTCTGGACGCAAAATGAAGCAGGAAACAAGCTGCGTTTTGATCAGGAAGGGACAGCCTATGAGGAGGCTTCCTTTATTGTCAGGGATCTGGTCAGGCAGAGAGGGAGAGGACTTTCTTATAAGGACTTTGCGGTTCTTTACCGAACCAATGCGCAGTCCAGACTTTTGGAAGAAGCTTTTGTCAGAGAGGGGATCCCTTATCGCTTGATTGGGGGAGTCAATTTCTATGCCAGACGGGAAATCAAGGATATTCTGGCCTATTTGAAAACCGTGGATAACGGGAGAGATGAGCTGGCAATCACCAGAATCATCAATGTACCCAAGAGGGGGATCGGTGCTACTACAGTGGCAAAGGTGAGGGAGTATGCGCAAGAGAAGGGGATTTCTTTCTTTGAATCCTTATCTGCTGCAGACGAGTATCTGACAGGAGGCACGCTCAAAAAGGTGCAGAATTTTCTTTCGCTGATCCGTGTGCTTCGCACCATGGAGGGGGAATATTCCGTTTCGGAATTTCTTAAGAAGTTGATTGACCAAACGGATATGGTTGCCTACTTAAGATCGTTAGATGACGAGGAAGCTTCCGGGGAAGAAGAGGCCGACCGACTGTCGAATGTGGATGAATTGATCTCGAAGGCGGTGGCTTATGAAGAGAATGCAGAAGAAGCGACTCTGGCGGGATTTCTAGAGGAAGTAGCCCTAGTCGCAGATCTGGATGAGGCGGATGAAAAGGACGACAGGGTGCTTCTGATGACGCTTCACAGCGCAAAGGGCCTGGAATTTCCCGTTGTCTATCTGGCAGGAATGGAGGAAGAACTCTTCCCCAGTTATCTGTCAGCAAACGCGGATGAGGAAGATCCGGATGCGCTGGAAGAAGAGCGAAGACTGATGTATGTCGGTATTACCAGAGCAAAGAAAGAGTTGATTCTGACCTGTGCAAGAAGCAGGATGGTGAGAGGGGAAACCAGGTATCATCAGGTCAGCCGTTTTGTGAAAGAGATTCCCGGTGACCTCCTTGACCGTATGCCTTTGTCCTCCCCCGGTATGTCGCAGAGCTTTTCACAGAATTTCTCACAGAGTGCTCCGTACCGGGTGCAAAGACCGGCGGCAGGTTCTTATACGGGACCGGTGGAATCCAAGATGTCGCCTTCTTTACATCCCCTGAAAAAGAAGCCTTTTTCTGCTCTTTCCAAGGGGGTTCCGCAGGTAACCACGCCGTCTTACCGTGTGGGAGACCGGGTAAGGCATGTGAAATTTGGCGAAGGGACAGTGAAAGCACTGGACAGGGAAGCCAGAGACTATAAGGTGACCGTACAGTTTGATCAGGCAGGGATGAAGATCATGTATGCCGCCTTTGCAAAGCTTCAGAAAATTTGAATGTTTTTTGGCTTGTTTCATGTTAAAATAAATAATATCTCAACTTACAGGGGTTCATCCCGGATTGGAGCAGGATATGAAAGAAAAATTGGAAGACGTAATGGAGCTGACCAAAATTCATGAGCTTTTAAACAAAAAGAGTGCGGAGGACAAGAAGCCTTCCACCGTCATTCTGTGGGTACTGGCGATTCTTGGTGCGGTATTTGCCGTTGGAATAGTTTCCTTCTTGGTTTACCGCTTCGTAACGCCTGTATATTCAGATGATTACGATGACGACGATTTCTTCGATGACTTTGATGATGATTATGAAGATGATTATCATGATGCCGTGCCGCATACGGTGAAAGAGTAACGATTTAAGAGAGTTCTTTTAATGGCAAACAGGAATCACAATCAGAGGCGCTCTGTAGATACAGGGCGTTTCTTCTTGTTGTTTGGTTTTCCAACCAAAAGTTTCCAACGGATCAATCACTACGAAATCGGACTTCAAAAAGCAGAGGATAGCTGGAAGGCAGGAGAAAGGATCAATGAAAAAAGGAGAAATGGCGGAAGGTGTGATTTCCTATGTGGACTTTCCGGGGAAAGGGGTCATTCTTTTAAAGGATGAGGAGAAAAGAGTGATCTTAAATGAAGGTGTGGAAGGTCAGAAGGTCAGATACCGGGTAAAGAAAAAGAGGCAAAACCGTTACGAAGCCACCTTAGAAGAAGTGATTGCTTCTTCTCCCAAAGAGACAAGGCTGCCTGCCTGCAAGAATTTTGGTGCCTGCGGGGGCTGCACTTACCAGCGTCTGTCCTATGAGGAACAGCTCCTTCTAAAGAAAAACCAGGTGAAGAAGATGCTGGACGGGGTGATTTCCTCTGATTACGAATTTGAGGGCATCCTGGGTAGTCCCATGGAATGGGAAACTAGAAATAAAATGGAATTCTCTTTCGGGAATGCGTATAAAGATGGTCCGCTGACATTAGGACTGCATAAGCGTGGACACTTTCACGATATTTTGAATATCAATGATTGTAAAATCGTACATCCCGATTACAATTTAATCCTGGACTCTATCCGGAAGCTTTTTCAGCAGGAGAAGATTTCCTTCTATCATAAATCCGTTCACAGGGGATATTTGCGGCACCTGTTAATCAGAAGGGCATCTAAGACAGGAGAGATCCTCGTTGCGCTGGAAACATCCGGCGATTTCGGAAAGGAAACGGATTTGGAAGTGGCAGTAGAAGTAAGGTGTAAAGATCCGGATCCCATTTTCCTTGCATCTGATGACGACCCCCTTGCATCCGGTCTTGACAATACAAGAGAAGGCGAGGAGGAGCGTGTCCTGCTTGCCAAAATGGTAGAAGAATTGCAGAAGCTTCCGCTAGAGGGAGAGCTGGCGGGTATTCTCCATTTGATCAATGATGAGGTCGCAGATGATGTAAGAGCGCAGAGACAGGAGATTCTTTTCGGAAGAGACTATATCGTAGAAGAATTGCTTGGCCTCAGCTTCCAGATTTCACCCTTTTCTTTTTTCCAAACCAATACATTGGGCGCAGAAGTTTTGTATCAAAAGATCAGGGAGTATGTGGGAGAAAAAGAGGGGAAGACCGTGTACGATCTCTACAGTGGGACCGGTACCATCGGCCAAATTTTAGCGCCTGCAGCCGGAAAGGTCATAGGAATTGAGATTGTGGAAGAAGCGGTTCAGGCAGCTCGTAAAAATGCAGAAAGGAACGGCCTTCATAATACCATCTTTCTGGCGGGGGATGTTTTCCAGGTGTTGGATGATGTGAGAGAGAAGCCCGATTTTATCGTCTTGGATCCTCCAAGGGACGGGGTATCTCCAAAGGCATTGAAAAAGATTTTGGATTATCAGGTTGAGAATGTGGTTTATGTTGCTTGTAAGCCCACCAGTCTGGTGAGAGATATTCCCACCTTTGAGAACGCAGGATATCAGGTCAAAAAAGTCTGTCTCTGCGACATGTTCCCGCAGACGGTGCATGTGGAGACGGTGGTATTGATGTCACGTATCGAAGGAAAATAGGATCGGAAGTCCGGAAGTACTGCGGTTTTCTGGCGATTGGGAAAGTTTAGCATCGAAAAAGCACCTGCTACATTTCTGTAACAGATGCCTCCTTACTCTTAAATCATTTATTTTTTTGTATCCAAGGGAACTCTCTGTATGAATTTATTTGTCTTATCTTTGGATATTTATATTCATCCAACAGCCATAAGATTTTTTGCTTGATTTCAGTTTGAAAGGGCACTATCACGTATCGGTATTTCCCGTTACAGTTAGATACGGCAAAGAGGAAGTTTCCCAGATTTAGGATCTCAGTGACATCTTTCTTGCTTACGCTAATCTGATTGACCTTAATTTCTCCTTCGGAAACATGAACCCTTGTCTTTGCTGGCAGGCACCGTTTCAATCTGCTCATTGCGAAAAGAGGGAGCATCAGCATAAGGAGAGAAACTACCACAACAAAGAACAGGGCAATAAGACCAATGATCTTATTGGGATTATCTTCAAGCCGCATGCTGAAATAATTTGTGTTAACTCTGATCAGTGAAATGCTTAGTATAAGCATTGCAGACAGGCATAGCCATATTATAATCCGCCTACTGTCAGGCAAAAACTTGAAGGCCTTATTATATAAATCTTTTCTTTCCTGTGAAGAAATATGAACTTCCATACTCAAACATATTTTTTATAATAAAAATCAGCCACGTCGATTATGAAATAAGAAAGACCAACAGTCAAGTCCTAAATTTGGTGTAAATTTGAAAAGCTACCTTTAGATTTGGGACGTATTGTCTCGGAGGATGCCTTGCATCCTCTTAGCTGCCCATCAGCACATCGGAGAAATCGGTCAATGGGCGCAAAGCGCCCCTGAAAGGGTTCCATTGACCGATTTCGGGGTATGTGCTATTTGCATCAGGCTGCCAGCAACTTTGCTTGATGATGAGCTATATCGACCAGTTTGGCAGGGAGATCTCCGGCAAACATTTCCTGGCAAGTCTTGGCGTTGAACATACAGCGTACAGACGATATAGCCTCGTTCCTCTCAAGAAGAACCGCTCCCATGAGCCTCATCAGGGATTCTTCATTCGGGAATACACCGATGACCTTTGAGCGCCGCTTAAGCTCCTTGTTAAGGCGTTCTATCTGGTTGGATGTTCGAAAGTATTTGTGAAGATACCTTGGCAATACCATCACCGTCATAGCATCTTCAAAGCCCTCATCCAAGCAGATCATGGCAATAACGGTACTATGGATGATGCTTGGGATAGCTATGTCAGGTATGGCGGCCTGCCATATACCCTGTCGCTTGAAGGCGACGAGGAAAAAAGCGGATTATCTGTTTTCTCTGTTTGAAAAGGTGTATATGACGGATATTCTGGATAGACATCGCATTCGCAACCGTGAAGAAATGGATGAGCTGTTGGACATTTTGTCATCGGTCATAGGCGCTTACACGAATCCGGCAAAACTGTCTCGTGTCTTCAAGAGTGAGAAGCATAAAGTCATCAGTGACGCCACCATCAAGAGATATATCTCCTACTTGGAAGATGCCTTCTTAATAGCCAAGGCTAAACGGTATGACATAAAGGGTAAGAAGTATGTGGGTTCGCCTGCAAAATACTACTTTGAGGATATCGGACTTAGGAATGCGAGAATCAATTTCAGGCAGATTGAGGAAACGTATATCATGGAGAATCTTATTTTTAATGAGCTGAGACTGAGAGGGTTCAAAGTGGATGTCGGCGTTGTAGAAAAATATCAGAAGGACAAGGAGGACAAAACAAACCGCATCAACTATGAAGTAGATTTTGTGGCGAATAAGGGAAGTCAAAGAATATATATCCAGTCAGCGTATGCTATTCCTACAAAGGAGAAGGAAGATCAGGAAATGAGGTCACTGAACAATATTCCCGACTTATTCAGAAAAATGATTGTGGTAAAAGATAACATCAAGCTGAGAAGAAGCGAAGAAGGAATAGAGGCTATTGGCCTGATGGAGTTTTTACTCGGGGACTGGGAATAATAATTATTTAATCAAAGTGCTGGACAAAGGAGCAGACGAAAATTCTGTTTCTTTTTTCTTTGCTCAGAAAGGAGGTGGCATTATCGCAAAGAAATATGAATCCAGGGAAGAAAATACAGAAAAACCGCAAAACCTTACATCAAAACAGCAAAAACCGACATTTCATGTAGAAGAGCTTGACAAGAAGCCCAAGTACAGGCAGAAGTTTCATCAGCCCATCGAGCGGATGACTTCCAGCGCGGAAAATGTGCTTCACGGCACAATCTATGAGGTGGAAAAGGAAAATGTCGGTGTGGAAGCCGGGCACAAGGGCGAGCGAATCGCAGAGAGTGCCGTTCGGCATACCACACGAAAGATACACAGTGCTTACAGGCAGCACCACTTAAAGCCTTATCAGGAAGTGGAAAAAGCGTAAGCCACAGTTCATGAAGGAATACAGATTGTAGATGTGGCAGACTGGCTGTTATCATAAAATAGTTCACTCGAGGTAAAAATGATAAGATGAGTAGTGATTGTGCCAGTATTTCGTGTAAATAGTTTTCCTGATCAGTGTTATAGCTGGCCAATGATTATTAGGAACTCCGGTCGCATTTATTCCACGGTATTCTCGGCAAGAGTCTTTATCGCACATGATATTCAGGTCAAGAGATTTATGATTCAATAGCGCTGCTGTCAGTTCTGTGTTAAGCTGTGACATAGAAGGAGCCCCTTTCTCTGTGCGTTCTTTGTGTGGTACTTAACACTTTGCAGGAAATTGGTTCCTTTTTCTATATCCGAGGAACTAACGTTTACACAACATAATATACACTATCCAATATGAGGTTCAAAATAAATGGAATACATAGCAATAGGTATTATCATAGCTGTAGCAATAGCGGGTATTATCATTTATACAAAAGTTAAGAAGCGTGAAGATATTCCAACAGTAGATTTGCAGTCAATGCCATCGACAGTCTTCAATGGAGAAAGTGAGCCTGCTGGGATCCATCAGGAAAATGAACTTATTATTCAGATGGATATGCTTCCAGCAGAGGCAATTGATGATACTAAGCTTGTAGAAATCATCGATAGCAAAGTTCTGGCGCATGTTAACAATCTGGTTCCGGGATTGGCACAGGCTGGTAATGCAGTCAATAATGCTGCAAAGATAGCTCAAGTAGCAAATGGTGAAGTGTTATACCGTGCGGTTATTCCACCAGGTGCTAAACTGACAAATTCTAAAGCAATGGAAGATGCTGTTCGCGGTATATATCACGGTGCTGATGGAATTAAAGGACACGCCAATCTTGTGGCTGTAGAAGCACAAAAAGGAACGGCGGTAGTTTCTAACACTGCAGCAGCGGCAATGGGCGTCGCATCAATGGTTGTTGGTCAGTATTACATGACTCAGATAAATGAAGAGCTAGGTGAAATCAGTGAGGGAATTTCTCAGATACAGGATTTCCAAGATAATGAATTTCAAATTTAAGAGGGCAAGATGATATTTCGGATTTTCAAACAGGATTGCAAAGAAATAGGTAGGAGCATTTTTACTCTAGTCATTGCCGTCGGGGTCTGTGTGCTTGGCGGTCTATATGCTTGGGCCAATATTTATTCCAACTGGGACCCTTATGGCAGAACGAAGGGACTGAAGATGGCAGTGGTTTCTTTAGACAAGGGAACGGAGATCTCTTCGGAGAACGGCTCTTTGCAAAATCAAAATCTCGGAGAGCAAATTGTAGAGAAGCTTCATAGGAATGATAAGATCGACTGGGTTTTTCTGTCTTCAGAAAAAGAAGCGAAGGAAGGGGTGAGATCCGGAGAATATTACGGCGCAATCCTGATAGAGGAAGACTTCAGTAAAGATATGATGCATGTATTTACGGAGGGAGGGAAGCAGCCCAGGCTGGTTTTCTATCAGAATCAAAAAAAGAATGCGATCGCCAATAAAATCACCGATACCGTCGTCACCACGATTCAGTCTCAGTTAAATGAACAATTTGTAGAACTGATGGCACAGAGAATCATGGAAGAGGCGGGTCTGGTTTCACGAGAAATCAATAGCGGTCGGCAACCAGATCATTTGGAATCGCGTTTGGAGCAGTTGCGCAGAACGGTCAGTGGAGACAGAAAAAAACTGGATCAGCTGATTGCGGGAAGTCAGACTGTGAACCAGGCGCTCCGACAGGGAGAGGGAGCTGCGAACAAGGCGAGGGAAGCCATCGGCAAAATGAATGAGGGACTGACCCTGGCACAGGAGGATGCGGGACGGGCGAATCTTACAGTGGATGAATACAGTACAAAAATCCGCCAGCTTTTGGATCAGGCCGTTTCCGGTGCGGTGAATTTTCAAGAAGGCATGGCTGCTATTAACGACAGCAGTGATACCGAAACCATTCAAAAGGCAATCCAAACCCATCGGGATGTGCTGGAAAAGCTGGAGCATCAACTACGCGCACTGGGAAGGGCGATCCCTGCCAGTCAGGCTCCGCATTTACATCAGGCAATCGGGCAAGTGGACCGAATGAAGGAAAACCTCGAGGCGTTAAGCAAAATGAATCCTGCTTCCTGGGTGGGAAAGACACAGGAGCAACTAACGGAAAAGGAGAAGGAGGACAAGGAAAAGTTTTATCAGCAGATGGATCAGGCGAAACAGGAGAGCAGGCAGCTTGTGGTCCGGCTGACCGGCGTTGTGCCGTCGGAGATAGAGTCTGCGATCATTGGCGCCGCGCAGACCATAGAGGATGCCCGAGGAAGCCTGGATCAGACCGCAGATCTCCTTGGTGGAACACAGAATATTTTTTCTGCCCTGGCGGGGACGATAGGCAGGGGTGATGTCAGTCTTTTGCAGCTTAGAAATACGCTCCTAGACGTGGAAAAAAGACTGTCGCAGGTATCGGATGCCGCAAAAAAATTGGATGAAAAGAGTACGTACCGGCTTCTGCGACAAACCTTCACTGCAGATCCGAAATCCTATGGACAGTTTTTCGCCAATCCGGTGCAAATCCAATCGGAGGTGATTGATCCGGTGGAGAATTATGGTTCGGCAGTCGCCCCCTTTTATTCCGTTCTTTCCATTTGGGTGACGGGGCTTTTGCTCGGTGCGGTGATGAAGACGCATCCGGAGGCGAAAAGGTATCCGGGGGCAAAGCCCTATCAGCTTTATCTTGGTCGATTTTTGATTTTTGCGATGTTGGAACAATTTTTTGTGCTCCTCCTGGTTCTCGGAGATCTTTTTGTCCTTCATATCCAATGTTTGCATCCTGTGGCTTTTTGGGGGGCGTGTGCAGTAACCGGTGTCGTCTTTTCTTTGCTGATTTTTTCTTTGATCTATACATTTGGCAGTGTGGGAAAGGCGGCAGCGGTCGTCATTGTGGTCTTGCAGATTGCAGGATCTTCCGGAACCTATCCGATCGAGATTCTGCCGGATTTCTTCCGACAGGTTTATCTCTTTTTTCCTTTTCCCTATGCCATTAACGCCTTGCGGGAATGCGTGGCGGGATTTTATAAGCAGGATCTCTTTGTCTATCTTGGAAAACTCCTGCTCTTTATTCCGGTGGCGCTTGCCATTGGAATCTGGGTGAGGAAACCGACTGCTAAACTCTTGTCCTTTATGGAGAAAAGAATGGAGGATACACAGCTGATGTAGTGCTCGGGGCAGAGGGGGCGAGAGTGTAAAAAATGCGGAAGAAAAAGAGAATGTGAGAGCGGAGACAGAACAAATGGTAGACTATCAGGCATTTTATCAATCTTATATCAAAGAGCTGAAAGAAAGGCATGAAGCAAATATCCACCGCATTCGAATCGGTATTCGCATGAATGTGTTTTTGCCTCTCGTCTTCTTATTCATCAGTTTTGTGATCGGAGGATCCCGTTTTCTTTTTCTTGTGCTATGGATTGTCAGTCTCTTTGGAATTGCGGGCTATTTGATTTTTGTAGAATATTCCGATTTTGTGCTTCAGGAAAAGTTAATGGAATTAGAGGGAAAAGAAGCGGGAGAACCGGAGCCCTTAATTCGAGTGGAGGACCGGGAGGCGCAGATAGAATCTCTTCAGGGGAAAATCAGTGGCGTGAAGAAGGCGACTAGGACAACCTTAAGGCAGATTGCGGGTGCCAAAAGCTGTATAAAGAAAAGCCATAAACAGAAAAGTCACACGCAGAAAAGTCCTACGCCGAAAAGTCATAAACAGAAAAGCCACATGCAGAAAAGCCACACAGAAAAGCCAAATCCAGAAGAGTCATTATCATCAAAGGAATCAACAGAAATCAGAAAGGAGTTGCCCCATGCGTAAAGTGTTCAAGATTTTTCGCAGGGATGCAGGGAGGATATGGAGTAATGTGGTTGCCGTCGTTGTTGTGATGGGACTATGCGTTCTCCCGTCTCTGTATGCATGGTTTAATATCCTCTCCAATTGGGATCCCTACGGTCCGGAGTCTACGTCACACCTAAAGGTTGCCGTGGTCAACGAGGACGAGGGGGCAGACCTGGGAGGAGGCAGACTCAATATCGGAGACATCGTCATAGACAAATTGAAGGGGAATGCATCCATCGGCTGGCAATTTGTAGAAAGCAGAGAGAAAGCCAAGGAAGGCGTTACGAGTGGAGAGTATTATGCCGCATTGGTCATTGACCCACATTTTTCTGCGGATATGCTTTCTTTTCTGGGAGTGGGATTGAAGCATCCCAAAATTGTTTATTATGAGAACGAGAAAAAGAATGCGATTGCACCTAAGATCACGGGGAAGGTAAAAAACACGGTGCAACAGGAGGTGAACAGGGCGTTTGTCAGCTCCATCGCCAAGGGAGTTCTTGTTGCGGGAAAATATTTGGAGGACACCGGAGGAGAAACACCGCTTACGGATGCCGCCATGTCGCAACTGAAGGAAGTGAATTCCGTTCTGACGAGCAGCATCCACCTCGTGCAGACATTCATCGACCTAACCGCCTCTGCAGAAGAGGCACAGGAGGCCGGTCAAACCCTGCAAAAAGAGTTACAGCAGGTGAAGCAGGATATGAAAAAACATGCCGCAGAAGCGGAGGCGCGTGCAAACGCCCTTTCTCTGCAGGCAGGGGAAGAGAAGGGAGGGGAAGAAGGAGCAGGAACAGATGAGGCCCTATCGCTGTTAGAAGAGACGACGGAGTATTTGGAAACTCTAAGAGATCAGTTGGAGCAGGGAAGGGCCGTCGAGGAACCCGAAATCGACCGGATAGAGGAGAAGTTGAAGCAACTGGACGAACGGGTAAGCGCCGCTTTTTCAGGAGTCAGCCTGCCGCTTCCCGGACTTCAGGCAAGACTGAATGCCAGACTGGCTGCCTTTCATCATCAAATCAGTGTTCTCATTACACGTCTTGATGGCATCAAGGCTCTTTCGCGGAGCGGACAATCGGTCGTAGCCCTGTCCAAACAGGCTTCCGCCGGTTGTGCGGATTTGCTGTCTGCCACGAGAGATCTTGCAGAAGAATATCGTACGGATCTTCGCCCGGAGATGGAAGATTCCGCAGAAGCAATCAAGTCTTCGATCACGGAATCGGCGAAACTTCTTGCAAGTGCAGACAGCAATCTCGAAGAAATGAATCGCATTCTGGGATCAGCGCCGGATCTGGCAGGAGGAGCCAGAAAAGATCTGATCCGGATAAAAGCGAATCTGGTTGCGATACAGAACAAACTGCAAGCACAGATGACGATGCTTACCAAAATTCGTTCGTCGAATCAGTACCATGTAGTTTTGAAATTGCTTGCATCGGATCCGGACCGTATCGCAGAGCTGGTTTCCTCTCCGGTTGGGCTTGAAACGGAAGCGCTTTATCCGATTGAAAACAATGGATCCGCCATGTCAGCCTTTTATGTCATCCTGTCGATCTGGGTAGGCGCTCTGATTCAGGTGGCAATTATTCATGCCAGACAAAAGCATCCCGGAGAAATTTTGGGCGTGAAATACGATCATGAATACTTCGGACGGTATCTCTTGTTTTTTGGAATCGGACAGGTGCAGGCGTTGATCGTTGTTTTAGGAACCCTTTACTATGTAAGGATTCAGGTGGTTTCCGCCTTTCGTTTTTATCTTGTTTCCGCACTTGCAAGCTTTGTGTTTACCTTTGTCCTGTATTCGCTTGCATACGCCTTCGGCGAAGTGGGGGAAGCCCTCGGGGTGATTGTCATGGTCGTGCAGGTTGCAGGTAGTGGCGGAACCTTCCCTGTGGAAGTTTTACCAAAGTTTTACCGTGTGCTATATCCGTTCATGCCTTTTCGGTATGGAATGAATGCGCTTAGGGAATGTATTGCAGGCTTTTATCCCCATGCGTATGCAAAAAACATGGCGACCTTGCTGCTTTTTGTCCTGCCGGCACTGGTGATCGGACTGATTTGCAGCAGGCTGATGCAGGGACTGGGTGAAAAAATAGAAGCGTCTAAGGCGGGTTCGGATCTCTGGGTATAACAGGAAGCAGGCGGCTGGCGATTGAACGATCTGCGATGGACCAGAGGGTCGATTTTGATTTGATTTCACTCAAGGGAGTGACGGGAAAAGAGGAGGGAAGTACAGATGATGCCCATGCGAAGAAAGGATAGACAGGTAACAGAGAAAGAGGAAATCTTGCAAATCATGCAAAACTGCGATGTGGTGCGGTTAGGAATCAAGGATGAGGATTCTTATCCTTATATTGTTCCGCTGAATTTCGGAATGGAAGAGATGGAGGGGCAGGTGGTGCTCTATCTGCATTCTGCACGGGAAGGACATAAACTGGATTTGTTACGAAAGGATTCTTATGTCAGTTTCGAAATGGACCTGAATCACGTGCTTTATTCGGATCAGGAGAGGGGGTACTGCACCATGAATTTTCAGTCTGTCATGGGAAGGGGGAGAATCCTGTTTGTTTCCGATTTAGAGAGAAAAACGCACGCATTAACCGTCCTGACGGATCATTACCATCAAGAACATTTTGCCTTTAATCCAGCGGCGATTCCCAGAACGGAGGTCATGGAATTGCATATTGATTTTGCAACCGTGAGCGCCAAGCACAAACAAACGAAGATACCCGTCGGTAAGCCGGGGGTGACGACGCATCCGATGTAATTTTTAGAAAGCCTTTGAAAAGAGAGTTTTATCATGAAAAAATGGATGGACAGGAGGTTGTTGCAGGAGTGAATCAGGGAAAGATCATTGGTGTAGGGGTGGGTCCGGGAGATCCGGAACTGATGACATTGAAGGCAGTTCGCGTCATCAAAGAGTCGGATCGAATTGTCCTGCCAATGGAGGAGAAGACGAAGGCACGAGCTTATCAAATTGCAATCCGTGCTGTGCCGGAACTCAAAGAAAAGAGGACGATTGGGCTCTCTTTTCCCATGATCAAAGAGAGCAGTTTGCGTAGGAAAAAAATTCAACAAAGCTATGAAAAGATCCGTCCCTATTTACAGGCGGGGGAACAACTGGCGTTCCTGACAATTGGAGATCCGTGTATTTATTCCACTTTTTGTTATTTAAAAAAATTTGCAGAAGAGGACGGATTTCAAACGGCGCTGGTGAATGGAGTCTCGTCCTTTACGGCAGCCGCAGCCCGTTTCAATCGATCCCTTTGCCAGGAGGAGGAAGAGTTACATGTGATTCAAGGAACCAGCAATCTGGAAGAAGCAATCCGATTGCCTGGAACCAAGGTGGTAATGAAAGCGGGAAGGTATTTGGATGACCTGGAAAGAGTCTTGTCCCGGTACTCGGATGCCGAAATTTATGCAGTCAAAGACTGCGGTCTTCCGGACGAGAAAGTGTATAGGAACATTGGTGAAATCCCAAGAGAATATATGGTGACGGTACTGATAAAATGATGGGACTCTATTCTTTCTATCCGCCATGTATGTTATAATGCACATTCGGATTAGGTGCTTCTATCTAAGGAAGATTGGAATCAAGAGGTTGCAACAACCATGATCCACTGGAAGAACACCAATCTGTTTGATGACGAGAACGTAGTTTGGAAGGAGAAGAGGAGTTCTGTTGATGAAAAAAAAGATGTTTAAAACCGGAATGTTGGGGACCGTCATTGCCACCATTGTGTTAGCAGTGTTAACAATCGCTGCCGTGCTGCTCATTTATATCATAGTGGATTCGGCTCTTGGCCATACGAATCTGGTGGAAGCAGATCGTTATGATGATTTTGGATATCTGGATGCAAAATATATGAGCGATTCTTTTGCGTCGGATGAGGATGGGAATAAATTTGTCTTTGTGCAGACGCCCGAGCAAAAGGATGGGAAGGTTTATTATTTCATCGTCGGACTTCCGGAATCTGTTTATAACAGTCAAGAAATTCAGCACAAAATTCATGAGACACAGAAAGAAGATGGAGATGAGACCCCCCTCCGTTTTAAGGGAACCTTAGAGCAGACCTCCGCTGAGTTGGATACGGCTGCCCAGGAATCTTTCTCTCAGATGCTGGATATCAAAAAGGATGAGGCAGAGAGCTACTTGGGGCATGCTTGTGTCTTCTACTCGAAAGCGGACACCAATCTTGCCAATATGGATAAGGGGATGTGGGCCGCTCTGATCTTCCTTGTCGTAGCAATCGGGCTCTGGGTAGCAGAGATGGTTCGCGGGATTTCCCGTCAAATCAAAAAGAATAAAAAGATTGCAAACGCAAAGACATTATATGAAACGAATTCGGATTACCAGAATGGTGTGAGACAGGCAGAAGAGCCGAATGCACAACACTTTAAGGCCGCTCGTGTTTATATCACAAGAGATTATGTTGTGAGTTATCAGGAAGGATTGGAAGTATTCCGCATCGATCAGATTCGAGAGTTGTATGGATATGATCAGCGCAGATCCAGCGCACTGATGGGCTTCTTCTTTGGTGTTTTTGCCAGTTCTCGCATGGATCACTATCTGGTGGCTCTTACCTCTGACGGAGAAGTGCATCAGTTTGCGAGACTGGGCATGGCACTTAAATTACATAACCAGATGGTTACGATCCTCATGCAAAAAAATCAGGAGATGCGCCTTGGCAGAATGAATACGCCGGTCAGTGAAGTGCTGCAGTCGCAGCCAATGGAGAAACTGAATCTGGCTAAGGTCAAGGGCTTTTATGGCAGTGATGATATCTGGAGCGGAAGAAGTTTGAACAATTTCAAGGTAGAGTAAGGAAGAGCGGAATCCAGATGATCCGTCAGGTGTTTCAGGTTTGAAGGATGGTTTACAAAAAAAGAAGTGCCGTATACGAAAAACTGCATGAGGCCATTTCTTCGGTTTTACCGATTGTCATCATCGTACTGCTTCTCAGCTTTACGGTGGTGCCGGTAGAACCGGATTTGATGTTGTCTTTTTTGACCGGGGCACTTCTGCTTGTGATCGGCTCCGGGCTGTTTAATTTTGGTTGTGACACGGCTCTTTCCAAGATTGGTTCCATGATTGGAGCTAAGATTACACAATCCAGAAATTTGGGTAAAATTCTTGGATGCAGTTTCCTACTCGGATGTGCGGTGACCATCGCTGAGCCCGATTTAAGCGTGTTAGCAGCCAATGTTCCACATATCCGGACCATTCCACTCATGATGACGGTTTCCATAGGGGTCGGTCTCTTTCTGCCGATGGCGATGTTGCGCATTCTCTTAGGAGTGAAGATCCGATATCTTCTGATCGGCTCCTATTTGCTGGTTTTTGTGTTGGCCTTTTTTTCGGATCCGAAGTATTTAAGCGTCGCTTTTGATGCAGGAGGTGTGACCACGGGGCCGATGACGGCACCCTTCATTATTTCCTTAGGCGTCGGCGTCTCTTCCATCCGCAGTGATAAGAACGCCGAGGCGGATTCCTTTGGTTTAGTTGGGCTTTGCTCCATAGGACCGATTCTTGCGGTGCTTTTGTTAGGGTTTATTTATCCGGGAAAAGAGGGAAAAATTGCCGCCAGCACCGTTGCCTCCTATGCCAACACGGTAGAGATGTCGAAGAGCTATCTGCGCTCCCTTCCCAGCCAGATGGAGGAGGTGGCACTTGCGCTTCTTCCGGTGATACTGATTTTTTTGGTTTTTCAATTCTTCTCCCTGAAGATCCGCTTTCTGCGGTTCATACGGATTTTGGTGGGAATGTGTTTTACCTATGTCGGGCTGGTTGTTTTTCTTGTCGGGGTAAATGTCGGTTTTTCACCAATCGGGATGATGTTGGGGAGAAAAATAGCGGAGGGAGAGGTTTCTTTCTGGCTGATCCCGATTGTGGCGCTGATGGGATGGTTTCTCGTGGCGGCAGAACCGGCGGTACACACTCTTACGGAGCAGGTAGAAGAAATCAGCGCAGGAGCAGTTTCTACTAAAACGATGAAACTGGCACTGTCTGTGGCAGTTTCTCTTTCCATGGTTTTATCCATGGTCCGTATTCAAACGGGAATTCCAATTTTATATTTTGTGTTTCCCGGATATCTGCTCGCCCTGGTTTTAACATTTTTTGTACCGCCTGTTTTTACGGCGATTGCTTTTGATGCAGGTGGAGTGGCTTCCGGGCCCATGGCCGCCACCTTCATGTTGCCCTTTGCGATGGGAGTCTGTATGGCGAAGGGGGCAAATCTGCTGACGGAAGCCTTTGGTCTGGTCTCCCTTGTGGCAATGCTTCCCCTCATCACGGTACAATTGGTGGGATTGTTCTCACAGATCAAGAAGAAAAGAGGTCAGGCAGCACCGGAAAAAGTATATAAAGATACCGATATTATCGAGCTGTTTTAGCAAACGGAACGGTTCACAAGGGGGATGGATTGGACTTAAATTTTGTCATTACCATATTGGATCGTAAAAGGGCAAGAGAGATGGCGACGATTCAGAACACCATGCAGATCTCTCTATCTCTGACTTTGTTTGGGCGAGGGACAGCTTCCAGAGAGGTATTAGAATTTTACGATTTGGAGCCGACCTCCAAGGCGCTGGTTGCATGTGTCGTAGATGGGGAAAGAACCGGCTTGCTCGTTCATGAAGCCAAGAAAAGACTGCTGTTAGATGTGCCGGGCAATGGCATTTTGTTAGTGATACCCGTAAAAAGTGTATGCGGAGGACGCACTCTTGCTTATTTTACAGAAGGGGCAAGGACAAATGGACAGGAGGCAGGAGAATTGACCTTTTCTCATGAGTTGATTTTTGTCATTCTGAATCAGGGATATACAGATGATGTGATGGAGGCAGCCAGAACGGCAGGAGCGAGGGGCGGAACGGTTCTTCATGCCAAAGGAACGGGGGCCGGGCTTGCCAAAAAGTTCTTTGGGGTATCCCTTGCAGAGGAAAAAGAAATCTTATTGATTGTTTCCGATATGAAAGAAAAAATGGGAATCATGAAGGCAATAGCGACACAGTCAGGACTGGATTCACCGGCTGGAGCAATTTCTTTTACGCTTCCGGTGAGCGAAGTCGTTGGCGTGAGAGAGCGGATCGATCTGAAATGAGGAAAGAGCGATATTGCATGTTTTCCCCAAAATTATATATGAGCCCGCATCTACGGATGCCCGGGCGCATCCGGTGGAGGCTAAGACACGGAAAGGGAGCCCCCAGTGTCTGGCTGTTAGCTTCCTTTGAGGGTGAGGAGACACAGCTGGAACTGATTAACGGTCTCTTTTTGAAATGGAAATATTATGAAGACCACCCGCTTCGAATCTATGCGATGGTCACCACGTTCGAGGAGGCGGAAGATTATTTGGTGGAGATCTCCAATCAGGCCTGTCAGGTGGGAATGGAAGGTCGATTGCGGGAGTATCTGGTGCGCATATGATGTGGCAAATCGTAGGAATTCTAAAAATAATCGGATGCTGTCTGGCTTTCCTTGTTTGCGTTTTATTGTTGTTCCTGTTTCTCTTCCTCTTTGTTCCCTTGCGATACCGTCTGGAAGGCCATTTTTATCCGGGGGATACGGAGCCACAGGAGAACAGGTATTTCCTGCATGTCTCTTTCAGCTGGTTTTTTCATCTGATCCGAGGAGGAATCTCCCTCCCGGGCGAGGGCTCGTTTACAATCCGTGTGGCATTTTGGACGCTTTTACCAAGGAAAGACAGGCAGCTGTGCACAGGACGCAGGAGAGGAAGGAAGGAGGAGAAGCAAACCGCAGATCAGAAAGATGCAGAACGGATGATGGCTGTAGAGGATTCTGATCCCAAAGAAACAGATGCAGAGGCTTTCGCCGGCGATCATGCTGAGAGAGAAGAGGCGGAACAAAGGGAGGGGAAAGAAGAAAGACGAACGGATGCCATGGAGGAATCTCTCGAAGAAGAGAATTCGGATGATTCTTTGAAACATAACCTGTATGAGCGGATTCGATTTTTCTCTGTGTTTTCTGCAAGGGTATGGGAATTCTTAAAGAAACCATATCAGGTGCTTAAACGCATTCAATATACAATATACAGTATGTATGTTAGAATATCTATGGTAAAAGCTTTGCTTGAGAGTGATGCTTTTGCTTCCGCCTTCCGTCTCGCACTCAGGAAAATGGGGGTTGTGATCCGGTCGCTTCTTCCCAAAAGCGGAAAGGCAGAGTTGACCATTGGCCTGGACAATCCGGCAGATACAGCAAGCGTTCTGGCTCTTTATGGAATTCTATCTCCGTTTCTTCCACGAGGAGTGAAGGTTTTTGCTAATTTTGAGGAGCCGATCTTAACCGGTGATTTTCGGCTTCACGGTAGGATTACCTGCTTTTGTATCTTGAGGTGTGGGCTTGCATTATGGATGGATGGAAACGTGCGCAGGGTAGTTCGCAGGTTTCAGAAGATCATCAATCGTTAGAGGAGATGAGAGGAAATGGATCAAAATAATTTCGGTGAGGTAATATCCTCACTTTTCAAGGGGATGGATGCGATGTTGGCATCCAAAACGGTGGTCGGTCAGCCAACCAAGGTAGGGGATACCGTTCTGGTCCCTCTTGTGGATGTAACGCTTGGAGTGGGCGCAGGAGCAAGCAGTGCAGATAAAAAGAATTCCGGAACCGGTGGATTTGGAGCGAAGATGACTCCGAATGCGATTCTAATCATTCGAAATGGGCAAACGAAACTGGTTCATGTCAGGAATCAGGACGTGCTTACCAAGGTGTTGGATTTGATTCCGGATATGGTAGATCGTTTTGCACCCGATCAACGGGGGATGATGAGTGATGATGATGCAAAAGAGGTAGCTTTTAGAGAAGAAATGGACGGAGAAAAATAAGGCATGGAAGAGAAGGCACTCAAACAAGTGGAGGAAATGCTTCCGAATTTGAGTGAAAACAGCCTGAAAGAGCTTCGTACTTGGCTCTTCAAAGAGAGTTGCAGGCTGGTGAATCAGGAAAGCGCACTGCAGGATGAATCCAAACATCTTCAAAAGGAAAAGAAGCAGTTTCTTCTGGAACAGGAGCGCTATCAAAGACGGTTGGAACGAGATCGTAAGTTGTTAGATCAAAGAGAAGCCTTGGTAGAGCAAAAACTGCAAATGTTGCGCGAAGCTTATGACCATTTAGATGAAGACAGGTCTTTGTTAGAGAGGGAAAGGTATCACCTGGAGAAAGAGAAGTCTTATCTGGAAGGAGCATTTGATCAGGCAGATCAGGAGCTTTTGTTCTGTGGAGTACATTCCGAATCGGCGCTAAAGAAACGGTATCGTGATTTGATGAAGATTTTTCATCCGGATAATGTGTCTGGTGATCAGAGGGTGGTACAGGTTATCAATCAGCAGTTTGAGTCCATTCATGGCACGTTCCAGAGGTAGACCCAGGCATTCAGGTATCCATCAGGAGGCAGGATGAATAAGAAGCGCATCGTTGTGAAGGTTGGCACATCGACGCTGACAAATACAGAAGGAGAGATCGATATTCGGACCATTGATCTGATCTGTCGCACCTTGGCGGCGATTGAGGCCAGAGGATATGAGATGGTTTTGGTTTCTTCCGGTGCAATCGCTGTGGGAGTTAATAAGATGAGACTCTTGCAAAAGCCTACCGAGTTAAGAATGAAGCAGGCGGCAGCCGCCGTTGGTCAGTGTGAGTTAATGCACCTTTATGACAAACTTTTTCGAGAGTACGGAAGACTAACCGGACAGATTTTGCTGGATAATACAGATATCGATCATCCGGTCAGGAGAAAAAATCTAAAAAATACGTTGAATGCGCTATTGGAAAGCAGGGTGATTCCCATTATCAATGAAAATGATTCGGTTTCCCATGAAGAAATTTTCTCCAGTAGGCGCCTTTTCTCGGATAATGATATGCTTTCCGCCATTGTGGCGGTCTTCTGTGAAGCCTCGAAACTGATCTTGCTTACAGATCAGGAAGGATTGTTCGATAAAAACCCGGAGAAATACCATGATGCTCACTTAATCAGCAGAGTAGACCATATAGATGAAGGCATATACGGTCTGGCAGAAGGAACTGCGAGCAATCGTGGAACGGGTGGAATGGTTACGAAATTAGAAGCGGCAGAATATGCCACAAAACATGGAGTGGATGTACTGATTGCGTATGGAAGGGATCCCGAAAATCTCTATCGAATCATTGATAAGCAGATTGTCGGAACCCTTTTTACCGCACAAAACAAAAGATCCATGTGATTTCGGAATCAAGAGGGAATGCGATCGTAGGCAGGGGTCGTATCTTCTTCATGGTATTTGTCGTAAATCTCTGCCAGATAAGTTTTTACCATTTGAATATCTGACATTTGTCGAAGTTCTTGATTTCCCATGGCGCGTGCAATTTCATCCGCAAGCAAAAGCATATTGTAGATTTTCAGTTTAAAGGCGTCGCGCGACAGATCAGTCAGATTGATGCGAACAAGCGGGGCTCCCAATTTCATCGTCACACTGTCATCTGAAATGCCTGTTTCCATGATTTTCGTCGTTGGGTCGAAATTGACATAAAGAATCAGGAGTTCCTTCTCGTGTTTCTTGAGCGACTCGGGAGTCTGATGACTTTCCTCCATCCAGTCATAAAAATCTGCGATATCCGGATTCATAAGGTACTTGGTTAATTCTTCGCGGTGATTATCTACATATTGAATATAGGCAGATGCACCGCTTCCGGTATAGGTACATTCCACTTTCAATCCACTATCTGTCTTTAATAATTTGCAATGGTCTGCAACTTCTCTGATTCTTAAAGAGGACTGTTGCTGTTTGCCGATTTGTTTCAATGTGCCTGTCTCAGCGACCTGTTTAAATTCCATAGGTGGTTCTCCTGTTTCTGTTCATTGGTACCCTTGTTTACAGCGCGTTAAGTATAGCATAAGAAAATCAAAAATGATATACTGAAATGACTTTCGGATTTAAGGGGAAATATGTCTAATCAGAGAAAAAGAAGAAGGAAGCCGGGGAGAGCTTCTACCAGGTCTCAACAATCCTATCGTTCAGAAAATTATGCACTCAGAGACGAGATCATTTGCATTGTATTGCTTTTTGTGATGATCCTTCTTCTGTTGTGCAATTTTGGTTTTTGTGGAAAAGTTGGAGATCTTCTTTCCCATGTGATGTTCGGCCTGTTCGGTATTTTAGCTTACATTGTCCCTGTTTTGTTGGCGTTTGCCACCTTCTTTTATATTTCCAATGCCGGTTCCAGGAATACGGATCTTGTGGTGATGAAAATTGTGGCCGGTGTGGTGCTGTGTTTGCAGTTTGGCATCTTTACCGATTTGCTGATGGGGCGGTTGAACGATGCGTCCCTTGCCACTCTTGCAGAGAGATATGAATCTTCCGCTGCCATTCGAGGTGGAGGTGGAGCGATTGCGGGAGGTATCGGGGCCTTCCTCTATCGCTATCTGTCGGATACGGGGACCATTCTTTTGGTGATCGTGCTGGGCATTATTTGTATTGTGATTTTGACAGAAAGATCTTTTATCGAAGGCCTGCGCAGGGGAACGATGGCGGTTTATTCGAAGGCAGAGGCTGATACGGCAGAATACCTCTCACATCGTAAGGAACGTAGGGAACAACGACAAAAACGGGAAGAGGGGGCGTCCAGAAAGAGGACGTCTCTGCCCCGGGCGCGCAAATATGCCGTTGGCATGACGTCTGATACCGATCTGAAACAGGCTGCAGAAGAGGAGCCGGAACAACCGGACCGCTTGACAGAGCCTGTTCTTCCGGTTCTAAGACAGCAGGCGGATGAAATCAATGACATTCATGAAATCACCATCCATGGAAGTTTTTCTCCGGATGAGAAGGAACAAGCACCAACGTTTATATCTTTTGAGAAAGACCGGGAAAATAACAGACTCGCAACAGGCAATGCGTCTGTTGTTTCCCCACAGACTGAAAAAAAAGCAAGGGAAGAAGATATAAAGGAAGAGGAGACAAAGGAAGAAAAGGAGGCCGTAGAGAACGATCGTAGCTTTACGGAGGAAGGTTCGAGCTTACATGAAAGTTTGTCGCCTCGGGTTGAGCACAGAAAACCACTCGCCAAACCAAAAGCAGCACTGGAGCCGACGGATCAAAACAGGGGAGAATATATTTTCCCGCCTATCACATTGTTAAAAGCACCGAATCGGAACAGAGGAGGAGACTCCAGGATCCACTTAAAAGAAACGGCACAGCGGCTGGAAAAGATCCTTCATACATTCGGCGTGAATGCGAAGGTGACCGATGTCTCACAGGGACCGACGGTCACCAGGTATGAGTTACAGCCGGAAATCGGGGTGAAAGTATCCAAAATCCTGAATCTCTCCGATGATATTAAGTTGAATCTGGCTGCAACGGATATTCGGATCGAAGCGCCGATTCCCGGTAAGGTGGCAGTAGGGATCGAGGTGCCCAACAAAGAAAACATTACCGTCACACTGCGGGAACTTTTGGAGTCACAAGCTTATCAGACTTCCACTGCGGCACTGACTTTTGCCGTAGGGAAGGATATTGCAGGTGAAACCATCGTGACCGATCTTGCCAAGATGCCCCATTTGCTGATTGCAGGCTCTACGGGGAGCGGCAAGTCCGTCTGCATTAATACGATGATTCTCAGTCTCCTCTATAAGTCGAGACCCGAGGATGTAAAATTGATTATGATTGATCCAAAGGTAGTGGAATTGAACGTCTATAATTCGATTCCACACCTATTGATTCCGGTTGTGACCGATCCTAAAAAGGCAGCTGCTGCGTTGGGCTGGGCGGTTGCGGAAATGACCAGAAGGTACAAAAAATTTGCAGATGCAGAGGTTAGGGATTTAAGTGGTTATAACAAGTTTGTCGAATTGCACCAAGGGGAAGAGGGATATGAAAAACTACCGCAGATTGTACTGATTGTGGATGAGTTAGCAGATTTGATGATGGTTTCAAAAAATGAGGTGGAAACCGCGATTTGTCGCCTGGCACAGCTGGCAAGAGCGGCAGGGATTCATTTGATTATTGCGACACAACGTCCTTCTGTGGATGTGATTACAGGGCTGATCAAGGCTAATATGCCGAGCCGCATTGCCTTTGCCGTTTCTTCCGGTACGGATTCCCGAACCATTCTGGATATGAATGGGGCGGAGAAGTTATTGGGAAAGGGCGATATGCTCTTCTTTCCACAGAGCTATTCCAAACCCATTCGCGTACAGGGGGCCTTTGTTTCGGATAAAGAGATACAGGATATCACCGATTTTCTGAAGAAACAGGAGACAAACTCTTATCAGGAGGATGTGCAGGAGGCCATTGCCACCATGGAAGGTATTGCGGGAATCGGGACAGCAGGCATGGAAACAAATGAAGAAGCACCTGACCGCGATGAATATTTTGAAGATGCAGGACGTTTTATTATCGGAAAGGAAAAAGCGTCCATCGGAAACTTACAGCGTATTTTTAAAATCGGCTTTAATCGAGCCGCTAGAATCATGGATCAACTTTGTGAAGCGGGTGTGGTCGGGGAAGAAGAGGGAACCAAACCAAGGAAAATTCTGATGACAATGGACCAGTTTGAAGATTATCTGTTAAATGGTCCGGCGAAGGAGTCGGCTTCCTAAACGGAGATCGAAGCAGGAGGACAGGATGGAAACACGAAAGATAGACGGCATAGAAATCGCCGGGCAGATCAAGGAAGAGTGGAAGAAAAAAATCCAGGATTTGGGGGAGATTTACGGACGCGGACCCGCACTGGCAGTCGTTTTAGTAGGAGAAGATCCCGCCTCGCAGATCTATGTGAGAAATAAGAAAAAAGCATGTGAGACAGTCGGTATGATATCCAAGATTTTCTCTTTTCCGGCAACCGCATCGCAAGAAGAGGTGTTAACCTTGATTGAGCGCTTGAATAAGGATCCGGAGATTGACGGGATTTTACTCCAGCTTCCCCTGCCGCCCCATATGGACGCGCAGAGAATGACGAGAGCGATTGCGCCGGAAAAGGATGTGGATGGTTTTCATCCTTTGAATGCAGGTCGGCTTTTGACAGGAGAAGAAGGATTTATCCCTTGTACACCAGCCGGTATTCTGGAGCTTTTAAGGCGATCGAAGGTTACAATTGATGGGCAGCATTGTGTGATCGTGGGGCGCAGCCATATTGTTGGCAAACCGATGGCTGTCTTAATGCTGAGAGAAAATGCGACCGTGACGATTGCCCACTCGCACACAAAAAATCTGGAGGATCTATGCAAACAGGCAGATATTTTGATTGTGGCGATGGGAAAGCCTAAGAAAATCACAGCGGATTATATTAAAAAGGGTGCCACTGTGATTGATGTCGGCATGCATCGGATGGCAGATGGGAAACTCTGTGGGGATGTCGATTTTGCGTCTGTGGAAGGGATAGCCTCCGCAATTACTCCTGTGCCGGGAGGGGTGGGGCCGATGACCATTGCCATGCTGGTGAATAATTGCGGGATCAGTTGGATGAGGAAACGGGCTTGAAATGTACAAACTGCGGGGCTGATATTCCGGAAGGACACATGTATTGTGATGCCTGCGGTAGAGAGGTTCACATGGTTCCGGAGTTTGAACCGGAAATCGAGAATGAGATTCATCGTTCTCTTCGTGGAGTCGGCAAACATATCAGCGGGAAGGAAGAAGAGCGTATCCGGAAAAAGGGTTCCCTACGCTTGCAAATAAAAGAGCACCCGCTTCGTCTGCTGATGAGCGCTGTCGTCTTGGTATTGATCATATTTACCGTCTGGTTTGAGAAAACCTCTTCAGAAAGGGACTTGAAAAGAGCGGAAACACTTCGCACGGAGGGCAGGTTGAAGGAATCCATTGCGCTCCTTAAGAAAACGATGGAGAAAGAACCGACCAATGCCACGGTGATTTTAACTCTTGCAAGCGATCAGAGGGAGGCATCTGATGATACGGGTGCCCTTGTAACGCTTGACAAGATCATCAATTCGGCGAGATTTTCTGAAGCAGAAACCGCAGAAGCCTATCGAATGACAGCAGATATTTACCGGAAGAGAGAAGATTTCGATTCTCTTCAGAACCTTCTGGATCGTTGTCCGGATACCGAAGTGGTGAAAGAGTACAGCAACGATTTGGTTCAGAAGCCCGTTATTGTTCCTGCGGGTGGGACTTTTTCCGAGGCACAGAAGGTGACCATACACGCAGGACCCGGAGATGTCATTTATTACACACTGGACGGCAGTAAACCAAGCGCACACAGCAACCAATACCAGGAGCCGATCTCACTTAGCAAAAGCGGAGATATTTTATTGCGTGCGATTGCAATTTCTGCGAAGGGCGCAAAGAGTAAAGTATCTGAAGCTGGTTTCCAGCTGCATTTGCAAGATGTGCCGCCACCCCAGATCCTGGAAGAATCCGGCATTTATTCTGAACCCACAAAGATTGTGGCAATTGCGCAGGCGGGTTGTATCATTTATTATACGTCAGACGGAACGAGACCTTCCGTGAAATCGAAAATATATACAACACCGGTGGAAATGCCTTATGGCGATTCTGTTTTTCGTTTTTTTGCCGTAGATGACAAGGGCAAGCAGAGCGAGGTCATTACGAAACGGTATAAACTTGTTTTGAAACCGCAGGTAAGCAAAGAGCAGGCCGTATCTGCCCTAATCAATGCGTTGATCCGCAACGAGGTCCTTTTAGATGCAGGAGGAAAGAAGGCAGATGAGGAAGGTTTCTTCACCTATGAAGTGGATGGGAATTTTACTGTACAGGATTCAGATGAGTATTATAGAATAGTAGAGTACCATGTGTATGATGATGGACATACTGAGAAAAGCGGTTTGGAATTTTCTGTCAATGTAAATGATGGAACCTGCTATCGTTTGGGTTATGATTCCACAGGAAAAATCGTACTGGTGCAATTAAAATAGCATGAGAGGAATGAGGAGGTTGATGAAACGATGTTTCAAATTCTGAAAGACAGGGAACTGGCACCGAATATTTTTGAAATGATTGTCCGTGCTCCACGTGTAGCACAGGCATGTCTCCCCGGTCAGTTTGTGATTGCACGTTGTGAAGAAGATGGAGAGAGGATTCCTTTGACGATCTGTGACTATGATCGTAAAGAAGGGACGATCCAGATCGTTTTCCAGATTGTTGGTGCGGAATCCTATAAGATGGCGCAGAAAAAAACGGGAGATGCGTTTGCCGATGTGGTAGGCCCTCTTGGAAAGCCTTCGGACTTAACGGAAATGTCGCCAGAAGAACTGCAAAAGAAAAAGATTGTTTTTATCGCTGGAGGTGTGGGGACAGCGCCTGTTTATCCACAGTTGAAATGGCTGAAGGAGCATGGAATCACAGCGGATTGCATTCTGGGCGCCAAAAACAAAGATTTTGTAATTTTGGAGAAGGAAATCGGCTCTGTTTCTAATCTTTATGTAACGACCGATGATGGTTCGTATGGAAGAAGCGGAATGGTGACGAAATGTCTGGAAGATCTTGTGAAACAGGAGGGGCATGAATATAACCACTGCGTGGCAATCGGGCCGATGATTATGATGAAATTCGTCTGTAAATTGACGCAAGATCTCGGCATCCATACCATTGTAAGTATGAATCCGATCATGGTGGATGGTACCGGTATGTGTGGCGCCTGTCGTTTGAGTGTCGGGG
>JABZIZ010000039.1 GCA_015258065.1 Lachnospiraceae bacterium | reverse complement strand
CTCCCCAATAGTCATAGAGATTGTTCGTGCCACAAAGTTCGAGCTTCGCCTGCATCTCCAGGCGGTAAGGTGTCACCCCGTCCATCGGCTTCAGAATCCCGTAGAAACCGGAAAGAATCCGAAGGTGTTCCTGCACATAGTGGAGCATCTCCGTCTCGAAAACGGTTGGAGCCATGTACCGTACCGATCGGCATTCATTTATCCATAGCAAGCACGAAAGGCAGGACGCATTTCTTCTATAAGTCGACGGGATAATCCGTATGCTGTAGCCAGTTTCTCCCAGTTTTCTCTAACAATCACCAAAATATCTTTTGCATCATTCGTAGCGTCAGTCCTGGAGAGCCCGAATCGTACAGCAGTCTCTATGGCAAGATCAATGTTGATACTATTATCTGCTTCGTCCACATTTAAAGATAGTTCATCCCCATAAGGCACGGGATTTACATCGTAAAGAGGTGAAAGTCTCCAGCCATTTTCCGTGAAAATGAAAGCATGGTTTCGCAAATGGTCATCCGTGTTGCTAACTGCCATATTAAAAACAATACGTTTCCAAAGCTCAATCAAATCCCGTTTGGGTTGTGCTCCATAGGATTTTATAAAAGCCGCTATATCCAGATAACTTGTCCCTTCTGCCACAGAAGCTCCATCTGTTTTTCCAAGTAACGTCATGGCAGAAGCAAAGTGTACCCGCTTGTTTAAAATACGATCAAAGCGTTTCACCAGATAGGTGCTTCCGAGTTTGGAAAATTTTTCAAGTTTTGCCTCCGGAACGTGTAGGCCGCAGATCCTTGCCAAATCATGCGTTACCATTTCCCATGCTCCGCTATCATTTTCATCATTCCTGGAAGGGAATTTTGCAATCCAAAGCTGTTCTTTCGGATCCATCACAGTAGCTTTTGGTCTGGCACCGCCAAGAGATGAGCCGGGTCTTATTAATTGGTTTAACCATTTTTCAGATAAAGCAGTATCCTCATTTTCAAAATTTCTGGAAGCTTCCTCTAAAGCCCGAAGACTTGCCCAAGGCGGCGCAGCTGTTTCTTTATCATCTGAAAGGAAGGCCCCATTGGGCTCTGTTTTAAATCGAATTCCTCCCAGCCTCGTTTCATCATATACCCCCAGCAGATAATCACTGTCGTAGAGTTTAGCCGGTTTTCGCCCTTCCTTTTCTGCCAAAATTCTTTCGCGTTTATTCATAAGAACCCGCCCCCAACGGTCGGGAGAAGAATCTGAAAACAGTCCAAAGATTGTTTTGCCGAAGGGATATTGTCTTCCGGAATACGGCATAAGTTCAGGATCCAATGTGATTTTTAGCGAGGTCTTTTTGAGCCACTCTCTGTCATATTCAAAGGAATAAGATTCCCCGCCCTTTAAGCTATTCACATAGAGGATTCCTATCAAGATCGGATTCTGCATGCTAAAGTCATCGTAGACGAAAATTGTCTTTTCTTTAGATACCACTATTGATTCCTCCTGGGCGCACGCTTTCTTGTAATCAGATTCAAGTCCTGCAGTTGCCTGCCAAGTGCATCATCCTTTGCAAGCAGTAGAAGGTCTTGATCAAGATTGTTTAGAGCATGCAAAACTGCCGCATAGATTCCCATCGCTACGGATGGGTCGCCTTTTTCCACCTTCCACAAAGATGCCCGGCTGATTCCTGCACGTTCTGCGGTCAGCTCCGAAGACAGGCTTCGTCTGAGTCTTGCGAGCTTAATCTGCTCACCCATGGTTTTTAGTATTTCTTCCGTTCCCGGAAGGATGTTATATGCCGCTTTCTTCATCCAATGTTCTCCAATTAAGATTTGTTAATATGAACAATATGTCACTTAATGTAAATATTAGTATACATTATTTAATTGGCGATTGTAAACAGCAGATGAAGAGGCAGATCATAAAGCCGCACGGTAGCTTTACCACTCGCCACAGAGCTATCCTATAAAACGATATCCTTACTCCTTTTTCCTCACAAAGATATATTCCTTTTCGGAGGATAGTGCCTCGGAGAAGCGGTATCTCATGACGGAAAACTGCTTGATTCCCTCCGGCTTCTCGATCCGATTTTCCGCCATAAAACGGACCATTTCTCCGCGAGCCATCTTACAATA
>JABZIZ010000038.1 GCA_015258065.1 Lachnospiraceae bacterium | reverse complement strand
ACCCCGAAGGGGTACGAGGGATGCAGGGAATGTGATGCGCGCTCCTGTTCCTATGCCGCCAGAAATCACACCACCTACACCTATCGATGTTATGCCGGCATGACGGAAAGCATTACCCCTCTTGTGATTGGTAATTTGGTTGCCGGATATTTGCTGCTCGGGCATTTATTCAGTTATGACAATCGAGAAGATGGTTGGGAAAAAATACGAGACTATACCAGAAATTTACAAGTGGATTATACCGCTCTGAAAAAGGCCTGCTGGGAAAGACCGCTGACCTCAAAAGAATATATTTTTCTGCCGTCGGAACTTACCTGTGTATGGAGCGAATGGTCTGCCTCCATCAGGACAAGCTTCCTGTCAGTTTAGACTCCTATTTGCAGGAGAATTTTACCGAAAATCTCACCTCATCAAAGGTTGCTTCTCATTTTCATATCGGTCGAACAAGACTTTATGAGATTTGTAACCAAAACTATGGCAGAGGACTCGCCAAACAGATTCAGTTCATGCGCCTGAAAAAGGCAAGGGAGCTTCTTTCCGAGAATCCTGAGATGCCTATTTCCGAAGTCGCCTACCAATGCGGCTATCCGGATTATAATTATTTCATCACTTTATTCCACAAGGAAACCGGCACTTCCCCGCGAAAATATCGGCAAAAAGCCCTGTTGCATCCTGGTAGCACAACAGGGTAGGAAGGCGACCTGTTTGTTCATTGCTCTTCCTTCCACGGCATGGTCTATTTCTGATAAACCACCCTTCCTTCCACAACAGTAACCTGTACCTGCAGATCCTCGTCTAACAGGACGAAGTCCGCATCCATCCCCTCTCTGATCTCGCCCTTCTGATCCTGGATGCCGAGAACGGTGGCGGGGTTTTTGGTGAGCAGCGGAAGGAGGGATTCCGGGGGCTTCTGCGTGAAGCGCACGAGGTTGCGGAGCGCCTGTGCAAGCGTCAGGGTGCTGCCGGCCCGTACGCCGTTCGACTTCAGTTTGGCATCCCCGTTTTCGACGACGACATCGTTAACCCCCAGCTTGTAAGCGCCATCCGGCAGGCCTGCTGCCATGATGCTGTCCGTGATGGCAACCACCTTCTCCGGTGTCTTGCACTTGATCAGCATTCTTACCGTTCCCGGATGGAGATGTCTTCCGTCACAGATGGCTTCGCAGAAGCAGTCGCTTGCAAGCGCCGCTCCCATGAGGGAGGGACGGTGCTGGTGAAAGAGGATCATGCCGTTAAACATATGCGTCACCGCCCTTGCCCCGAGGGCGAAGGCTTCCATACTGGTTTCATAATCGGCGCCGGAATGGCCGAGGGCAACGGGAATTTCCGGGGCGATCTTTTTGAGCAGAGGCAGGACACCCGCCACCTCCGGTGCCAGGGTGAGATACCGCAGGCTCTCCTGTGCCGCCTCCCGATAACGGGCAAGGAGAGCCTCATCTCCCTCTCTTAGCAGATGCTCCGGCATGGAGCCCTTATATTCCTTGGACAAAAAAGGACCTTCCAGGTGAGAGCCTAAGAGTCTGGCGCCGCAAACTTCCTCCCTGCTGACATCCCGAATCGTTTTCAGGCAGCGCAGCGTATTTTCCTCACTGTCTGTCACAATGCTGGCATTCCAGGCCGTTACCCCCTGGGTGGCAAAGAAGGCAGCCACCTTCCGCAAATCCTCTTTTTCCGCTGCATTCACATCCACCCCGACGGCGCCGTGCGTATGGATATCGATGAACCCGGGCACCATGCGCATTCCTTTTCCGTCCAGAACCTCATGGTCTTCCTCCTGCGTCTCCGCTTCCGAAGAAGATCCCAAAATCTTTTGGAATTTCCCATCCGATACCAGCACCCTTCCTTCCTGAAATCTTCCATCGGTATAGATACGAACGTGATCGACCAGCATCTTTTTCATGACTTCTTCTCCCCCTAGCCTTCTTTTCGGCGAAATGTCAGGCGTTCCGTTTTCTCTGAAACAGAAATTATCCTTCCTGCCCTTCAATCCCCTGCATCTACATATCCCTATTTCACGATATCAAAACAGCTGCATGCCCCTTATCTTACAGGATCAAAACGGCTGCTGCGCCGCGTTCCGATTGGTGATAATAAGAGCATCCGGATGGTTCTGGATCAGGGTAACGGGGAAGTGACCGCTGATTTCCCCGTAGGCTGCCTGTCGGATGACGGAGCGGTGCCAGTCCCGGAAGACCCCCAGTCGGATCTTCCTCGCCGCCAGGATATCCTGAAATCCGATGGTAATTGCCTTTTTTGGCATGGCATCGATGGCGCCGTTTCGGTCTCCAATGGCGTTTACCGCACGCGTCTCTCTGCTGATGGTGAGGACTCTCGTCGGGAGAGCAGCGAACTCTTCGGCAGACAGATCATCCTGTGCCTCGTTAAAGGCCAGATGCCCGTTGATGCCGATGCCGCCGAAGCAGATATCCACGCCGCCGAGTTCCTGAATCAACTTGTGCACCCTCTCCCTGTCCTTCGGATCGGGAAAAACCCGTTGTTCCTTTGGCATAACCAGTTCTTCGTCAATCTTTGAGTAGACCTCTCTGTCCATGAATCCCCGGAAAGACAGGCTGTCCGTGATATCAATGTAACTTCCGTCCTCGTTCAGGTATTCGTCCATATTGATGAACGTGCAGTCATGCAGGCTGATTCTGCGCTCATTGACCAGCCTGACAAAAATCGGATACTGCCCCACGGGACCCACCGGGCAGATCAGAACGGTCTTCTTCCCCGCCCGATTGTTTTTTTCAATCTCTTCCACCATCTCCAGCGCCAGCTCATAGAAGACTTCGCCCGAATCTCCCAGTTTTAAAATCGGTATCTTTGCTCCCTGTCCCAACTCCGCCTCCGTTATATGAAAATACTCCTGCGCCATCTCATCCTCCCTCTCTATCTACGATTCTTTTTAAAAAGCTCACCCAATTTCAAGGTTCGTAAGAGACTTACGATTCTTTTTCCCCTCCAAACGCAAGGTCAGTAAGAGACCTACGATTCTTTTTTAAAAAAACCATCCAGGCTCAAGGTTCGTAAGAGATCGACGATTTCTCTGCTTCTGTGGCAGCCGAACTTCGTTAACAGGCTCCTCATCTGGGTCTTGACCGTTACGAGCTCCACACCGCGCAGCTGCGCGATCTCCTTCACTTTTTTTCCTTCCAGCAGCAGCGCCACGATCTCCCGCTCGCTGGGGGTTAACTGGGTCACATTGTTGATCATAAAGACCAGAGACTGCTCGCTCCTCCTCAGCCTTGTAAACTCCCGCATGATCGACTGCTGGATATGACTGTCCAGGACGGAAGTGCCTGCGTAGGCCTTGCGGATATGCTCTAAGAGGACCTCGTCCTCACACCCCTTGATGACATAATCAACCGCACCGGTTTCCATCCCGGCATTGATCATTTCATCCGCTTCATGTGCTGTCATGAAGACGATTCGAATCTCCGGATGTTCGGTGTAAATATCTCTGGCTGCCTGGATTCCCGCCGTCAGCGTCTCCATTTCAATGTCCATCAGGATGACGTCCGGAAGGATGCCCTTCTCCTGAATCTGCTTGCAGATGTCTCCCGCACTGCCTGCCGTTCCAATCAGCTCCATATCGTCCGCTTCTTCAATGATTTCCGCAAAGTCCTCTCGCAGAAGTCGAATATCCTCCACCACCATGACCTTGATTTTCTTCTTGTCTGCCATTGCGTCCCTTCAGTCACTTCCTCTTTTGCTGCCACGATCTCTCTTTTGCCATTTCCTAATTTTACGTCAGCTTCTATTGCGTAACCCTGCTCTTATG
>JABZIZ010000037.1 GCA_015258065.1 Lachnospiraceae bacterium | reverse complement strand
CTCACAGCCAGTAATCGACTCCATGAAGGTAATCCGGACACTGGTGCGGAGATTGGCTCCCCTCGCCTGCCCTCCGCGACCGCTTCTCGCGCGACCGCCTCCGAAGAAATCTCCAAAAATATCGCCGAAAATATCCGAAAAATCCGTGCCGCTGAAGTCAAAGCCACCACCATATCCTCCGCCGCCGTTTTCGAATGCGGCATGGCCGAACTGATCATACTGTCTGCGCTTTTCCGGATCGCTTAAGACTGCATAAGCTTCCGAAGCCTCTTTGAATTTATCGGCTGCAGAAGCATCTCCCGGATTCATGTCCGGATGATATTTTTTTGCAAGAACCCGGTACGCTTTTTTGATTTCATCATCTGTGGCACTCTTACCAACCCCGAGCACCTCATAATAATCTCGTTTCTGATCTGCCATATTGGCGCTTTGACCTTTCTAACCTCCCGTTTCAAAACCCGAAACGGGAGGTTACACACAATCTCTTTATACTTCTCTATAATCTCCGTCTACTACATCGTCATTGCCGTTTGCACCGTTTGTCGAAGCATTGCCTGCATCCTGGCTCTGCTGCCCGGCTGTAGAAGCGCCCGCTGCTCCCTGTGCCTGTTCATAGACCTTGGCAAACAACGCCTGCGCATCGTTCATCAACTTTTCCTTCTTGGACTTCAAATCGTCGATTTCGGAATCGGACAGTTCCTTGTCCTTCGTCTGCTCCAGCAGCTCCTTCATCGCTTTCAGATCGTCCTCGACCGTCTGCTTCTGTGCCGCATCGATCTTGTCTCCTACCTCACCAAGTGCCTTTTCGGTCTGGAATACGAAGGAATCCGCTTCATTTCTGGCATCGATCCCCTCTTTGCGCTTCTTATCTTGTGCCTCGTACTCCTGCGCTTCCTTAATGGCCTTATCAATATCGGAGTCCGACATGTTGCTTCCTGCCGTGATCGTGATATGCTGCTCCTTGCCGGTTCCCAGATCCTTGGCAGATACATTGACAATGCCGTTGGCATCGATATCAAAGGTCACTTCAATCTGCGGTACCCCTCTCATTGCCGGCGGGATCCCGTCCAAACGGAACTGGCCAAGAGACTTATTATCCTTGGCAAACTGTCTCTCTCCTTGCAGAACGTTGATGTCCACTGCCGTCTGATTGTCTGCCGCCGTAGAGAATATCTGGCTCTTCTTGGTCGGAATCGTCGTGTTCCTCTCAATCAGTCTGGTTGCGACTCCGCCCATGGTTTCAATCGACAGAGACAGCGGCGTTACATCCAGAAGCAGGATGTCTCCCGCACCGGCATCTCCGGCTAATTTACCGCCCTGAATGGAAGCACCGATGGCCACACACTCATCCGGATTCAGATTCTTGCTGGGCTCCTGCCCCATCAGCTGCTTCACCTTTTCCACTACACAGGGAACACGGGTGGAACCGCCGACCAGCAGTACCTTGCCGATATCGGAATTGGAAAGCCCCGCATCCTTCATCGCGTTCTGCACCGGGATTGCCGTCTTTTCTACCAGATCACTGATCAACTCTTCAAACTTTGCCCTGCTGAGATCCATATCAAAGTGCTTCGGACCATCTGCCGTTGCCGTGATGAACGGAAGGTTGATGTTGGTCGTTGTAGAAGCGGACAGTTCCTTCTTGGCCTTCTCCGCCGCTTCCTTCAGACGCTGCATTGCCATGGTATCCTTGGAAAGATCCACGCCTTCCTTCTTCTTAAATTCATCGACCATCCAGTTCATGATTCTCTGGTCGAAGTCGTCGCCGCCCAGGTGGGTGTCTCCGTTGGTCGCCAGAACTTCGATGACGCCGTCACCGATTTCGATAATGGAAACATCGAAGGTACCTCCACCGAGGTCATACACCATGATCTTCTGCTCTTTTTCATTGTCCAGACCGTAAGCAAGCGCTGCTGCCGTAGGCTCGTTAATGATACGCTTCACATCGAGGCCTGCAATCTTTCCTGCATCCTTCGTTGCCTGACGCTGTGCATCATTGAAATAAGCAGGAACCGTGATGACCGCTTCCGTTACTTTTTCTCCCAGATACTGCTCCGCATCCGACTTCAACTTGGACAGAATCATGGCAGAGATCTGCTGCGGTGAATATTTCTTGCCGTCAATGGTGCGTCCGTGATCCGTTCCCATATCCCTCTTAATCGAAGAGATGGTTCTGTCGGCATTGGTGACTGCCTGACGCTTTGCCGGTTCCCCGACCAGCCGCTCTCCATCCTTCGTAAAAGCAACGATGGACGGAGTCGTCCTGCTGCCTTCCGCATTGGTAATGACAGTCGGCTGACCACCTTCCATGACCGCCACACAGCTATTTGTTGTACCCAGATCGATACCGATAATCTTACTCATATTCTTTTCCTCCATGTCCATTGGCAAATCTATTATCCACAGATCCGCTCTTGCGAACGGTTCTATTGTAGATTTCAAATTTTTCTGATTGATGTCAAAAGATTGACACTTTTTATTGCTGCACGGCTACCATGCTGTGACGCAGTACCGTGTCCTTGTACAAATACCCCTTCTGCAACTCCTGCGCGACATGACCGGACTCGACTTCTTTCGTGTCCACTTGCATGACTGCATTGTGCAGATTCGGATCAAATTCTTTTCCTAACGCCTCAATCGGCTTCACCCCGATGCTCTCCAGTTCGGTCATCAGCTGTTTATAAACCTTGATCATCCCATCGGTAAAAGCATCCTCTTTGTCCTCTTCCTGCAACATGCCGAAGCCTCTCTCAAAATTATCAATCACCGGCAGAATTTTGGTCAGGACACTGGATGCGCCCATATCGAACATCTGCGACTTTTCCTTTTCGGAACGCTTGCGGAAATTATCAAACTCCGCCATCTGGCGCATCACCTTATCATTTAAGGCTTCTACCTTTTCTTGCAACGGATTCTTTTTATCCTTTTTCCTGGAAAAAAATCCTTCTTTTCCCGAAGAGGTCTGACTCTCCTCCGCAGTCTGCGAATCCGAAAGATCTTCCTCCTCAAAGGAGACCCCTTCGTTTTCTACTCCCTGCTCTTCCCCATAGCCGGACTCCTTCCGGTTGGTATCCTCCGCAGATTCCGTATCTTCTTCACCGCTTACGGGAATTTCTCCTGCCTGCTCCATTCTTTCACCGGATTCTTCCTCCAATTCCTCGAGGACATCCTCCAGCGCTCTTTCCTTATCGTCCACGATCAACCATTCCTTTCTCCGTCGTCTATCACTTCTCACTCCGCAGCCCGTCTAACTGCGACTTGATTGTTTTCAGTGCGGAAACTACCTTATCATAGTCCATTCGCTTCGGTCCGATGATGCCAACCGTTCCTCTCATCCCGCCTCCGAAATCATAGGTGGCGGTAACGACGGCGCAGTCCCGCATCGTCTGCACCTTGGTCTCGGAACCGATATATACCTGGATTGCATTCTTCTTGTCAGGGTCCTCTGAAGTGGAAAGCGTTTCTTCCACAAGGCTTTGCAAGTCTTCCTTGTTCTCAAAGGCATCAATGAATTCACTTGCCTTGCCCCTATCGGAAAGCTCCGGATACCGAAAGATATTATTCGTCCCGCTGGTATAAATCTCCAGATCTTCGTCTTCCCGGATCGTTTCCGCAATGGCGTCAATCACACGGGAAACAATTTGTCCCTGCTCCCCCGCCTCCTGCTTCATCGCCGTGATCAGTCCAAGGCTGATGCTTCCCGCCTCCAGACCGCAGAGTCTGGTATTGATCAGCATATTTAACTTCAATACTTCCTGGTCACTTACCTGCTCCTGCACATCCATCACGGTATTCTTAATGAGGTTTCCCTCCATTACCGTTGTAATGAGCAGCTGCCCCTCATCCATCCTGGAGACCTGAAGAAATTTAATCTTGTTCCCCTGGGTAAGAGGTGCGGAGATCATAGTTGCATAATTGGTATCCGCAGCCAGCCTTCTGGCTACCTGTTTCAGCAGATCCTCGAGCTTCTCCTCCTTGTCCAGCAGCATCTCCCTCATCTGCTCGACCTCCGCCTCCTTGCGTGCAAGCATCTGGTCAACATAAACCCGGTACCCGCGGTCGGAAGGGATACGACCTGCCGAGGTATGGGGTTGTAAAATCAATCCCATCTCCTCCAAATCCGCCATTTCATTGCGGATGGTCGCCGAGCTCAGATTGAGATCCGTATATCTGGAGATGGTTCTGCTCCCAACCGGTTCTCCCGATTCCAGATAGTTTCTGACAATGGCATTTAGAATTTTCTGTTTGCGTTCTGTCAGTTCCATGCCGGCCTCACTCGCTCCTGCAATCCTTTTTTCGGTGTTAGCACTCAACCTCAATGAGTGCTAACACTTTCTACCTACATAATTTACTACGAAGGTTTCCGATTGTCAACCGGCGAAATCGATGGAATTGTGAAGATTTCGAAAATTGTTGTTTTTCAGGAGAAGAGGGCGGCTGCGCCTCCTCCCTCCGGAGGCAATACCCTTACGAAATGAGTGCAACATCCTTGCGAGTACAACATCCTTACAGTCACGACTTCCCTATGGATGCAGGCAGGCCCTTCCTCTGCAAAAAGTCTCTTCCACCTCATAATCTTCTTTGAGCACCACCAGGTCCGCATCCATCCCCCTCCGGATGAAACCCTTTCGGTCCTCCACGCCCAGACACCTTGCCGGGTTGCAGGTCGCGGCGGCAATCGCTTTCTCTACCGGCACCTTAGCCTCCTCAATTAAGATGCGCAGTCCCTGATTCATGGAGAGAATGCTCCCGGCAATCGTGTCTGTTCCGGCCAAGTAAGCAAGTGCCTGATCCTGATGCCCTTCTTCTCTCCTCCTTCTCACCTCTACGGCATGTCCTCCCAGTGAAAATTTGGCGGTGCAAATCTTCTCGACTTCCTCCTTCGTTTTGCCTCTTTCGAAAAGATGCTTCCGATAAAGCTGTTCATCAAAGTGTTTGAAGCGAAGAGAATCCGTCACCATCACGCCGTGGTTCCTGTCTTTGGATGCAAAAAAAAGATGCAACATCTCCGGCACGACGTGAAGTCCGTCACAGATGATCTCTCCATACACCTGCGGCAGAGCAAGCGCGCAGGCCCCCAGCCCCGGTGTCCTGTGGTGAACACCGGACATTCCGTTAAAGATGTGCGTCATCGTTTTTGCTCCATCTTCAAATGCCCGCTTCGCCTCCTGAAAATCTGCACCGGAATGTCCCAGGGATGCGACGACCCGATGCTCTGCAAGGTAGCGGATCAGGGCGTGTTGATCGTCATGTTCGGGTGCCAGCGTGACATAGCGGATTCTTCCCTTCGCCGCCTCCTGATATTTCTCAAACTGCGTCACGCTTGGAAGCGCAATTGCCTCCGGCGGCTGTGCCCCCTTGTACTTTCGATCAATAAAGGGCCCTTCCAGATGAATCCCCAGAATTTCCGCTCCGGCGGGATTCTGCTCCATCACCTGTGCCACATTGGCCACTGCTTTTTCCAACACCCTAGGCATCTGCGTCACCGTCGTTGCCAGAAAGGCGGTGCAACCGTCCTCCGGAATTCTCCTTGCCCAGTTCTTCAGACCCTCTTCTTCGGCATCGTTGGTATCAAAGCCGTAAGCCCCGTGTGTATGCAGATCGATCATCCCGGGGATGATTCTAAGAAGACCGTAATCTCTGTCACAGGCCTCCTTGTTATAGGAAGAAACCCTTACGATCTTCCCCTGTCTCCACTCAATTTGTGCCGGTATGAACTGCCCGTTCAACCAGACTCTTTTGCTGCGGATAATCAATTTTGCTCCTTTTCCCTCCGAAAAAACGTTCCATTTGAAAGAGACTCTCCGGCAAAAAGACTTTACGGCAAAAAGACTTTCCAGCCGAATTTCACCTTCCCTCCGAACATTCTCTCTAATCGAGTAGGAGGGGGTGATTAACCCCCGTCCTCTCACACCACCGTGCGTACCGTTCGGTACACGGCGGTTTCAA
>JABZIZ010000036.1 GCA_015258065.1 Lachnospiraceae bacterium | reverse complement strand
AGATGATCACAGGAGATCCGCGGAATTCCAGATATATCAGGGAGGATTGAGCCTTGTGCAAAGAAGCCGAATTTTTTATCTATTTATTGGAAAGATATGCAGATTATAAAAATCAGGGGGCGGATGAAGTCCTGCGGAAGTGGGATGAAGCGGGCATCACACAGCTGATCTATGACCTGTATGAGATTTACCACGTAGAACGACTGGAAAACGCTTTTGTGGATATCGATGAGATCCTGGCAGAAAAGGAACTGAGGAGCTAAAATCTTTAGACACTTCAAAATCCGAAGACACGCCAAAAGCTGTAAAGACTCTCCAATCTGTAGACACTTTTCTCCGACTGCCTACAGATTGGAGAGTTCTCTCTAAATCCCGATTTTTCTCTAATAATCTCAATTTCTCTCTAAAATCCTAATTCTTCATTGACCAGAATCAGATGCATCCGTCCCGGGTGCTTCGAATAACGGGTAATCAGGAACTCGCAGCAGATGGTGTCGGGGGATTTGCAATCCGAACATTTGCCCGTCAATTTGCAGGGCGTTTTAAGCGGAAAACGTTGTGCATTGGCGGGGGCGGCGACATTCCTGGCGCGTTTCATGGCACTGTCCAGGTCGGAACAGACCTTCTGGATTCCCACAATAAAAATGACCTTCTGCGGACCCTGCGCAATGCAGGCGACACGATTGGCATTGCCGTCGATGTTGACGAGGATGCCGTCATCGGTCATGGCATTGACGCTGGATAAAAAAATGTCTGCCGAGAAAGAAGCTAGAAGCGCCTCGCGGGGATCCATTTGGCTTCTGTCAATAAAATGATACCCCCCTTCGTTCAGGGCGGACAAAAGACCGATCTCTTTGGCACTCATACAACCGCCCATTGCAATGCTCTGCTCTTTCGGAATCAGGCTGAGGGCAAGTCGACAGGCCTCGTTCTGATCTGCGGCGTAATACCCGGTGATGTTGCGCGACTGCAGTCCTTTGATCACCGTCTGTGCGAGTACTTCGTTTCTCTTTTGCAAATTGCTGTCCATGGGATTTCCTCCTTATTAAAAAAACAGTACGAAACTCAATCCGCGTTTTTCTCTATGACATCCTGATAAAAGGCGGCCATCGCCGCCCTGTAGTAGGGGGCAAGCCACAGGAAGGGAACAAAGAAGGTGAGGGCGCACACAAGAGCCAGAGGAAGGAAGCTGCACATCAGAACAAGCAGACGGATTTTTTGTCCCTTCATCAGCCGGAAACTGGCCTGAACGATCTCCTTCACGCTTCGCTCCGGAAAATCATGAAGCAAAAAGAAAACCTGTGAAAGCCCTAGCTTGCAAAGGAGCGATAGAAATTCGCAGGCAAGCATCAGGAGATAGAAGGAGAAGTCAGACAGGCGGTTCGCATATCCCGTGAAATCCAGTAGAAGAAGGGGAGAGGCGCAGACAAGGTCGATGGCAAGCAGGATCAGCTGGAGTTTGATGGCTTTATCGGGTTGTGTGGTAAATCCTGCAAAGAGGTTCTTCACCGTTATTTCTTTGCCGTAGATCAGGTTCAGATAGAGGAAGGCGGAGCCGGAAATGAAAAGTCCCATGAAGAGCTGGACGAGGGTCATGGATAATTCGTAGAGGGCGACGCCGAAAAAACCGGTGTGCACGGCCGGCACCACAATCATGACAAGGGTTAGAAAGACAAAGAGGGTGATGATGGAGGCCTTCACGCAGACGGAGAGGTTTCCGAGCAACTGCTCTCTGGCCCTTTTTTTGACGGTTGAAATAGAATGATTTTTTTTCATGGAGGATGACCTTCTAAGGTTAGCAGTTAGAAAGGTTACTTTCTGATTGCTTGCGTTTATTGGATCCTGTTGCCCAGCTGCTGTAACAGTTCGTCGTAGGCTTTCGCCTCGTCTTCTCCGTAGACGCTCTCTAGTTGCTTGCGAAAAAGGCTACTGGCATCCGGATCGTGGATGACTTTGTAGAACTGCAGGCCGATTCGCAGATAAGACAACAGGATGGCGCTAAAGACAAGGGCGTAGACGATAGCTCTTTTGCCGGAGAATTTCACGATATGTCCCTTGGAGAGGACAATCAGCACGAGCGAAGTTCCTGCGAGGATGCAGGAAATCATCGGGATGGATAATACAAAAAAGAGGGAGATCAGAGCCAGGATCAGGGCAGTCATCTCCAGTTGAGAGGCGTAACGCCTTTTCGGATTCATGTTTGTACTCCTTTATCAAAGAGGTGCGGTCAAAGAATCCACTCGTTTCCTACTTAGGCAAGCGCACAGGAAAGACTGGGTCCCTTTGATTTGGAACTCTTCCTAAATTATCATAACCGTTTCTAAATTTCAACGTAAGTCGCCCTGCAATCTTGATGAATCGAAGCGTTTTCCCTGCCCGTTTTCCACATCAATCGAAACGTCTCCCTGCCCGGTTTCTGCATAGATCGAAACGTCTCCCTGCCCGGTTTCCGCTTGAATCTGCCTTCCTTACGAATCGAAGCGTCTTCTGTCTGTTTTCCATGGAAACCGAAGCCCTATCCACAAAAACAAAAGAAATCCGAACAATTATAATCATAAATAACATTATATTAAATATTAAATTAAAAAATATGATTGACTAAATCGTATTCATAGCCGATGATTCAATATAGAAGAGTATACCTATGTCTTGGTGAGGGAAGGAAACGAAGGCCTGCTCTTTTTCACCGCCAGAAAAGGGCATGGAAGAGAGGGCAGATTAAAGGAGTGTACGCTCAGTAAGGAGGCAGGATGAAGAAGTGGTGCAAAAGGACACTCGGCCTGTGGCTGTGCATGATGTTGGTGATGCTTGGCCTTGCCGGAAGCACAGTACATGCAGGACCGACAAACGGAACCATCAAGGTAACCGGTGTCACGGAGGGGAAGACCTACAGTATTTATAAGATCCTTGACCTGACTTATACCGGCTCGGGTGCCAATAAGCAGGTGTCTTACACGATCGCACCGGAGTGGGTGGATTTTTTTACCACAGGAAACGGGGTACCCTATCTCGTGGCGGCCGACCCTACCGGGACGTTGAATCAGATCCTCGTGGGCAGTGTTGTCAAATACCTCAATATTACCTCCACCAATGTGGCGGAGTTCTCCAGGGTGGCAGCCGGTGAAATCTCAAAGACGGCGATCCCTAAAAAGGGGAGTAAAGTCTGCCCGACGGGGGCGACGGCAATCACCTTCACCGGTCTGGAACTGGGATATTATCTGGTGCATCCGGAAGGCGCAACATCCAAGAAGACGGGACAGGAATCCATTGTTTCCCTGACTTCAACCATACCGGACGGTGAAGTGCAGGTAAAGGCGGAATATCCGGGCATTACCAAGGAAGTAAATAAGCGTTCTGTGGATTACGGGGAGGAAGTAACCTACACGCTGAAGAGCAAGGTGCCCGATATCACCGGCTATGACACTTATTTCTATGAGATTACCGATACCCTGTCCAAGGGCCTGACCTTCGTGGACTCCCCGGCTCCTGCCATCACCGTCAAAATTGACGGAGTGGCACAGACGGTGAGCGCGGGTACGAGTGGAAACATTCATTATACGACATCTACGAATCCGGTGACAGGAGGCAATGAGACGATTCTCAAGATCAATTTCGATATGAAGCAGTTCCAGAATTCAAAGGAAAAAGAGATCGTCATCACCTACAAGGCGAAGCTCAATAAGGACGCGGTAATCGGAAACGCAGGTAACCCCAACACGGTGCAGCTGGAATATAGCAGGGACCCCAAGGACAGCATGAAGAAGGATAAGACGCCACCGCAAACCAAGAAGGTTTATACCGGCAAGATTAAGGTGATCAAGCATAAGGATGGCGATGAAGGGACAAAGCTGGCGGATGCGGAATTCGTCCTTTATAAGGAAGAAGGGGGTGTAAAAAAATATTACAAGCTGAACGTCACGCCCGCGCCTCCCGCAGCGCCGACTTCGAAGGTGATCAGTTGGGAAGCGAGTGAAGCGGATGCAACGGTTCTGAAAACGGATGCCGCCGGCGAACTGGTTTTTGAAGGACTGAAGGCGGGTACCTATCAGTTAAAAGAGACAAAGGCGCCTACGGGCTACAACCTGCTTGCCGATCCGATTGCGGTGACTTTAAACGATACGGAAGGACCGACCTTTAAGATGGAGGCGGAGAGCAAGGTGGCGAACAAGTCGGGTTTGGAGCTGCCCAAGACCGGCGGATCCGGTACGCTAATCTTCGGTGTGCTGGGAGCCGGTGTGGCTTCCGTTGCACTTTTCAGTCTGGGAAAAGACAGGTGGAAGTCCCGTAAGAGAAAGAAATAAGCATCGGACAGGGAAGCGGTTAGAAGAAAGATGCAGCGGACAGGATGACAGCATGAAGCAGGAAGAAGGAAACAGGGCGGCAGCCTGATCGAAGGGGAAGGGAGCAGGGGGTAGAGCCGATTGAAGACGGAAAAAAAGAGTGTTTTTCTGAAATTGCTTCTCATTGCCGGTTGCGGGATCTTTTTTTACCCGCAGATCAGCGATGCCGTGAACGGACTGACGGAAACGACGGGAATCGTTGCCTATAACGAGGCCTTAACCGGGTTCGAGAGCGTGCAGATCGACAAGATCAGGGAAGGAGCCCGCGCCTACAATGAGAAGGTCAGAGAATGCGAAGACAAAAAAATCAAAGGATATGAGAAGGCCCTGAACCCTTTTTCCACCGGTATGATGGGATCCCTCTATATCCCGAAGATCGAGGTCAATCTGCCGATTTATCACGATGTCAATGAGGGAATTATCCAGAACGGCGTGGGGCATCTGCCCGGGACCTCTCTTCCGATTGGGGGTTCTTCCACGCATTGTGTGTTGTCCACCCATTCCGGGCTGCCGAAGGCCAAACTGTTCACCGACCTGCATAAACTGGACGAGGGAGATGAATTTATCCTTTCCGTCCTGGGAGAGAATCTCTATTACCGGGTGGTGATGATCAAAATCGTTCTGCCGACGCAAACCTCCGATTTGAAGGTGGTGGACGGGAAAGATTATGTGACGCTCACCACCTGTACACCCTACGGCATCAATACCCACAGGCTCTTGGTACGAGGGGAAAGGGTGAGTGCACCGGCGGGTGCGAGGGTGGAGAAGGTCGAACAGAAGGCAAAAGACAGCCGGATGCAGAATGTGCTGACTCTGACTCTGATTTGCGGACTGATCCTCCTGATTGCAATCAGCATTCTGAAAGATCTGTACCGGCTGCTAAGAGGGGGAAAAGAGCAGGGGATGTCTGTAGAGTCGACCAAAATGGCAGTACACAGCGCATCCGCCGCGGCATTCGCCGCTGCCCCCGCTAGGAAGAGTACGTCGGTAGGACCTGCAAAAACGGCGGTACACAGTGCACCCGTCGCTGCATCTGCTGCTGCCCTCGCCAGGAGGAGTACGTCGGTAGAGAGAGGGAAGAAGGAGGAGAAACTGCAACAGACACCACCGGAGAAGGCCTGCGGAGGAGAGAACAGGATTGACAGGAACCACATTGCACAGGTGCTTCACCGGGCAAAAGAGAGGCAGCTGCTCCCCAGATAGCAGAAGCCAAGAGACGATGCGGCTTATCCGGTAGCGGCGATAGAGATGGGGCTTATGAAATAGCGAAAGGTAAGAAATGGGGGAATTCATTCAGTAACGGCAGGAGAGCAGCGGAGGATAGAGAGCGATAGGCGGGAAGATTTTCAGAACCCCCGGAGAGGGAAAACGAAAGAATAGGATCCGGAAGAGGCTGCCGGAGAGGATCTGTTTCCGCTTTTTTGCGGCACTGCGCCTGGGAACCTGTCTTCTGTTTGCCGTTTTCCTTTGGAACCGTCTGTTGATAGAGGCGTCCGCTACCTGGCTCATTCCATCAACGACACCGGTTCAGTTTACGATTGTCTATGAGGACGGTGCCACGAAGCTCTCCGGGGCAAAGTTTTCTCTCTACCACATCGGAGATGTGAACAGCAGCAGACAGCTGGTTTTAGATTCCCCTTTTTCCGCCTATCCGATCGATTTGACGGGAGCGGGAAGGGAAGAGTGGAATACCTATGCGCTGACATTGCAGAGTTATATTACAGGAAGTCACTTAACGCCTACGCATGAAGGCGTCACCGGAGCGGACGGGAGGCTTTCCTTTACCGTAGCAAAAGGAGTCTATTTCATCATCGGAGAGGATGTGGAGATTTCCGGAGTGAAATATAAGACGAGCCCTTTCTTCGTTTTTTTACCCGAATACAATGCGGCGACGAATCAGTATCTCTACCAGGTGTTTGCCTATCCGAAATTCACCAGGGAGAAACCGCCGGAGGGAGAGATCGAAATCAAGGTCTTTAAGAAGTGGAAGGACGCAGGGCATGAGGAGGAGAGACCGGACAGGGTAGAGGTGAGCCTTTTAAAAGACGGAACGGTCATAGAGACGGCTGCGCTACAAGAAGACAACAACTGGAGGTACAGTTTTACAGGACTGGAGGCGGGGCACAATTATCTGGTGATGGAAAAACAACCCGGGAGAAAGTACAGGGTTTTGATCGAATCAGACGGGAATGATTTCATTCTGACGAATTCCCGTGTGCCCAGGAAGCCCCGGGTGCCGAAGGTTCCTCCTGAGGAGCCTCCGGAAGAACCGAAGAAATGGGAGATTCCGGGAAAGGGAAAACTGCCACAGACCGGGCAGGACTGGGGGATCGTATTCTTTTTGACAGGAACGGGAATGCTTTTCATTCTACTGGGATTTGGCATTGATCGGAAACAAAGAGGGATGGCGCGTGGAGAGATGGAGCAAGGGAAAAAAGAAGCAGGAGAGGGGGACGGGGACGGATAAGAAGTCCCGAAACCTTCGCCGCGAGAAGCTTCGTTGCATGATGCTGATCGGCATCTTTCTCTTCGTGTGCTCGTTTCAGCCACTGTCGATTCCGATGCTTGCAGGCGCAGACGGCGGCGTTTCGATGCCGGGAACAGTTCCGGTAAGCGCGCCGGGAGCGACATCGGGAACGACATCGGGAACAGCCACGGGAAGTACACCGGGAAGTGCTCCGGGAACCACGCTGGGAAGTGCGCCGGAAACCTCACCGGGAAGTGCTCCGGTA
>JABZIZ010000035.1 GCA_015258065.1 Lachnospiraceae bacterium | reverse complement strand
CGCCAGCGTTCATCCTGAGCCAGGATCGAACTCTCAGTTTTGTATCTCTCCTTTAAACTTCATGAGTATCTCTGCCACGACGCTTAAAGGCTCTTCTCGTTCAATCTCAGTCCAAGACTATCGCTAGTCCTGTCCGTAATTTACCTTTTTAAGGTTTTGTTCTTGAATTATTCTTCTTCAGAATTATTCAGGTTTGCATCACTGTTCAGTTGTCAAGGTGCTGCTGTTTTGTTGCGTTTCTTTTGTTCTTGTGTGGCGCAACGGAGACTAATATATCACCGGTCTTTTGTTGTGTCAAGAACTTTTTTATTCTTTTTTGCAATTTCTTTGAAGTCTCATGAATACTGCTTTTGACTGTGAAAATGCAAAAACGGAGAAAGCGGGATTTGAACCCGCGCACCGCGTGAACGGTCTACACCCTTAGCAGGGGCGCCTCTTCAGCCACTTGAGTATTTCTCCCTGTCTGATGCTTCGTGTCCGCTTCAAAAGCGACGCATGAAATATTATAGCCTTACCAGATATCCGCTGTCAATTTCTTTTTTATGAAGACGCTAAACTTTTTTGCGCCACACTTCCGCACTACACCATCTTGTAAAATGCAGGCAAACAACGCTAGATTTAGTGACGTTGCCCGCCTGCATTTTACTGATTTCCTGCTTCTGATTCATTCCGCTTACGATAAAGTCTTTCGAAATTAGATTCTTTTCATCTGTTCCCTGTCTTAGTTTTTCCCCTTCAAGATGGGAGAAAGCGGCTTGTAAATGATAAAGGTAATTGCGGCTGCGCAAAGGCCTTTAAAAAGAGTAAACGGCAAATTAAAAATCAGCAGGCACTGCCACAGATTTTTTACCACCGGAAGGATGGCGCGGTACGCTGCAAGAATGGTCTCTAACGGCATGAAGTTTTCATAGATCGGATAGATGATGTAATAATTTAACGGCAGGCTGCCTACTGCCATCGCAGTGGCCCCTAATAGAGAGCCAATCATTGCTCCTGATTTTGTGTGATTTTTCTTGTAAATGGCACCCGCTGTCATGACGAAGATGGTACCCAGTGCAAAGTTCACAAGCTCTCCGACTCCCCCCGTCTGTGTGTTCATGAGATGAATGAGATTTTTGATCAGGCAGACGGCAACGCCCGAGATCGGACCATAGGCAAATGCTGCGATCAGAGCCGGAAGCTCTGAAAAATCCATCTTAATAAAGCCTGGGAGAAGCATGGGAATCGGCACTTCAAAAAACATCAGAATGTACGCCAAGGCGGAGAGCATTGCGATTCCTGTAACGGTTTTGGTTTTTGTTTCGTAAATCGTTCCTGTTTGCTGTACTTGATTCATCATTTTTCCTCTTTCCGGAAATTCCCATCAAAAAAACCCGTAAATCAATTACGGGTTGAAAAATACGTCTAGGATCATTAGACTATTCTTCTTTCATCCAGACTTTACTGTCGGCTTCGGAATTTCACCGAATCATGCAAATGCTCGCGGGCTTTACCGCCGGTAGCGAATTTCACGCAACCCTGAAGAATTTCCTTATTGTGTTTTTTTACTACTACTCCAGTTTATATGGTACGTGCTCGAATTGCAAGACCGTATAGAAAATTTGACAATCTGGAACATCAATGACCCTGAAAAGCAATGGCCCTCCGAAATCTACGATCCCGGGAATCTATGATCTTCTTTGATTGTTCCCCTCTACGCACAAATCTGATCACGAATCTGCGCAAGTGTCTCAGCGGGAGGGTTCGTCGGCTCCCATAAAATTTTTTGTCCGTCTCCTTGATACCTAGGGATCACATGGATATGAAAGTGCTTGACTGTCTGCCCTGCTGCCGCTCCGTTATTCTGAATCACATTGACGCCATCTGCGCCCAGCCTGTCCTTCAGCAGTCCGGATATTTTTTTTGCTAACTGAAAGGCTTTTGCCGTTTCCTCTTCCGGAAGGGATAACAAATCTTCATAATGCTCTTTCGGCAGAACCAGCGCATGTCCCTTAGTGGCGGGTCCATTGTCCAGGATCACCCGAAAATGATCGTCCTCGTATATCGTGTTAGCCGGAATCTCTCCATTCGCAATTTTACAAAAAATACAATTTTGATCTTTCATTTCTCTCCCTTTCCGGTGATGCCTTTTCCTCTCTCGCCCCGCAAGAAAAATTCAGATGTTGCCAATCCTCTCTTTCTGCAAGAAAAAATCAGGTGCTGCCAATCCTCCCTCTCGCTCTATTGGCAGAAATCAGAAGATAGATCCATGCCATAAGCATTCCTGACAGCAGTCCTCCGATATGTGCCACATTGTTAACCTCTTTGCTGGAAGCGCCGATCATGAGTGAAAACAAAATCATCAGTCCCAATCTTCTAAGCAAAATGGCACCTGCCAACTGCTTTCTTCGATCAATGAGCAGGATAAGCATCGCTCCGAGTACACCGAACACAGCCCCGCTGGCACCTATACTCGACCAGTTATTTCCTGTCCAAATTTCATATTGAATCGTAATTCCGTTACCGGATATGCCACAGAGCAGATAGAGGATCAAAAAGGGGAGATGACCCAATGCCTGCTCCACCATCGCTCCCGCATACAGCAGCAGTATCATGTTTCCGAACAGATGCGAAAGATCGGCATGCAGGAACATCGCACTGATCAATCGCCCATATTCTCCCGCTTTACATACCGAAGAAACATCCAGGTCTCCCGCCGCTTGCAGGGCATCTCCGGAAAACAGGCAGGCAACAAAGACCAGCGTGTTCACCGCAACAAGAATCAATGTCGCAGGTGCCTTCCTGAGTCCGCGGATCCAGTTCTGGTCCATCTCAGATTTCCTTGTCCATAAAATTGAATAATTGATCCAAACTGCGCATGAGTTTGAACTCACCCTTCATTCGAATGGTTCCAGTCATAAACGCGCGCTGAAAGGTCATGCGTCCCACCATGATGTCGTCCAGTACTTCTTTTGTCATTTGCATGGCAACTTCACACTCCGTATCTTTCTTGGCCATGCTGCACACTAGCTTTCCTCCGGAAATCGTCAGCAATATGGTTCCGATCTGCGGTTTATCCGTTACCGTAATGGAATAAGACGCTTTTATATCCTCTCTGGGACGAAACTTCTCTCGGAACCGATCCATATACTGATCGGGATCCGATGTGGCAACCGTATCGCTCATGCGGCTACGGAATAGGGAGGTTAGCTCCTGGATATCCTCTTTTTGCTTTTGCACATAATTGTCATCCGAGGCATACTGAGATAGCTGTTCCGACTCCTGTGGTGTTAAATCCGGCGCCTTGGTCATGGAGATCCTTTTCTTGACCGCCTGATTGCTGCTGGGTAACACCGAAAGCTTCTGATTGATGGTACGATACAAATATTCCGCTTTCTTCTCGATCAACGCCTTATATGTTTCGTTCTTCTCGAGTGTTGCTGTATCATCTATAAAGCCGCAAAGTCCCTCACAGGGGCGCCCACTCAAAATCTCCCATGCACTGGAAAGAGTCGTCATCCCGTCGCGCTCGCCGTAGGTCGTTGACATCACAACGGGCATCATGTAGATTTCGCTGATTTTCTCTTTGTCCCCATAAAGCCAGAAGGCATCCAACAGCTGCATCAAAAACCCGCCTACCCCGTACCACTCCACGGTAGAAGCAAGAATGATGCCGTCTGCGCCCTTTAGGCTTCCTGCAAGAGCCGTAATATTATTTTTTTGTTCGTAGAGGTTAAACTGCTCAACCGTCACATTCAGTTCGCGAAACACATCCGCCATTTTTGTGATTACATAAAGTGTGGGGTCATCAATGACACCCCGCCCGCCGTAATAGATATTAATTTTCATACACAACGACCCATCTTTCCATAACTGTCTCATCATCTATTCACATGATCAAAGAATAGTCACATCCATCCACAAAAATGATGAGAAACTCCCCCTTCTATCTATGACATCTTTACGTCTATGACATCTTTACGTCTATGACATCTTTACGTCTATGACATCTTAGCATCTTTGTTATCTGTAATCAAATACCAGATTCCCTAGGCAGATTTCGTCCCCGCGACGGATTTCTCTACTCTCATTCGGCATGAGACGAAGTCCGTTGCACCAGGTTCCGTTGGTTGAATTTAAATCACAGATGGTAACGGATTTCCGTTCATTTTCAAATATTCGCGCATGGATCCCACTCACCGATTCATCCCTCAGCAGGAAGTCCACTCTGCCGGGCATTCTCCCGATCGTCATTGGCAGTCTCTCCAGCGATATGTGAATATTCTCCGGATTGTCTCTCCCGTACAATTTACGAAAGCAGCGCGGTTTATTTTCTGTGTAAAGAGCCGCTTCCTGTTTGAACTGCTTTCGATTGCGCTCTCCTTCCTCATCGCGGAAAATATCCTCCTCCGCCTCAATCATTTGCCAGCTCTCCGCCATTTGGTCCTCTTCTTCCGCTTGTTTGGATTTACGAGAGCGTCTTTTCTTCTTATGTGCCTTTGTTTCTCCGACATCCATCTTATAGGAAATGATCAGATTGAAGATTGCAAAAAAAACACAGAGGGATGTGATTGCAAGCGACACTCCATTCTCTAACGGTGTCAGGACATACTCCATTCGTACATATAGTCCTGCCAGCATCACTAAAATAAATAATACAGAGATATAATATGGCCGAACCGCTCCGGAAAATTTGGTTTCTCTCAGTTTGCTTTTCTCCGATGGGCTTTCCCTGCTGCCTTGCGTGAGAAAAGCAACCTCTTCCATTCCTCCCCCCTCTTCTCCTATCCGATCGTTTGACTTCTCTTCTTCGAATACAGTCCATTGATTCTGACATTCTGATTTTTCCCGCCCGACATCCGCTCTCCAGTGATCTACATCCTTTTCCTCCTCTAGCTTTCCGCTCCACAAAGAGGTTTCTTTTAATTCCTTTAAAGTGAAGTTTTCGTTTTGTGCATCTTCGCAAAGCTGATACATGGCCTGAACGAATGTTTCATCTTCTGTTGCAATTCCTTCCAGCATTTCTTCAAAAAACCGTCCAAGACTTCTGTCTCCGGTTTTTTCCGGTACATAAATAAAACAAAATCTGCGGTCATTCGGCTCAATAAAGACGGTGTCTGCGTTCAGCACCAGCCCCTCACTCCCAAGTAGATAGTCCGCCAACCTTTCTCCCACCTCGCAAAGGGCTCTTACCAGCCTCTGCATGTCTTCCCTGTCCAATTTTTTTACTGCAAAATAATTGCTAAGATTCTGTCTGGCATCAATCTCATAGTACAGAAACTTCTTTCCATCTATTCTCCTGATCGAGTGTTTCAAAAGACCTTCCGGTGCATTTTGTTCAATCATTTTCCATTGATAGTTTTCCTCTTGCTCTGTTTCAATCACTAGGTAATTATGGTCCAAATCTCTGGTATATTTAATCTCCATCCCTCTTCCTCCGCATTTCTTCAAGCCCAATCCGCATTAGGTCTGTCATCCGATCCAGTTTTCGAATGTGCGCGGCCTGGTTGATAACGAAGGCCTCCGCCCTCGTTTGAATTCTCCATTTCTCTCCTGTAGCCAGGTCGAACCCTTTCCTATGCACCTCTGTGGAAGTCTCGCATTCCACCTTCTTTTTATCTGCTCGTGCAACCATTTGCGGCAGGTCTACACCAAAGTATTTTCTTCCGATTTGATCCCTCTGTCTCCCATCTATATACGCCTCCCGGTCTTCTCCATCCCTAAGAATACTGGCTCTAAACGCCATCAAATAATTATCCTGTGCCGCCAGGCAGCGTGCATACATCATAAAAGACACATGGCAGATGAGAACGACTAAGAAAAATACCAGTGGAAAAACCAGTGCTGCTTCTACAGTGAAGTATCCGGCATACTCCAGCCTCAAGAGGTCCTTTTTTCCCCCGTCCCCGATTGTAGATATCCTTTGCCTATAATACAAAATTAACCACCCCCAATGCAGAAGCAAGAAACGGAATGAACGGAATCGTCGTCTTTCTATTCACCTTGCGCAATACAATCAGAAGGATAGAAACAATCGCACTGACAAAGAAGGCGAGTAACATTCCTTCTACCATGCGCTCAACCCCGAAGAGCGGTCCTACCATAAACATCATCAGTCCGTCTCCGTATCCGATCGCGTTGGCAGAAATAAACCCGATCCACAAAAGGACGGCCCCCGGTATCATGGCTGAGAGCAATTCCGGAACCGTGGTCATACGATCTGTTATCCCAATGACCGCAGATAGTCCCGAGCAGACTCCCGCCAATAGTACCATCCACAGCGATACCCTTCCGGTTCGGATATCACTCACCGAAGCAATCCCAAGAATCAGCATCCCCATCATCTTTAGCACCATTTTCTTTCTCCTTTTTCATTCTCTTTGTCATCTTTCCCCGGCTTATGCGATATTCTCTCTTCCGGATGGTTCCTCTCCCTTTTCATTGAAAGCCTTAGCGACATTATCACTGATTGCCACACTTGCTGCACGGGCAGTATCCTTGTGCCAAAGCCTGCTCTAACGAGATAGCGGTCACGCTACGCTCCAATTGAGTGCAACCGGGACTACTGTGATAACAAGTCCCGTAATCCGTAAAGTAAATGGGGCCGCTTCCCGCCTGCGCTCTGCATCTTTCGCAGGGGTAATACCTGGCCCCCGACGCATTTCGAAGCGCGTCTAACTCTTCCCTACTTCTGCTATGTACCTCTCTGCTGATATAGGTGCAGGATGGATCTCGATGATAGGCGGTTCCATGTCTTGTGACATAGACTGTTTCCGAACTTTCCTCCGGCTTTTTTTCCTCCGTTCCCGGAATACGATATCCTGTCCAGGCGTGGCCATAATATCGCGCCTCCATTGGAAATACGTCAAATCCATACAGCTTAATCAAAGGCTGGACCTGATAGTCTGCAACAAGATCAATGATGTCCCCGTCTGAAAAGAATCCGGATCTTAAGAATCCAATTCCATCCTTTTGACCGACTACGCAATTCATGTTCTTGCAGTAACGTCCCAGATAATCTTTTACCTTGGAGGAGGCGTAAACCGTTGAAAGGATGGAAGTGCCAAGGTCTCCCGCGCTCGTTTCCATCTCGTCATCCATTCCAATGAGGCTGGCGCCATATTTGACATCAAACATCTGAATGGCCATCTTGTTTCCCGTCTGATGCAGTGCCGCTTCTACCTCACCTTGCACGCGCATAATATCGAACAACGTGTTCATGTTGATAAAAAAATAAAGAAATATGGGGATGATCAGTGCCCCTTCTACCGTAAGGGAAGCGGGAAAAGACATCCTTTTCCGTGCCATTCTTCGGAGAGGCGTCCATCCTCCT
>JABZIZ010000034.1 GCA_015258065.1 Lachnospiraceae bacterium | reverse complement strand
AGGGGACATTCATGAATAATCGGAAAACACCGATCATACGGTTTAAGGGATTCACAGATGATTGGGAACAGCGTAAGTTGGGGGATATAGTTGGAATATACGATGGTGTTCATCAGACACCAAATTATCAAAACAGCGGAGTTATGTTTTTGTCAGTAGAAAACATAGCTACATTAAAATCTTCAAAATTCATTTCTGAAGAAGATTTTAAGAGAGATTACAAAGTATTTCCACAGGAAAAAGATATTTTAATGACACGAATAGGTGATGTTGGAACTACGAATGTTGTAACTGATAATGGCTTAAAAGCGTACTATGTAAGCCTTGCATTGTTGAAATACAAAAGCACTGACCCTTATTTTTTGAGTAATGCTATTCAATCGGATTATGTTCAAAAAGGGTTAGCCAATAGAACGCTCAAAACAGCTATTCCTATGAAAATAAACAAGGACGAGATAGGTAAAGTAAGCGTTATGCTTCCACTTTCAGCAACGGAACAGCAGCAAATCGGCACATATTTCCGCCACCTCGACCACCTTATCACCCTTCATCAGCGAAAGTTAGAAAAGCTAAAACTCATCAAAAAGTCGTTCTTGGAGAAAATGTTTGTTTAGGAGGAACTGCGAATGGAGCAAATCATTTTATATCATGGAAGTCCGAATCAGCAGCTTTCTCCCCAATATGGGTTAGGGGACGAAAAACATGACTATGGGAAGAGCTTTTATCATACGGATAACCTTGAACCTGCGAAGGAATGGTCGGTTTGCAGACCGGATGAACGGAATGGTTGGGTTCATAAATTCAGCTTGGACATAACAGACTTAAAAGTCTTAGACTTTCAAAAGTACAATATTCTTTCCTGGCTTGCGGAGCTCATGAAACATAGAGAGGCAGCGGATTCGAAAAGATACAGGGATGTATCAAGTGCCCGGTGGTAGTTATACACAGGTTAACTATTATGAAATATAACGAGGGGAAAGTTTATGCCAAATTTAAAAGCAAAAGAATATAAGAAGTTTGAAGAAATTAAGTACATCCGAAAGGATGGAAGTGAGTATTGGAGTGCAAGGGAACTTGCTGATGTACTTGATTATTCTCAGTGGAGAAACTTTCAAAAGGTCATTGATAGAGCAATGATTGCGTGTGAGAACAGTGGTCATGAAGTGACATACGATTTTGCTGAGGTCAGCAAAATCGTGGAGGCGGGTGCAACAAGTAAGGCTATAAAAGATTATGAGCTTACGAGATATGCTTGCTATTTGGTTGTGCAAAATGGAGATCCGAGAAAAGAGGTTATTGCACTTGGACAAACCTATTTTGCGATACAAACATATCGTCAAGAAATAGCAGATCGTTTTAATCAGCTTGATGAGGATAGAAGAAGACTTGTAGTTCGTGGGGACATTAAACAATGGAATCAACTCTTGGTAGAAACAGCACATGATGCAGGAGTTATCACAAACGAAGAATTTGCTATATTCCAGAATGCAGGGTATATGGGATTGTATGGTGGGTTAGATGTAGAAGATATACATGATAGAAAAGGACTGACAGCGAGACAAAAAATCTTGGATTATATGGGAAGTACCGAGTTGATTGCTAACTTATTTAGAATTTCACAGACCGAAGAAAAACTGAGGAAAGACCAAGTTGAAGGAGCGGAAGAGGCAACAAAGGTTCACTACTCAGTAGGAAAAGAAGTTAGAAGCGCTATTAAAAAAATTGGCGGAACGATGCCGGAAGATTTGCCCGTTCCGGAGAAAAGCATTCAACAGATAGAAAAAGAACAGATTAAGCGTTTAAAAGATAAAGCTAAAAAAGGTAAACTGATGTTGGATGAATGATAATAGAGAATACAGATTGATTCAGAGGAGCAAGATAAGGAGCAAGTAAAGGCACAAATAAGGGAGCAAGATAAGGAGCAAGTCACGATACGAGATCTGATTCAATTAAAATGTTTGATTTCGTAAAATGTTGACATAGTCAAAGTATATCGAAAAAATATTTGTGGAAATCATGAGTAAGTATTTTTTCTTGGGAACAGCGTAAGCTGGGGGATTTTGGCTTTGTAGCTATGTGCAAACGTATTTTCAAAGACCAGACATCAGAAAATGGTGATGTTCCGTTTTATAAAATCGGAACCTTCGGCGGTGAGCCTGATGCCTATATCTCAAGAAGACTTTTCGAAGAATACAAACGAATGTATGCATATCCGGAAAAGGGTGACATCCTGATTTCGGCTTCCGGAAGTATTGGTAGAACTGTTGAATATATGGGCGAGGATGCGTATTATCAGGATTCAAATATTGTTTGGCTTAAGCATGATAAGACAATTGTGAACCCATTCTTAAAACATCTTTACGAGGTTATTCAATGGTCTGGAATTGAAGGCAGTACAATAAAGAGATTGTACAATGATAATATTCTCAAAACGGAAGTTATGGTGCCTTCCATACCTGAACAGACCGAAATCGGTAGCTTCTTTATCCGGCTCGACCACCTTATCACCCTTCATCAGCGAAAGTTGGAAAAGTTAAAAATCATTAAAAAGTCTTTCTTGGAGAAGATGTTTGTTTAGGAGGAACTGCGAATGGAGCAAATCATTGATGTACTGTTCCGGTAGTTTGATTTTAAGAACATGTTCGGCGGTTTCAATCATTTTGCTACTTACAGCGTTGTGGGTGAAATCGCCAGGTACTTCATATTTTCTGATTGTTTCAATAATCATTTCGTTCATTATTTTTTCCCTTCAATTTTTCCACGAAAGAGAGTATTGGGAAATAGAGGTTGTTTTCCAGACCAACTTTTTTCTTGAGATTTCGAATAAATTTTCGGATATCATTTCTGAGTATATCGAATTTGAGTGAGAGAGGGTACTGATTATTTGAAAGATACTGGGACTGAGATATAAACCGTCGAAGACACTCGCTTACCGTATTTCCCGTAGGTTAAGCATTTTTTGGGGCTTAAACATTTTTGAATAAGACACTATTGAGATGGTTGATCGATAGATGAAGGAGATTCTAATCCGACTGTCAAGGATAGGAAGTCATTGTTGATTGTGGTGTGATAAACAGTTAGGATAAGTGTAGGAATGCTGATTTTTCTATGATTGCATTTGTATATTCGGATGGGAAGCCAAGGACTACATGCTCAAGTAAGGGAGAATTGATCCTCATTTAGTCTTGCTGTCTTTCGAAAAATATATTAAGCATTTGCTGAGCGCAGGAAAGTAAGCGGGAAGAGTTGCCTTCATCAGCGTAAGAGATTCGGGAGGGATACTTATGCTGAGTGATACCAAAAAGGCGGATCTGTTTGTAGATTATTACGAGCGATGGATCCGCATCTATAAAGAGGGGGCGATTCGGGATGTAACCTTAAACAAATACAGGATGACACTTCGGTGGGTGCAGAAGCTGATTCCCGAGGTGAAGCTCTGTGAGATGACAAGGGTGGTTTACCAGCAGCTGATCAACGATTATGCGAGGGATCATGAGCGCCAGACGACAATGGATTTTCACCACCAGCTGAAAGGGGCTTTGTTGGATGCGGTGGATGAGGGATTCATTGAACGGGATCCGACGAGGAAGGTGATTCTCAAGGGTAAGACGCCCAGGGGGAAGAAGATCAAGTATCTGAATCAGTTCGAGCTGCATGCACTTTTAACCGGTCTGAACCTGGGGGAGAAGGTGAGCTGGGATTGGTTCATTCTTCTGGTTGCCAAGACGGGGATGCGTTTTTCGGAAGCTTTGGCGCTGACACCGAAGGACTTTGATTTTGCGCACCAGTTGCTCTTTGTCAACAAGACATGGAACTATAAGAAGGGCGGGGGATTCGCGGAGACCAAGAACAAATCCTCGATTCGCAAGATTCAGATTGACTGGCAGACCGTGATGCAGTTTGCGGTTTTGACCAGGGATTTGCCGCAGGACGAGCCGATTTTTGTAAAAAAAGAAGAGAGGTATGCGCCCATTTATAATTCGACGGTGAATGGAATCCTGGAGAGGTATTGCAAGAAATTAGGGATCGCCACGATTTCCGTCCACGGGCTTCGTCACACGCATGCCTCTCTTTTGCTATTTGCGGGGGTGTCGATTGGAAGTGTCGCCAGAAGGCTGGGACATGCCAGCATGACGACCACCCAGAAAACCTATCTGCATATTATCCAGGAGTTGGAAAATCAGGATATTGATCTTGTCATGCGGTCTCTGGCAAATCTGACGTAAGCGGTAAAAGAAAATCATAGGGAGTCAAACTTTTTGACACCCGCATCAGAGATTTAGTCTCTACGCTGATGGAGGAGTACAAAATGGATCAATTTGAGAACGAGCTGGAATTTGAGCAGGCGGTGATTGATGCGCTACAGAGACATGGTTGGGCAAAAGAGGTACTTCATCATCCGACGGAAGAGGATCTGATCGATAACTGGGCAAAGATTCTTTACGATAACAATCAGGAAGTGGATAGGTTAAATAAGTTTCCCCTCGTTCCGGAAGAAATGGACGAGCTGCTGGAACAGATTCGCAACCTGCGTACGCCCCATGCACTGAATGGATTCATCAACGGTTATTCCGTTTCGATTACGAGGAGAAATCCGGACGACAAAGATCACTTCGGAAAAGAGGTCAGTCTAAGGATTTATGACCGGATGCAAATTGCGGCGGGAAGCAGTGTATACCAGATTGCAGAGCAGCCGGTTTTTCAGAGAAGAGAAAAGATTTTGCAGGATCGCCGTGGAGATCTGCTGCTTTTGATCAACGGGATGCCTGTCTTTCATGTGGAACTGAAGAGATCCGGTGTGCCGGTGCAGGAAGCGGTACATCAGATTCAAAAATATGCGCACGAAGGGATTTACACCGGAATCCTGGCACTGGTGCAGATTTTTGTTGCGATGAATCCGGAAGAGAGTCTCTATTTTGCAAATCCCGGACCGGATGGGAGTTTTCAGTCGGACTTTCATTTTCATTGGGCGGATTTCAACAATGAGCCGGTCAATGATTGGAAACAGGTGGTCACACAGCTGCTCTGCATCCCTATGGCTCATCAGCTCATCGGCTTTTATACGGTAGCGGATGACAGCGACGGGGTGTTGAAAGTGATGCGCAGCTACCAGTACCATGCCGTCAATGAAATTTCAGACCGGGTAAAAGAACAGGACTGGGAAGAGGGGCGGCAGTTGGGCGGTTATGTCTGGCATACGACGGGTTCCGGAAAGACGATGACTTCTTTTAAATCTGCCCAGCTGATTGCCAATTCGAAGGATGCGGATAAGGTTATTTTTTTGATGGACCGGATCGAACTCGGTACGCAGTCTTTGGCAGAATACAGAGGGTTTGCGGATGATGCGAAAGAGGTGCAGGGCACGGAAGACACGAGGATGCTCCTTGCCAAATTAAAGAGCAGAGATCCGAAAAATACGCTGATCGTGTCCTCCATTCAGAAGATGAGCCGAATCCGTGAGGACGAAGCGTGGAGGATGCGAAAAAAGGATTTAGAGGAAATTCAGGGGAAAAGACTGGTTTTCATCGTGGATGAGTGTCACCGTTCTACCTTCGGAGAGATGTTAACCATCATCAAAGAGACCTTTCCGAAGGCGCTTTTCTTTGGTTTTACCGGTACGCCGGTTTTTACGGAAAACGGGAAGAAGGCCCTTACCACAGCGGATATTTTCGGGGATGAGTTGCACCGTTACAGCATTGCGGACGGGATCCGGGATCAAAATGTGCTGGGGTTTGATCCGACTCAGGTGTTTGTTTATCAGGCAAAGGATCTGCGGAAACGGGTGGCGCTTCATGAGTCCGGCGCGGCGTCGGAGGAAGAAGCCCTTTCCGATGAGGGGATGCGCCAGAAGTATTATCACTTTCTGTCACAGGCAGAGGTGCCGATGGCGGGAGTGGTGCTGGAGGACGGCTCTTACCGGAAGGGGATTGAAGATTATGTGGAAAAAGATGCCTGGCAGGTTGAAAAATATCAGAAGGCGGTCGTGAAGGACATCGCAGACAACTGGATGATGCTCAGCAGAAATTCCAAATTTCACGGGATCTTTGCGACTTCCAGTATACCGGAAGCCATACGGTATTATCGTTTTTTTGGAGAAATAGCGCCGAATCTCAAAGTCACCGGGCTCTTCGACCCGACCATTGACAATAAGGGGGGAGAGCAGACGCTTTTAAAAGAAGACGGTCTGGTGGACATGTTACAGGATTACAATGCGCGCTATGACCAGAACTTCGATATCAGCAGGTACCCTGCTTTTAAGAAGGATGTTGCCGCCAGACTGGCGCACAAGAAACCCTATGAGAGACTGAAGACGGAAGAACAGCTGGATTTGCTGATCGTGGTCAACCAGATGCTGACAGGTTTCGATTCCAAATGGGTGAATACCCTGTATCTGGATAAAGAACTGACTTACCAAAATTTGATTCAGGCTTTTTCCAGAACCAACCGCCTCTTTCATCTCAATGAAAAGCCCTTTGGCTCGATCCGCTATTACCGCAAACCTTATACGATGAAGCGCAATATTGAGGATGCGGTCAAACTCTATTCCGGAGACCGCCCGCAGGGGCTGTTCGCCGATCATCTGTTAGAGAATATTCGGCACATGAACTTTTTTTACGAGGAGATCCGTTCCCTGTTTGACCATGCAGGGATTCCGGGGAAGGAGAAGCTCCCGGAGGATACGCCATCCCGTGCGAAGTTTGCCAGACTCTTCAGAGAGTGGAATCAGGCCTTTCAGGCGGCGAAAATCCAGGGATTTCGCTGGGACAAGCCGGTCTATACCTTTGTGACAGACCCGGAAGAGGAGGACGAGGAGAATCTGCAAGAGGGAGAGAATCCGGCAGAAGAGGAGGGAGGTAAATCCATCCGCTGCGCCATGACCAAGGAGGATTTCGATGTTTTGTTGCAGCGCTATAAAGAACTGCGCCCCGCTTCTGGTGACGGACCGGAAACCAGAAGCCTTTCTTTCCCGTTAGACCCGTATCTGACCGAGATGAGCACCGGGATGATCGATCATCACTATATGAACTCCCGTTTTGAAAAATGGAAAAAAGAACTGTCGGATCCGGATACGGACCCGCAGGAGAGGGAGCGTACGCTGGAGGAGTTGCATCGGTCCTTTGCCTATCTTTCGCAGGAAGAGCAGAAGTTTGCGAACCTTTTTTTGCATGATGTACAGACCGGGGATGTAAAACTGGTAAGCGGAATGACGTTCAGCGATTACATCGTGCAGTATGCAAAAAAAGCCAAAAATGATCAGATTGATCGGATGGCGGAGGAATTGGGACTCGATCGTTTGCGTCTGACTCGTATTATGGAAACCAACGTGAATGAAAAGAATCTGAATGAATATGGACGGTTTGATCAACTGAAGGCCACTGTCGTGCGGGAGCGGGCGCAGGAATATTTTTCCAGGGTCGATGGGGAAAAGGTACCGCCCTTCCTGGTAAATAACCGGGTGGATAAGCTGCTGACCGATTTTATCACCTCCGGCGGCTTCGATCTTTGATTGCGGGGGCCCTGTGCTGCCGGATATGGAAGAAACCGACGAATAAAAGTGTCCCTTCTACCCGCTAAAAAGGGATGGAAGGGACAACTTTGATCTGTGTGATTTCTGCTCTGTGTTACTTCTGATCCTTGGAATCCGAAATGGCGCCCTTGATCTTTTCTTCTACTTCGTTGAGTGCGCTGGTGGCTTTTTCCATGCCGAGGGCTTTCGCATTCTCAACACCGGAAAGTGCTTCCGTCTTCACATTTGATACGACTTCTTCCACCTTGTCCTGGGGAATCATACCTTTGCTTGCATCTGAAACCTTTTTTCCAATTTCGTCAAAAACACCCATGTTGTCTCCTCCTTTTGTGTTCAAACGAGAGGTATTCTAACATCTTTCCTTTCAGACGGCAAGATGAGATTGCACAAT
>JABZIZ010000033.1 GCA_015258065.1 Lachnospiraceae bacterium | reverse complement strand
TTTTTAGCCTAAATAGGCTATAATTTTCACATAGAACTTGAAAACTTAACAGAAAACAGATAAAATTATGACTGCAAAAGCCTGAATGGGCAGAAATTTTCAATGAAATGGAGCGGTTTTATGGAAATTAAGCGTGATAGCTACCTTAAGCAGTTGATTTCCTATCGTTTTGACGGATTAGTGAAAGTAATTACCGGAATCAGAAGATGCGGTAAATCCTATCTTCTTAAAAATATATACCGAGATTATTTAATTGAGAATGGTGTAAAAGAAGAACAGATTATTACGATTGAGCTTGACCTTGCGAAAGACATTCAATATCGCAATCCGCTTATTCTTTCATCCTGCGTAAGAGAGAAAGTGGAAAAGAGCAAAGAGGAGTATTATCTTTTTGTTGATGAAATTCAAATGTCTGATGAGGTAGCAAATCCTTATAATCCGGATGGTAAGAAAATTACTTTTTACGATACTCTTAACGATTTGAGAGCTTTATCGAATTTAGATGTTTATGTGACAGGAAGCCATTCAAAAATGCTTTCCAGTGACATTCTTACTGAATTTAGAGGACGAAGTGATGAAATAAGAGTACACCCGCTTAGCTTTGCGGAATATTATTCTTCTGTTGGCGGGGACAAAAACGAAGCGTTTGATGAATATGCATTTTATGGCGGTATGCCACTTATCCTGTCAAGACCTAATGATACGGCTAAGATGAATTATCTAAAATCCCTTTTCTCAGAAGTGTATATTAAAGACATTGTTGAACGCAAGAGAATTGAAAGACAAGATGTACTGGAACAGACATTGGATTTGCTTTGTTCTTCGGTTGGTTCATTAACAAATCCGACTAAAATTGCCAATACTTTGAAGTCAAAGCAAGGGGGGAGTGTATCTGCCAATACAATTAGGGCATATATCGGACATTTGGAAGATGCGTTCCTTTTTTCAGAAAGTCAGCGATATGACGTAAAAGGAAAATCCTATTTTGACTCGCCAAATAAATATTACTGCGAGGATATTGGACTTAGAAATGCAAGAATAGGATTCCGCCAGCAGGAAATGACACATATCATGGAGAATATCCTATATAATGAGTTGCATATCCGGCAGTTTTCTGTTGATGTTGGTGTTGTCTATGCAAGGACACTAAGCGAAAAGGGGAATTCCATTCGTACTCCAAGGGAAATTGATTTTGTCGTAAATACAGGAGGAAAACGAATCTATATCCAGTCGGCGTATTCGATGCCTACGGATGAAAAAGCGGAAGCAGAACTTAGACCATTTGCGCTTACGGGGGATTCCTTCCCTAAAATTGTGGTAAGGAAAGATATTGGGAAACGCTGGTATGATGATCACGGTATTTTGAATATCAATGTAATTGATTTTCTTTTAGATAAGGAACTTATTTAGAAAAGCGCATTTCAAGAGGACTCCCGGAAAGGGAGTCCTCTGTTGCATTTATTGTGAGAATGCGATTGATAATTGTGTGATACCATGCTTTATGGGTTTCTACATGAAAAAAATGCAGATTGGAACAAGAAAATCATATAGATGCGCAAGGGGAAATATATAGTAAAAATATGTGTGAATAATTGGATATTCGCTCATGAAATGTGCGGTGCAGATTGAGAAACGCTCCTATTTTGTGTAAAATAAGGTAAAAGCTTTATTGCGGAGGGATTATTTGAATGTATCTGAAAAGAAAGGTAGATGCTTTCTTAGCAGAATGGAGAGCAGATCCAAACAGAAAACCACTCATTATTAAAGGTAGCCGCCAAATTGGGAAGACAGAATCCATTCTGCATTTTGCAGCTGACCATTATGAGAACATCATCGAAATTAATTTTGTTCGTGATGAAAAATATAAGGGAATTATTGCGGAGGGTTATGAGGCTGCGGACATAATAAAGAACATCTCTTTAATTGATCCTTCAAAAAAGTTTGTGTCGGGAAAGACACTGCTCTTCTTTGATGAGATTACAGAGTTTCCGGAAATTACCACTTCCCTTAAGTTCTTCTGTATGGACGGTCGTTTTGATGTGATTTGCAGTGGATCCATGCTGGGAGTCCATTACAAAAGAATTGAAAGCAATAGCGTAGGATATAAAAAAGACTATGAAATGTATTCTATGGATTTTGAGGAGTTTTTGTGGGCAAAGGGTTATGGAAATGATACTGTAGAAATGCTGCTTTCCCACATGAAGGAATTTACGCCTTTCAGCGAGTTGGAAATGAGTGTCTTCCATTCTATCTTTCTGGATTATAACATTCTTGGAGGGATGCCTGCGGTTGTTAAAGAGTATATCGAGCGAAATACCTTTGAGGGTTCTCTTGATACGCAAAAGCAGCTTATAGCAGACTATAAAGAAGATATTCGGAAATATGCATCTGGTATCGATCAGACAAGGATCCTTAAAGTGTTTCATCGGGTTGCGCCACAACTAGCAAGAGAAAATAAAAAATTCCAGATTACCAAGGTCGCTTCAGGGGCACGATTCCGTGATTATCGAGGTTGTGCGGAGTGGCTTGTGGACGCTGGAATGGTCAACATCTGCTATAACATGGAATTCCCGGAACTACCTCTTTTGGGCAATTACAATCCTGATGCGTACAAACTGTATTTCGCTGATACCGGTTTGTTGGTATCCATGTTGGATGATGAATCGCAGGAGGATCTCAGGGCCAACAAGAATCTGGGAGTCTATAAGGGTGCGCTCTATGAAAATATGGTAGCTGAAGCGCTTATTAAACAAGGGTATAAACTGTTTTATTACAAGAAAGAGGATTCAACCTTAGAAGAGGATTTCTTTATCCGTTCAACAGCTTCCCTGATTCCTGTTGAGGTAAAGGCAAAAAGTGGTCGTGCAAAATCAATGAAGACGCTGATTGCTTCCGATCATTATCCGGATATCAGATATGGAATGAAGTTTTCAAAAAGCAATATCGGACATGAGGACAGCATCTACACATTTCCCTATTTCTGTGCATTTCTACTAAAGAGATTCATGGCAGATTTTCATGCAAAAGAAGAGAAATAGAAAAACAATCGGAACGGAGGAATCAAAGGAAAGATGCGCAACTTGGAATGCTCTGAGAGAAAAATAGAATTTGATTATAAAAGTGGAACAGGCATTTTCATCCGCCAGGGAAGAGGCAAAGCCACCCTCAAAATCAAATACAGGGGCGCCTATGGCATGGGGGAGAAGTATGACGCCGTCAACCAAAAAGGGAAAAAGGTGATCAATGAAGTAAAGGAAAACACACCGATGATGCGTCCGCTCTTTTATCAATTCCCGGAGGATGAGAATGGTTTGAATTGCGAGGATGAATACATGTTTGGGGAAGATTACCTGGTCGCTCCATTCATGGAGGAAGATCAGACCCGCAGAGAGGTATATCTACCGGAAGGGAAGTGGAAGGATTTTTTTACAGGAGAAGTTTTCAAAGGAGGGCAGGTGATTCTCTCGAGTGAGAACGGGAAGATACCTGTATTTATTCGAATATAAGCCAGGTGCACGGTGAGTATAGCGGGGGGGGGCATAGATGAGAGAGCGTGTTTACGGAGAAAAAGTCAGCATCGACGCAGAAAATACCGTTTCTTTTTATGATCAAAGAGCCAAGACGATCAATAACAGAAAGCAAGAATATACGACGGTTTTACTGGGCGATCAAGACCCGGATTTTTCCGTTAAGTGGGATGCGTATGAGAAGCAATTGATCATTCCCAAGTTAAAGCTCAATCAAGACAAGGTGATTCTGGATATCGGCTGTGGAATGGGAAGATGGGCAGAGGCAGTTGCGGATCAATGTAAGGAATATTACGGTGTGGATTTTTCTTCGGAAATGATTGCCGTGGCAAAGGAGAATATCAAGAATGAGAACTGCCACTTTTATGCCATGTCCGCTGTTGATGCAGTTTCCAATCCGAAGATTACAGCTCGGAAATATGATGTTGTGCTGGATGTCGGTGTTTCCATGTATATCAATGAAGAAGAGTTGAAGGAATGTTATCGGGGCTTAAAGCAGTTGGCGGATCGGGATACCCTGTTTTATTTTGAAGAGAGTGTCGGAAAAAAGGAAAGAATTACCCTAAACCATATATGGTCCGACAATTTAAATGCCTATTATAGCGCAATCTATAGAACACGGGAAGAATATAAAAGTCTTATTGAGGAGTGCATGAATGGCGTGGAGTTTATCGAGGAAGGGTATCTCCATTGCCTTGATAAGGAAGAACATGCGGAAACAAGCCATTGGTATGCGCTGTTTCGATTGAAAAAAGATTGTGATTTGGGATGAAGAGAAGGTAGAGATTTTCGCTTGAATTTCTGACAGGGGCCACACATACCAGGCCTTATGCACAGGATCTTGCGCAAAAGAAGTTGGAGGAGCATCTAAAGTCGAAAGAGGCGGGAACGATATTTGAAAACTATTTGCCCAGACGCCAGACCCTGGAAAATCAGAGAATCAGAAAGTACGGGGACCTCACCTCTCTTCAGACAAAATACAAAGAGGGAGAACCTGGAACAGGAGATGCTTCTGGGAGGAGAGTTCGATGCGGTGATTTCCTATATGCTCGAATATCATTGTAAACTGGAGCAGGAAGCCGTGGAGTGCGAATAGAAAAACAGAGAACGGAGGATGGGGAAGATGAAGTTGGCAATTGCATTATCGGAGCGGGCGGATCTGCAGAGACGAATTTCTGAGATCAATACCAGGCTGAATCGCAACGCAAAGGTGCAGGAGGGAGAAGTACCGTCGGAAGAGCCCGCCTCTCTTTTGCAGGAGCTGGATGATTGCCTGACCCGGTTGGAGACGTTGATTGTCAGGATCAACCGCACCAATCAGGCCACCATACGGGATGAGCGCAGCATTGCGGATCGGATTGCAGAGAGGGACTGTCTCAGGCAGCGCATTCAAATCTTGCGGGATTTCCTCGGTGCTGCCAGTGACAAGGTGGATCGTTATTCCAAGACGGAAATCATCATTCACAGCACGGTGGACGTGGCAGCCTTACAGAAAGAAATCGACAACTATTCCGGGACGCTCAGGAAGTTAGAGGAAACCATTCAGGAACTGAACTGGACCACAGAGCTGATGGAATAAAAGGATGTGAGTATAAAAAGAATTTCCTAAAAGGAGGCTTGTATCATCCAATAGAGCAGGTAGTCTGGCCGGGCGGGTATGATCTCTCGCGATTGAGAATGAATCGCTATGGCAGTATGTCGGGCGCATACACAGGGGTTCGAACCCTCTTTTTACAACGTATGCCCAGTAACCATACAAAGGTAAATGGTATCCATTATTCTTAGTACCGAATACCGACGAACAGACGAGGGTGGGATAGGGGAAATCTAGTTGTAAATGATGTTTGAAAGGCGCGGATAACCATCTTTCCCGAACAGTTGGCAGGGGAAAGATGGTTCTGAAAAGAGTTGGGCGAAAAGAATGTTTTTCGACAGCCGATCCTTTAATACACCTTTACCTGACAAGAGCGCAGTGTTTCCAGCGCAGCCTCGTGTTTTTCCTTTGTCACCCCGGCACAGCAACTGCTGTCTACGGAAAGGGGTACTTCCGGGAGAAAAGCCTTTAGCAGAAGCGCATTGGATACCACACAGATATCCGTACAGAGCCCAATGAGCTCGATGGAAAGAGAGTCTTTTTCGGTGCTCTGCTCAGCATATAGATTCTTTAAAGCTCTTGTTAAATCCAGACTACCGAAACTTCCTTTCTCAAAAAAGTGATCCGGAGGAATGAGCCCTTGCAGGGAAGCATCCAGCTCCCAGCCCTCGGTACCTTTGATGCAGTGAGGGACAGGAAGATTCTGTCCTTCCTGGCTGGAGAGATAATCGTCTGTATGAGTGTCCAGTGTCGCATAGACGTTCTCCTTGGGATAGGAGAGAATCTTTTGTCTCACCTTCTCTACGATTTCTCTGGCCTCCTGTGTGCCGAGCGAGCCGTCAATAAAGTCCTTTTGCATATCGACTACAATCAGAATCTTCTTCATCTTCCTGCCTTTCTAAAGCCGTGTAAGGTGCTGCGCCAAGATGGTAAATCAGTGATTGGTTCAAAGAGCCTGTAAAAAAAAGATGCTCTCTGTGCGAGTATACACCCGGAAGGGGGTTCCTGCTAGAGTGGCGGTTGAGTTCCTTCACCGATGTGGCGTTCCTCATAGCATTGCCTCCAAATACTGTTTTATCGTTGTCTCGTTCATATTCTGTTTATTGACAGTCCGTCCTTGACTTGCTATTATAATCTCAACAACTCCCCTAGGCCTCTGCGCTCTGCGCATGCACACTTGGGGGCGTTTTGCGTATAAGGAGATTTTTATGGCAGGCAAGGACTTCAAAACGATTGATGAACAGATTGAAATTCTACGGTCTCGCGGTCTCACAATTGTTCCGCCATATCATTCTGCATCATATTGAAACCATTGAAGTGCAGACGAAATCCATCTATGCCTATGAGTTCACCAAAGCATACGGACCTCTCGGCTACCTGGATTCCAAAAACTTCACGAATCCGACAAAGCATAAAGAAATCATCGACAAGGCTAACCAGCAAAAGAAGCAACGATTAACTCATGAAGCCTATCTGAAGCATTTTGTTAATGATCTGCACCAGGAGATTCCGCTCTGGGCATACGTTGACCTGCTGACGATATCCGATATTTCTTTTCTGTATGCTGTTTCTGAGCGATCACTTAAAGCGACCATTTCCCGGCATTTTGGTCTTACCATGAATCGCAGCCCGGAGATCCTCGGGCAATACATGCACAGCATGACCATCATCCGAAACCTCTGTGCGCATGGAAGCCGTATTTATAACCGTCTCTTTGAACAAAAACCATCGCTTAACAAAAGGGAACAGTCCTTACTGATCCGCCGGGAAGATGGAACTATGTATAACGCCCATTTCTTCGGTTTCTTCCTGATCATGAAGAGACTTCTTCCTGTCCGTGACTTCTCAGAGATGAAAGAGGCCGTCATTGCCCTTTCAAAAAAGTATCCCTTTGTGCGGCTGGATTATTATGGCTTTGCGAAAGACTGGAATAAAAAGCTCTGATCTTGCATATTCTAAATGTTAGTGAGCACCCTTTTTAAAGCTTGTTTCTAATCCCATGGTGTCTTTCCACTCAACGGTACAAATGGATTTAAATCCACATTGTGGAATCTCCGGCAGGCACCAATGCACTTGTCATCGAAGATAATCCCAAGGGATTTCTGTTGCTCCTTCATCTGATGAATAAAGGTTGAAGCTGCCAATGGCTTCTCCAGATTATCCTGACACTATCGCACATACGCCTGGGAAAATCCGTAGACTTACACCTTGAACCTGCTAGGACACTGAAATAAACCTCGGATTTCAAAAAACTCGTCACATTGTTGGCCTGCTCCATGGCTTCCTTCAGATTGTTGGCTGTCCGCTCACTTACCGTAAACTGATAGTGGTTGGCAATCAGGTGATGCAGCCCCTCCAATGCCCACAGGAAAATGCCTTCGACTTCGCTGCGCAGCTTTTCAACCAGAAAAGGATTATCCACACGATCGGCAGGCTTTTCCTTCGTCGTCAAGATCAGCTGCCGCCGATAAAATCCATTGGATTTGTCATAGAGAGCCTGTAAGCCGCCATTACCGATGTGTCATCATAGTAGATGTATTCTCTGCCATCTCCCGGCTCTAAATAAAACCCATCTGGACTTACTTTCTTCGCTTCTCGTCGCGCTTTTCTGCTTAATCCAGAATACGGGATAACAATTATTCCCATTTTCTGAGCAATCTCGAAACCACTGATAGGTGTGCGTTTAACATCATACCTAATAATCCGCCGTCTTACCATCAAAAGCATCTGCATTTGCCGGTGCGGCAACGCAATTTCCTTTTTTTGACTGGAATCAAAGGTTCCTCCACAGTGAGATTGTCACAAACTGAGATGTGGGTATATGATATAATTGCGCAAAACATAAATAGAGGATGAAGGAGAAAGAAAAATGAATAAAAGATATTATGCAGCAGGACTGCTTGCAGCACTAGGATCGGTCGTCCTGATCGGTTGCGGCACCGGTCAGACCGGTATGGGAAGTGCGGATAAGACAGAGGGAATGGCAAGCGAATTGAGTGGAAGTGCAATGAGTGGAAGTGCAATGAGTGCGGAGAAGGTAGCAGGCGCAGGGGAGATGGCGTCAATGGGCACGGGGTCTTCTGAGAAAGAGGTCGCAGAAAGTGCGGATGCACAGAC
>JABZIZ010000032.1 GCA_015258065.1 Lachnospiraceae bacterium | reverse complement strand
GTTGCCGGATTCATTGTCATTTTCCTCCTTTCCTGACGGAACGGAAATGAATCTCCGCCGCCGCTTCTCTGCCGCTCTCCAAGGAGACGGCAGAGACCGGTCAGCGTACTTTACATTTTAACTTTATGCGTTTGCGCGAACGGCACTCACATTTTCCTTCTTCACATGCTTCGGTGCCGGACGGAAAATGAAGTAGAGTGCGGCAAGCACCAGAAGAATTGCGACTGCGGTCCAGAAGGTAAAGCTGCCGCCCTGTGCGAGCGTTCCGAGCTGGAACACGCAGAGCGAGAGGCAATAGCCGAGTCCCATCTGGAAACCGAAGGTAATCCAGCCCCACTTCGCCTGCCCCTGCTCACGGAACCCAGTTGCGATTGCAACCAGGCAAGGTGCGTCAAAGATGTTGAGAAGCAGGAATGTGAGACCCTTCAGCTGACTGCCGTCAAACATGTTGAAGATAGCCGCAGAGACATCCGCCTTGCCGTCGGATGTCGCATGTGCGAGTATACCGAGGGTACCGGTCGCCTGCTCCTTTGCGAGCTCCGCGCTGACGGTCGCGACTGCAGCCTGCCAGTTGCCGAGGCCGAGCGGCGCGAAGATGACAGCAATTGCCTCACCGATGACCTTCAGAATGCTGTCATCCAGATTGTCCGCGACATACTGGAACGAGGTGTTGAAGTGCATGAGCACCCAGAGCAGCACGCAGACGATGAAGATAATCGTGCCGGCCTTAATCATGAAGGCCTTTGCTCTCTCCCAGACGTGAATCATGACACCCTTGAAGGACGGCATGTGGTAAGCCGGGAGTTCCATGACGAACGGAGCCGGATCGCCCGCGAAGTAATTCATCTTCTTCAGCGCGATACCGGAGAGAATCACGATGGCAAGGCCGAGGAAGTACATACCCGGCGCCACAAAGTGGTTGGTCGGAAAGAAAGTCAGTGCCATCATCGCGACGATTTCCATCTTTGCCGAGCAGGGCAGGAAGGTCGAGAGAATGATGGTCATACGTCTGTCTTTCTCGTTCTCAATGGTTCTGGACGCCATGATAGCCGGAACGCCGCAGCCCGTGCCGACCAGCATCGGGATGAAGGACTTACCGGAGAGACCGAAGCGACGGAACACGCGGTCCATGATGAACGCGACACGCGCCATGTAGCCCGAGTCCTCGAGGAAGGACAGGAAGAAGAACAGAATTACCATCTGCGGCACAAAGCCGAGGACCGTGCCGACGCCGCCGATGATACCGTCGACAATCAAGCTCTGGAGCCAGTCTGCGAGGTGGAAGGTTGCAATGAAGTTATTTGCGGCATTCGTCACAATCTCGCCGAAGAAGACATCATTCGTCCAGTCTGTGAGTGGCTTACCGATTGCAGTAACCGAGATGAAGTAAACAAACCACATGATAAACGCAAAGATGGGCAACGCCAGGAAGCGGTTTGTGACAATGTGGTCAATCTTATCCGAAGTCGTGAGCTGACCTTTGACTGCCTTTTTCTTCACGCAGTCCGCAACAACCTTCTGAATGTACTCGTAGCGCTGGTTCGTGATAATCGACTCGGAGTCGTCATCCATTTCTTTCTCGCAATCCTTGATGTGCTGCTCAATGTGCTGCTTCGTCGCAGCGTCGAGCTGCACCTTTTCGATTGCCTTCTCGTCGCGCTCAAAGAACTTGATTGCAAACCAGCGGAGGTTGACCGGATCAACCTTACTCTCAATCGACTCCTCGATGTGCGCAATCGCATGCTCCACGGAACCCGTGAAGACGTGCGGAAGCGCGCCCTTTCTGTGCTCCTCCGCGAGCTTGAGACACAACTCTGCGGCGTCCTTCGTGGACTCGCCCTTCAGTGCACTCATCTCGACCACCGGACACCCGAGCTCTTCCGAGAGCTTCTTTAAGTTCAGCTCATCGCCGTTCTTCTTCACGAGATCCATCATGTTGACAGCGATGACAGTCGGAAGACCGATCTCCAGCAACTGGGTCGTGAGATACAGATTTCGCTCAATATTGGTGCCGTCGATGATATTCAGAATGGCATCCGGCTTCTCCGTCACAAGATAGTTTCTGGTGACCACTTCCTCGAGCGTATACGGGCTCAGCGAATAAATACCGGGTAAATCCTGGATGATGACATCCTTATGCCCCTTTAAGCGGCCCTCTTTCTTCTCGACCGTAACACCCGGCCAGTTACCGACGTACTGGGTGCTTCCGGTCAGGTCATTGAACAGTGTTGTCTTACCGCAGTTTGGATTTCCTGCCAGTGCAATCTTAATTGCCATCTAAATCCCCCTTCTTTCCTTACTGCATTTCCAGAATTTCAGCGTCCGCCTTGCGGAGCGAAAGCTCATACCCTCTGACCGTGATCTCAACCGGATCACCGAGCGGGGCCACCTTGCGGACATAAATTTCCGTGCCCTTCGTGATACCCATGTCCATAATGCGTCTTCTGAGCGCACCCTCGCCGTGAATCTTCACGACCACGCTGCTCTCGCCGACCGGAATGTCTTTCAGTGTCTTCATCTCTGCCTCCTCTCCTGCACTCAATTCTTCGCTGCAGGCTGCACTTGAATCTTCTGCGCCATCTCCCGCGTAATCGCGAGTCTGGAATCCTTGACATTGACGATGATATCACCGCCGTGCGCCGAAATGACTGTCACATAAGCACCGGGCACAAAGCCAAGGTCGCTTAAGTGTTGTTTTGCCTCGTCATTTCCGCCGACGCGAACCACTTCAACATAATCTCCGGCATTCGTAAAAGCTAAGGGCAGCATACAAACCTCCTTCAAGGCCTTAGTTAGAATAATCTATCTCTTACAACTTAGTGATTTTAAATTTACGAATTAGATTTGTCAATCCCTTTGTGAAAAGAATTACATAAGACAAATCGAGTAGGAGGCTGTGATTAGCCGCCGTCCTCTCACACCACCGTGCGTACCGTTCGGTACACGGCGGTTTCAACTCTTCATGTCCGCTATTCCAAAATAGTTCAGCCATCCGCGTGCTGATATCTCTATCCGCTTCATGGCTTTTACGATACTGCCGCATCTGCTCCGGGAAGTAAGCACCCTCAGCTTGTCCTTGAACTTCATGTATGACTTCGGATGTACACGGATAAATACTCCATTCTTCCCTTTCCCGAGACAGAAGCCAAGGTACTTAAAATTTCGGATTGCAATCACGCTGACCGTTCTGCTTTTCTCCCGGTTGACCCTCAAGTTCAGGGCTCCCTCCAGGTACTTCACACTGGATTCCAATAGTCTCTGGGATGCCCGCTCACTTTTTGCCAACAGAACAATATCGTCTGCATAGCGGATGCACGGCACACCTCGTCTCTTGAATTCCTAGTCAAATTCGTTCAGGTAGATGTTCGCTAGCAAAGGCGATAAATTTCCACCCTGCGGGGAACCTTCTACTGTAGGAACAACAACACCGTCCTCCATCACGCCTCTCTTCAGATACCGTTTGATCATCTGGATCACTCTTTCATCTTTGACATTCTGTCTCAGAAGATTAAGCAGTTTTACATGATCAATCGTGTCAAAGTACTTGGATAGGTCAAGAACTACAGCCCTTGTGTATCCCTTTTCCGCGTACTCTTTGATCTTTTGAATGGCATCTTTCGTGCTTCTTCCCGGTCGGTAGCCGTAGCTTCCGTCCGAAAATAACGGCTCATAGATGGGCATCAGCTGCTGGGCAATTGCCTGCTGGATGATGCGGTCGATTACCGTCGGGATACCAAGCTTTCGTACCCCGCCGTCTGGCTTCGGGATCTCTTTACGCCTCACAGGCGATGGGGTGTAATGTCCACTCCGTATTTTTGCGATCAGCTCGCTTTGATGTTCCCTCAGCCATGGAAGCGCGTCCCGGGTGGTCATCCCATCGATTCCTGGCGCTCCTTTGTTTGCCTTCACTCTCTTATAGGCCCGGTTCAGGTTGCCCTTATCCAGGATCTTTCCGAGAATGTCCGGCTCTGCACTGTCTCTTTCCTTCCATATCCGGTTGAACGAGCGGTGCGCTCTCACATACCCTTTGCGTTCCGCGCTATCTCTTTGTGAGCAGCTGTCTTTGTTTTCTGCAATCATGTGCCCGTTCCTCCTTTCCGGGTCGTACTTAAGACTCCTGTTGATTCGGTCCTTCACGACTGCGCCGCTACTATGACCTCTGCTGACTCCTGTGCGTTCAGCACTGTCTTGCGACAGTGGTTACTCCTTTCAGAGCCTATCGTACAGGCCTCCCCGGGTACCACACGTTTCTTTTCCTCCATCTACCTGCCTCATTTATTCCCGCTGATTCCGTGTAGTTATGGGGCTTCGGCTTGTTCAGCAGTCTTACCCTCAGCGAAAACCTTATATGAGATTTCTGTACGTCAGGCCAGAGGTTTGCCCTCGGGTTAGTAGGTTCCCCGAATCCGGCTTCCTTCAGATTCCACCTCACGATGGACACCCTTGCCTTCGGCTATATCCTTCCCACCACCGGGCGGATTCCGGACTTTCACCGGTTAGAAACGTGCGCCGCCGGGCGCACCAAAAGCCACCCGTCCCCCTGTCTTTCACAGTAGGGCGGATGGCTTGATGTGCAAAACCGTTTATCTTCTATTCATACTGTTTCGTACCTGTCGCTGTGAAACGTTTCCCCCGAAACGCGACGGTACTTCCACATCCTCTTTCGCCTATTTCCTGACGAAGCAGACCGCTTTATTTTCCCAGCTGGCAATCGTTATTGCCGGATTCCGGAAGGAACATGTCTAACATATTGATCGGATCATCGAAATCAGCCAGCCATCCTTCACGAGCCACATCAAAGTTGCCCTGTTTGCGGTCGTTAAGGAAGGTCTGCCAGTCTTCCTGATTGATATCCATCGTAATGCCGATGGCAGAGAAATCCTGCTGCAGCGCCTGTGCAACCGCCACGTGACCGGTGCCGTCATTCGTCAGGTAATTGATGTGCAGTGGTGTAGACTCGGAGAGCTGGTTGTTGTCGTCAAACTGGAAGCCCGCCTTTTTCAGAAGTGCAACCGCTCCGTCTACGTCCACATCCGGAGAATAATAGCCAACCGCGTCCTTGACCGGGTAGGTGTAAGCATCGTCATTCTTCTTGAATTCGCCGCCATGTCCGTCGCTCATCGCCGGCGGAATGAAGCTGGTCGCCAGTTTCTGCTCGGTCTGTCCGATGGTGTCAATGATGTATTGACGATCGATCAGCTTGCTGAGCGCCTTACGGGTATCGCTGGCCTGTTCGGTGGTCATGCCGTCAAACATGGAGCTGTTCACGTTAAAGGCTACATAATAGGTGCCGAGGTTCGGAATCACGTGGAAATCCGGTTTGTTCTTCAGATTCTTGATTTCTCCGGTCGGAACCGTATCGGCGAAGTCCAGATTTCCCGCCTGATAAGCCGCCAGAATCGCCGTGTCGTCAGCGGAGAGCATGAAGTCCAACTCATCCACGGTCACATTGTCCGCATCATAATAATTCGGATTCTTGACATAAACCATGGACTCCTTGTGCTTCCAACTCTTCAAGGTGTAGGCACCGTTGGTCACAAAACCGGCTTCCATTGCCCATGCGCCCGGGTTCGAGCCGTCCTTGTCGGCCGCTTCCACCGCCTTCTTCTGCACAGGAAGGAAGGTCGGGAATGCCATCAGTCCCACCATATAGCTGCAGGGAGCAGCCAGGGTGAAGGTAATGGTATTGTCGTCCTTGGCTTCTACTTTCAACTTCCCATCTGCATCCTTGGCAAATACATCGAAGAGGTAAGCATAGTCCGCTCCCGTTTTCGGATCCGCGGCACGCTGCCAGGAATAGACGAAGTCATTGGCATTCAGGCCGGAGCCGTCTGACCACTTCAGTCCTTTTTTTACCTTGACGGTATACTGTGTGCCGTCTTCCGAAACTTCCGGCTCTCCGTCTGCCAGTTCGGGTACCAGTTTCCCATCTTTGTCATAGGTATAGAGTCCTGCAAAGCTGTTGAGTGCAAGACACCCGCCGTCTGCCGTCGTATTTAACGCCGGATCCAGATGGTCCGGTTCGGACGCCAGATTCAATCTCATGACCTTGGCATTCTTTCCGTCTTTTTTCACATGCATGAAATATTTATAGCCAAAGACATTCGAGTAATCGCCGGTAAAAGCAGTGTTCAACAGATAGAGATCATTGTAATAATAGAGCGGCATGACCGCACCCGTGTCCATCAGCATGTCTTCCGCCTCATGCATCTTGGCTTCACGGTCTACCATGTCCGTATCTTTGTAGATCTCCTTGATCAGCTTGGTATAAGCCGTCCAGTCGGGAGCGGATTTCCCGGATGCGCCTGCTGCCCCTGAAGCAGATGCGCCTGCAGTAGCAGCCTCATCTCCCCCTGTTTTTGCAGCTGTGTCCTTCTGTTCCGAGCCGCAGCCGGCCAACATGGAGCTGACCATTGCACCCATCAGAAACAGTGCCAGCAACTTCTTTTTCATAACCTATCCTCCTGTCCGGAGCGTTTCGCTCCTATTTTCCTTCCTTGCTCTATTTCACGGACGAAGCCGGAAATAACCCAAACGGTAAGCGATGTTCTTTTTTCAAAAAAACTATTTCTCGAAGCAGGCGACCATGTGTCCATGCCCTCTGTCGGTCAGCTCGGGACACTCTCTTGCACACTGCTCCGTGGCATAGCGGCATCTGGTTCTGAAAGGACAGCCGCTTGGCATGTGAAGAGGAGAAGGTACATCCCCCTCCAGGATGATCCTCTTGGACGCCCTTGCCGTTACCGGATCAGGCACGGGCACCGCCGATAGAAGGCTCAAGGTATAAGGATGAATCGGATGCGTATTCAGTTCATCGGCATCTGCGATTTCTACGATTTTCCCCAGATACATGACTGCAATTCGCTTGGAAATATGATGTACCACGAGCAGGTCGTGGGCGATGAAGAGATAAGCCACCCCAAGCTTTTCCTGCAGTTCTTCAAACATATTGATGACCTGTGCCTGAATGGAGACGTCCAGTGCCGAAACCGGTTCATCGCAGACAATGAAATCCGGCTTCACCGCCAGGGCTCTCGCAATGCCGATCCTCTGCCTCTGCCCTCCCGAAAATTCGTGGGCATAGCGGGTCGCATGCTCCGCATTGAGTCCTACCAACTCCATCAGGTGCAGCACTCTCTCATGCCTTTCCTTCCTGGAATGATAAAGGCGATGTACATCCAGTGGTTCTCCGATGATATCTTCGACAATCATACGCGGATTCAGGCTGGAATAGGGATCCTGAAAGACCATCTGCATCCGCTTGCGATAGGAGTGGATGTTTTTGTCTGTGACCTTCTCTCCGTCGAAGATAAATTCTCCACCGGTCGGTTTGTACAAACGCAGAAGGGTTCGTCCCACCGTTGTCTTGCCACAACCCGATTCTCCCACCAGTCCCAGTGTCTCACCGGCGCCGATATGGAAGCTCACTCCGTCCACCGCCTTTAACGGCTTCGTGCCGAAGGTTCCCGTCCGTACCGGAAAGTACATTTTCAAATTCCGAACCTCTACGAGATTCCCGGTTTTCTTGTTCTCTTCTGTCATCGTTTACCCTTCCGTATGATGTAACGATCGTATTTCCCGGCTGTACGTGCCGCTTTCATGAGGAGGTTGCCGCCCTTGCTGTTTCTCTCTCTTCTTCCAAACGCTTTTTCACATTCAGCCAGCAGGAAGCATAATGTCCGTCCGGCGTGACTTCTTCCTTCGGAACCTCGGTCAGACAGATTTTCATTGCCATATCGCACCTGGCGCAAAACGCACAGCCCTTCGGCATATTTAACAGATTGATCGGCGAGCCGCCAATCGGCACCAGCTTCTCATTCATGTTGTTGATATTGGGCACCGATCGCAACAGTCCCTTGGTATATTCATGATACGGCCGGTAAAAAATATCGTCCGCCGTCCCTCTTTCACAGACACGCCCGCCATACATCACGATGATTTCATCACACATGGAGGCGATCACGCCCAGATCGTGGGTGACCAGGATAATGGACATCCCGATCTTCTTTTGCAATTCCTGCATCAGCTCCAGAATCTGTGCCTGAATCGTCACATCCAGCGCCGTCGTCGGCTCATCCGCAATCAGGATATCCGGTTCGCAGGCAAGCGCCATCGCGATCATCACACGCTGCCGCATCCCGCCGGACAGCTCAAAGGGATATTGACGAATCCGCTTCTTCGGCTCGTTGACCCCTACCATCTCCAAAAGCTCGATGGCTCTCTCCGTTGCCGCCTTTTTCGTTTTATATTTGGTATGCAGCTTTAACGATTCCCTCAGCTGCCAGCCCACGGTAAAGACCGGGTTCAAGCTGGTCATCGGGTCCTGGAAAATGATGGAAACCTTCTCTCCCCGAAAATGATCCATCTGGTTTCTGGAATATTCGAGAATGTTCTCTCCCTTAAAAAGAATCTCTCCTTCTACCACCCGTCCGGTATCCGCCAGAATCTGCATGATGGAGTAGGCGGTGACAGACTTCCCGGAGCCGGACTCTCCTACCACACCAAGGATCTTCCCCTTCGGAAGATTAAACGAGACTCCGTTCACCGCCTTCACTTCTCCCGAGTCGGTAAAAAAAGAGGTGTGAAGATTTCTCACGGAAAGGAGGGGACTTTCCTCGTTTTCTTTCAGCTTCATTGCCGCCTGATCTGCTACTGTTTCCATTTGCATTCCCTCTATTCTCATGGTTCCCGATTCTAATTTGTCGCGCTTCTGATGGTTCTTCATTTCTTTTCCTGTAAAAAAGAAATTCTCCAACCGTTTTATTTTCTCAACTTCGGATCAAAAGCATCTCGCAGAGCATCCGCCAACAGGTTAAACGCCAACACAATCAAAATGATCATGACAGACGGAAATACCAGCTTCCATGGATAGGACTGCATCCCGCTCCTTGCGGTATTGGCCAGGGAGCCGAGCGAGGGCATCGGCAGCGCCACGCCCAGTCCGAGGAAGGACAGGTAGGATTCCGTAAAGATCGCGGACGGAATCTGCTGCGCAGTGGTAATGATGATGACGCTGAGACAGTTCGGCAGAATGTGCTTTCGGATGATTCTGCCGGAAGAAGCGCCGATCGACTTTGCCGCCAGAACGTATTCATTCTGCTTGATTTGCAAAATCTGCCCTCTCACCAGTCTTGCCATGCCAACCCAATAAAGAAGCGCAAAGACGATGAACATCGATACCATATTGGTGCCCAGTCCGCCGATCAGAGGGATTTTGGAAAAGTTCCCTGTTTCCCGAAAGACAACCGATAACAGAATGATGATCAGCAAATCCGGAAGAGAGTAAATGATATCCACGATCCGCATCATAATCAGATCCGTCCTGCCTCCGGCATAACCCGAAATAGAGCCGTAGAGCGTACCGATCGCAAGCACCATGAGGGAGGCGAAGAACCCCACTAAGAACGAGACTCTCGTGCCATACACCACACGGATAAAATAATCCCTGCAAAGTTCGTCGGTGCCCAGGATGTGCGGGAAAAGCTTTTCTCCCGTCTCCTGCATATAAGCCTGCTCTTTCTCGGAATATTCAAAGGGTTTCAGATTGGCTGCCGCCTTGTCTCTCTGACCTCCCACGGTAATGATCTGTGAATAAGAATAAGGCACCATTCTGGGGGTAATGATCATCAGCACGATGACAAAAATCAGAATGAGCAACGAGAGCACCGCCAGAGGATTGCGAAGCAGTTTTTTCATTCCGTCCCTGAAAAAGGTACTGGACTGCGCCATGACATCCTGCTGTTTCTTTTCTTCCTCGCTGGCTTTCTCAAACTTCGAAAGATCCATCTGTGCGCTGAAGGGATTTTTCTTCGGTGTTGGAATTTCCATATTGGGATTCATCTATCACTCCTGCCGTTTGCTTTGTGACCGGGCTTCTGTGCTTATCCTTGGTGACGGTTCCTTTGTCGTTAGTCCAGTTTGATTCGGGGATCGACTACTTTATAGAGAATATCCGAGATCAGATTCATCAGTACCATAATGGTAGCCAGGAAAATGGTTGTTCCCATCACCATGGGATAATCCCGATTGGTAATGCTGTCTACAAACTGTGACCCCAATCCTCCGATGGTAAAAATCTTCTCGACCACCAGGGAACCGGTTAAAATGGCAGCCGTCAGGGGACCCACATAGGTTATGACGGGAATCAGTGCGTTTCTCAGTGTATGAACAAAAATCACCTTCACCGGACGAAGTCCCTTCGCTCTTGCCGTCCGCACGTAATCCTGCCCCAGTGCATCCAGCATGGAGGTTTTGGTCAGCCTCGTGATGTAGGACATGGGCGATAGCGACAGTGCAAACACCGGAAGCAGGATGCTCGGATTCTGCGTGCTCCAGACCGGAACCCACTCCAACTGAAGACAGAACACCAGGAGCAGGAAGGACGCTGCCACAAAGGATGGCATTGCCGTAAACAGAGTGACGAAGAAAATAATGATATGATCCGGCCAGTGATTGCGGTTTAGAGCTGCCACGCAGCCCAGAATCAGTCCGAAGATCAGCGCCACAATGACTGCAATTCCGCCGATCTTTGCGCTTACGGCGAAGGATTCTGCAATGGTTTGCGAAATTCCTCTTCCGTTCTTCAGGGAGACACCGAAATAACCGTGCAACGCATTCTTCATGTAGTTGACAAACTGCACGCCGACCGGCTGGTCTAATCCGTAGCGTTCATTTAATACCTTCATGACCGCCTCGGATTTCGCCTTCTCTCCGTTAAACGGTCCGCCCGGAATGGCATTCATCGCAAAAAAGGTGATGAAGCAAATCAGAAACAGCGTAAGCGCAGCCAGCAAAACACGCTTCAGGATGTATTTGATCAAAACGGTTCCTCCTCCCGTTCAGACGGCAGTTCAAACTCGGATCCCTCATTACGAACCGTCTTCTTGTAACCAAAAGGTTTTATTGCTTCAATACTTTATCACGTTAAATATCAAAAGTCAAGAAAAAAGACCCTCCAGTTGCGTCTATCTCCTCGTATTATATAGTCATACCCATTCTTTACCTGTTCTAAGGTATAGGGTATGCTGTTGAAGATGCTGTGGATTGGTTCAACCTCCTACCGCATAGACGGTTTAAGAAAGGCTCCAACCACAGCCTCTTTGTCAAAGTGTTAATCAGTTAGATACCGCATGACGGTTTATGTAGAACGAGGTTACATCGGCAGAGAGCCCTGTGGATCCAATACAGCGTCAAATACTTTTAAGGAGGATCATGTGTATGATCTATGTTGGTATCGATGTTGCAAAGGATAAACACGATTGCTGCATCCTAGGATCAGAAGCCGATAAAC
>JABZIZ010000031.1 GCA_015258065.1 Lachnospiraceae bacterium | reverse complement strand
CGCAGAGGGCAGCCACCTCCCAGATGGCTGCCCAGAATAGAAAAATGACCGACTTGCGGACCAGTTTATTTTGCCAAATAGTAGAACGACTCATCCGGCATCGTCCCCCCGACCATCTTCGGGTTCAGATCAAACAGCGTCTTCAGGTATCCGGAAAGCAGACTCTCCATTTCCTTGCCATCGATATAGGTGATGTTGCATTTCGGCAGCGCCTGCTTTGCAATGGGCTCCTTCTCGATGATCCCCTGTTTGACCACGAGTGCCGCAGCCTCATCGGTGTTCTCGTTTGCAAAAGCAGCGGAAGCTTTGTGTTCTTCCATAAAGGTCTTCACCGCCTCCGGATGCTCCTTTGCAAATTCGGTGCGGACCACGGTCACGCCGGTTACCAGCTTGCTGTCCTTTGCCACCTTGTCCCATTCCTCTTGCAGATTCAGAACGGTCTTGAGTTTCTGGTTCTTGATCGTGGCAACCGTTGCAAAAGGTTGAGGCAACACGGCGGCATCGTATTTACCGGCGGAAAGATCCGTCAGTGCCTCTGTCGCTTCCGACACATAGTTCAAAGAAACATCGCTCACCTTATTTTCTTTGAGAAGGTACTGCATGACATAATCCGGTGTCGCCCCCTTGTTCGGGAGCACCACGCTCTTCCCCTTCAAATCGGAGAGCGTTTTAATCTGATCGTCTGCGGAAACCACATACAGGACACCCAGCGTATTGATGTCAATGACCTGCACGGCGCCCTTTGTCTTATTATACCAGACCGCCGCCGCATTTGCAGGAATGAGGGCAATATCAATCTCCTTGCTCACGATCCCCTTCATCAAGGCATCCGGCATTGTCTCCATCCGGAATTCGTAGTTTCCCTTTGCTTCCTTCTTTTCACTCTTTTCCATGAGAGAAACCAGACCCATGGTGGTGGGGCCCTTTAAGGAAGCAACGTGAACGACGGTGTCATCCTTTGCTTCTGCCTGCGTGCCATCCCCGGAGGCTGCAGATGCGGATGATGTGCTCTCCAGCGCAGTGGCTGCTACGTCTGATCCGCTCTCCCCTGCAGAGAAACCTTCCTCTGATCCACTCTCCTGTGCAGAAGACGTAACAGCGGAAGAGGTCGATGCTCCTGACTCCCCCTTGGTCGAAGCACCGCAACCTGCCACCACTCCTGTCAGCAAGGCTGCACAAAGCAACATGGCTATTTTCTTTTTCATTGTCTCCTCCTTTTCCCTTTTCACGGGTATCAAGCACCATGCTTGCAATTCGCCTTCATTATAGGAGCATCCGCCCTGTATCACAAGCCTGCTCTTTAGGATGCTTCGCCTGATTTTTTACAAATGCAGGACTCTCTCCTTGATCTCCTGCGTTCTGCCCTGGTTCCAGAAATTGGTGCCGATGTAGCCACAGGTACGTCTGGCCACATTCATCTTGTCCTGTTCTCTGTTACCGCAATTCGGGCACTCCCATACCAATTTCCCGTGATCGTCGTTCACGATCTGTATTTCCCCCGTGTATCCGCAGACCTGGCAGTAATCGCTCTTCGTATTCAGCTCCGCATACATGATATTTTCGTAGATAAACTGCATCACGGACAGGACCGCATCAATATTGTCGCTCATGTTCGGCACCTCCACATAGGAGATCGCCCCTCCCGGCGAAAGCTTCTGAAAATCGGATTCAAATTTTAATTTGGTAAATGCGTCAATCTCCTCCCGTACATTCACGTGATAGGAGTTGGTAATGTAATTGTGATCCGTGACATCCGGGATCCTGCCAAAACGCTTCTGCAGGCATTTGGCAAATTTGTATGTGGTGGATTCCAGAGGGGTACCGTAAACCGAATAATCAATGTCCTCCGCTTCCTTCCATTTGTTGCAGGCATCGTTCAATCTCTGCATGACCGCCAGCGCAAAGGGCTTCGCCTCCGGATCGGTATGGCTTTTTCCCGTCATATATTTGCACATCTCATAAAGACCTGCATAGCCCAGAGAGATCGTGGAATAGCCATGATACAAAAGTGCATCGATGGTCTCTCCCTTTTTCAATCTGGCAATGGCCCCGTACTGCCACAGGATGGGTGCCACGTCGCTCAGCGTTCCAAGCAATCTCTCATGCCTGCATCGAAGTGCCTTGTGGCAAAGTTCCAGCCTCTCATCCAGAATCTTCCAGAATTCCTCTTCGTCCCGACCGGAAGAGCAGGCGACATCCACCAGATTGATGGTCACAACTCCCTGATTGAAGCGGCCGTAATACTTGTGTTTTTCTCCTGCCGGCGTAAAACGATCCGGTGTCAGGAAGGAGCGGCAGCCCATGCAGGGATAGACGTCACCCCCTTTGTATTCCTTCATTTTTTTGGCAGAAATATAATCCGGTACCATGCGCTTTGCCGTACATTTAGCCGCCAGTACCGTGAGATCCCAGTATTTGGTCCCCTCTCTGACATTGTCCTCGTCTAACACATAGATCAATTTCGGAAAGGCAGGTGTGATATAAACGCCTTTCTCGTTCTTTACCCCCAGGATCCTCTGTTTGAGCATCTCCTCGATCACAATTGCAAGATCGTCCCGAAGCCTTCCCTCTGGAACCTCATCCATATACATGAAGATCGTGATAAAAGGCGCCTGTCCGTTGGTGGTCATCAACGTGGTCACCTGATACTGGATGGTCTGCACCCCGTGGTGAATTTCATCCAGCGTTCTGCGCTCCGCAATCTGCAGGATCTTCTCCTGCGGTGCGTCAATCCCCGCCTCTTCAAATTCCGCCCGCACGGCGGCAATGTATTTTTGTCTGCTGATATCGACAAAGGGCGCCAGGTGAGAGAGCGTAATCGACTGCCCGCCGTACTGGGAGCTGGCAATCTGCGCAATACACTGCGTTGCGATATTACAGGCTGTTAAAAAACTCTTTGGCTGCTCGATCATGGTGTCGGAAATCACGGTCCCGTTTTGCAACATATCTCCGAGATTCACCAGACAGCAGTTGTACATGTGCTGCACATAATAATCGGTGTCATGAAAGTGGATCAGCCCTTCCCTGTGCGCCTGCACCACATCCTCGGGTAAAAGAAGTCTGCCGGTTAAATCTCTGGAAACCTCCCCCGCCACATAATCCCTCTGAACCGAGACCACCATCGGGTTCTTGTTGGAATTCTCCTCTTTCACTTCCTCATTGTCATATTCCACCAGGGTCAGGATCCGGTCGTCTGTGGTGTTGGACTTGCGCACCAGGTCTCTCTGGTAGCGATACACCGTGTAGAGCGTCGCCACCTGAAAGCCGCCCTCCTGCTGAATCGCCTCAATCACATAGTCCTGAATCTCTTCCACTCCCGCTTCGTGATCCAGCTTCTTCAGCTTATTAAAAACCTTCTCCTCCACCACGCGGATCTGTGATTTCAGCAGCCGGTTCCCCGCCTGCGCCTGTTGGTTCGCCTTCTCCACCGCCGCAATGATTTTATTCTTATCATAGGCAACTTCCTTGCCGTTACGCTTGATGATATGCATGCATCCTCCTTGCGAAAGGGAACGTCATCTCTGCTTCTTTCAGCAGAAATCTCCCCCTTCGCTTTCCCCTTCTCCTTCCGGTTCCTGATCGTTTCCACACGCCCCTTAGGGCAAAAAAGAGGACGAAGTGCGTCCCTCGTCCTGCTTTTTCCCGTTTGATCCTCAAAAAAAGATCAAAATCTGGTGTGTGTTCCCCATCGCATCACTATATCTGGTATTATAAAACAAGTTGTACAAAATGTAAATGGGAAACTTCCACTTTTTTTCGTCGTTTTATTTCCCTTCTTTATACATAAATTCCGAGAGAACCACCTCACCTCTTGCAAGCGATTCCTTCACATCGATTAAACGCTGATTCCTGCTGCCGCGGAAGCGGATGGAGAGGTCTTTTTCCGCTTCATGAAATTCGCCGTCCACCAGGATATCGATGAGACGAAGAAGCGGGAGCGTCCACCGGCACCGGCAGTACCTCCGGTGCTCCAAAAAAATCTTCTGCGCATTCCCTTCCGCAGGCTGTGCCTCCGTTTGTGCACTTCCCTCTTCCGGCTGTGCCTCCGTTTGTACACTTCCCTCTGCCGGCTGCGCCTCCACCGATTCGCTTCCCTCTGCCGTCAGCTCTTCCCAAAGATAGCCCGTATAAATCCAGATGCTCTTGTCCGGAAATTCCTGTCGAATCCGTTTCAAAAACGGGTAAAGCGCTTCCTGATTCTCCGCTTCCATCGGTTCACCGCCCAGTACCGTGAGTCCCGCCACGTAATCCTCCCTCAGAGAGGCGGCGATCTGCTCTTCTTCCTCTTTTGTAAAAGGTTTTCCGTAATCAAAATCCCAGGTCTGTGGCTGAAAACAGCCCTTGCAGTGGTGTCTGCAGCCCGAGACAAAAAGACTGGTGCGCACTCCGATCCCGTTTGCAATATCGTTGTATTTCATATTACCGTAGTACATGGACTCTCCCTGAATGGAATGGAATGAACGCACTTGCCATGGAATAAACGCACTTGCTCGACTCGCCCGTCCCGATGCCGGACTTCGAATCCCCCCGAATGGGACGATCGTAGTTCAGACTACCACAGAAGGACAGGCTGAACAAGGTGGTTGCTCAAGGTGGATGTGCAAGATGGATGCACAAGACCGTCGGAAGAGGAATGCACACATTAGAAGACCCCGGCCGGAATCACGCAGCCAGGGTCAAATCATGAGGGTGGGGGGAAAAATTACATCCAGGACGGATCGCCGGTAAAATTAAATCACCATCTCCAGGAGCGACCTCAAAGACGGTGACGGTTGCAACTGGCTAGCTCCGAAGAGCCCCTATAGCTTTGCGACGCCGGATTGCTCCGGGTGTGCCGATCAAGGATGTAATTCTTATGCGGATAAGATATCATACGTTGATGGTCATGTCAACATTTATTTTTAAAATATGATTTTTCTGGAAATATGATTTTTCATACCGGAAAGGATCCCACCTGCGTGAGCGAATCGTATCGCAACAGACGTAGAAGTCGTAAATCTGCTTCTGTTCCCGGTATGCGTTGACTAATTTCCCTCCACGGTGATACCCTCACCGCATGAAAATTTTTCTCTTTTTAGTCAACAGCATCGCCCTCGGCGCAGGTCTTGCCATGGATGCCTTTTCGGTCTCCATTGCCAATGCCTTAAACGATCCTGTGATGAGCAAAAAAAGGCGACTTCTCATTGCCGCTACCTTCGGCGGCTTCCAGTTTTTGATGCCCATGGCAGGCTGGATCTGCGTCCATACCATTGTGAATCTCTTCCAGTCTTTTCAGAAATGCATCCCCTGGATTGCTCTCCTCCTCTTATCTTACATTGGCGGGAAAACCCTCCTGGAGGGCATTCGCCATCATCAGGAAGGCTGCATCCCGAAAGGGCGCCTGTCCGGAAAAGAACTCTTCCTTCAGGGCGTGGCAACTTCCATTGATGCGCTGTCGGTTGGCTTTACCATTGCCAACTACCAGGCCTTCTCCGCCTTCCTTGTCTCTCTCATCGTCGCCGCAGTTACCTTTCTGATCTGCCTGCTCGGGCTTGCCATCGGCAAAAGAGCCGGTCTTAAGCTACAGGCAAAAGCATCCATTCTTGGTGGTCTCCTTTTGCTCGCCATCGGAATTGAAATTTTTCTGCGCGGCGTGTTTTAGTGAACATCCTGAAAGGTTGGATTGCGTCATTCAATCGAAAATTTTCGACTGCAAAAATCCCGGAAACTCAGATTTCCGGGATTTTTTAAGAAGATTTTTTTGTTTACTGTACAGACTTCTTCAGGGCTTCCACCTTGTCCGTCTTTTCCCAAGGCAGATTCAGATCGTTGCGTCCGAAGTGCCCATAGGCTGCCGTCTGCTTATAGATCGGGCGGCGCAGATCCAGCATTTTAATGATGCCGGCGGGTCTTAAATCGAAGTTTTCACGAACGGCCTCCACCAGCTTCTCCTCGGAATACTTGCCCGTTCCGAAGGTGTCGATGTGAATGGAGGTGGGCTGTGCCACACCGATGGCATAGGAGAGCTGAATCTGGCAGCGATCGGCAAGTCCTGCCGCCACGATGTTTTTGGCGGCATAGCGGGCCGCATAAGCCGCACTCCGGTCTACCTTGGTGCAGTCCTTTCCGGAGAAAGCACCGCCGCCATGAGAAGCTGCTCCACCGTAGGTATCTACAATAATTTTACGTCCGGTGAGACCGGCATCCCCGTGAGGTCCGCCAATCACGAAACGTCCGGTCGGATTGATAAAGATCTTGGTCTTTTCATCGATCATCTGCTGGTCTACCACGGCGTCGATCACATATTTGCGGATGTCCTCGTGAATCTGCTTCTGGCCGACCTTCTCATCATGCTGGGTCGAAATGACGACAGCCTCCAAACGGACCGGCTGATTGTTCTCATCATATTCCACGGAAACCTGGCTCTTGCCGTCCGCACGAAGGTAGGGAAGGGTACCGTTCTTGCGCACCTCGGTCAACTTCTTCGTCAGCTTATGTGCCAGCGAAATGGCATACGGCATGTACTCCTCGGTTTCGTTGGTCGCATAACCGAACATCATGCCCTGATCGCCCGCGCCGATGGCCTCCAACTGCTCGTCGGTCATCTTGTTCTCTCTGGCTTCCAGCGCCTTATCTACGCCCATGGCGATGTCAGGCGACTGTTCGTCCAGTGCAACAAAGACGGCACAGGTGTCCGCATCAAACCCTTTTTCAGAAGAGTCGTAGCCGATCTCCCGGATGGTATCTCTGACCACCTTCTGGTAATTGACATTCGCCTTGGTCGTAATCTCTCCGGTCACCACGACAAAGCCGGTGCAGGTTGCCGTCTCGCAGGCGACACGGCTCATCGGATCCTGTGCCATGCAGGCATCCAGAATCGCATCGGAGATATTGTCGCAGATCTTGTCGGGATGTCCTTCTGTTACCGACTCGGATGTAAAAATATACTTGTCCATGAATTCTCCTTTCGCGCAAATGCGCAACCTACATAGATCGTTGATGTCTTCTCTTACTGCAAAAAGAAAACCGCTTGTTGCTTCCATTCACAACAAGCGGCACTGATCTCAACCAGTTCCTCTTATTGCTCGTACAATTGCGACGCTCAGGTTGGCACCTTCCCTTTTCTCGGGGGTTGCCGTGGCTTCATCGATCCTATGTATCTCCACCACTCTGAATAAGAGAACGATTTATGTATTTGTATTTGTTTTTGTCGCTTAACGATACACCAGATTTACAGGATCGTCAAGAGGAAACTTTTAAAATTCATGGTCAGACCGATTCTCTTCCTGACCGAATCATGGTCAGACGAATCCTCTGATTTACAGTTTCATGGTCAGACCGATTCTCTTTTTGACCGGATCGACGCTCAGCACCTTGACACTGACCACATCCCCTACGCTGACCGCCTCTAAGGGGTGCTTGATATAACGATCCGTGATCTGAGAGATGTGCACCAGACCGTCCTGATGCACGCCGATATCGACAAAGCAACCGAAATCAATGATATTACGAACCGTTCCTTTGAGAATCATCCCCGGTTGCAAGTCTTTCATGTCCAGCACATCCTGCCGGAGAATCGGGGCGGGCATATTCTCTCTGGGATCTCTGGAAGGCTTCTCCAGTTCCGAGACGATGTCCTCCAGAGTAATCACGCCGATCCCCAGCTCTTTTGCCAGCTTCTCCCGATTCGAAATCTTATGAAGAAGGTTGCCGCCTTTTGTCTCCGTCTCTCCCTTAGAGATGGATCGGTTTCCACCTTTGCTATCTCCCTTAACCGCCCCGGGTCCTGCGGATCCTGTGGCACTCCTGGAAGATTCCGGAAGCACCTCCCTTCCGCTGTCTGCCTGCATCTGCAAAAGTGCTGCAGCAAGGGCTGCTCCCATCGCGGTATTCGTATGCCGAACGACATAGCCTCCCGCCTTTTCTCCCCTTCCGCTGCGTGTCTTTTGCGCTCTCTCTTTTCCCGATAGATCACCGGTTGCTCCTACGGATCCGCCCGGTTTCTTCTCCGTGCGCTGCTTCTTTTGCATGGCGCGAATATCTTCCACCGTAATGCCGATCTTCTCCATCAGCTTCTTGGCCGCCTCGTAGGACTCCGGATGCACGCTCGTATCATCTAACGGATTCTTGCCACCGTGAATCCGAAGGAAGCCCGCACACTGTTCAAAAGCCTTGGGTCCCAATTTCGGTACCTTTTTTAACTGGGCTCTGGATTCGAACTCGCCGTTCTCCTCCCGAAAATCCACGATATTCCTTGCAATGGTCTTATTGATTCCGGAAACGTATTCCAGAAGCGGTGCGGAAGCGGTATTTAAATCCACGCCCACCTTATTGACGCAGTCTTCCACCACGCCGGAGAGCGCTTCGGAAAGCTTCTTCTGGTTCATATCGTGCTGATACTGACCGACGCCGATGGACTGCGGATCGATCTTGACCAGCTCCGCCAACGGATCCTGCAGCCTTCTGGCAATGGACGCGGCAGACCGCTGTCCGACATCAAAATTCGGGAATTCCTCGGTGGCGAGCTTGCTTGCCGAATAAACGGAAGCTCCCGCCTCGTTCACAATGACGTAAGATAGAGGCAGATTGAATTCCTTGATCCAGGCTGCTATCAGTGCTTCCGACTCTCTGGACGCCGTTCCGTTTCCCACCGAAATCAGATCGACATGATACCGGTCAATCAGCTTCTTGATCTCCCTTTTGGCTTCCTCCACCTTGTTCTGCGGGGCGGTCGGATAAATCACCTTGGTATCCAGGACCTTTCCGGTCGGATCCACAATCGCCAACTTACAACCGGTGCGGAAGGCGGGATCCCATCCCAGTACCGTTTTGCCTGCAATCGGGGGCTGCATCAAAAGCTGCGACAAATTTTTGCCAAAAACAGCAATGGCGCCGTCCTGTGCCTTCTCCGTCAGTTCATTGCGGATATCCCGCTCGATGGCAGGCGCAATCAGCCTTTCATACGCATCGACACTCGCCTCTTCCAGGACCTTCGCCGCCTGCGCAGAAGGCTTCGTGATCAGCTGCTTCTTCAGATAGGATAAAATTCGGTCCACCGGCGCCGTGATCTTTACTGTCAGCACCTTCTCCGCCTCTCCCCTGTTCAGAGCAAGAATGCGGTGATCCGGCACCGACTTCACCGGTTCCGAATAATCGTAATACATTTCATAGACGCCCTTTTCATCTTTGTCCTTCTGTGCAGCGTCTATGCTTCCCTCTTCGAAGGTAACTTCTCTAATAAAAGAGCGGTAGTCGGCGTTGTCGGAGACGCTCTCGGCAATCATATCCTTAGCACCTTGAATGGCCGCTTTGACATCCTCCACGCCCTTCTCGATATTCACAAAAGCTGCCGCCTCTTCTTCCGGCGTCCTGGTCGATTCTTGCGCAAGAAACAGCTGTGCCAGCGGCTCCAGCCCCTTTTCTCTGGCAACGGAAGCTCTGGTTTTGCGCTTCGGACGGTAAGGCAGATAGAGATCGTCGACCGCCACCATCGTCTGAGCCGCCACGATTTTATCCCGCAATTCCTCTGTCAGTTTTCCCTGTTCTTCAATAGATTTTAAAACAGCTTCCTTTTTTTCCTCTAACGTTCTTAGATACTTCAGTCTCTCGTCCAGATCCCGGAGCTGCTCGTCGTTCAGGGAGCCGGTTGCTTCTTTGCGGTATCTGGCAATAAAGGGAATCGTATTTCCTTCATCAATCAGTTTCACCGCCGCCTCCACCTGCGGCTTCTTTACTCCAAGTTCCTCTGTGATTTTGGCAATGATATTCATGATTTTCCTTCTCCTGTCCGAATCTTCTTCGGACAAGTTTACACGGAATCCCCTCTCATTGCAACGAGAGCTAAGGAGCCTCTCTTTTGCTATATCACGGGATCGTCGAATGTGTGCAACATCCTGATGCGCACATTCTCGATTGGGGTAAGTCTCGGCAACTTTTTATCATGTACTTCAGATACCCGCTCTCCCCATTGATAAAGTCAAATTTTTCAACTTTCTACGAAGGACATCCTTATCCGGCAGTTGTAACTGATACCGTGACACCATCATGGGAGAGAGTGTGCGACTCATGGCATATTCAACCACCTCGTCATTTTTGGATGCACACAGGACCAGTCCCACGCTCGGATTTTCGTCCGTCTTTTTAATTTGTCTGTCTAGTCCCTCCAGATAGAAGTCCATCTTGGAAACGTACTCCGGCTTGAATTTACCTGTCTTCAGTTCCATCGCCACGAGGCATTGCAGGCTACGATGAAAGAACAACAGGTCAATTCGATAATCTTCTTCGCCGATCTGAATCGGATATTCTTCTCCGATAAAAGTGAAATCCTTACCCAGTTCGAGAATGAATTCTCGCATCTCCCTTACCAGTGCTCTACGGAAGTCGTTCTCGTGGAAGGTATCCGGCAAATCCAGAAATTCCACAATATAGGAATCGAGAAAAGGATTTTGCTTCGTATGCAGTGTTTCCGGTAGCAGTTTATCCTTTGAGAGCATATATCGCTCGTAGTAGCCACTGTCCATCTGACGCTCAAGCTGACGGGAGCTATAGTGCTCTTTGACCGCAAGACAAATATAGAATTCCCGCTCTTTAGCGCTCTTGCTACCAGACAAAATGAGCAGATGGTTGGTCCAGTTCAATTGTGTCAGCAGTGCTGACACTTTTTCATTCCCGACGTACGCCTCGTAAAACTGCTTCATACGATAAAGTCCACGGCGGTTGCAGCCCTTGATGCCGGGAAACTTTTTTCGAATGTATTCGGCGAGGGACTCGATATAACTGTCCCCATAAGTTGCTTCTCTCGATTTTTGGGAAAGAAACTGTCCGACTTTTTGATACATCAGGACCAGTTCCTCATTCACCTTGCGATATGCATTACTGCGAGCTTCTTCTATAATCTGCGCTACCTCGGCGAAAGCATTATCGAGTTCGTTCATTAAAAGAACCTCTTTTCCTAAAAGTGTTAGCAGTGCTGACACTTTTTCCTTATGTTTGTCTTTCCAACGGAAAATGACTGTTCCGTTTCGTACCTTACAGCCATCATGTAACGATTTTCTTTTGTAGAGACGTCTTACAAACGATAGCCCTAGGTCAGCGCAAAGAACGAAATCGTAGACCCGGATCGTCAAGCACACCGCTTTTTCAGAATCTAAATGGTTATGGTACAACTCCGTGCCGAGGCTGTGTCCGGGTGGCGGGAGCCATCCCTTGGCCTTATGAAATCCTCATGAGTGGAAATAGCAGCCGGCATCCGCGGTGACCTCGCCTGGTTCCATAAGGAAGCTGTCCCGTGATCTTTTCCTGTTGGCGGTGTCTTTGTGTTTGCCTTTTGCCTTGACCTCCCATAGAGGGACACAGGAGCGGTTCTCCTGACGAATCTCCTAACCTGTGCCTCTTGGAACAGCCCACGTGGCACGGAAGTACCATAAGTGAAACCTTCCGACTGTTTGCCAATGCATGTGCTCACATCCGGCTTCTCTTCGTATGCGCCGGGAGTTTTACAGATCGTACCAGGCGCATTTCACCGATCGACTGGATCCGGCGTTTTTACCGGGAACTGCAATGGCTTACTTTCAAAAAAAATCGTTGGAAATAGCAGGGACAGAATATCCCTCTAAGAATGCGGTCCGGTGAAAGACGAACCGCTGCAAACAGTCTCGCCGGATGCTCCTTATAGGAAAGATCCGACTGAATCCACCTCCTTCCCTTCTTCACAGGAAGGTTTCATCTGAATAAAATATAATCTAAATATTAACTTTTGTCAAGAACTTATTTATAATTAGTTTATGACCTTCGGGTCAGATGATTCAAGAATGCAAGAAAAAAAGATGGATCTTCTCATGGCCTCCTCCCTATAAACGGTTTTCCGATCATTGCTGATGATTCGTTATTTCTCTTCCGATAAAGAGAATGAGGTGCTTCTTGACTTCAAGGAACCAATGTTTTAGAGTATTCGTAATTAACGCCGAAAGGGAATTCTTTTTAAGATGAAAATAGAGAAAATTAACGATTTTCAGATTCGCTGCACGCTTACAAGCAATGATCTGGCCTCTCGGGGCATCCGTGTCGGTGAACTGGCTTATGGCACCGACAGAGCCAGAGGACTGTTTCAGGAAATCATGCAGAGCGCCAGAGAACAATATGACTTTCAAACGGACGATCTCCCCGTGATGGTGGAGGCCATTCCGATCAGTTCCGAATGTATGGTTCTGGTCATCACGGTTTCCGAGGATCCGGAAGAGCTCGATACCCGTTTCTCCAGCTTCGCTCCCAGTGTGATGAATGACGAGGATGAAGAAGAGGATATGGAGGAAGAGGATGTGTTTGAGGACCTCGTTCATGACGACGACATCTCCTCTCTCTTTGAGCGCATTCAGGAAGGCGGTCTCACACACCTGTTTAGCGGTAGCCTCCAGGACTCCGACAAGAAGGTCAAGGCCAGAAAAATGCCGGACAAAGAGAAACGCTACTCAGATCCTGCCAAATACCGGATCTATTCTTTTCCTCTTTTGATGGATATCATCCGTGTCGCTTCCATGGTAAATCCTTCCATTGCCGGTCGGAACACCCTGTTTAAAAATCAAAACGGAGAAGGTTATCTTCTGGTTCTTTATCACGCAGCAGATACCGGGAAGGACGATCCTCACTTCTCCAGAACCTGCCTGATCCTTTCCGAATACGGAAGTGAAATCCACACACAGGCAGTCAGCGACCAATACCTGGAGGAGCACAGCCGGATTCTAATCAAAGATAATGCCTTGCAGACTCTGCACAGCTAATTTCGCTCCTCCATTCGGGACTCTTCTTACGATACACTGTGCAAGACGGTGTCTAGGATTCTACTTGCAAGATTCACTTATGATCATTCTTCTTACCATGAACGGGCAGGCTTCCTGCCCGTTTTTTTACCATCAAAGTGACTCCCGATCCCTCTCCCTGTCCGTGAAATAATCGAGTAGGAGGGGGTGATTAACCCCCGTCCTCTCACACCACCGTGCGTACCGTTCGGTACACGGCGGTTTCAATAGTTTACGTGCACTGACTGGTACGCAAGAG
>JABZIZ010000030.1 GCA_015258065.1 Lachnospiraceae bacterium | reverse complement strand
GATGGACATACGTGCGGCGCTTCTCCCGCCCCGCACATTTATATCATTCTTTCAATCCTGACCTGAAACCCTCCCGCACGGAGAGCTCGTAGACGAATCTCTTGCGGTAGGCGCAGGAGAAGGTGTCCATCCGATTGATCCCAGTCCAAATCAATTGCTCCAAAAGGCGTCGGAATGCTCGCCCTGCACCACTCCAGTTTCGGCTCCCGTAGATTCACTGTGATTTCACGAAAACCATCAACTTCCATTTGTATACCCGTCAGATATTTTTGCATAAATAGTGCAGGGGATGCAGACCAGGCATGGCAATAGCTTCTGGTTCTCGTATTCTCATAGAATCCGGGGAACACCTCCCAGCAGGTAGTAGAATCGAAACGGAGCATTTCGCCCCATCTCTTTTGGATGTCCTCAATTACTCGATCCGTTTCCCCCAGCCTGCAAAGTACTTCATACTGATAGTACAGCTGGAAAGGGGAACCCACCTGCACAAAGTCCTCCTGCCCTTCTCTCACATAAGTCTCTGCAAGCTCTTTCCTCTCCGGCTCCGAAATGGCATTATAATAGAGCAGGAGCGCATGCGTCTGGATGCTACAGGTCTTAGACCAGGCTCCATCCGCGTGCAGGCAGTCACGATAGGCTCGTCTCTTCTCGTCCCAAAGTGATTCAGACAAAAATTTTCTCATTTTATGCGAAGTATTTTCGAAGAATACTCCATCTACTTCTGCCCCCAGTACCCTTGCTTCCTCTGCTGCCTTCTCGAAGCAATAGGCAAGGATCCCCTGATAAGCGGTACAGATACAGTCCTTGGATACATCCATCTTTGCCCAGTCAACCAAATTCCAGGATTTAACCAGAAAGCCCCCTTCCTTTGTCAGCAGACTTTCAAAATAGTAAAGTCTTTCTCGGATCGCCGGATATACCTCACTAAAAATCCCTCGATCTCCGGTGATGGCAATGTAATCCATCACCATCAAGATCCAGTTCATCGTCCACATCGGGATAGTGACCGTCCAGTCCGTTGGAGTAAGTGCATTTCCAAGCGGGCTGTTTTCTGTTGCCGATATCCCTGTCACAATGCTGTGTCTGATAAATTCATAATCCCCGAATAGATATGCATCCACATTCATACTGACCAGAGAATCTCCCAGCCAGAATGCTTGCTCGTAAGTCGGGGAATCCGCATAGACATCCGCAACGCTGTCTCTCATCGTCTGATCGCACATCTTCCATATCCGGTTCAAAAGTTCGTTGTTACAAGCAAAAGATCCGCCATTTGCGATTCGATAAGTTTCATGCAGAAGTTCAAACTTTTGTAGCAGGAGTGGTTCTTCTCCCCCAAATACGACACGGATCATCGCATAACGCATTCCCATCTTTGCCATAGAGGTATAGGACTGCCACCCCTCTCTACAAATATATCTTGCTCCGTTGTTCAGCCCGATCGTATAATCCACCTCTCCCTGATACATATTTTCGAAGCCATAAATATCCAGAATGGTTCCCCTGGATGCTTTCAAGATCAAGGATAGATATCCCACATAAAGATCTCCGAAATCGATAATGATGCGTTTTTCCAGTCCTGGTTTCGGCGGCGATAGGAGCGTCACGTCATCTCCGTTCCAGAGAATGCCCAAATGATTCTTTTTTACCGCATACTCTGTTACAACCTTTCCCAAACGCATTATGGACAGAATGTAGGCATCCCGTTTCACATCGTTCTCAGGAATCCATTTTACCTTTGTTGCCCTGCCTTGTAACTCTTCGAGAGAACAGCAAGAAAAAACTCTCGTCTCTTCCTCTGTAAAAAAATCAATATCTTCGTAAATTTCATGCCTTCCGTCTTGGAAAGTCGTGAGCACGGTGGTCGGCAAGGTCACAAAAAAGCCGCTCTCCTTCACCGGACAGACCGTTAGCGGATGCGAAAACCGAAACTCAATATGACTATAGAGATCGTCGTATTTCCCGTGAATCTGCATCAGAAAAAAATTTTCGCCCTCCTGCATTTCCACCTGAATCTCTCTGCATGCATCCGACATCTCATAGACCTTCTCCCCTACCCGAAAGGAGCCAAAAATCCCATTCCATCTCCGATTCGGAAAGCTGATCACTCCCCTCTGACACTGCTCACTTCGAAGAACACACCCAAGAAAGGCATTCAAATTGGTTTCATCCGCATCCCTCCGATCAGCGAACAAAACATGTCTCAGATTGACCGTAAATACCTGGCAGTCATTCTCCACATCCTGGATGCGCACAATTCGTTTCGGAAGCTTTGCCTCTATTGTTCGCTTCCGTTCTGGAAGTTCTCGCCGCCGTTTGTTTACCTGCTTGCAAACAACTGCTTTTTTCCATCCTTTTATCTTATCCGGATGCAGAAACCAACTGCCATCACCAAGTTGCGCATCATAATAGTCTGCCGGTCCTAGATTAACATTCCTCTTCGGAGCACCAGGAATCAGACCTGCGTCTTTCATACACCATGTACTTTCCCCGGATGAAACCAACACCTCCCCTCTCTGGAGAATATCAAAAATTAGCTTTCCATGGTCATACAGGCTTTGGTAGGTGGAACAGCCATAATTCCATACGGATACGGCAATCGTATTCTTCCCTTTTCTTAGCTGTGAAGTGATCTCATAGCGGTCAATCCACCCTTCCTGCCTGGTAGATCTCGCCGGTCCCGTCCCCTGTAATACACCGTTAATGAAGAGCATGTATTTATCGGTTGCACAGATCCATACATCACAAGGGGCATCCAGATCTTCCACCATGAATCCGTCCCAAAATAAAACCCGTTGATTCTCCTGCTCCTGCTCCGCCAACCAGATCCAATCTCCAAACATAATCTGCTCTCCTCCTACTCCTTGGTAGAACCTGCGGTCAACCCCGTTACAATCTGTTCCGAAAATACAAAATAAAAAATCAAGATAGGCACCAGTGCGATCGTTACCGCAGCGAAAATCTTATCCCAATTTTTTAGGAAGTTGCCCGTGTAGCTGTAAATAGCCAGCGTCAGCGTCTGTACAGTTTTCTTGGGCAAAAAAACCATCGGTAAGAAAAAATCATTCCAGATCGTTACAAATTGCAATAGTCCCACTGTGGCAAACACCGGCCTGGAAATCGGAATAACAATCTCGAGAAAAGTTCTGAAATCACCCGCCCCGTCAATTCTGGCCGACTCTAAAAGCGGCTTCGGCAGCTGTAAAAAAAATTGATAAAACACCAGAAAAGGAAAAGATAGATTGGCAGCGTAAAGCAGCGCCAGTCCCGGAAGATTATTGATCATTCCGATCCGGGAGAGAATCAAATACAGCGGAAGGATGCTGAGCTGAACCGGCATCATTAGACCAATGAGAAAATAACCCTGTAGCAGTTTCTTTCCCCGAAAGGAATACTGTGCCATGCCAAATGCCAGCATGGAGGAAACCAACATCAGTAGGATTAACGATATAAGAACCAGAAGGATGCTGTTTCCAATGTATTTTGCAAATCCCTCTTCCACGAAGACAGTGTAATAATTTTTCATAGTTGGAGCTTTGGGGAAACCTAAAAGATTCTCCACCAGTTCCATCTTTGTCTTAAAGGATGATAAGATTGTCTCCCCTACCAGAAATATAGTGATCATCGAATAGAGAACAAAAAAAAGCGAAACCGGAATCTTCCAGTTCATTCTCCCACCCCGATGTCTTCCAACCTTTCCTTGCTTTATATTCATAGCCTCCATCCTACTGCTCCTTCATTTTTCCCAAAAATAGATTCGTGATCCCCCAGACAAAAAGAATAATGATCAGCATCACTACACTGATTGCGGAGCCGAATCCGATGTCCGTTGTTCCGTAATAGGTTCCTCCAAAGGCATATCGGTAAAAGACCATGGCGATAAAATCCAGGCGATTGTTCACTCCTCCCGATGTTCCGACCAAAACATAGGGTAGACCGAACATCGTCATTGCATAAATTACACTGAGCGTTAGGTTGGTCACCAGGGATGCTCTGATTCCGGGTAGAATAATGTGAAAGAAACAGGACAACTCCCCACATCCATCTACGATAGAAGCCTCAATTACCTCCTTTGGCGTTGCCTGCATATCTGCAAAAAAGATCATGGTTCCGGAGCTGGCGCACTGCCAAATGACTACCAGAATAAAGACCGGAAACATCACCTTGTCGTCTCCCAGCCACGCCCTGGTGTACTGTACCCCCAGGGTGTTCGTAATCATTTCATTCAGGATCCCTGTATTGCCCTCAAAAACAAGGAGTGCAAAGAAACCGACAATGGAAATACTCAGGACATAGGGTACAAAGATCATCGTCCGAATATACTTTGTCAGTGGAATCTTTACAAAAAACAGATAGGCGGTAAAAATCTGGATTGGGGTGATGATAAAGAGTACACAAAGCAGATAAATGAAATTATTCTTGAGTGCATGAAAGAATACACCCGACATTCTTTCTCCAAAAAGAAGATATTGAAAATTTCGAAACCCCACGAATTGCATGGGGCCGATTCCACTCCACTGAAACAGACTGTAAATGACGGAGCAAGCAATAGGGAACATAACAAAACCGGTATATAAAACGAGTCCCGGCACAATAAAATATCTATATGCCGTATTTTCTTTCTTCTGCTTTTTTTCCAAACTTTTCTCTCCTACGACAAAAACGCAGGGCTGCAGATGTTTCCATGTGCTTCTCTTCCATGGTCATGCTGCACGCACCTGCGTTTTTCTCTTGAATTCTATGACATTCCTATTCTGTGTGGTATCGCTTTCTTGCTTTTCAGATTACAAGGTTTCTTTATGAATTTCCCGCAGACATTTCCTCTTTTGTCAGACAAAGCGACTGCAAAGAATCTACAAACTTCTGAATGGATAGGCCTCCAGTAAAGATTTTACACTGATCTTCTTCCCAGAGATTACAAGGAGAATCACCCTTTCCGGCTTCCTTCCCCAAAATATCGTAATAACTGGTTGCCTGTACCGTATAACCGTTTTGAATATCATTCACCACGGCTTCCTTGGACTGGATCGACGGAACGCAAGATATCGCTCCCAGTGCTTCCAACCATCTGCTTTGTCCCTCTTTGCTGGCAAAATAATTTGCGAATGCAAGTGCCGCCTCTTTATTCTCTGTCTTACTGGACACACCAAGTCCACAGGAGCTGGTCGATACAAATGGAATCTGTCCGTCCTCACAAGGAATCTGAAATGCTCCAAAATCTAATTTGGGATTGTTTTCCTTAAACGTGGAGATATTCCAGGTACCTCCTATATACATCAGTGCCTTTTCCGTAGAAAATGCGAGACTTGCGCCTTCTCCACTGATTCCGGTCCAGTTTCTTCCAAAATATCCCTTGTCACCCCACTCTGCCATTTTCTTATAAGCATCTACGACACGAGCATCATTGACAGGTGCATATCCGGTTTTCTCATATTCCTGGATCCAATCCAAATGAGTGGCCGCCAGTACCGGCTCAAAAATGAACAGAAGATCCCAGGGATCTGTTGCCCCCAGAGATATTGGCACCTCATCGGTTTTTGCCATTTCGGCAAGAAGGGCTTCAAATTCAGATAGTTTCTTTGGGATTTGATATCCCTTTTCCTTAAAGAGACGCTTGTTATAAAAGACCGCTCTTCCTCCCGTTTCCGCCGTCGGAGTGGAATATATTTTTCCATCTTTCGCCGTCACGATTTTCATGGCGTTTGTTCCATCATACAGGCTAAAATCTACCTTATCGGTAAGATCCATCATTAACCCCTGATCGACATAGGCCTGAAAGTTTGTTGTCGCCTGACCGTTCGTCCAGAAAAGGTCAGGACACTCATTGGCCTGCATCGCTGTTTGCAACAAATTGTAATACTGGTCGGATGTCTTGACCGAATATTCCACATCCACATCCGGGTATTTTTCCTGGAATCCTTCGATCACGCTTTTCAACGCATCTTCAAAGGAGGATGCATGCTCCCAGATCACCAACTTCCCGCCGATTTTCTGATTTCCTTCTCCTTTGTCTTGCATTTGGGCATCCCCTACAGAAGCCGCCTGATTGCTGCCTGTTTGGTTCGCCTCACTTGCGCCGCTTCCACATCCTGCAAGAAGCAGAATTGCAGCAAGTGCAACTGATCCGATCTCCCGAATCCTTTTTTTCATCCCAGCCTCCTTTTTGATCTGGCGTTTCGATTTGACCTCTCCGTCTGCATCCTCCGGTTTGATACGCGGATATGATGCTAATATTCTTTGGACGATGCACACCCGACTTCAAGGACTCATCTCGTGTTCTGCTTAGATTCTAGAAGATTCTTCTAATAAATTATATGTAACTAGAATTTTTTCTGTTCAATTTTTTCAAAAAACTCTGGTGTTTCGCTGAAATATATTCATTTTTTGTTTATTTTGTTCAAAATTTTATTCCTTCCCTCGATACCGCTCCCGGTATTCATTCACCGTGCATCCCTCTATTTTTTTGAACAATCGAAAGAAATAGTTTCCATTTGTCATCCCAACCTTTCCGCCAATTTTTTCTGCAGAGTCCTTCGTTTTTGCGAGCAGTTCCTTCGCTTTTTCCATGCGGATCCGATTTAAGTAGGTAGAATAATTGACGCCAAAATTTTGCTTAAAAACCATACTAAAGTGAGAAGCACTCATGCGAAAATTCGCCGCCACATCGGATTGAGACAGCTCTTCCATATAATGATTCAAGAGAAAGGCTTTGATTTCATATTGAATGTTTTTCCTTGTATCTGCATAGATTTCCAATTCCTTCCAGACCTTCAGGAGCCAGTATTCCAACTCCCCTATGGTACCTGTCTCCAATAGTTTCGCATAAGATGGGTTTCGCCCTTCCGGGAAGATATCTTCACTTCCCGCATCAAAAAATCTCTCAGTGGCAAATACCAGCTCCTGAACAAAACGCATTGCCGTTTCTCTTACCTGTTCCGGAGAACACTTTTCCGTCTCGCACTTTCTAATAAATGCTCGGATTTCTGCTTCTGTATTCTCTCTCCACTGATTGCTCCAGACATCCTGCTTCCCAGCCTTTAGCCGCGGAACACTCTTCCACTGCAGATCCCTGGCATAAATACCGCCCTTTCTTGCATAAAAAGAAGCTTGACCTCTTTCAAAAGCTTTTTCAATCTGCGCCACCAGTGCAGTCCTTTCGCTTACCTCGTCCGAAACAGCAACGTGTAAATGCTGATCCGTATATAGATTGATCTGACTCTCCACTTGCCGGAGGAACCTTCTTATTTCCTCTAGTTCCCCTATTTTTACCAGCGCAAGCAGCGCCCCTTTCTCATATAAAAAGACCCTCCCTGCATGTGCGATATCCAAAAATTCCTGTATCAGTCCACAAATTAGACCTTCATTCACTCCCTCCGGCTCCATCTTTAACTTTTCGTCATCCGAAGCCTTTTGCAGCCACAGGATCAGGACTCGGCAGAAACCATTTTCCTCCACCAGTTTATTCGCATAAGTCCGCCAGCCCATTTCCGTCTCCGGTTGACCCCCGCCTTGGATTCCCTTCTCCTTTGCCAAACGAAGGAGAAGGTCCGGTAGTTCCTCCTCATCCAACTCTTGTTTGAGCAGATAACGTGTAGCGCCGAACTCCATTGCTTTCTGTGCATAAGAAAAATCCTCATAACAGCTGAGTACAACGAAGAGCATTTGGGGATATTTCCTTCTGCAATCTTTCATCAAATCCAAACCGGATTTCCCCGGCAACCTGATATCTGTCATCAGAATATCTATGGAAGATTCCATTCCCTCTTCCGCCTCTTCCGCAGTTGCATAGACATCCGTGACCACCACTTCCGGATTTTCTTCCAAACAAGCCTTTAGTCCGATTCTGACCAGCGTCTCATCCTCTACAATGGCCACCCGTATCATCCCTCTTCTCCCTTGATCAGCGGTAAAAGCAACCGTACATGCACCCCTGTAACCATACCATTCTCTACCACGACTCCATATTCGTTTCCGTAATGCAGATGAATTCTTTCTTCTACATTTCGTATCCCGACCCTATCTTTCTCACTTCTGCATCCCTTTCCCTCCAGATTCTCCGTCTGCAACTTTTTCTCCCGTTCTTCCGGTTTGATTTGCTCAAATCCTCGTCCATTGTCGTAGATATCTACCTGCAAGAACTTTTCTCTCTCTTGCCTCATTGTGATTCGAATTTCTCCCGCTTCTTTTCTTCCCTGAAAGCCATGCAGGATGCTGTTCTCCACAAAAGGCTGTAAAAGGAAACGATCAATCTTGTATTGCATCAGTTCCGCCGGTACATCTATAGCGACCTGGAAAGTAGAAAAGCGAACCTGTTGAATGGTAATGTAGCTCTCCAATAACGCCAGTTCCTTTTCTATCGTAAGCCTATCTTTCTCGCAGTCATACGTTACTCCTGCCATAATCTTCATGATGGCATCCGTCATCTTCCGAATACCACTCTGTTTGTTTAATATAGCCATCCATTTCAGAGAACTTAGGGTATTATATAAAAAATGGGGACCGATCTGCATGTAGAGCACCTTCATGCGTAATTCGTTTTTGCTCGATTCTTCCTCTCTGACTCTCCTGATCAGTTCTTCTATCTTCCCCGACATCCGATTGAAATGCTCTGTCAGTTTTCGAAGTTCATTCTCTGTTTTCGGCAGTGGAATCTCAATGAATGCTCCTTCTCCCACATCATCCATTCCGTTGGAAAGATTCCGAATCGGCCGAATGATAAATCGATAGATCGCAACATTCCCAATAAGCATCACAAAAACATAAAACAACGTAAAAAACAGTGCCAGTTTAACCAGATTGCGAACGCCGAAACGCAGCTCCTCTCTTGGGTCGGCAATCAAACTGATCCAGTCTGTTCCAGATAATTTTGCGTACGAAATCATCTGCTCCCCGGCTTCTTCCTCTTTAAGAAAAAAAGAACCTTCCCCGTCCTTCATATCACCTGGCTTCAGTGGTAGCGCAATCTTATGCCCAATCTCCGACTGACGGTTGGAAACCACAACCTGTCCATTCTTCGCAACAAGATAATAACTAGTTTTCCCTCTTCTTAGAGAAGGATTGTCTATGATTTTTCTTAAATAATCACTTGAGAAGAATAAATAAAGGATTGCCACCTGTCCATTTCTGGAATTGATCGCCCTGGCTAAAATATAATCCTTCGGTTTTCTGGTAAATGCGCCTTCCATAATCGTTGTCGGCAAAAAAACGCTTCTCCCTTCTCGTCTCTGTATAATCGAATCATAATTTTTTCTAATGTGATCCAGATTCGAAAATTCCCTGCCGTATGCATATACCTTGTTTGGAAAACAAAGTGCAATCCCATCCACTGCCTGATAGGAATTGGTCATGGACGCAAAAGTTTCTTCCACCTTAGGAGGTACGGCATCGTACGTTCTACTGTCGATGAAGGACTTCACCGACTTATCGTAATATAGTGTCATTGAGAGTTCCTGCATCCGATCCAGATGCAAAGACAGACTCTTATTAATCGCAGTAAGCAGATTTTTGCGTTCCGCAATCGAAGACTGCAGCAGATCCTCTGAATACCTTTTCACCACCACCCAATAAAATAAAACACTGGGCAAAATAATCGTAACGAGAATAATCCCAATGATCTGCCTTCCTATTCTGTTATGTTTCCTCCGGGTATGCTTTTTCATCCTTCTCCCGATTGACTTCCTACTGCAGGTCTTGCAAGGAGAGTGCTGACAATATTCCACCTATTTTCGCATTCTCCTAGAGTCAAATATTCCGTAGTATTTCTCTCCAGAAATATGTAAAAGAGGCTTCTTTAATTATATTCCATCAAACGAATCCCTTCAATTTATGCCCTCCTACACTCATAAACGAATCCTTTTTTAACATTCACCTTCATAAATCTCTGCCACCTTATGACAACCATCGTACTCCCCTCTCACGTATTGACCATAAAAACAACGACCATGCAGGGTAATCGTACTCCCTCATGGCCGTTGTTTTCCGTTTGATAAACTGACACCGATTAAAACTCACCCGCTCCTCTCACGCACCCCAGTCCCTCCAGGATACATATTTCACGCCGTCCACCTCACAGGTCAGGTCACCTAAATAATACACCTGACCGGTAGTCCCATCGGAGCGCAGGTTGACATATTTTCGGATGCTGGATGACATCTTTTTCTCCGGATCGCTGCTGCTCTTCACCTCGATCGCATAACTCTTTTTCCAATCCGCAATGGTATCTACCTCAAAACCGTTTTTTTGACCATGACTGACACCGATCCCTTCTCAAATTTAGTATATTCCAAAGTCGAATTCCGGAAATTCCAAAGTCAAACTCCAGATATTCCAAAGTGGAGAACCAGGAAATTCCAAAGTGATACACGGGGACACTCCAAAACTCTCCCATACTCTCCAAAAGTGCACCCTCACCGCACCAGTTCATATGTACGTGTAGGGTCATGAGCACCGCCATTCACCTTGATCAAGCCCTTCATCATGAGCTTATTTAAGCGTTTAATCACTGTTCCCCTTGATTTGTGCGTATATTGTTCCAGCTGTGATCTACACGTGCTTCCATTCTTCTTAATAAAAGTCAAAATCCCCATTTCAACGTCATCCAATTGCTCACAGATATTCTCCGGCAAATGATCGTTTAATCCTTCCCCTGGCACATGATCTCGCACTTTATTTCTGTGCGGCATCCTCTCATCAATATTGTTACGGAGGATCAACCGTACCGTATTCGGACCTTCGATATATTCTGGTTCCGGAAGTCCAGCTTCTGCCATATCTGAATAGATCTTCTTTACGCCCTCATTCAATTCTCGCACCCATTCAAATTCTGTCATCACACGAGAAATCCGCTTATTACGCGAGAATCGTGTATAGGAAATATTGTCTGACGTCACAATATCCGGAAATCTTCCCGGACTCTCAATCTCCAGCCTGTCATCATACATACTGACTTTGATAAACTGTCCGGTGGCTGCCCATTCCCGATGGGCAACAGCATTGATGATGCCTTCGTACCATGGAAATTCCGGATATTCCGGCGTCTCGATAAACCTTCCACTGACACGATCCTGATGGGTAAACTCCCTTAGTTGATCTGCAATGTACGCTTTCGCAACATCAATCAACCGTAGGATTGGCTCATCAATACTCTTGTCCTTCACGACGTTATAATCAGCACCAACATGCATCTCGCAACCGTCAATACGAATGAATCGTATGCGACAGTTTAGCGGAAACTGTAGCTCATTCTTTGCAAAAAGAAGCACTGCCGCATTTGTCAGCTGCTCCGCTCTATCGTGATCCAACAAAAAACCTCTGGCCCGAAGCACCTGACGGTCATCCAATCCTGTGGCTCCGATCCGTTCCTTATAACGGTTCAGTAATTCCGGATCCAGATCATCCACCTTCGCATACGGGCAAACTTCGTCCTCAAAATTCCGGGCACCTTTATCGTATTCCAGATTCCGGAGATTATCCCCGAGCATCTGTCTTGTCCGGTCTCCAATCCGAAGCCACGTTTCATCATTATTCGTCCGAACAATCTGTCGATCGCTACTCATGATATGAAGTAGAAGCAACCGATCCGGATTTCCCTCGTCATTTGTGATATCAACATATTCTTCCTGATACCTCGGCATCGGCTTGCAAAGGTCCTTCGGAGCATTAATAAAGTCATTGATTCGCTCTTCCCCAATAGAATTGATGCCTTCAAGGGTTCTCTTTTTATCGCTGATACCGAGTACGATCGTTCCTCCGTCCGCATTTGCAAATGCGGAGATCAATGGTGCCAATTCAGCGACACGAATCCGCGCGGACTTTCGATCAAAATATTTGTTTTCATGCTCCCTTTGCATGTACTCCAGCGTCAGAAGCGAGTTGATCTTCGATCCTGCATCCATATCTTAATTTCTCCTCCCTTGCTGTACACGTTAATGACTCCCTTAGGTAGGTCCGTCACCCATTCGTCTCAACGAAATCTATATCCAGTATAATCAAGTATCGGAATACTTTCCAGTTACACCTTGCTTGCGTGTAATCTTCCTGAAATCTATGCCTTCCCGATTGACAGAAATCCTCTTTTCCCTCATACTGCAAGTCATGCAAAAAAAGCTTCGATTCGCCTTTTATAAAACGCTTCCGATTATGATCTCCTACTTTTTCGTTGCAACCGCCTTCGGTCTTTTGATGCGCCAGGCGGGTTGGGGCTTTTCTTGGGCGCTTGCAATGTCCGTCTTTCTCTATACCGGCGCCTTGCAATTTGTCCTCGTTTCCTTTCTAAGTGGCGGTGCACCCATTCTGACCGTTTTCATCACCGCCCTCTTCCTGTCCAGCAGGCAGTTGTTTTACGGGATTTCTTTTCTTAACAGCTTCCGGAAGGCCGGACGCGCAAAGCCTTATCTGATCCACATCATGACCGATGAAACCTATGCCCTTTTCAGTTCGATCCGGGATTATCCCGAAGGGGTGGAGCCGGTGAGGGCGCAGCTGATGATGGGAACCCTCGCCCACCTCTCCTGGATTCTCGGAACGATGGCCGGGTGCTTTGCCGGAGACTTCATTCCGTCGTCCATCAAGGGGATTGACTTCGCCCTGACTTCTCTCTTTGTCACCATTGTTCTGGACCAGTGGAAGAGCGCAGACAATCGCCTCCCAGCCATGATCGGCGCTTCCCTCTCCCTTTTATTCCTATGCATCCTGGGACCGGAGCGCTTCCTGCTCCCTTCCCTCCTCGCAAGCTGCGTCCTTCTTTTGATCTATGGGAAAAGAACTCCGCCAAAGTCCCCCGCACAACAGGAGGTTCCGCATGAGTAAATCTTCTGCCCTGATTGCCCTTTCCCTCTGCATTCTGGTTACCTACTTCTGGAGGTCGCTTCCGTTTCTGGCTCTGCGTGGGAAAAAATTGTCTCCCTCCCTATCCAGACTGGGAGAACTGCTGCCTCCCTCCATCATGGCGATCCTGCTCATCTACTCTACCCGCAGCATCGTGACGGGAGGCGCCTCTCTTCGCCTTTCCCTGGTCGCCGGCTGCCTCTTTACCGCTCTCATTCATCTCTGGAAAAAGAATACCATCCTCTCCGTCCTTGCCGGCACCCTCCTCTACGTCGCCTTGCGGAATCTTCTCTAAAAAAATAGGACGATTGCCTTCTTTGCAATCGTCCCTGTCGTTTTGCTTCATGTGTTGTCGTGCTTCATGCGTTGTCATACTTCTTACTTTGTCATACTTCTTGCGCTGCTACGCTTACCGCGCTTCTGCATGCGCCGTTTTATGACCTCGCTGCGTTTTATGACTCGCTGCTCTTATCTCCGGGTTTATGAATCATCTGATGCCCGCTGATCATTGCGCCCACAATCCCGATCAGTGCAAGGC
>JABZIZ010000002.1 GCA_015258065.1 Lachnospiraceae bacterium | reverse complement strand
CTTTCTTCCCGTTTTTGATGATCTTCTTCATTTTCTCAGAAAAGGACATCTCTCCCCGCTTCCTCCAATGATTCTTACAATCCATCCTGCCCTTCTAGCCCTGCTATCCGGTTATTTTTGTTTTTCATCTCTCATTTCATAGCCATAGGTTCTGCTTAGTGAGGTACTGTATCCGATTCTGCTCTTTACCTGCATCTCGCCTGTCATGCAGTCAAGACAAGCATCCATTCGAAACGCTTTGTTGCCGGGTGTCTCTCTGATATCCATCTCCATCAGATCCATCAAACGATCCGTTTTTTCAAAAAGAGTCTTCTGAAACACGAGTAAGCGCAGGTATCCCGCATAGTCTAATCCTCCCCCCTTACGGCAGTGTTTATATTCACGATCCGCAAACAAAACATCAATCAAATTGGGAAGGTGCCACTCATTGTGTCCTTTGATTAGATTGACCCGCCCCCCGTTCGTCAGGCATCGCAAATCTGCTACGGTTTCTGCTAAAACCCAATAGATTTGCAGACATGCGTCCAACACCGGAACCAATCCTTCGATAGGTATCACCATGCCGATCAGTGAAGCCAGGCGCAAGGTCTGTGCTTTTTTTCGTCCATCCGTCTCCATACTGAAAAAATTCGACGCTGCTCTCCAGAATAAAATTGTCTCCAGGACCTTGCTTAAATTTTCCTGATCGCTATTTTTTCCCACAATCAGGTATTCAATCTGATATTTCAAGCGTGATTTTTCCAGCACATTCCTATAATTTCCACATTTCTCAAAAAGGTACTGATCAAAGAGTAGCGACTCGGTGAGCGTGATCTCCCTCACATCATCCAAACCGGTTCCATACAAATGTCCCTGTCTATGGGAGTAAAACTCTCTTAAAGGTACCTCAACAGAGGATAACCCCCACCGATTGGTAATACATTTGTCCAAAACTGCCTGATCCCACAAAGAAGAGGCTTTTTCGATGGTGGAATCATCCATCTTTTCTTCATCCACCTCATTCTCTTCAAACAGATCATCCAGCTCCTGCTTCCTTCTCCTCGCCTCCTGATCCACATCATAGGAATCGAGGTTTTCTGCCTTTAATACTTTGACCTGACCTGCTACTTCTGAAAATTCTTTTTCCAGAGGTTCTGCCTCCATATAAGCAAGAATCTGCCTGCGCAGAACCGACCCGCTTCCATCTCCTGCTAGAGAATAGGCCGGAATCTTCGCTTCAGAGCAACTGGTCCCTGTCAGATTGGAACTACTGGTGGCTCTCCCGATCAAAGTTCTAGCGAAATTTTTGTCGAGGTAGTTCTTAAAATGGGTTTCTACATTTTCGATATTGCCATTTTCGGTCCCGTAAGACATGTCTACCATCAGAAGGTCATACTGGTCGAATAACGCTCTGCTGTATTCCGCCAGAACCGAGTTCATGGAAATATCCATGGCTATCTCGCTCTTCAATCTGACTTCTCCGATTCTGGCGCCGTAAAACAGCGCCAGAATGAGGGATAGCAAAATCCCGCAGATTAAAGAAAAGAATACGGTCAGATAGCCGTCAATTATAGACAGTCTGCGCATCCGACTTGATGTGACTAATGATATCCTTGACCAGTCCGCTGATCTGCTTCTTGAAGACAATCACCAGTCCGACAAGGACGACGATGATCAGGACGACTTCAATCGTTCCCATCCCCGATTCATCCCGCCAAAACGCTCTGGCCTCCGATGCAACTTTTTGCAATTTCTTTTTCATGCTGTTTCCTCCTTTTTTCATGTTCTTCTATCAAGATCTGTTTCGGGACAGTTCCTTTCAAAAGATTCTTTTGCCTTTTACCGCCGCTTTTCGTTTCGGCGATTCATTTATCCCCGATTTTCCGCTCCGATGACAGGGTCCGTTCACCAGCTACCGGAACTGCTGTGTTCCTGAGGTTGCATTCTAAAACGATAAGTAGGCAGGCACCATGACCAGAAGCATGACAACAAACAACATTAACATCATCGGGAGCATCAGTTTGGTACTGGCCTGTTCTCCTCTGATCCTTGCCTGATCCATCCTTTCGCTCGCTGCAACACCGCTTTCTCTCTTCAGCTGTAGCAGCAACTCGTTGCTTCCCTTTCTCAGATTTTGAATTAAAAGTGTGATCAGCCTCGTATATTCCTGCCGTCTGCATCTCCTTCCAAAATGTTCATACGCCTCCGCCTCAAATACGCCACCATCCAATTCTCTCTGTACACGACTCACCTCTTCGTATAGCGGGCTTTCCGGCGAACCGTGATTTCTCTTTTTTCTATAATCGAACTCCATTCTATGAAAGGCTCCGCGAATGGTCAGGCCTGCGCTCAGGAACAAGGTCAGCTTTGACACAAACTGCGCATAACCAAGGAGAAGCATCTGGTCTCGCTGTTCTACCTGCTTGTTCAATTCCTTGTCTTTCAGAAAGTAAAACAGACCGGCTAATATCGCACTGATCAGGAAAAAATACGGACTAAAGTCTTCGGGCATTTCTCTAAAGCTTAACTTTTTCCCTTGGACTTCCCCGGGCAGAGTCATCTCGGAATCGAAGGCGCTCCTCTCATTCGCTTTCCGTAATGCCTCTTCCATCTGCTGCCTTTTCGTTTCCTCCGGTGTCCGGTCTTTCGGCATGACACGAACCGTGATCACCTGTTCCCATTTCCAGGTTGCATAGGTATATAAGGCGGTTAGCTTCACCTCCTCTCCGCTCTCTCGCAGATTCTGCTGCCCCGGCGTACCATCGGTATCCATGAGCGAATAATTGCTGCTATCCCAGTGAATGGTAAACGGATATCCTTCCAGCTTCGAGCAGAGGTTTAGCTTGTTTTTGATGCATTTGATCGATTTGTTTTCACCCCGAATGACCTTTGGCAATTTTTTCTTTGCCTTTTGGAACAGTTCATCTGCTTCGTCCTTTGTATAAAGTCGCTCCCCGATTTGAACCTCATACTTGCCGAGCGCTTCTCCACCTGCTCCTTCTGCCTTCAATGCGGTTTCGAAATTTCCTTCTCCATAGGATTTTCTTGGTATTTTGTTTCCTTCCATAACCCTTTCATTCACGGATGCAACAGACAACGCCAGCGCAAGGATCAGACCTATCAGAACCAGCATCAAGATAAAGGAAAACTTCTGTGTATAATATTCCTCTTCCGCCTCTCCTATTTTCTTTTGGGGGACAACCGCCATCAGATCCGTACGAACCTTCCCCGACGAAATGAGCCAATTTTTTTTCTTCATAAAATGGTAGAGAAACGTCGCCATCAAATGCATTTTTTCCTGCAATCCCTTTGGCCTATCCTGGATGCTTTCCTTCCACTTTGCGACCAGGTAGAAAATCATGAACAGGAGAAGAAGGATGGAATAGCCGATGGCCGGCACGTAATTTAGGATCTCCTTCGATTGCAAGCACATACTCCTTTCGTAAGAAAATTTCTTATCTACACCTCGATTGCAATGATTTTCTCGATCATCATGTATGACAGGAGGTAGACGCCAAGCGCTGCACTCATGATGAAAATTCCGGACAAATTATGGTAAAGCGGATCGAAGAAACCTTGATTGGCCAATCCGATATAGAGGATGATGAAGAAGGGAATGACTTCCATTAACCTTGCTTCCAGCTTTTTCTCCGCGATCATGACGGCAATCTCTTTTTCCGTGTCCAGTTTGGCGCCGATCAGAGAAGCCGTATCCTCCATGATCTTGGTCATATTTCCTCCATTTCGCTTGGCGACGGAAAATACCTCGCAAAATTCAGTAATATCTTCCTGCCCGCACCGATCCGCCATCCGAAGAAACAAGTCTTCTAGCTTGACATTGTTTCGAAGTCCCTTGATAATCCCCAATAATTCCTGATAGATTCTACTATCCTTCCCGTAGAGCAGTGCAATGTCCTTACTGGCCTCCATCACTGCATTTTCCATCGCGTACCCTGCCTTCTGATTCGCCGCCATTGCTGTAATCACATCACGAAATTGTATCCCCAGTTCTCTTAACTGCGCCTTCTTCTTTTCCTCTTTTTCGTGAAAATAATAGAGCATGGAGACCGGAAGCAAGAGTAGGGCGGCAATCCAGGAATCATAGAATAATCTGCCGATCATTCCTGCCAGAAAGAGCGACCGGAGAATCAATGGAATATCTTTTTTATTCGGTCGGCAGCTCCAGACCCGCTGCTTCCAATTTTTCTTTGTGCTCCAATTCATTCCTCTTTTTCCATTCTCCTTTGATTTTTCCTTCGTCATCCGTACCCGTCTCCGTAAATGCATAGAGCGAATTCAGCTCTACTTCTCCTGTATGCACGTCCAGCCTGCCGGTTACTTCGCAGATTTCCAGCAACTTCCTGCTTTTGTCCCGAAGCCGTCCCAAATGCACGATCAGATCAATCCCGCTCGCCAACTGTCTTCGGATTGCAGGAAGAGGCAGCTCCATTCCCCCCATCAATACCATGGTTTCCAGACGGGAAAGCATATCTCTTGCACTATTGGCATGCCCTGTTGATAAAGAGCCGTCATGACCGGTATTAAAAGCACTGATCATATCGATCGCTTCTCCTCCTCTGACCTCTCCGACCACGATTCGGTCGGGACGCATTCGCAGGGAGGATTTAATCAGATCTCGAATGGTAATTTCCTTACACCCCTCCACGTTGGCATTTCTTGCCTCCAACTGAACCAGATTCGGAATATGCCGGATTTGCAGTTCCGCATTGTCTTCAATGGTAATGACGCGCTCATCGCCGGGGATGCTGTCGGACAGGGCGTTTAGGAAGGTTGTTTTGCCCGAGCCCGTTCCCCCTGAGATAAAGATGTTATATTTTGCCTTCACCAACGTACTTAAATATTCCTTGAGAAATGCCGGCAGGGAACCGATTCGAATCAGTCTCTCAATGGTCATCGGATGCTCCGGAAACCTGCGGATTGTGATGACTGGTCCGTTTAAGGCCACCGGGTATAGCACAATATTGACACGCGATCCGTTTTCCAGCCTGGCATCTACGATCGGAGACGCCTCATTGACCACACGGTTACATCCTGCTACGATTTGCTGGATGACGTCTTCTAATTTTTCCTTAGATTCAAAGCCGGCTTCATAACGTCGGATTCTCCCCCTCTGTTCTACAAATATATTGTCGGTTCCATTCACCATGATCTCCGTCACACCCGGATCGTCCACCAATTCCTGCAACACATCCAGTTTGCGAATAGAGGCAAAAAGTTCCTTCCTCATGCGAAGGCGTTCTGAGGCTGTCATGGGCAATTCTTTTACCGAATCCAGAAGCCGCCTGTCGATGAGTTCATACATTTCTTCATCCGTCGTTTCTCTGGAAAAATCCAAAGACTGAAAGATTTCATTCCGGATTAATTGTCTGTGCTCTTCAAACTCTTCTCTTTTCAATCGATTTCCTCGCACTCCCCAGGTGACTGCTTTCTCAGGCGTCCCCGGGTTCCTTCCTCTTCTTTTTCTTCTTCCTCCACATCCAAAGGTAGCAACTTCTTCTGTAAAATGTACTTTGCCAAAATGCTATGATGTAGTTCCGACGCTGCGCCACCCATTCCGTCAAAGTAAGGAAGTTCACAAATCGTTGTCTTTTTCACAAGCGATTCCTTCCCGTTTGTGAAAAGCCAATTCTGATAGGATTTCATTTTCACAAAAGCATTGCTTCCTTTTCTGGACACGGTATAGACCCGGTCGCATAAGTCTAATGCCTGTGATAGTTCCGGAAAGGTTTCAGACAAATCCAGGATCAAATATTCGTAATCGCTGTATTTCCCAATGGACAGAAAGAACCGTTTCCAAGAGGGAAAATCCATATCCGACAACTGCATGTACGATTTTGCCGGCGGAATATAGTCAAGATTTCCAAGCTGCTGCCTATAACTTTCCAGATATAAATTGGTTTTATTCTCTGCGCAGTCCCAGTTGTAAATCAGGTCGGTAATGTCTCCCTTCCCTCTCTTTTCTATAAACAGTTGGGACGGAAACGGCTCAAAGTTGAGATACAAGGTCGGTCTCGTCTCTGCAAGCATTTCTCCCATGGTGAGTGCCATCGTTGTCTGTAGCGCCCTTTTCATCGGAGAATAAAACCCGATCACATGAAGTCCGCTCAGGTAGCGAATCCCGCAAATCGTGTCATCCATCTCCATACACAGAGCAATAATTTCTTCCTTCATCCGCGCTGCACTCTGGTATCTGGAAATTCTTCTGATCCTTTGCAGGTTGTCCGGTATATCCCCCTTGTCTCTTGTTTGCTGCAAATAAGGTTCCTCTTCTTCCGCGACTCCTTCTGCTTTCTCCATTAAAATCAATACATTCTCAAATTCGTTCAATTCCGCCTTGGACACACTGCTTTCTGTAATAACCAGAACAGCACACCGCCTGCTTTCCGGGAGCTGATGCAGAAGCTCTGCTCTTGAAACGTTCACAATTTCCAAATCCAGATGCAAATGCGTTCTCAAATATCCATCCAGTCTTCTCATAAATAGGCTGTCCGTTGAACAGATCATCAGAACGTCTTTTTTCAATAGATACCTCCTATGGACAATAAGACTGCCAGCATGACGGGAACGGCAAAATGCAGGGTATGCCGCCCTTTTTGACCTCTGCTTCTCCAGAGAATGACGATCCCGATTCCTGCTGCGATCACAAAAGACACCACCAGAATCCGTAGCATTTGATCAAAGGGGAAAAAAGTAGCCAGCGCCATCCACAATTTGATATCTCCCGCTCCGATCCCGTGGAGCAGGAAGTAGACCGGGAATAGCAGAAGAAACGCCCCCAAGACAGACAAAAGCGCCTGCAACATCCCTGTCCTTCCTCCTTCTAATGCCGAGAAGGTGAGCCCTGTGATCATCGTGATTACTGTCATCTGGTTATAAATTTTGTCGTTGGTCAGATCCGCATAAGCCGTCACCACGGCAAATACGGATAGGCAGATTTCTGGCATGTGCGCCTCCTTCTGAAATTCGGGTCAAAGAAAAATTTGGAGGATGGATTCATGAAGTCTGAAAATGGAATTCATGAAGTCTGAGAAAGAAATCCATGAAGTCTGAGGATTGGATCAGACAAAGAATGTGAAAAATAGATGTGTAACATTTCATTTGGATACTTGCGATCGGAAAGAGATTTCCGGTCACCGGCTCCTAGACCTGATTCTTGAGAGCCTGGATTTCTGGTAAGAATGAAACGGCCCGATCGGGATGAGAAAAACCATGTGATCGTTCCCTTACCGTTTGGAAGGTGATCATATCACATGGTTTCTCTTTTGTAAAGACTATATTTACATATATTTTTCTTTTTATTTATGCTTGGATTCCCCGATTGTAGGTATCCCCTTCGATGCTCTCCTTCAAGGTTCCTTTCCCGTAGGTCAGCCCGGCATAAACAGTCTGCTTGTTCTTGAATTCCGGCGGGGAGGAATCCTTTGACTCAATCTGCTTCCATGCCCGATGCAGGTTTTCCATGATCTGCCTGGCTTCTTTCAAACTCTCTAAATCCCGTTTTCCGGAGGCGCAGATGAGTTGTTTTTTCACATACAGATAGAGTTCACGCAGATTCTCGGAAAGGTCATACTTCATATCCAGTGCTTTTAACAGATCATCCACACAGGCGTCGGCATGACGAAGACCATCCGCAAACGCTGTCAGATCGGATTTTTTTTCCGCCTCGATGGCTTCGTCCATATATTCCATTGCAAGTTCATATACGATGGTAATTAACTGCGTACGGTTGGCTTCCGTGATTCTTCTCGTATATACCTGCTTACGTTCCTTGGTCAACCCCGACCTCTTTTCCTCTACCGATTAAATATGACATCCGCTTTTGACAGGTGGATGGATTTCCTTTAGTTCTGCAATAGCTGCAAGGCTTGCGCCGGTCTTTCATTTGCCTGTGAAAGGATGGAGATGCCCGCCTGTGTAAGAACCTGCAAGGTAGAATAATTGGTCATCTCTTCTGCCATGTCGAGATCCATCAGCCTGGAATAGGATGCGGTCATGTTCTCTCCGGTGCTGTTCAGATTACTATCCGTATGCTCCATCCTGTTCTGATACGCTCCCAGCCTGGAACGGATATTGGAAATTTCATGAATGGCATTCTTCACTTCCGCAATCGCCATTTGCGAAGCTTGCTGTGAATTCAGCTGGCCTGCTGCCACTGCCGCAGGATCTCTTTCCTTTGTGACATTTGTATTATAGATGCCAAGGGTTGAGAGGGAAATCCTGGGAATTCGAACATCCAATAACTGTCCCTCATTTGCACCTACTTGAATGCTCATGGCACAAATTCCGGTCAAATCTACTTCTACCAGCTCTCCTGCCGCAATATTTCGGTCGGCTTTGACATCAATTTCCTGCCCTTTATCATTTGCAATCTTTATGATGTCTCCGTCATACGATTTCACAATCATGTCCGGAATAACCTGTCCGTCCGCATCGGTGACGGTCACCGGCGCCCCCGCCGTTATATTTTCCAGACGGTTTCCGCTCGCATTATAGTTCGCCTGTGGCATCGCGATCGTGTATTTTCCGCTCCTCATTTCATCGGAATAATAGCTCACCTCCACCTTCGGATCCGTTGCTCCACCTACCGTGGTATACGTGCGATAATCAAAGGTCCCGTCCAAAAGGTTTCGCCCGTTAAATTGTGTCGCATCCGCAATTCTTGTAACCTCACTCTTTAACTGCGTGATCTCTCTCTGAATGGTCTCACGGTCATCTTCGGTATTTGTGCCGTTGGCAGCCTTGATCGATAGTTCATTCATTCTCTGCAGCATGTCCTGCAGCTCTCCCAGCACTCCATCCGCGGTTTTGATGATATTGATTCCGTCATTTGTAGAATCATCAGCCACCTTCATACACTGAATCTGCGCATTCATTCGTTTTGCCATTGCCAACCCGGACGGATTGTCCTTGGCGTGATTGATCTTGTATCCGCTCGTCAGCTTTCCGATCGACTCCGATAACTGTTTGTCATTATGGAATAAGGCATTGCTGGCAATTAACGCTGAAACATTGTAATTAATAATCATCTCATTTCCTCCCGTTTAATCCTGGATTTCTGTTCATGCACCTTCCTGTACATAAAGCGGCAACGCTGCCTTTACGAGGCATTTTGCTCCCATCAGCAGCTCCTTCACTTGACTTGTCTTTCCTTGCTTCTCCTCGCCAAACAGCTCGGAAAACCGTTCTTTCAATTCTTCTATCTTTCTCTTATTTTCCGGGCAATCTGCTTCTGATAATTCGACCTCTGTAATCGAGATTCCTTCGTCCGCCCGGAGATTCGCCCGCAGTATATTGCCTTCCTGTACTTCCAAAACAATTTCCGCTTCCGGATTTTTCTGTTTGTCTCCTCCGCGCCTTAGTGTCACACTCATGGAAATCATGCCGTTTTCGCTCTCAAGCGGAATTTCGAAGTGATCTTTATTCGCCATTGCGCTCATGACGGATAACTGTTTATGCAGTAGGGTAATCGCTTTGATATCCAAGAACCCCTTCTTTTCGTTTTCTGTCACCTCGTGCAGTTTTGTTGCAACTTGCTCCATCTTCTCGCGGTAAAATTGAGGATAATCTTCTACCTCCCCCAGTGCGGGAAGGAGCTTTCGCAGCTCGCTTTGCTGCCCGGTGAACGCCTCTTCCTGGACCACCAGATGCCGATTCCCCTTCCTGCTTCGATTCTGCAAAACTTTCTTTGCCCCCAGAAGGTGATCCACACTCACAGAAATGCCGCTTTCTTCTAACAGTTTCCCGGCTTCTTCCGGATGGTCCAGGGTCTTACGAAGCTCAACTCTTTGTGCCTGCTCCAACTCCAGCCCCAGCTCTTCCTCCCCGTCCGTTTCCTGCATAGCCTCGTCCAACTCAACCAGGGTCGCTTCCTCCGGATCCGCCTGGTTTCTGTCCCTCTTCATTGCGTGCAACTTTTCCGGCTCCAATAAGGAAAAAATATGTGAAGACTTACTCCCGTAGTAGGAAAATGCACTTGCAATCTGCTCGTCGATAGAGGATTGGTTTTGCAGTAAATCAAGCCCTGCAAAGTTTTGATCTGCTTTGATATTGATCCCCTTCTTACTCGTCTGTAGGGATCTCTGCGCTCCCAACAGATTTTTTACGGTCATTTCTGCACCTGTATTTAACAAATACGCAATGGCAGCATGATCCGTTTTTTCCAGATTGGCAAAAAGACGATAGATCCCAATGTAACTCTCTCTCTCCGCCTCTGTAATCCCTCCCGTCCGGTCCAGCTTGTAGAGAAAATTCGCATATTTTTCTTCTTCAAACTGAGGGTCTTTTTGTTTTTGCCTGAAATACTCCGCCAGTTCTTCTATTGTCATTTTCAACGGGTTTTTATTTTCCCGGATCATCTCCAGTACGGCACCCGGTTTCAAGCAGTGCACAACCTGCCTTAACTTACTGTCCATTGCTCGTACGGCAGAAAGATTTTCGGATGAAATGTCCATTCTGTTCCTGCCAAGTGCTCTAACCGCACGACGATTTTCCTCGTTTATGTCGAACCCGTTTTCCTCCAATAGAGAATCGATTCTTGCAAAAGCCTTTTTGATATCATCGCCAAGATCGGCCCTGACTTCTGTTTGCATCTGTTCATAAAGATCTTGTGCTGTTTTATTTCTCAGCTTCCAGGTTTGCGCCCCTGTAAAAATATCATCGAGAGTATCTTCTTCAAAGGTGTCCTTCATTGCGCCAAGCACGCCCAGAGGGAGTTCTTTAAAGCTTTCCACCTTCGCATTTGTTTCCAGATAAAGACGATATTTTGCAACACAGCCTTCGACTTTTTTGCTTTCTTCTTCCCCCTCTGTCTCTGGTGCAGATCCCCCAAAGAGCGAGACCGCTTTCTCTTCTATGGCCCGGTCCAGTTCCTGAATCAGTTTTTTCATCGGAACCGTATCAATCTGGATTCCCTTCCGCAGCATCACCAGATTGACTTCCGCGCTCATCGCAAGTCTCACTTCCTCTAACTGCCTTCTAGCCGACAACAACTCGATTCCTCCCTGGCCCCGGACTCCTTTCGCCTCGGTCAGGTTTTGAATCGTCAAATCCTTTCCATTTTGCAACACTTCCGACAGTTGATCTTCTGTAATACTTCTGACTTGTTTCTCTATTTCCTGCGCCTTACGATAGAGATTGCCAGGCTTAATAAACGAACAATCCTGCGGTTTCTCTCCGTTTGCAAGAGCTCCTGCTGCCAGTTTGGTCAGTTCTGTAAAGGAAAGCGGGACGGCAATCGACTTCAGATCGACCGCTGCTTTTAAATTGTCCTTTGTCAACGGTGTCCCTTGAAGAAACAGCTCTTTTGCCGTATCTTCCGCTTCTTCCCGTCTGCCGGACAGCCCTGCATCCTGAATCAGATTTCGAATCTGCCCCTGCAGATTGGGATCTTTCAGCAGATTCTGTTTCTCGTCCTCTGCTTTTTGATCTTGAGTGCTCTTCCACCTTCCTTCCGCACAGGCATGCTCGGCCACATATAGATTTTTGAGACTGATTTCGGATTGATTTTCCAGCAAAAAATGAATCGCTTCCGAAGACGGTTCTTCCAGCATTTCATTTAGTTCGACCACTTTTTTTACCGCGTCTAAATTTTCTTCTGTTAAAGGAAGATCGTTTTCTTCAAATGAATTTTTCAATTGGATGGCTCTACTGGCGGAGCCGGTAATTTCTTCCAGCTTTTTGAGGTCAATCCGGTCGGTAAACCCGCTTACCTCTTCCCCTCCTGCGAGAACCGCCGCCTTGATGTGATCCATGATCGTAACGGCTTGATCAAAATCGATTTTCGACCAATCGAAGCCTTCCTGTTTTGCCTTTTGATAATCGGCAGAGGACAAAGTATGAGATAAGACCAGTTCCATCTTTCTCATGGTCTCCTGGCCCTTTTGCGCCTGTCTTTCAATCAGCGCAGAGTTTTTTTCTCTCTCCTGTCCGGGTAAAACCTGTGCATGGTCTCTGCGAAAGGCAGGGTTCGTCTTCTCCTGTAACTTTCTATGAAGTCCGGACAGCACTTCTGTTTTCCCTAAATGGGGCTCTGTTCGCTTAGAAAGATCCTGTACACGGATTTCTTCTGCGGAATGATGATCCAGTACGATATTCACTGCGTAAACCTACCACCCTTTACGAAGTCTTTCCGAGTCCTCATCCGTGAAGAAACGAAGAATATTGACAGATAAAAAGAAAAGAGTGATCGCCCTCCCTGGCAATCACTCTATATTTCGGTCATTTGAAAATATTTCTTACTCCCTTAGGAAACTTTTTTCCCTTTATTCGCCCTTGCAGCCGTCTTTCTCCCGGATGCGGTGGACGCTTCCTTTTCTTTCTCTTTTACCTCTGTCTCTTTCCGAACGGTCCTTTTTTTGCCCGCCTGCACTTCTTCCTTTGCATCCGGAATCAGAAACACTTCTGCTCCATAGGCCGGCAGGTCAAAGCCGATCGACTGCTCTCTCCAGTCGCAAGCGCCGTCCTTTGACCGAATCGTCCGGGAAATATTGCTGCCCTGACCTCCGAACTTCGTACTTGCGGAATCCAGCAAGAGCTTGTAAGTTCCCGCTTCCGGAACACCCACCCGAAAATCTTTGTATTCGATTGGCGTCATATTCAGGATGAAAAGAATTCGGTTCTTTCCGGTTTCATCTTTCCGGAAGAAGGAATAAATGCTACGCTGCGCATCATCCGCATTGATCCATTCAAAGCCGCTCCAATCGCTGTCTATTTTGTACATGACCGGATAGTTGCGGTATAGCTCCAGCAGCTCCTTGACGTAATCTTTGAGTCCTCTGTTCAGATCCTGGCCCAGCAAAAACCAATCGAGTTCTCTTTCTTCACTCCATTCTCTTTCCTGTCCGAAATCCTGCCCCATGAACAACAACTTTTTACCGGAATGGCCAAACAAGAAGGTATAACCTACGCGCAGGTTTGCATATTTGTCTACCTGATATCCGGGCATTTTTTCTACCATCGAACATTTCAAATGCACGACTTCGTCATGGGATAAGGGCAGGATATAATGCTCCGATGAATTATAACTCATCGCAAACGTCATCATATGATGCGCACCCTTGCGGAAAAAGGGATCCAGTTTCATATAGTCACAGAAATCATGCATCCATCCCATGTTCCATTTATAGGTAAAATAAAGCCCTCCATTTTCAATGGTATCCGTCACTCTGGGCCATGCGGTCGACTCTTCGGCAATCATCATGACCTCCGGATAAGTTCCGCGCACCACACTGTTTAGATGTTTGAAAAATTCAATCGCATCCAGATTTTCATTGCCGCCATTGATATTTGCAACCCATTCTCCATCTTTCTTTCCATAGTCCAGATAGAGCATAGAGGCAACCGCATCCACGCGCAGTCCGTCTACATGAAATTCCCTGATCCAGTACAGTGCGTTTGCAATAAGGAAATTTTTTACTTCGTTTTTTGCCAGATTAAAGATTCTGGTTCCCCAATCGGGATGTTGACCCTTTCTGGGATCCGGATCTTCAAAAATACACTGTCCGTCAAAGCAAGCCAGTCCATGCTCATCCGGACAAAAGTGAGCCGGTACCCAATCCAGAATGACCCCGATCCCGTTTCGATGCATCAGATTGATCAGGTACATGAAGTCTTCCGGTGTTCCATACCTTGCAGTCGGTGCATAATAGCCGGTCACCTGGTACCCCCAGGATCCATCAAAAGGATGCTCGGCGATCCCCATCAGCTCGATATGCGTATACTTCATTTCCTTGAGATATTCTAACAAGCGGTCTCCGAATTCCCGATAGGTATAAAACCCACCGTCCGGATGACTGGGATGTTTCATCCACGATCCGATATGGCATTCATAGACCGCCATCGGCTCTTCGTAGAGATTCTTCCTGCTCCTATCCTCAAGCCACTTTTGATCTGTCCACCGAAAGGTTGAAAGATCGGTGGTCCTGGATGCTGTTCCCGGTCTGAACTCCGCATAATTTGCAAAGGGATCCGCCTTATAAATTTTCCTACCTTCCGGTGTGAGAATCAAAAACTTATACAGGCTTCCCTCTTGTACGCCGGGAATGAATGCCGTCCAGATTCCGTCGCTTTCTTCCATCCGGACCATCGGGTTGCTTTCTTCCTTCCACTCGTTAAAGTCACCGATGACATAAACCTGTGCTGCATTCGGAGCCCAAACACCGAAAAAATAGCCTTTTTCGCCATTTTTCTGCGATGGATGAGCACCAAGCTTTTTGTATATGTCATAATGTGTACCTTGACCGAAAAGATAGGCGTCTGCCTCGGAAATAAACACCCTGCTGTCTGTCATAAATGCCTCCCTGTCCTGCTATCCTGCATTATGGTAAAAAGTTCTTTTCCCCAAGTATAATCATGTCATCCTCATCATACAATTTATGCGAGAGGGTATCAAACAGTTTGGAAAAATTTCTCCGATCCCTTTTTTCGATCGCTTCATCTACTATATTCATCACTTCTTCTGTCGTCACCTGATGGTCATAAGTCTGCAATTCTTCAATCCTGGAATGCAAAGCTAAGATTCCCATGTGATCAATGGCATATTCTCTTTCCCTTGCGTATTCCCTGCCATAAGCCACCAGGCCCTCCACGTTCAAACGCTCCGCATTGACCTGTACATGAAAGAGATCTCTCAGAGCCGGATTCCGATTTAGCAAATCCACGATGTGCTTCTGTGTATCGATCAGAATCACCAGCACATGCTTCTTCTTTTCACTAAGAACCCGTATCAGTTCTTTCCTCGTATCTCTCGTTAGCCTTGATGCACCCGTGATAATCATCGCGCCGTTTTCCAGCTGTTCCAAAAACTCCTCTGTTTGCACAGCAGGTAAGGTGTCTCCTTTAATTTTCGCAACTCTTCCGGAAAAATTCTCGTTATGAATCGCAATGGAACGAATCAGGCCCTGTGCCAGATTCAGCGTCTCTTCATCGTCTTTTCCCGTAACGGCTGCATTGCCCATGGACGGATCCGCACTGAGCGCATCAATTGCCAGAACAATTTGATTGCAAGTATCATGATTATGCAGAAACTTGCCATACAGCTTCTTTTCCTGCTCCGACAGGCCTTTGATTCTTTCCGCTACATTGCCCGCCGATACGGTTGCCCTGCCTTCTTCCTTGTCCTTACGCCTTTTATGTTTGTGTTTTGCCTTCTCGGAACGCGGCACATTCTGCCCCTGTGCTGCCTCTTCTTTTATCTCTTCTGCTGTCTCTTCTTCCGCTTTTTCATCCGGAGTCTCCTCCGAAATACCTTCCGGATTGTCTTCCTGAAGTACCTCTGATTCCCCCTCCGGACTACTTTCTCGAAGCACCTCTGCATTGTCTTCTTGAAGTTCCTCTGATTCGCTCGCCCCCATCTTCTCCGGAAGCCCTTCAGAAACACGCTCGGTGTCTTCCTCTGAAAACTCTTCCGACGGGTTCTCCGAAACCTCGTCCAAAGAGTTCTTCGAAACATCTTCCAAACTCTCTTCTGAAGGGTTCCCCGGAGCCTTTGTAAGAGCATCCCCCTGTACTTCTTCAGAAGCCGGAGCTTGTACCGACTCCCTGGCGGAATCTTGCACCGACTCTTTTGTGGTATCTTGTACCGGCTCTTCTTCCGCTTCCGCCTTCTCCTGCCCCAGGACCTCTCCTTCTGTCTTCTCTGCCGGAACTTCCTCTGTCTCCCCCTCGTCTGTGGCTTCCTCTGCGGATTCTTCCTCGCTGTCGTCCTGGGAGGCTTCTTCCTCGCTGTCCTCCCGGGCGGATTCTTCCTCGCTGTCGTCCTGGGAGGCTTCTTGCGAAATCGTATCCTGATCCGGTTCCCGATCCATCAATTGATCTGTGTCTGAATTCTTCTCCTCCAGCAAATGATCCGTATCGGAACTCTGCTTCTCCTCCGGTAATTGATCAATGTCGCCATCTACCGGAAGCTTCTCTGCATGGATGGTGGCGGATTGTTCCGTTTTCTCTTCGTCCCCTCTCCGGTCATTCTCACTTAAGGCTTCTGCTTCCGAGTTCTGCACAGACAAAGACTCTTCTGTTTCCTGCGAGGACGAATTCTGTATCCTCTCCGATACCGAAGCGGAATGTTCCGCATCCAGCGCCGCCTGCCGTGCAATTGCTTCCAGTGCATTGGCCGCTGCCGTTTCACTGCTTCCGCTATACGCAAACGGGACAATATTCCCATTAGGATGAATGACATTTTTTTCTGTCTTCTCCGGTCTTATGACCCCGCCTGCAAAAAAATCATGCTCCTCTCGTACCGATCTCTCAAAAGAGTGAAACATACCATCCGTTCGTCCATGAACGATCTGGCTGACTCTCTCCTCTACCTTCGTCTCATTTTCTTCCCGAAGCTTGGCCATGATATCATCAATGGAAATCTGTCCTGTAACCTGCTCTTCTTCCGGCTCTCCCTCCGGGACAAGGAGACTCATCTGGCCGTCTCCGTCCATTTCCAGCATTTCATCAAAATGCCCGTTTGTTTCCTGTTGCTGAGGCATCGCGGTTCTCTGGGCAAGCAGAGAATCAAGCCACTGCTCTTCGGATATCTGCGGACTCTTTCCGGTGCTTTGATCTATTCCCGGTTGTTGCCCGGAAGAGCGGCTACCGGGAAGCAATTCAGGAAGCTCGTTGTCCGGCAGCTGCACCGGTTCACCCGCTGTTTCTATCGGCTCCGGCTCGTACGGCAGCGTACTCCGCTTCCTCTCAACTTCTTCCTGTCCTATGGTTCCTTGATTTGTGTTCTCTGTCTCTTCTGTCTCAGATCTCTGCCCGTCTGTCTTTTGTTCTACGCCTTCCCATGATGAATCAACGATCTGCTGCCCTGCACCAGTCCAATTCCGATCCTCTGTCTCTTCTATCCCTATATCCCAAGACTGGTCCGGCACCTGCCACCCGGTTCCTGTCCGTGATGAACCTGTCGGCGCCACGAACCCCTGATAATCCCGAAACCTTCCGATTCTACTTTCCTGTGCATTCCGCAGGGGTGGTTGCAGCGTAGACTGGGGCTGCATCCTCTCATCCTTCTCCTGCCTCATTCCGGATTCGAAATCATCTGGTCTTCCAAAATAGGTCCCCGGCTTTTCCCGTGCCAGAATGTCATACTGTTCCTTGCTCAGCGGCGCATGCAGATTTTTTAACTCAAGCGCTTTGACTACATAGCTGCCTCTACAGAACCAGGCCGCCATTTCATCGCATTGTGCGACACAGGCACTTTCCATTCCCATTCGATGATAGAGGTAAGCCAACTCATATCCCCACTTCGGGATATAGTTGTGCTTTTTGAGCTCCTCCAGAACGGATGCCCGCTCCTCCAAACTGACATCCTGCGCTTCATATATTTTATATTGTAAGATATATCGTCCCGCATCCTGTGGCGCCAGGCGTACAAATTCCTTGTAGCACTCCATGGCTCCGATGAAATCTCCCAGTTTCAGATCCAGTTCGCAAAGATAGTAAACCAACTTGCTGTCTTCCGGCGCATGCTGATATGCTAACAGCATGATGTCTCTGCTGTCCTTATATCGTCTGATTGCTTTATAAATATCACTGACCAGTCCCAGCATCTTCACACTACGAACCCTGTTCCAGTCAATGGAATCCGCAAGATCAGCTGCGGCCTTGAATTTTTGCTCGTCTGCCAGCGAGCGAATCCTCATGGCACGCTCTTTATATTCCTCTTTTTTCACACTTGTCTCCCCTGATCTTCTTTCTCTTTTCTCCTCAGTTTAGCATAAAACCCCCTTTTTGGACAGAAAAAGAGGGTTTTGGATCAGGCTCCGGATCATGGTTCCTGTTTCCTAACGACAAGGCAGCGGATTGCATTTAAGACGGCTATCACCATCACTCCCACATCGGCAAAAATGGCAAACCACATGTTCGCAATGCCGATTGCTCCCAGGAACAGACAGGCCAGTTTGATTCCGATAGCAAGCAGAATATTTTCTTTTACGATACGCAAACATCTTCGGGATAAGCGAATTGCCATTGCGATTCGGTTCGGATCGTCATCCATCAGTACGACATCTGCCGCTTCTACCGCTGCGTCAGAGCCCATTGCTCCCATTGCGATCCCGATGTCTGCCCTGCTGAGGACAGGTGCATCATTGATTCCATCGCCGACAAAAACAAGTTTCCTGTTTCCTCCCTCCGTTTTGTCCATGAGCGCCTCCACCTGCAAAACTTTGTCTGCGGGCAAAAGATCTGCATGAAACTCTTTTATTCCAAGTTCACGTGCGACCTGGCTGGCTACTGCTTCACTGTCGCCCGTGAGCATCACCATTCTATCTATCCCGCAGTTTTTTAGTGATTGAAGTGCTGAGACTGCATGATCTTTCACCACATCGGAAATCACAATATGTCCTGCATATCTTCCTTCGATGGCAACATGCAGGATCGTCCCCGCGTGGTGGCAATTTTTATAACCTGCACCGATTTCTTCCATGAATTTAGCGTTGCCTACACAAATGGTCTTACCGTTTACAAGAGCACGGACGCCGCGCCCGGCGATTTCCTCCACCTCTTCTACCGTACAGTTATCCCTTTCCTCCGGATAGGCAGCCCTTAAGGATTCCGCAATCGGATGTCTGGAATACCGCTCCACATGCGCTGCGAGGTGGAGCAGTTCCCGCTCCTTCATTTCAGCCGGATGGATGGCGGTTACTTTGAAAACACCTCTGGTGAGGGTCCCTGTTTTATCAAATACCATCGTCCTTGCTTTCGATAGGGTTTCCAGATAAACAGAGCCCTTCACCAGAACTCCAATCTTGGAGGCAGCTCCGATTCCGGCAAAAAAGGAGAGCGGTATACTGATGACCAGCGCACAGGGACAGCTGATGACAAGAAAGGTCAGGGCGCGGTATATCCATGTTCCCCAATGAGGTGATTCTCCAAACAGCAATCGGATAAGCCCGGGTAAAATTGCAAGAGCAACTGCACTGACGACAACGATCGGTGTGTATATTCTGGCAAATTTTGCGATAAAATTCTCGGAATGTGACTTCCTGGAGCTTGCTTCTTCCATGAGCTCCAGTATTTTAGATGCCGTAGATTCTTCAAATTTTTTCGTTGTCTCCACCCGCAGAACCCCGTTTAAATTGACGCATCCTGAAATCACCTCATCCCCTGGTGCCACCTCTCTTGGTGCACTCTCTCCGGTGAGGGCTGCGGTGTTCAAAGTGGAGGCCCCGACTTTGACAACGCCGTCAATCGGAATCTTTTCCCCCGGCTGGATGATAATTGTATCACCGACCTCCACTTCGTCCGGATCCACCCGGAACAGCGTGCCGTCCGCCCTCTCTACATTCGCATAATCCGGTCTGATATCCATTAAGGCGGAGATATTTCTTCTACTTTTACCAACTGCATAGCTTTGGAACCACTCACCGATTTGATAAAAAAGCATAACGGCGATGGCTTCGGTATAATTTGCCTCTCCTCCATGCAGCCCGTCATAAACGGCCAGCGCCAGTGCTCCAATCGTAGCCACGGACATCAGTAGTGCCTCGTCAAAAGCCTGGCGATGATAAATCCCCCTCACGGCTTTTTGCAAGATATCATACCCGACGACAAAATAAGGGATTAAATAGAGAAAGAGCCTACTAATTCCCTTTACGGGTAACAGGGAAAATACCACCAGCATTGCAGATGCAAGCAGAATCCGGATTAGATTCCTCTTCTGCTTTTTTGTCATTTCAGTCAAAAGTTCTTTCATTTCTTCCTCACTTTTTCGTATGGATTGCTCTTAGCAGGTCCTGACTCTTTCGCAGGGATTGCTCTTAGCCAAGTCTTGACTCTTTCGCAAGGGACGGATTGCTTTTTGCCATGTCCGGGCTCTGTTACAATGTTCTTACCAATAAATTTCGCAGTCCGACTCCACCTTTTTACAATTCTGTCGGACAGACTCCATGATCTCCTTCCAGTCCGCTTCGTCATCCAACTCTACTTTCATCTTTAATGTCATGAAGTTGACAGAAGCATCTTTGACCCCTTTTGTTTTCTTCGCAGCATCTTCCATCTTCAGGGCGCAAGCAGCGCAATCTACGTCGATCCGAAATGATTTTTTCACTTTTTCTCTCCTTTTTTGCAACCAACTATTCTCAACAATTAAACATCTGTTTAATTGAATTTTACCCTTCCTTCTCCTCTATGTCAATTGTCATGCAGCATCTTCCGCTTTCCATTCTCCATCCCCTCAAGGGGCGTATGTTCTTGACTTTCTCTTTCTCTTTTGCGATGGTATGATGATATAACGATGTTACCGGATTTACACCACATCCCTTATCACAAAGATAATCAGCCGTTTTTCAAAAAAAATCTGCCGGCAACCGAATCCGGCAAATTTTTACAAATACTAAATAGGAATGAACCCAATGAGTCCATTTGAAACAGTAGATCGTCCCGATCTGAATCAGTTGCACGATCACGGAAATCCGGAGATGGAAAAAGCCATCTTGCACCACATGCCGGATCTTACTCGCATTCAAAATGTGGCAAAGGCCATGAAGCAGCTTGGAGACCCTTCCAGGCTTCGCATCTTTTGGCTTCTCTGTCATACGGAGGAATGCGTATCTGACATTTCCCTCCTTGTGGGGATGTCTTCTCCCGCCATTTCTCACCATTTAAGGCTTCTAAAAGATGCCGGCCTGCTGATCACCCGTCGTGTCGGCAAGGAAGTGATCTATCGAGCGGCAGATACCGACCTGGTTCATGAATTGCACAAAACCATTGAGACGGTTGCAAAGATCACCTGCCCTGATTAAGCCCTGCATCTCTTATTTATTCATCATTGCTTCTACAATAGCGGCACTATCCCTGGCGGCCTGCTTTTCAAAAGCAACATACTCCATGACATCACTTCCATCCGCCTTATCCGAAATCTTTCGTACAATCACGAAGGGGATATGATTGAGAAAGCAGGTCTGCGCAATAGCACTGCCTTCCATTTCGCAACATAAACCTCCGAATTTTTCCTTGATTTCGTTCTTTCTTGCAGAATCTGCAATGAACTGATCTCCGGAGCACACACGTCCTTCTAATACCTGAAGATTAGAGGCGACCTTCCCGGCAGCAGCTTTTACCTGTGCGATCAATGCAGCATCTGCGGGAAAGGCCAGCTCACTCATTCCCGGAACCTGTCCCTCCTTGTAGCCGAATACCGTCGCATTCACATCATGGTAACAGGCATCTGTCGAGACCACTATGTCTCCGATATTCAGGCGATTGTCTAGAGATCCCGCAATTCCCGTATTGATCACATGCGTTACATGAAATTCATCGATCAGAATCTGTGTGCAAAGAGCTGCGTTTACCTTTCCCACACCACTCTGCACTACGACCGCATGCTCGTTGCGCAGCGTTCCTTCACAAAATGTCATCCCCGCTCTCTCCACGGTTTCCTCGATGTTCATCGCTTCCTTCAGCGATTTTACTTCTACATCCATTGCTCCGATGATTCCGTATATCTCGGACATATACGACATGTTTTCTCCTTCCATCCCTACGATCAGGAGACAGGCGATTCTGCGCTGTCATTGACTGTATACGCGGCAAACCTCTTTCATTTCCACATCATTTTCTATGGCTGGTAGACCATGTGCTTTTCATCGATTTCATATAAGGTATGAACCAGATATTTTTTTGCCAGGAAGTTTGCCATGGGAAGGTTTATATCCAGATAATTCCCACAGTCTCTTGGCGATGCGCCCGGGACCTCATCATGAAAGTCTCTGATAAATTCAAACATCCGGATCACCAATGCCAATACCTCTCTGCTTTCCAGGTCTCCCGCTAATACCAGATAAAAACCTGTCCTGCAGCCCATCGGTCCGAAGTAAATGGTTTTATCGTGGTATTCCGGATCATTCCTTAAATAAGTAGCTCCCAGGTGTTCGATCGTATGGACTTCCGCCGTATTCATCACCGGTTCCTTATTCGGTGTCGTCATGCGAAGGTCAAAGGTCGTAATCACTTCCTTTCCTATATGATCTTTGCGAGATACATAAACGCCTGGTTCCAGAACCAGATGGTTGACAGTAAAACTTTCTATTTTTTTCATTTGAATCACCCCTTTTCACCCGAAATTTCTAATCCGTTTCATCATACAACAATTGGTTCCTTCCCACAATTACGGCATTTCCTAGAAATTTGAAATTTCTACTTGACATCTGATTTGTTATGTGTATACTGATTATAGTAATCATTATCGATATTGATTTTACACACTTATGAAACGGAATTCATTAGAAAAGGATCCAAACGTATGCGAAAGTACAGTAGGCAACGCGAGGTCATCAAAGAGTTTTTAAAGGACAGGACAGATCATCCCACTGCAGATACGATTTACACAGGAGTAAGGCAGGAGATTCCTAATATTTCCCTGGGTACTGTATATCGGAATCTTATGTTGCTTTCCGAAGAGGGAGAGATTGCAAGGCTTACCGTCGGTGACGGAACGGTTCACTTTGATCCGAACACCACGGAACATACTCACTTCGTTTGTACGCATTGCGGTTGTGTACAGGACCTGTCCATCCCCAATACAGAGGGGCTGAATCAGGCGGCCGGAGCTCATTTTTCAGGAAAAATTACCGGTCACCGACTTATATTCACCGGACTGTGTGAAAATTGTCTGGCAGAAAAAATCGATCAAAACTGCAGACGGGCCTAAGCTCTGTGCTGTTTTGCAAATTACAATCCACATTTTATTTTAAAAAGGAGAAAAATTATGAAATTCGTATGTCAGGTTTGTGGCTATGTTTATGAAGGTGATCAGGCGCCGGAGAAGTGTCCTCAGTGCGGTGCACCCGCTTCCAAGTTTACCAAACAGGAAGGAGATCTCTCCTGGGCTGCTGAACATGTAGTCGGCGTTGCACAGGGCGCTCCGCAGGATATCATCGACGATCTTCGTGCGAACTTCAATGGAGAATGTTCTGAGGTTGGAATGTATCTGGCAATGAGTAGAGTCGCTTACAGAGAAGGATATCCGGAGATCGGAGAATACTGGAGAAGAGCGGCGTTTGAAGAGGCGGAGCATGCAGCGAAATTCGCGGAGCTTTTAGGAGAGGTTGTTACCGATTCTACCAAAAAGAACCTGGAAATGAGAGTAGAAGCTGAAAACGGTGCAACAGCAGGAAAGACGGATCTGGCAAAGCGCGCAAAAGCAGCCAATCTGGACGCCATCCACGATACCGTTCATGAAATGGCTCGTGATGAGGCTCGTCATGGCAAGGCATTCCAAGGCCTCTTAAACAGATACTTTCACTAAGCCTTAAGCTCTTGTGCATGAGTGGCTAAATTTACCACTCATGCACTTTTTTGATTTCATGTCTTTGTGTCGCGTGAAAAAATTCCATCCCGGGATACGGGGTTACTGCTGAGGTCGCCTTTTTACAGAGTTCAGATTTCAAACAACTTGCTGAACTCTGCCAGAGCACCCTCCGTTTCATGTGCAAGCACCTTTTTGGCCAGAACCTTCCCTAATTGCACCCCTTCCTGGTCAAAGCTGTTGACATTCCAAAGGAATCCCTGGAACATGACCTTATTTTCAAAGTGAGACAGAAGCGCGCCCAAAGCTCCCGGTGTCAACTTTTTCCCAATGATGATGGAAGAAGGTCTCCCGCCTTCAAAATTTTTATTGCGATTTTCATCCTCTTTGCCGCAGGCAAAAGCGATGATCTGTGCGGCTACATTTGCTGCCAACTTCTTCTGTGAGGTGCTGCCCTGAATCTCTACATCATTTCCGATCTGACTTTCTACAAATCCGATGAATTGCAGGGGGATGATATCCGTTCCCTGATGTAAAAGTTGGTAGAAGGAATGCTGTCCGTTTGTCCCGGGTTCTCCAAAAATCACCGGCCCGGTCACGTAATGCAACTTTTCACCGAATCGGTTGACACTCTTTCCGTTTGACTCCATGTCCAGCTGCTGCAAGTGAGCAGGAAAACGGGATAGTGCCTGCGAATAAGGAAGAACCGCTGTGGAAGGATATCCGAGGATGTTCCTCTCGTATACCCCGATTAAAGCATCTAACATTGCCGGGTTCTTCAGCGGATCTTTTTCTTTTGCCAGCGCATCCTCTTTTGCTGCTCCTTCCAGAAACTCCGCAAAAACCTCCGGTCCAAAGGCAAGAGAAAGTACTGCGCCGCCAACTGCGGAAGTAGAAGAATAACGTCCGCCGATATAATCATCCATAAAGAACGCATCCAGATAGTCCTTACTTTTTGCTAACGGGGAGGTTTCACTCGTGACGGCAATCATATGGTTGTGCGGCTGCAATCCCTCTTTTTCCAGGGCGTTCTTAACAAAGGCCTCGTTGGTCAGCGTTTCCAGCGTCGTTCCCGACTTGGATACAAGGATAAACAGGGAACGTGCCACATCCACCTGTGCTAAAACAGAACTGGCGTCGTCGGGATCCACATTGCTGATGAATTTGGCATCCATCCACAATTTACCCTCTTTTCTTGCTCCCTGTTCCAGCGCCAGGTACATGGCTCTGGGACCCAGGTCACTTCCGCCTATTCCAATCTGGACAACGGTGGTAAACTTCTCTCCCGCCGCATTCGTAATTTTTCCCTGGTGTACATTCTTTGCAAATTCCGCAATCCGCTTCTGTTGCTCGACATAAAATTCCCGCTTATTGACACCGTCATGAATGACACTTTCCCCCAGCTGCCCTCTTGTCAGCTGATGCAGGACCAGCCTTTTTTCTCCTGTATTGATGACGGCTCCGTTATATAATTCCTCATACTTGTCGGAGAGCTCCGCTTCCTGTGCCAGCTTTTTCAGTGCTTCCAGCGTATTTTCGTCTACAGCCTTTGCCGCATAATGATAGGTAAGTCCGCAGGCCATCGGTATCGTCATCTCTTTCACCCGTTTTGTCCCGGATTCTCCCGCCATTTCCGTCTTTAAATCTACCGGTGATCCTTTCTGCAGTTCCTTAAATGATGATAATTCATCTAGGTTCTTCCAATTCGCCATGGTTTCCTCCTTTATGGGAACGATACAAAAATCACTTTTCTAACTCTTCAATTAAATGAATGATGGTATCAATTGCGTTATGCTGTCCGGAGGCTTTCATCTTCTCGATATAGCCTTCCCGATTCTGATAGACTTCATTGATTTCTTTTGTCAATATATCCTCATCCAGCTCCTCATCCCGGATCACAACAGAAAAGCCCTGCCGTTCAAAGGATTCGGCATTTAATAGTTGATCTCCTCTCGAAGACCTGGTAGGGAGTGGAACCAGAATATTCGGTTTATGAAGCGCTAATAATTCGCAGATGGAATTGGCTCCCGCCCTGGAGACCACGACGTCCGCCATCGCAAACAGGTCCTTCATTTCTTTCTTTACATACTCAAACTGCTTATATCCGGGAACAGACAGCCTCATATTATCCATCTTGTCCTTCCCACAGATATGCACAATATTGTAAGTTGGCAAAAGCATTTCCAGCGCACCGCGCACTGTCTCGTTAATGGATTGTGCGCCAAGACTCCCTCCAAAGACCATGACGACCGGCTTGTCATCAGAAAATCCGCATAACTTCTGCCCCTCTTCTTTGCTTCCTCTGCGCAACTCATCACGAATAGGCGTTCCTGATAAAACGGTCTTTTCTTTCGGCAGATAATTTAAGGTTTCAGGGAAATTACAACAAATTTTCTTAGCAAAGGGAACACAAATTTTGTTGGCAAGTCCTGGTGTAAGATCAGATTCGTGTAGAATGGAAGGGATTTTCAAGACGGCAGCTGCCTGAATGACCGGAACCGATACGAAACCGCCCTTTGAAAAAATAATATTTGGTTTTTCCTCTTTCAGGATCCGATAAGCCTCTATCAATCCCTTCATCACACGGAACGGATCTGAGAAATTCTTCGGATCAAAATACCTCCTTAGTTTACCGGAGGAAATCCCACAATAACGAACTTGATAATCTGCAACAAGTTTTCTTTCGATTCCTGTATAGGTCCCGATATAAAGAATATCGTACCCCTTTTCTTTCAGCTGTGGAATCAAGGCTAGATTTGGCGTAACGTGACCCGCTGTGCCACCACCTGTCAGCACTATTTTTTTTGCCAATTTCATTCTCCTTCTATGTTGCTTCAAGCAACACAGAAATTATAGCACACTTTCTTTCGCCACTTGTCAGCGTTTTTTTTTGACGATAAAATAGAGTACGGTTGTCTCCTTACTCCGGCAACCGTTTCATACTCTTCTATTTTACCACTATTTTTTTGAAAGGAATTTAATGAACACTCCTACCAAAGATATTAATCTTGCCCTTTTAATAGACGTCGACAACATTGCATACCGCTATACCGAAAATATTCTCAGTGAACTTTCCAAATACGGAAAGGTGACGATCCGTCGCATGTATGGCGATTGGTCCCAACTTCGTTTGAAAAGCTGGCTATCCATTGCTTCAAAATACAGCCTCACCCCCATTATGCAGCCGAACAATTCCCCCGGTAAGAACGCTTCTGATATCGGTCTGATTATCGACGCCATGGACATTTTGTATTCCGGTGAGGTGGAAGGATTTTGTATCGTTTCCAGTGACGGCGACTTTAACAAACTGGCAACCAGAATCCGTGAGGCAGGCAAGGTTGTGATTGGCATGGGTGAAAAAAAGACCCCCGAATCCTTCCGTGCTTCCTGTGAACGTTTTGTCTTTCTGGATGTTCTGGAAAGTGCGCTGGATGAGGACAATGAGGATGGCAAGGACACCGATTTTTCTTTTCCGATTGTAAAGAATGATGCGCTTTCTCCTTCCAACCCTCTCTCCAAACCATCCCCCCTCTCCTCCAATACGGAAGCCTTGAATGGTGCGGAGATTACCCCAAGAAGTGCCTTGGAAAACGTGATTATCAACATGATTTCGGATAATACGGCCGAGGGGAGAGATACCAATCTCAGTGAGATCGGAACCAGACTTGCCAAAATTTATCCCGACTTCGATATCCGTAATTATAATTATTCCAAGCTCTCTTCTTTCATCAAGGATTTTGATTCATTAAGTGTCACCTCCAGAAATAAAGCTGTCTGGGTTTCTTTAAAGGGAACTTCTCTTAAGGATATGGAGGCGCAAATTACCGCTATTTTCAAGCAGAACAAGACTAAGAAGATGAACATTGGTCAATTGAAAAACGAACTGCAGAAGACAAATCCAAATTTAACCGCCACCGTCAAGCAGAACGGTTTTACAAAGTTTTCTATTTTTCTGGAGAAAAAAATTCCGTGTATCCATGTCGTAAATAACACAGAGGCAGTGCTGACGCCTATTAAGGCTCCTTCTGTCTCGCAATAAAGGAATCCACCCGTTTCCAATATCGATTTGGATTCGTCATGACACCTTCCAGATGACCCGCACCAATAAAAGTAGCATATTCTCTGGAACAAACAGCCTCCCGGTACAGTCTCTTACACATTTCCACGGGTACAATCTGATCATTGTCCCCATGAAGGAATAAGGTTGGAACGGTTGCATGTTTCACTGCGTGAATTGGTGAAGCCTTATATAGATCAAAGCCTGCACGAAAAAGAACCACCACACGGAAAAAGAACAAACGTAGAGCCGTCGGTAAGAAATCCGACCTGGTTGCAAGACGAATCAAACGCGCACATTCTTCTTTTAAAGACGTATAGGAAGAATCCGAAATAACAGCAATAACGTTTGAAGGCAGATGCTCTCCCTCCGCAAGAAGGCAGGCGGCTCCCCCTGATGAAAGTCCATGAAGAACAATCCTTGCTTTCGGATCTCTCTTTATGATCCAGTAGATCCAGTCCATCACATCCAAACGATCGTCATAGCCAAAGGCAATGTAATTTCCCTCTGACCTACCGTGCCCACGTAAATCCGGCATTAGAACCTGATATCCCTCTTCCAGATAATGTCTTGCATAAATCCCGGTTTCTTCTGCGCAGGAATGCTCCGCATGGACAACCACTGCAACATCATGACTTTCCTCTTCCGGTGGTGAGAGGAGAAATGCATGCAGCTTCAAATGATCGATCGAATCTGTATAAATATCCTTCCGCTCGGTTTGCGATAATAACCAGGCTCGTCCATCCCGAATCCACTTCTTTTCGGGAAGCTTACGATTATCCTCTCCTTCCTCATCCTGTCTGGGTAAAAACAACTGGCGGTAAATGGAATTTCCTTTTAACCAGCCTATACCTCCCATTGCTGCAACCAATCCTGTGTATAATAACCCGGCCCTTTTTCCCATTTCATCTCCTTAGATCACTTCCAAACATTCCCCTTGATTTTTCTATGATCTCACTCGAATTCTTATGTTCTCTCTCGAATTACTACGATCTCTCTCGAATTACTACGATCTCTCTCGAATTCCTATGATCTCTCTCGAAACGGAATGCCTTCTTCGCATCATTTTATTTCAGTATAGGCGCTCTTCCACATCTTTTCAATCGTTGCTGCATAACAGGCAGGGCGTGTATAATATGTTATATGTGAAAGGACTCCATTCAGAAAGGACAATGCATGATTGTACAGACTTTTTCATTAGATGATTTATTAAATGGGGACAAGGAAGGTGTACCCGATCCCCTCGCCGATTATCGAAAGCTTTCCTACCGTGATCAGTTGGAGGATCTGCAACGCAAACATCATGATAGAGAGAGAGAATTAGTCAGTCAAATCACCGATCTTCTTGAAGATTCTCTACATTTAAAGCCGGATCCTCGAATCCGCCATTTTCTTGATGATTTTACAGATGCAAAGGAGACGCTGCTCACCCATTTTGATAAAGAAGAACAGATTGTCTTCCCTCTCATGTATATCCATCTGACCTACGACAGTGAGACGATTAAAGAAGTGGATGCTCTTACAAGCGAACATCGAGAGCAGGAGAAGAAAATGGATTCTCTGAAGAGCAGGATGCATCTTTTTGAGACACCGGATTGGAATCTGCTACGTGAACTCCTGGAGGAACTTTTCACAGATCTCTCGGTTCATATTTCTAAAGAAGACGATATTACCTTTCCAAATTATATTGATCTTGTTACCAGGAAGTGAGTTGGTTTCTTTTCCTTGACTGCTTCTCTTCCGATTTATTTTCGCCTCGATTTAAAGGAAACGGCTCTATGGCTTCTATTCTCCCTTTCTTATATTATAGTTTTGTCGCCGGCATCACACCGGGCCCAGCCAACATCTGCTCCCTTTCTACTGCTATTCGGAAGGGACGAAAGGCCGCCCTTCTCCAGTGGCGAGGCCTATTTCTTGGATATATGACGATCTCGGTTGCCTCTTCTTTCATCACATGGCTTATTGGCACCGCTTTTCAAAAATATGTCCGGCTTTTTACCTTTGTGGGCGCTGCCTATATTCTTTATCTTGCCTTCCACGTTTTAACCGACCAGGAAGACCCGACCAAAGAATGTGTAAAAACAACGAATCAAAAGAGTCTCCAGGATGGAACGTTTCTGTTTGGTTTTCTTCTTCAACTGACCAATGTAAAGATCATTATCTTCTGCTTGAGTGCCCTAACCGGTTACATTCTCCCTTATCGGAGTGATTTGCTCTCTCTCCTGGCGGTAGGCTTTCTTCTTCCATTTACCGGTCCGATCTGCAATTTGGTTTGGCTCTTTTCCGGTGTGAAGCTCTCCCGCTTTTATACCGGCCACCGTAAGATTGTTAATGCGATCATGGCTTTTTCACTTTTTCTCTGTGCCGTCAGTATGCTGCTGGAATAAGCAAAAAAAGAAAGCGACTGATTGCAATCGCTTTCTTTCTCCTGTGTCATGTACGAGAGGGGATTCGAACCCCCGACCCCACGCTTAGGAGGCGTGTGCTCTATCCAGCTGAGCTACCCATACACAATCAATCTATATGCTCTCCCTTTTGGGAAGCAAATCCATTATACCACAGATTCGCATTTTTGCATTTAAATTTTTCATACCACAGAGAATCCTTCCTGCTTCAGTACACCCTGCAGCCAGATATTTCCCTTAAACCGTCTTCCTATCGCCGGCTCTCCCATTAAATCCAACTCATTGATACAGAGGTTGAATCGAAGATCATTGCATAAAATTTTCATCAGATGCAGGATTTCTCCTGTCTTTTCATTGACCACCCTTTTATGTTGTTCGATCTCTCCTAAAACCGTATAGAGATCGCATTCCGCTCCGTTGGGCATAAAGAAAGAATCCACAAGAGAAAGCACATCATTTGTCTTTAATTGGTTCGTGATATTTGCGTAGGTATCCATATCGCTGAGTGTCAGGCTCTCAATGGCAGACTCGTTCCCTTTTTTTGCCTTCATAATCATGTGATATCGATTCAGCGCCCTCTTCCTCAGTTTCCTTTTCTCTTGCGGCGTCTTTTGGATTGGCATCAAAATGCTTCCTTCAATGGATAGCGCAGAAAGCGAAACCTCGGTTTTGCAATGGTGAAGAAAATCACCCGGTTTGTTGCTTTCATCTAAATCTGGTTTTCCCTCCCCTTCTGAGGGGAGAAAAAGAGGACGTGAGTATGGTCTCATCATATCTGCTCCCGTTCTCATTTTTAGATAGGGAATTCGATTCTGCAAATAAAAAATCAGGGATACTCCCAGCCTGGAGTCATCGCAGATTCCGGAAAAGGATCCATCCGCAAGATGTCTCTCCACATGGACCTCATCCACTACACTGACATCCTCGGGCAGTAGAAACGGGAAGCAGAATTCCTCCCGAAATTCTGCATATTCCTCATCCAACTCCTCTTCTCTTTCTCCACAAACACAGAGGCCTATTCCCGGCGCATAGAGCCGTTTATAATCCAGGGCTATGAAGCCTGCTTTCGGCTCCATGCTCCATTCTTTTTTCCTGATCCCCTTCTCTGTAACAGGAAGATCAAAACCTGTTTTGGAGATGATCCCCTCTCTCGCCGGATCCTTCCACCTCCATAACCCGTCCGAATCCATCACATAGCAATCGTCACTTTCTGTAGGATGATGAATCGTTTCCCGGATCAATTCCTGCACCTGTTTTCTGCTGATTACCTCAGAAAACCCGATCGCCCTCAAATATCGATGTACCATAGATGATTCCTTTTCTTTGGTTTGATTCGAACGTACGTTCTTGTTCGCTCCCGTTCTTGTTCGCTCCCGTTCTTGTCTGCTCCTGTTCTTGTCTGCTCCTGTTCTTGTCGTTTTCATTCACCGGTAGCAGTTTTATTTCTTTAAAAACTCTTTTCCGCCCATATATGGCTGCAAAACTTTTGGAATTCGAATGCTTCCATCCTCCTGCAGATTATTCTCAAGGAAGGCGATCAGCATCCTAGGCGGTGCCACACAGGTATTGTTTAATGTGTGTGGTAAATAATTTCCTTTTTCACCTTTGATTCTAATCTTCAACCTTCTTGCTTGTGCGTCTCCCAGATTGGAACAGCTTCCCACTTCAAAATACTTCTTCTGACGCGGAGACCAGGCTTCTACGTCACAAGATTTCACTTTGAGGTCAGCCAGATCTCCCGAGCAGCATTCCAGCGTTCTAACCGGAATGTCCAAAGAACGAAACAGATCGACTGTATTCTGCCATAATCTGTCGTACCACATCGGCGACTCTTCCGGCTTACAAACAACGATCATTTCCTGCTTTTCAAACTGGTGGATGCGATAGACGCCTCTTTCTTCTAATCCATGGGAACCCTTTTCTTTTCTAAAGCAAGGGGAGTAGCTGGTTAGTGTCTGAGGCAATTCTTCTTCCTTTAGGATTTCTCCCTTAAATCTTCCGATCATGGAGTGCTCACTCGTTCCGATCAGATATAAATCTTCGCCCTCAATCTTATACATCATGGCATCCATTTCCGGGAAACTCATGACGCCTTCTACGACATCGCCATGGATCATAAAAGGAGGAATCACATAGGTAAATCCCCGATCAATCATGAAATCTCTCGCATAGGTGAGAACCGCAGAGTGAAGTCTTGCCATATCACCCAGTAAATAATAGAACCCATTTCCTGCGACTCTCCTGGCAGCATCCAGGTCGATTCCGCTTAAACTCTCCATAATCTCCGTATGGTAAGGAATTTCGAAGGGCGGAACGATTGGCTCCCCATATTTCTGGATCTCCACGTTTTCAGAATCATCTTTTCCAATAGGAACAGACGGGTCAATGATCTGGGGTATGACCATCATTCTTTTGGTGACTTCTTCCTGCGTTTTGATTTCCAGCTCTTCTAATTCTTCCAACCGTTTTGAAAAAGCATTGACTTCATTCTTTTTTTCTTCTGCTTCTTCTTTTTTGCCGGACTTCATCAGGCCGCCGATTTCCTTCGATATTTGATTCCTTTTTGCTCGAAGCTCATCTGCCTCCTGCTGGTAATTTCTGCTCTTCTTATCCAGTTCGATTACCTCATCCACCAGAGGAAGCTTTTCATCCTGGAATTTCTTTCGAATATTTTCCCTTACAACATCCGGATTTTCTCTAATCAGTCTGATATCAATCATGTCTCTTCCTTTCTTTATTCTCTCTTTCTCCACTACGATTAAGAGCTTTGTTCAGTGCTTCTGCTTCCTCTATACCAAGTTCAATGTCACTTTCTTGGTTATGAATGGATTTAATATAAGAATAACAGCCCTCAGCACTATGCACGGAATTAAGAACAAAACCACAATCTTTTTCATTCAGCATCGCCAGTGCATAGGACAGTTGTCCTCCCATTTGGTTGAACGCATCATATTTGACAATGCCGACCTTCTGATATGCACTTTTTAACGTTTTTCTGATTTCGGTAACATCCTGCTTGTTTTGTTCAATTGCCTGGCTGAAGTACTGATTATCTTGAAAGAGATCCGATATCTCTGATTCTAAGGATGCTGCTCCTTTTCCTTTCATGAATTTCAGCCATGTTTTCTTCATCTTTGAGATCTTAACGCCTTGTACTATTTCAATGATGAATAAGCATAGAACCAGCGCAAATAAAACAATCTCTGGACCCCCTACGATTTTGAGAATCGAGTTCACCCCTGTCATTGTTCTCACCCCCTCATTAACCGGTCCGTTATTTTTTCAAGATCATCTGGTGTATAAAATTCGATTTCTATTTTACCTGCTCCATCTTCTTTCGATATAATATCCACCTTTGTTCCTACCGCATTTTTACATCTCTCTTCCAGATCTCTGTAGACTGCCTCCAAGCTGTCGTTCTTCTTTTTTTCTGCCTTTTCCTTCACCGGTTTGTCCAGTTGCTTGACGATTTTTTCCGCTTCCCGGACGCTCAGCTTCTCATCAAAGATTCTTTCAGCCAACGCAATCTGTTTCTCCGGATCCTCAACTGAAATCAGTGCTCTTGCATGTCCTGTCGTCAGCTTTTCATCAATCACCATTTGCTGTACTTCCGGGCTAAGTTTTAAAAGCCTCATGGAATTTGTAATGGCTACTCTGCTTTTAGAGACTTTCTCTGCAACCTCATCCTGTTTCATGTGAAATTCTTTGATCAGTCTCTCATACCCCAGTGCTTCCTCGATCGGATTTAAATCCTCTCTTTGTATATTCTCGATTAACTGGATTTCAAAAATCTGTTCTTCCGTCAGATCGTCCCGGATAATGACCGGAATTTCTTTCAATCCAGCTTTTTTGGATGCACGCCACCTTCGCTCCCCGGCAATGATTTCAAACATATTGCCGTTGTGTCTCACCATCAGCGGGATCAACACGCCTTGCTGCTTGATCGAGTCTGCAAGTTCCTCCAGCTTATCTTCGTTGAAGCTTTTTCTGGGCTGCTTTCTGTTTGGTTCCACCAAGCTGAGACTAACCATTACCTTGTCTCCCTCTTGTTGGATATCCTGACTGGTTTGCTCGGGCTCACTCTTTACCGGAATTAAGGAATCGATTCCTTTGCCAAGTCCTCTTTTGGCGCTCATTTACGATCATTATCCTCCATTATCTCTTCTGCTAGAAGGCGATAGGCTTCTGCTCCTGCGCTTCGTGGTTCATACAAATTGATCGGCTTTCCATAACTGGGAGCTTCCGCCAGTCTAATATTTCTGGGAATGATAGTCTTAAAAACACGCTCTTGAATATGATTTTTTACATTTTCGACAACCTGCAAGGACAGATTGGTTCTCCCGTCGTACATGGTGAAAACGATTCCTTCTATTCCAAGTTTTTGATTTAATCTTTCCTTTACAAGTGCAACGGTTCTCATGAGTTGGCTTAATCCCTCCAGCGCATAGTACTCGCACTGAATGGGAACCAAAACAGTATCAGCCGTTGTCATGGCGTTAATGGTTAACATGCTGAGAGAAGGCGGACAGTCAATGATGACATAATCATATTCTTCCTTAACCTTATCCGCCTCCTTTTTTAAAATGTATTCTTTTCCTTTTTCATCAATTAACTCGATCTCTGCTGCTGCCAAGTTAACATTTGCCGGCAGAAGGTCTACACCAGCCTCAATGTTTTTTTGAATACAGTCATGAATCCCCTTTTCCCCAAGCATAAGTTCATAGACCGTATTATCTCTTTCATTCTTATCCATTCCGAACCCACTGGTGGTATTTCCCTGTGGATCCATGTCAATGACCAGAACTTTTTTTCCTTGCTCTGCCATTGCTGCTGAAAGGTTTATCGTTGTTGTTGTTTTCCCGACTCCCCCTTTCTGGTTTGCAATTGCGATGATCTTCCCCATATTTCACTCCTCTTTTTTGTTATATTGTAAATGTCATAAGACTCTGACACTCTTTGAAATAGGATTGCTTGCGTTACTTGCAACTATATCCTTTGCAGGCTTTGATTCCTTCATCTATTCTTCTGCATGTTTTGATATCATTCACTTGCAGATTTCTTTGAGCATTCTTGTGGATTATTATAACCTAGACCCTTATTTTTAAATGTTTCACGTGAAACATTTAAATTCATTTTTGATAAACACAAGCATTACTCTCATTTATATAAAAAATTCTATATCTTGTAGTACAGAATATGATTTTCAAAAATGTTTCACGTGAAACATTTTTGAAAAGTGCCTACCTTAAAGGTTTCTTTGATGGAAGCCCCGGCTTTCGAGGGTATTCACTCGGAGTAGACCTCCTTTTTTGTATAAGAATAATACTACGCTGTATTTCTGAATTTGGCAATGTATATGGATAAGCCTGTATGATCTCACCGCCAAGAAGAGAAATCGCTTTTACTGCCTGTTGAACTTCATCTTCCACATGGCCCGCTTTATAAGAAAGGAAAAATCCATTTATTTTAACAAAAGGAATACAGTACTCTGATAAGGTGGAAAGATTTGCAACAGCTCTCGAAACAACAAAATCAAAAGATTCTCGATAAATCGGAACGGCCTGTCTCAGTTTTTTGGCAGGTGCAGAAAGCTCTTCCGCTCTACCATGGAGCGTTTGGATTTCTCCCTTCCGGTTAAGAGAAAGCGAGAGAATCACCTCATCTAAAAAGGTTAATCTTTTTTGGAGCGAATCCATCAGAGTTAAGCGAATATCTGGAAAAAAAATCTTTAGCGGTATTCCGGGAAAACCGGCACCCGTTCCAACATCAATCATTTTTTCACAAGAGAGTCTTGGAAATGGAAAAATATCCTCCGGTAAGACAAAAGGAATAAGACTATCCAAAAAATGAAGCTTACATACTTCCTCAAAATCGGTAATCGTTGTCAGATTAACCTTTTTATTATAGTCAGTCATAAGTTCAAAGAAATCCAGAAGCTGATCCAACTGTTCCATCGTCGGATCAAAATGCAGAAATTTACAATCTTCAATAAATTGAGAAAAAGAATCCATCTTCACTCCATCCGATCCTCATCTTTATGTGCCTGCAAATAAATAATCAACACGGAAATATCTGCCGGATTAACGCCGCCGATTCGACTTGCCTGTCCGATATTCTTCGGTCTAAACTCTTTCAACTTCTGCCTTGCCTCTATTCGCAAGGAAGAAATTTCATCATAATGAATCGAATCCGGAATGAGTCGTCGCTCTAACTTTTTGAACTGTGCAATCTGCCTTTCCTGCCGCTCGATATAGCCTTCGTATTTAATTTGAATCTCAACCTGCTCAATCACCTGTTCAGGAAGTGGAATTCGATTCGGATCCAGCTCCTTGAGATCTCGATAATTCAGTTCTGGTCTGCACATTAGCTCCGCCAAAGAACAAGCCGTTTTTAACAAAGGAGATTGGTGCACACGCATGAAATTCTGCACACAGTCGGAAGCTCCTACTTTGACCTGCTTCAGTCTATCTATTTCGGACAATATCTGCTGTTGCTTGATTTCAATTTCTTTCATCCTCTTTGATGAAATTAAACCACACTCGAATCCCTTTTTTGTTAATCTAAGATCCGCATTATCCTGCCTTAAAAGAAGTCTGTACTCCGCACGAGAAGTCATCATACGATAAGGTTCCGTATTATATTTTGTAACAAGATCATCTACAAGAACACCGATGTATCCTTCCGATCGGTCAATATAAAAGGGATCTTTCTTTTGCATTTGCCTACATGCATTGATAGCCGCATACAGACCTTGCGCAGCAGCTTCCTCATAGCCGCTGCTTCCATTAAATTGACCGGCAGAGAACAGACCTCGAATAGATCGAATTTCAAGTGTTAGCGATAACTGACCCGGGACCAGACAATCGTATTCAATCGCATAAGCATTTTTTACGATATGGCAATGTTCCAGGCCGGGCACCGTTTTATACATTGCTTGCTGCACATCTTCCGGCAGGGATGAGGACATCCCGTCTACATACATTTCATTGGTATATAAACCCTCCGGTTCAATAAAAACCTGATGCCGTTTCCGATCCGGAAATTTCACGACCTTATCCTCAATTGATGGACAGTACCTGGGACCCACCCCCTCGATCACACCGGAATAGATGGGAGAGCGATGAATGTTATTTCGTATAATTTCGTGCGTTTTCTCGTTCGTATAAGTCAGATAGCACTTAACCTGCTCTTTTTGTACAGAAGCGGGATCCGTCGAAAAAGAAAAGGGAGTTACCGGAACATCTCCGCACTGCTCTTCCATCTTAGAAAAATCAATGCTATCTGAAGACATTCTGGCAGGAGTTCCCGTCTTAAATCGTCGCAGACCAACGCCTGCTTCACGAAGAGAGGCAGATAATAGATTCGAAGGCTGCATCCCATTGGGACCGGTATAAGTAATTGCTTCCCCACACAAACATCTTGATTGAAGATAAGTACCGGTACACAGTATCACTGTCTTAGCACAATAAGTGATTCCGGAATATGAGACGACTCCTTTTATTTTCTTTGAGTAACCCTGATTCACCAAATCATTTGCATCAGAAGAATTTAAATCATCCCAAAGAATCTGAACCACTTCTCCTTGCTTGAGGTGAAGATGTGTCTGACTTTCCAATACATGTTTCATGGAAAGAGAGTACGCACTCTTATCGGCTTGCGCACGAAGAGAATGCACGGCAGGACCCTTTGATTGATTCAACATCTTGGACTGCAAAAATGTTTTATCAATATTCCTGCCCATTTCTCCACCAAGCGCGTCAATTTCTCTTACCAAGTGACCTTTAGAAGATCCTCCGATATGAGGATTACAGGGCATGAAAGCAATCTGATCAGTGCTTAATGTAAAAAGAAGCGTCTCAAAACCGAGTCTGGCACAACATAAAGCAGCTTCGCATCCGGCATGACCGGATCCGATCACGATGCAATCATAGTTTTCTGAGCTAAAATCGTTAGAAACAGAGGATTCTTTTTTCCAGTCTCGTTTGCGATTCTCATCAAGAGTAGAGGAATTTAAATTCATAAGATTTCCTTTAGCAATACCAATCTATCAAAAAGAAATAATTTCTTAAACAATGGATGATTATTTTCCCATGCAGAATTTTGAAAAAATCTCATCCACCAGATCATCACCAACTTCTTCACCGATAATCTCACCAAGAGATGAATAGGCGTTCATCAAATCAACCGTTAAAAACTCTTCCGACACCTTTGACAGGAGACCCTCCTTCACCAAAACCAGGCTCTCTTTCGTTCGCTTTAAAGCATCTCGATGGCGAACACTGGTCAGGTAAAACTCCTGTTTGGGGATCAACTCATTGTGAAGAAAAAGGGAAGCGATCGTTTGTTCCAATTGTTGAACCCCTTTTCCTTGCAAAAAAGAACAGGGAATGATCGGAGGCAGGGATAAGGCCCGTTCCCGTTGATTCTCAGGAAGAGAAGAAAGCTGAGCATCCTCACGTGTATAAGCTTGTGCAATGAAAGATTGATAGCAATCTAAATCCGAAGAGAGATCGGATTTATTCAATAAAATAATCACATGATGGGTTTTAACCAGATGGACTAAACGCAAACTTTCGTCATCCGGTTTTTGAGTGAGATCAAATAAAAGCAAAATGAGCTCTGCATCTTCACTCTCTTTAAGAGCTTTTGTTACGCCAATCTTCTCTACTACATTATCCGTTTCACGAATTCCGGCCGTATCCAGCAAACGCAATGTTAGATCTCCTACCTTCACCGTTTCCTCTACCACATCTCTCGTCGTTCCCGGAAGATCCGTGACAATCGCCTTCTCCTCTTTTGCAAGAAGGTTCAGTAACGTAGATTTTCCCGTATTCGGTTTTCCAAGAATAACGGTTTTAATTCCTTCTTTGCGGATAAGGCCCTCCGAATAACTTTCAATCATCGAATTGATCCTAGACAGCATGTGATTTAATTCGGCTGACATTTCCATATTATTGTAAGATAAATCCTCATTTTCCGGATCATCTAAAGCAGCTTCAATGTGAGCTGTTTGCAATAAAATCTGATCTCTAAGATGGCGAATTTGGTCTCGAAAAAATCCGTTCAACTGTTTTTCTGAATTAGCTAGAGAAAACGCATTCTGCGCAGTGATTAAATCCATCACTGCTTCTGCCTGTGTCAGATCCATTTTTCCATTGAGAAAAGCACGTTTACTGAATTCTCCCGGCTGCGCTAACCTTGCCCCCTGATATAAAACTTCCTGTAAAACCCTCTCGAGCACCATTCGTCCGCCATGGCAGTTAATCTCAACCGTATCTTCTCCTGTATAACTGTGAGGAGCCTTCATCACAGAAACAAGGACTTCGTCCAATTTATTCAGATCCTTGTCAACTGCATAACCAAAGCGAATGCTCCCGGCAGGTCTTTCTTTTAAATCACGAGACATTTTACTGGAAACCAATAATGAATCACAGATCGGAATTGCATTCTTCCCGCTCACACGAATGATTCCTATCCCCGCATCCGACATTGCAGTTGATATGGATGCAATCGTATCATTAGCATAGACCATAAGAAAACCCCACGAAATCAAATCCCCCTTCCAAAACAGAAGGGGGATTACATCACTTCTTCAGTGTAACGACAACCTTCCGAAAAGGCTCATCTCCCTCAGAGTGTGTTGTTACATAATGATCTGCCTGCAAAACGGAATGGATAATCCTTCTCTCATAAGGATTCATGGGTTCCAGGGATACAGATCTTTTGGTTCTTTTTACCTTGTAGGCGACATTCTTAGCCAGATTTTCCAAGGTTGCTTTGCGACGCTCTCTATAATTCTCCGTATCCAATTTCACGTGGATATAATTTTCGGTGTCTTTATTCACAACTAAAGAAACCAAATATTGTAAAGAATCTAATGTCTGCCCCCTCTTACCGATCAGAACACCCATATTCTCACCGGAAAGATCAATGCAAAGATTGGAATCCGGAATATCAAAGGTGGCATCAATATCGACCGGCATCTGCATTGCAGAAAAGACCTTTTGCAGAAAGGAAGTTGCCTCATCTGTTACGGAAACCTCTTTAATCCGAGCCCTGATGGTAGCAGGCTTTGCGCCCATACCAAGGAAACCGCCGGAACCTTCAAAGATAATTTCATAATCAAGATCAGAACTGACAACCTCTAATTTTTCGCAGGCTTCCGTAATTGCATCATCTACCGTTCGTGCAGAAAACTCCTGATACTCCATAACGACTCCCCCTATTTATTATTTTTCTCGTCATATTCACGAACCATATTGGCGGCACGCAGGAGACTCCCGGGTCTCGCTTTTCCACTTTCGTAGGCCTCTCTCGCTTTGTTGACCAAAGCGTCCTTATCTTCCTGAGACACCTGCGTATGAATATCAGTCACATTTCCCGCCTGCATCAGGCTTCTGGTATTCATTGCTGCGTACTTGGTCATGTTTCTGGTCCGATTTCCCTGTTTTTCCAACTTCTTTTCGTACTTTTCCGTATTTTTAGCGATTTCCTGGTCAAGATCAATTTTATCAATGTGATGATTGATCACCACCTGCTGGATGGTACGAATGACAGCACCTGCAATCCAGTATAAACCAAGACCGGTGGGAAGTGTAAAACACATGAAAGCCGAAAAAAGAGGCATGATCGTATTCATCGTGCTCATCTGCCGCATCATCTGTGCCTGTTGATCATTCGGATCATTAGAAGTAGGTGCAGCCTGCGGCATCAGTTTTACATTCAACCACTGTGTAAAAGCAGCGAGAAGAGGAATTAAAATTGCCCCGATAATCAATAAATAGGCGCCACTTGATGCAGCTGACTTAATAATATAGGAAGGAGAATCCCCAATATTCAACCCGAGAAAATCATTTAAAGAGGCAACCTTTGCATGAACGGAAGCTACATCCAAATTCTTGTACTGATTGGCAAGTAAAGTCCAATCTGCAGAAGATGACTTATTTAGCGTATCAATGTAGGTATTGACGGCAAAAGAATTTGAAGCATTAAGTGAAAAGGAGGCATCTTCAAACTGTTTTGCAAAACCCTTTGCGCCGGAAAGTGTCTGCATAAATTGATCCGAACCCTTGATTTGCAAAAGGGAAACCGCCAAAGGAGTAAAAACATCTTTTACCTTCACCACATAGGCGGGGATGGAATAAATGACACGATAAAGGGCAAATAGAATCGGCATCTGGATCAGCATCTGAACACAACTTCCGACCTGGGATACCCCATACTTACCATAAACAGCCTTGATTTCCTCCTGCTGAGCAAGCATGGATGCCTGATCTTTTTTCCCCTTATATTTATCTTGAATCTTCTTGATCTCAGGAGCCATTTTCTGCTGGAGCTTAGAAAAGCGCTGCTGTTTCGCCGTAAGCGGCATTAAAGCCATGTATATGACTAAAGTGAAAAGAATAATGGCAAGACCAATGTTTTGAATGCCGATTGCACTTAGTCCGTTAAAAATAAAGTTCATCAGCAAACCAAGGACTTTAGCAACCGGTCCGATAAAGGCACCGTTATATTGAGTTAAAAAAGCTCCCGTCAAAATTTCTCCATTCTGCCCTTAGGCACCATCTTTGTTGGAACCGGATCATATCCCCCGTTTGAAAAAGGATTACAACGCAAAATGCGATATGCTGTCAGACAGCCTCCCTTCCATGCGCCGTAAGTTTCAATTGCTTCCAGTCCGTAAGCAGAACAGGTTGGAATATATGGACATCTGCTTGTTTTTAAACTGGAAAGATGCTTCCGGTAAAATTTAATGATGGCTATGAATATCGTTTTCATTGATAAAAAGATGTGCTTTCTTCACCAAATTTAAAAACGACCTCTCAAGCGTATGAGTTCCGCCTTTTACAAAAACAAGATCGCGCACACTCCCCCTGGCGATGACTGAAAGATCAATCCCACGATTAAGAGACCTTTCATTCAGTCGGTAGATTTCTCTCATTTGCCTTGCAAAACGGTGCCTGACCACTGAATTTCCGACCTTTTTGCTAATGGAAATACCAAAACGATTCTGGTTCGTATGATTGATGCGCACATATAAAACCAGTTCCTTATTTGCAAATGATTTGCCCTCTTGATAGAGAGTTTGAAAATCCGAATTTTTTTTTAGGGATGAAGAAAATACCATGTAATAGTGTTAGAATCAAAACGCGAATATGCACTTGCATATCCGCGTCTCACCATGCTAATGAAAAACTCACGCGTAACATAAATTCCTCATCAAGCAGACAGTCTTTTTCTGCCTTTTAATCTTCTGGCAGCTAAAACCTTTCGTCCGCCCGCCGTACTCATTCTCTGTCTGAATCCGTGCACACGCTTTCTTTGAAGCTTGTGTGGCTGAAAAGTCATTTTCATCGTTCACACCTCCTTTATGATCATCTTTGCGGATTTTGATTACCGCAAAGAATTCAGTCTATTCCCTGCGCGTCAATCTGTCTTATTATAATTGAGCACAATAATTCCGTCAAGGCTCTATTTATCGCTATTTTTCAAACTTTTTGAAAGAATTTTTTCGCCATATATGGTGGAAAAACTAGTTTTCCACAACAATATGTTGATAATGTGGATAACATGTTATTTTATACTCGACTCACTTTCAAATGAACAACCCAAATGTGGATGATGTGAATTGAATGGAATGATCGCAGAGAAAGCCAATTTACAGTTCTTAAGGCCTTCTTTGGTTGTGGAAAAAAAGGGAAAACCCAAAAATACGTGTTACCTGGAAAAAATTATACACATTATCCACAAGACCAGTGCTTTATTTGCACTTTATTTTTGTTTTCGATAGAATGAGATGATACAAAAATAAGACAGTGGAAGGAAAAATTTATGTCGAATGACAAGTCAATATTTCAGAATTTAGAGCAGAAATGGGAAGAAATTAAAAGAACTGTTATGATTGACTCCGGTATCACGGATGTCTCCTTTGAAACCTGGATCGCCCCCCTCATCCTGCACCGTTTAGAAAATAACCAGGTATACATATTGATTCCTTCCGACACCTCCTTCCAACAAAATTACATAGAAAAGCATTACACCGATTTTTTTAAAGCAGCAATTTCCAATGAACTTGGCTATCTGATCAACGTTGTCTTCTTATTAAAAAAGGATGCGGAAAAGGAAGAAGGTCGTTCTGACCATTTGAATGGTCTCGATGATAAAATAGAGAATGATTCCGCCTTTCATCATGAAAATGAGGAAGAAGGCGGCAAAGGATCCAATCTGAATCAGAAATATCGCTTTGAAACCTTTGTCGTCGGCAGCAATAACAAATTTGCATATTCTGCCGCTCTCGCCGTTGCAGAATCTCCCGGTGAAGCATACAATCCACTATTTCTTTATGGAGGACCCGGTCTTGGTAAAACACATCTGATGCATTCCATCGGACATTTTGTTTTGGATCACATGCCTGACAAGAAGGTTTTGTATGTGACATCCGAGCAATTCACCAATGAAGTCATTGATTCCATCCGCAGTGGAAAACAAGATACCAAGATCATGAGTCGTTTCCGAGAGAAGTACCGCACCGTAGATGTTCTCCTTGTAGACGACGTTCAATTTATAATAGGAAAAGAAAGCACACAGGAAGAATTCTTTCACACCTTTAATGAGCTTCACCAGGCCGGTAAACAAATTGTGATATCCTCCGATCGCCCTCCAAAGGAAATGGAAACATTGGACGAGCGGTTCCGCTCTCGTTTTGAAATGGGGTTGATATCGGATATTCAACCACCAGATTATGAAACTAGAATGGCTATTCTCAAAAAATTAGGAGAAAATTACCCCCAAAAAATAGACGACGCTGTTTTTTCCTATATTGCAACCAATATGAAGTCCAATATTCGGGAACTGGAGGGCGCCTACAACAAAATTATTGCTTTCTCCCGTTTGAACAATGTGGCGGTCACCGAAGAAATTACGAAGGAAGCTCTAAAAGATGTCATTTATCCGGACCAGTCAAGAATCATTACCATTCAGACCGTCATGGATGCAGTATGTGAACACTATAATCTTCGGAAGACGGATATATTATCCAAAAAAAGAAACGCAGAAATTGTACGCCCCAGACAGATTGTGATGTATCTCGCCAGAACCTACACCAATACTACACTGAATGAAATTGCACAGGCACTGGGCGGAAAGGATCACTCTACGGTGATGAACGGCGTAGATCGAATTGAGCAAATGTTGAAAAAGGATACAGAGTTATCCAGAAATGTGGATATCATTGTCAAAAAAATAAATCCGGCTCCTTAATCGATCAAAGGCATTTCAAAATCAACACCAAATTGCACATTCTAACAACAAGGATCTCCACGCGGGGCGATTGCCTAAAATATTGAATTTAGGTATAATGAGAGAAGTTTTTCGCTTATCAACAGCCCTTATGAAAGACTTTTAAATATTGTTAATATCACATGGATCATTTATCTAGGAGAATTTTCTATGAAATTCATCTGTTCAAAATCAGATCTATCGACAGGTTTACAAATTGTATCCAGAGCAGTTCCTTCCAAAACGACAAATTCGATTCAGCAAAGTGTCTTGATTGATACCACACAGGGAACAATTAAGTTTATTTCCAATGACACAGAACTAGGAATCGAAACGTTGATTGAGGGAACCATTGAAGAAAGAGGATTCGTTGCGGTAGAAGCTAAATTGTTTGACAGTATTGTGAGAAAGCTTCCGGACAACACCGTTACGATCACAACAGATGAGAATTTTATTGTATCCATTCAATGTGAAAAAATCCGACTGAATATACCGGGACGCAGTGGAGAGGACTTCACTTATCTTCCCTCTATTGAAAAAATTGACGGTGTAGAAATCTCGCAGATGACACTGAAAAAAATGATCACGAAGACTATTTTTTCCGTGTCGGCCAATGACAGCGATAAAATGATGACGGGCGAACTGATCGAGGTGAAGGGAGATGATATTAAGTGTACGGCACTGGATCGGCATCGGATTGCGATCCGAAAAGAAAAGCTCTCCGCTTCATACGGAAATAAAAAAGTAATTGTTCCCGGAAAGACATTAAATGAAATCGGGCGAATTATTTCTGATAGTGCAGATAAATTCGTGAAGATCTATTTCACCGATATGCACATCTTATTTGAATTTGATTCCACACTCGTCGTTTCCAGATTGATTGAGGGAGAATACTTCGACATTGATCGCATCGTATCCAGCGATTATGAAACCAAAATATCTATTCGCAGAAAAGATCTGGTGGAATGTGTAGATCGTGCTACTCTTCTGGTAAAAGAGGGAGACAAGAAACCCATCATTCTCAATATTACCGAAGACGGAGTAGAACTGAAAATCAACTCCACCCTGGGCAGTATGGATGAGGTCATGGATGCGCAGAAGCAGGGAAAGGATATTATGATCGGCTTTAATCCAAGGCTTCTGTTAGACTCTTTAAGGGTAATCGAAGATGAAGTGATCCATATTTATTTTGTAATTCCGAGGGTGCCCTGCTACATTCGTGATGACAAAGAATCGTATCTTTACAGTGTATTCCCTGTGAACTTTAAGACAGTGGAGTAGGTGGTTTATGAGAGAAATCAAGCTAAGAGAAGGAGAAGCTTATATTAAATTAGGACAGGCTTTAAAGAAAGCAGGCATTTCCTCATCCGGTGTCGATGCAAAATTTGAAATTTTAGACGGTTTGGTAAAAGTGAACGGAGAAGTGGAAACAAGGCGTGGAAGAAAACTGGTGGCAGGAGATGTGTTTTCCTGTGAATCGGAAGAATACCGTATTATAGAATGAACGATTTGGTGATTCGTTCGCTTGAACTTGAAAACTTTAGAAATTATGACTCCCTTCAAATGGAGTTCAAAGCGGGTACAAACCTCCTATACGGCAATAATGCACAGGGGAAAACGAATATTCTGGAAGCAATCTTTCTTTCCTGCACGACAAAGTCCCATAAAGGCAGCAGGGATAAGGAGATGATCCGGTTTGGAAAAGAAGAGGCGCATATTCGCACCGTTCTTAAAAAAAATGGGGCGCCTTACCGGATTGATATGCATCTGCGAACCAGTAAAAATAAGGGGATAGCGCTGGACGGCTGCAAAATGAAAAGTGCTTCCACTTTTTTAAAGAAGTTGGGTGTGAATCTCATTTTTTTTTCACCGGAAGATTTGGGAATTATCAAAAATGGTCCTTCCGAAAGAAGAAGGTTTCTGGATTTAGAGCTCTGTCAATTAGATCACGGGTATCTGGAGGCATTGAACCGTTATCAAAAAGCGATTGTTCAAAGAGCCAAAGTGTTAAAGAGCTTGCAAAAATCAGGGGTAAATCCCGAAGAAGGGGCTGACCCGCGGTGGATGCAGCTGGACGTATGGGATGATTTATTACTGGAAAATGGTAGTGAAATCGTCAGAGGAAGAGAGCGTTTTGTGAGTGAAATTGCGCCCACCCTCAGCTTGATGCACGAGAAATTGTCCGGTGGAAGAGAAAGTTTAACCATCCGATATGAGCAGAACACGGTACCGGAGAACTATGCAGAGCAGCTGCGAAGGTCAAGAAAAAAAGATTTTTTTACCGGGCAGACGAATGTGGGACCACATCGGGATGATCTTTCCTTCCTTGTCAAAAAAATAGGAACGGAAGAAACGGACATCAGACGATTCGGGTCGCAAGGACAGCAGAGAACCGCTGCTTTATCTCTAAAGCTGGCAGAAATTGAACTGGTAAAGAAGATGACGGATCAAACACCGATCCTTTTACTGGACGATGTGTTATCAGAGCTGGATGCAAACAGACAGAGAGATCTTCTTTCTGCAATAGGAAATATCCAAACGATTATTACTTGTACCGGATTGGATGAGTTTGTAGAGCATCATTTTGAAATCAATCAGCTCTACCATATCGAAGAAGGAAAAATTCTTTTGGCAAATAAAAAGGCAATAGGAGTTAACGGACCTAATGAGTGAAGAGACAACCAATTACGGAGCGGATCAAATCCAGATTCTGGAAGGATTAGAAGCAGTCAGAAGAAGACCGGGGATGTATATCGGAACGACGGCTTCAAGAGGGCTTCATCATTTAGTTTACGAAATTGTGGACAATTCCGTTGACGAAGCAATCGCTGGTTATTGCAGCAGGATTGATGTAACGATCAATCCGGATAATACGGTCTGTGTGCAGGATAATGGAAGGGGAATCCCGGTCGGAATCAATCATAAGGCGGGTCTGCCTGCAGTGGAAGTCGTATTTACCATTCTGCATGCCGGAGGAAAATTCGGCGGCGGAGGATATAAGGTCTCAGGGGGATTGCACGGAGTTGGAGCATCTGTCGTGAATGCCCTGTCAGAATGGCTGGAGGTGCAGGTCTTCCATGACGGGAAAGTTTATGAGCAGCGGTATGAGAGAGGAAAGGTTTGTTATCCTCTTCGCGTAAAAGAGGAATGTGAACCGGGAAAGACGGGAACCAGAGTTGTCTTTAAACCGGATGCACAGATTTTTAAAGAGACAACGGAATTTGAGTTTTCGATATTAAGACAAAGACTCAGAGAAATGGCATTTCTAACCAAGGGTCTTACCATTTTTCTGACCGATTTGCGAATAGGGGAAAATCAACCGGAAGTCATAGAGGAAAAGTATCATTATGAGGGCGGAATAAAGGAATTTGTGGCTTATTTAAATCGTTCCAAATCGGCCTTGTATAACCCGATCATGTACTTTGAGGGAGACAGAAACAAGGTACATGTGGAAGTCTCTATGCAGCATAATGATTCTTTTACCGAATCCACCTACACCTTTGTAAACAACATCAATACGCCTGATGGCGGAACTCATTTGGAAGGGTTTAAAACAGCTCTTACCAATGTGTTTAATCGATATGCTCGTGACGGCAAGATGTTAAAAGATGCAGACGAGAATTTAAGCGGAGAAGATATCCGTGAAGGTCTGACTTCCATTATTTCCGTCAAAATTGAAGATCCGCAGTTTGAAGGTCAGACAAAGCAAAAGCTGGGAAATTCAGAAGCCAGAGGAGCAGTTCTTTCCGTTGTATCTGAACAGTTAACCTACTTTCTGGAACAAAATCCCACAGTTGCAAAGATCATACTGGATAAGGCAATCACTGCACAGCACGCGAGAGAGGCGGCGAGAAGAGCTAGAGATTTAACAAGAAGAAAATCCGCCATGGATGGAATGGGACTCCCGGGAAAACTGGCGGATTGTTCGGATAAAGATCCCAAAAATTGTGAAATTTTTATTGTAGAGGGAGATTCCGCAGGGGGAAGTGCCAAGAGTGCAAGAAGCAGAGCAACACAGGCAATTTTACCGTTACGGGGAAAAATCCTGAATGTAGAAAAGGCAAGAGATGAGCGCATCTACGGAAATGCGGAAATCAAGGCAATGATTACTGCATTCGGCTGTGGCATTCACGATGATTTTGATATTTCCAAGCTGCGGTACGATAAGATTATCATTATGACGGATGCCGATGTGGACGGTGCTCATATCGCAACACTGATGCTCACCTTTTTATATCGATTTATGCCGGAACTCATTAAACAGGGACATGTTTATTTGGCAATGCCACCGCTTTACAAATTAGAAAAAAATAAAAAAGTATGGTATGCCTACTCGGACGAGGAACTCAATCAAATCATTGCAGAGGTCGGCAGAGATCAGAACAATAAGATTCAAAGGTATAAGGGACTCGGGGAAATGGATCCGGAGCAGCTCTGGGAGACAACCATGAATCCGGAAAGCAGAACCTTAAAAAGAATCGGGTTTGACGAAGAAACCGAATCGGATATTGATGTTACCTTCACCACTCTCATGGGAGATCAGGTGGAGCCAAGAAAAGAATTTATCGAAAAAAATGCAAGGTTTGTTAAGAATCTGGATATTTGAGGCAAAACATGGCGGACGATAGGAATCACGAACTTCCAGACGATGTCTTCGATGAAGTAAAAACGGACAGAATTCAGGAAGTAGAACTGAAGAAAACAATGGAATCTTCTTACATTGATTATGCGATGAGCGTCATCGCACAGAGGGCACTGCCCGATGTAAGAGACGGCTTAAAGCCGGTACAGAGAAGAATCCTGTACTCCATGATCGAGCTGAACAACGGACCGGATAAGCCGCATCGAAAATGTGCGCGTATCGTCGGAGATACCATGGGTAAATTTCATCCCCATGGAGATACGTCTATTTATGGGGCTTTGGTGAACATGGCGCAGCCATGGTCAATGCGTTACTGTCTGGTAGACGGTCACGGAAACTTCGGTTCTGTAGACGGCGATGGTGCAGCCGCCATGCGTTATACAGAAGCAAGAATGTCAAAGATCTCCATGGAAATGACGGCGGATATTGATAAGGATACCGTTGATTTTGTTCCAAACTTTGATGAAACAGAAAAAGAACCTACGGTGATGCCCTCCCGGTTTCCAAACCTTCTGGTCAATGGAACGACAGGAATTGCGGTCGGTATGGCAACCAATATTCCTCCACATAATCTGAGAGAAGTGGTTGGTGCAGTCGTTAAAATGATTGATAATCGTGTGGAGGAAGATCGGGAAACAGAGATAGATGAAATTCTGGAAATAGTGAAGGCCCCGGATTTTCCGACCGGAGGAATGATACTGGGGGTAAGGGGCGCAGAGGAAGCCTATCGTACCGGAAGAGGAAAGGTGATTGTCCGCGCTATCACCAATGTGGAAACGGACAGTAGAGGCAAGAATACTATTGTAGTAAGTGAACTCCCCTATCTGGTCAATAAAGCAAATCTCATTGCAAAGATTGCAGAACTGGTAAAAGACAAAAGGCTGGAGGGAATTACCGGACTTCGTGATTCTTCTGATCGGGAAGGAATGAGGATTGAAATAGAGTTACGAAAAGACATCAATCCTCAGGTGATGTTGAACAAGTTGTTCAAACATACGCAGATGCAGGACTCCTTTGGGATCAATATGCTGGCTCTTGTACATAACGAGCCGAAGGTGATGTCTCTGAAGGATGTCCTGATGCACTACATTACCCATCAGGAAAATGTAGTGACGAGGCGTACCAGGTATGATCTCAATAAGGCGGAGGAAAGAGATCATATCTTACAGGGCTTACTGATTGCTCTGGACAATATTGATGAAGTCATTCAGATCGTTCGAGGATCAAAGACGGTTCCCATTGCGAAAGAGCAGTTAAAGGTTCGCTTCGGGCTGTCGGATGCGCAGGCGCAGGCAATTGTCGACATGCGTTTGCGTACGTTGACCGGTTTAGAGAGAGATAAGATAGAGCAGGAGCATCAGGAGCTGCTCAAGAAAATTGCGGAATTAAAAGCAATTCTTGCAGACAGAAAAAAACTCCTTGGTGTCATCCGAACGGAAATCCTTACGATTGCGGAAAAATTTGGAGATGAGAGAAGATCCAGAATTGAATATGATTCCGCAGAAATTGATATTGAAGATTTAATTCCCAATACACAAACCGTGATTGCCATGACATCCCTGGGTTATATCAAGCGGATGAGTATGGATAATTTTCATGCGCAGGGAAGAGGGGGAAGAGGGATCAAAGGGATCTCAACCATAGAAAACGATTACGTAGAAGACCTCTTCATTACAAGGGCACATCGGACGCTGTTGTTTTTTACCAATTACGGAAGGGTATACCGTCTGAAGGCTTACCAGATACCTGAAGCTTCCAGAACAGCCCGCGGGGTAGCCATTGTCAATCTTCTTCAGCTAAGTGCAGAAGAAAAGATTACAGCAACCATTTCTTTGTCAGGAAATGAGGAAGATAAAAACCTCTTTATGGCGACGAAATATGGAGTTGTAAAGAAAACCCCGGTCAGAGAATTTCAGAATATTCGGAACAACGGGCTGAATGCCATTGCATTAAAAGACAATGATGAGCTGATTGAAGTCAAGGAAACAGACGGAGAAAACGATATCTTCATGGTGACGAAGTTTGGAATGAGCATTCATTTCAAAGAATCGGATGTCCGTCCACTTAGCAGAGCAGCGATGGGCGTCAGGGGGATGATGCTGACAGATGAAGATGAAGTCATCGGCATGCAGATCAATACGCAGGGAAGTACACTGTTAGTCGTATCTGAGAAAGGGTATGGAAAGAGAACCGAGCTATCCGAGTTTACCTTGCAAAAGAGAGGCGGAAAAGGCCTGAAATGTTATAAAATAACAGAGAAGACCGGCAATGTCATAGGTGTCAAGGCGGTAGAGAATGAACATGATTTGATGATGATCACAAATGCCGGCACGATGATCCAGATCCACATCAATGAAATTTCTGTCTTTTCCAGAATTACTTCCGGTGTGAAGCTGATCAATCTGGATGAAAATGTGCTGGTGGCCAAAATTGCTAAGGTTCGAAACAATCCGGATGAGGAATCCGAAGAAGGAAACGATCAGACAACAGAACAAGAGGAAGAATCGGAACCTGAAAAAGAATCATAACTTTCAACCGATTGAGAGTGAAGCAGGGGCTTAAACAAATGAGAATTTCTTTGCTGATATCGGAATTCAAAAATGACAGGGAAAGAAAGATTTGCAGAGGAGCACAGGTAGCGGCAGAAGAAGAGGGGGTCAGTCTGTCCATTTTCCCGGGGATGTTTTTAACGGAGGCGGATCATAGGAAGGCAAAGAAAGATGTTTTTTATCAACAAAATGCCGTTTTTTCCTTTATCAATCCGGAAAATACAGACATTCTGATTATCGACTTAGAGCAGATCGGAAGAAAAGTCGGTGCCATCAAGAAGGAGGAGTTTTTAAAGCATTTTGAACCAATGAAGATCCTGCTCCTTTCTGCAATGAGAGGATATTGGAACGTGGATTCCGGTGAAGAAAGGAAAAGCGAAGAACTCGGCTATCTTGCAGTCAAAAAGGCGATTTCACTTGTGAAAAATCAGGCGGAGGAGGAAGAAATAGATAAGTCGATCCCGCTTTTTGAGGCACCGACGACAGAGGCCTTAGAAAAGCTGGAAATATTGAGCTCATTTCTGATCCGTTCGGAGTTTAAAAAGGAAAATCCGTACGAGGAGTTGATGAAGGGGTTGTCCCAGGCAGGAACTCTTGAGGCGGCATTATTTCTATTTCCGGAAGCCAAGAAGAATACGCGTAGACAACCGTTAAAGTGTCCGGAAGAAATCTATCTGATGGCATATTTAAGTGGGGGCCAGGTCGGTAGTCAAAAAGAGTTTGACTGCGTGAAAACCAGTGATTTTATGAGTATGGTCCCGAATGCATCCGAAAGGATGACACAAATCATAAATGTCCTTTATCTTGGCGAGAAACAAGTGGGACTGTTTGTAAATCGGTTTACTGCAGAATTCATGGTACCCGGCTTCCATTCTCTTTTCATGGATCAGATCTGCAATGCCATCCGAACGATTGCAAATGAAAAGCAGATCGAGCAGATGAAGGAGTTAATCGAAGAAAATACGGAAGCAATGGAGCGAAATGACTCTGTTCTGGACCGCTTTGGGACAGAGGACAAGCTAACCGGATGCCTAAACCGCAGAGGATTCTTTTCCAAGGCCTATGATCTGTTGAAAAGATCTTTTGTGGAAGGCACTTATGCAGTCGTCTCCTACATTGACATGGATTCGATCAAATCCATCAATCATTTCTTCGGTAGAGATGAGGGAGATCTTGCCATGAAAAAAGTAGCTTCCATTCTGCGGGAAGTCTTTGGGCAGGAAAGCATCCTGGGAAGGATTCGCGGAGATGAATTCGCCGTTATTCGGATTTCGGAGGAGGAAGGCTGTTCAGAAAGTCTCAGACAGGAAATGTCCGAACAGAACATGAAGTTGATGACGGAACAGGAGAAACCTTACCTGATCCACTTGCAGTACTCAATTTGTGAATTTTGCTTCGATAAAAGCTTATCTCTCAAGGAAATGCTGGCAGAGACAGATGAGCATCTCAAGAAGATGAAAAAAATCGAGGAAATCCAGCCATAGAGAAAATCGGTCATAGAAAAAATCAGTAATAGAGAAAATCAGTCATAGAGAAATCCAGTCATAGAGAAATCAAAAAAGCGAAGTCGTTATTACTTCGCTTTTTTTGATCGAAATAGCGGTAGTTTTTGCAGATCCTCCAGTCTTACTGCTTCAGAATAATAATAACCCTGATAGGAGGTGGTCGGGTAATTCTGTAGAATGTTTCGAATCCGTTCGTTCTCAACGCCTTCCACAGCAACCTGAATATCCATGTGTGCGGCAAAACCGGTAATGGCTTCCAGCATATAACGGTCGGCTCTACTGTTTTCCAGGTGAGCGGTTAATTCTCTTCCGATTTTAACCATATCCACGGGTAGCTGTCTCATTAAATCAAGAGAGGTGAGGGAAGAGCCGTCCAGTGCCGTCTTAATGCCACAGCTTTTGAGAAAGAGAATTTCGTCCTTCAGGAACATCGGGTTCAGCTGTTTGCAACGCTCGGAAAGCTCAAAAAACAAATTATTTGCAGGAAAACCGGTGCGGTTTAAAATGTCTAGCAGCATGTGCCTGAAACGACTTTGTTGAAACTGTTCATTTGCAATATTTAAGTGGAGCATCAGCTTAGGATAGCGCTTGGTCAGAATTTTACCCTCGGTACAGGCTTTTTCAATGATCCAGTAACCCAATTTTTGAAAGGCCTCATCTTGCACAATCGCAGGAAGAAAAAGCATGGGAGGAATGTTTCCAAACGGAGGTTTATCGTAACGAAGAAGGACCTCTACCCCGGCCAGTTGTCCATCTGAAGAAGTCACCATAGGTTGGTAAGCAAGGTAATACCCGTCGCAGTCATTCAAAATGCTGTCTCGAAGCGTGTGAATGATTTTTAGGGTATTTCTTTTTTCACCGACATTGTCATTCTGGATGACAACAAGCTCATGCTTGGGGTCCTGCTCACTGCGACCAAGCGCATAGCGCGCACAGGTATACAGGGTATGTTCATCAACGGAAAAGTCGTCAATGACAACCACTCCCGCACATATTTCAAGGGGGATCCGATAGTTGTGAATCTTTAGATATCTGGCAGCATATTCCCTCAGTTTCTTATAGCAGTTTCTGGCCTCCTGCAAACTCATTGCTTCCGAGAGCGCTGCCATGCTGGCTCCCTGTGTCCGGTAAATTTCGGCACCGTTTCCTAGCATATTTTTTAACTTGCCGGAAAGTTCTTTTAAAATCTGATTCCCGACAGAGTACCCGTAAAGACGGTTTAGACGTGCAAAATTGATGGCACCGATCATAAGAAGAATGGAGCGTCTGCGGTACTCCTGTTTCTGGTGCAGCTCCTCTAAAAGTTCGAAGCGATTCGGAAGATCTGTTACAGTGTCGTTCCGGATGCTGTGGGAACGGTTGATCATGGTGGTGACGAGATAGGCAGGGCGCTGGGCATAATCTCTCACAACAGAAATTTTGAAATCACAGGTGATGTAGTTCCCGCCCTTGGATTTTAATTGAAAAGGTTCTGTGTAAAAAGAATTGGAACCGGAAATAATATGGTCCAAAAACCGGTTAAAATGATCTTTTTCGGAGGGCTCGACCAAATCTGTGAGCATCTGTCTGGCAGATTTTACATATTCTCCACGAAATTGAAAGGTACGAACACCGGTCTGAGACCATCTGGCCGTATCTTCCTTGATATCATAAATAAAAAAAAGCTTACCCTGTAAAAAATCAGAGAAACAGGAATAGATTTTATCCAGCATACAATGTGCACCCATAGAATCCACTTTCTGTTGGTTGAAAAGCAAAAATAATCCTTATGTATATCGGCGAAATTATGCGATTCTTTCACCTCGTTTTTGATGATTTTACACAAAGATTCAAGAGGTTAACTTGATGTTTTTCCTGTTAAGTGGAGAGTAAGCCTGGTCGTTATTCGGTGAAGCAAAAGAGAAAGAGGAATGGACAGGAGAATGCAGAAGAGATAATTGTACCAAAGGTAGGTATGGTATCCCATCTGGATGAGAAGGCTGCGAAGGGAAACATGAATCATATAAAGTTCGAGAGAAAATCCGCCGACAGATTGAAGAGGATGGATTCCTTTCGTAAAGGAGAATAGAGCCTGACTCCCGCGAGGCGCCCCGCTTGCATTGTGGATTCCTTCCGTAAGGGACAATAGACCAACCATCACGAACAGGAAAAAGAGACCATAAAACAAGTTGCCCAGCCGGAAGAAGGGGGAATCATTGGAAAGAGAAATGTAATGCAGAAGGATTCCGCTCATACAGAGGACAAAAAAGGAAAAATGGAAGGCCTTTTTTTCCTGAATCCATTTCCCGCAGTACATTCCCGACAGATAGGCGGGAATGCGTAAAAGAGCGATCTCTGTTCTTTTAAAAAAAACAGGGTGCACATTTTGAAGCCACACACAGAGGGCAATTTCTATTATAAGAAGAAGGAGAAAAAGAACCCTTCCGACGGGAATGGCCAAGTCTTTCTTAAAGGTTAGGATTTGAAATAAAGGGGGAGAAATCAGATACAGCAAAAAAATGAGGAGGATAAACCAGAGCGTTTTTTTTCCTTGTAAAAAGAAAGAAAGGAAGGAGAGATCCATCAGAAACTGTTTCCAACCGGAAGCGGAGATCACAAGATCCTTTAGAAACCAGAGAGGAATCCCGACAAGGAAATAGGGAAGGAGGAGACGATTCACTCTTTTTTGAAGAAAAGAGAGGTATCCCTCATAATGACACGATAGGGAAAACCAGATCCCCATTCCGGATAAGAATAAAAAAATTTCGACCCCAATCGACCTGACCCAGTCATAATAAAGTCCGAATAAAAGACGAATAGAACCGTGGAGATCTGCCTGCACCACATTTTCTGAAAAATGAAAAATCATGATGCTGATGATGGAAATGCCATATATTTCATTTCGATAGGAGCTGAAGCTACCCCAGGTTATATCTTGTTTTTCCATGCCATCCTTTCATCCGTGGTAAAATAATACTACAAAAGAGAAAGGAAAGGAAATCAAAATGTCAACAAAAATTATTTCATGGAACGTGAACGGGCTTCGTGCCTGTGTGGCGAAAAATACATTCTATCCCTTCGTGGAAGAGGAAAAGCCGGATATTCTTTGTCTGCAGGAGACGAAATTGCAGGAGGGACAGATTGACCTTCTATTAAACGATTATCACGCTTATTGGAATTATGCAGAAAAAAAAGGATATTCCGGAACGGCTCTTTTTTCTAAAACGGAACCGATTTCTGTCACTTACGGGCTGGGGATTCCGGAGCATGACAAGGAAGGAAGGGTCATTACAGCGGAATTTGAGGATTATTATCTAACCTGCGTCTATGTGCCGAATTCCAAGCAGGAGTTGGAGCGGTTGGATTACCGGATGGTTTGGGAAGATGCCTTTTTAGCCTATCAAAAAAAGCTGGAAGAAAAGAAACCGGTCATATACTGTGGAGATTTGAATGTAGCGCATCAGGAGATTGACCTGAAAAATCCGAAATCCAATCATCATAATGCGGGATTCACAGATGAAGAAAGAGACAAATTTACTGCGGTTCTGAACGCGGGTATGATCGATACCTGGAGGTATTTCTATCCGGAGCTGGAGGGCGTATATTCCTGGTGGAGTTACCGCTTCCGCGCCAGGGAAAAAAATGCGGGGTGGAGAATTGACTATGTGATCACTTCAAAGGCGCTGGAAAGTCGCTTGGAAGAGGCAAAAATTTATACGGAAATTATGGGTTCCGACCATTGTCCGGTCGGGTTGATTCTAAAAGATGAGTAAGGGATGTAAAAGAAGGGGAGGATGAGGAAATAGGAAGCAACCATGCATGAGTAGGAAGAAGGTCATGCGAAATAAGAAGAATCGTTGGGAATGAATAGGAGGGTTGAATGACGGAGGTAGAAGAAAGCAAGAAGGACGGAACTTCGTTTGATTTTGATCATGACGGAAAGCTATCCAGGAAGGATTTTTTTCTTGGACTAGTCTATTTGTTTCGTTTGATCTTTGTAGGAGTGGCAGTAGGCCTGGTTGCGGGCCTGGTTGGCGTGGCCTTTTCAGAACTGATTCTTTTGGTTACCGCATTCAGAAAGACGCACGATTGGGTTCTATTTTTCCTTCCGTTTGCCGGAATCGGCATCGTTTTCTTTTACCATTTGTTGAAGGATAGAGAAGACAGAGGCACGAACCTGATTATCGATTCGTTGTCCGGAGAGGAACCGGTACCGATTCGTAAGGCACCGGAAATCTTTGTGGCAACGGTTATCTCACACCTCTTCGGGGCTTCGGTAGGAAGAGAGGGAGCAGCGCTCCAGCTGGGTGGCAGCATCGGTTATAACATGGGAAAATTATTTCGATTTCGGGATGAAGACCGCAAGGTAGTCACGATGTGCGGAATGAGTGCCGTGTTCTCCGCTCTCTTCGGAACACCGCTAACAGCCGCCTTTTTTGCAATGGAAGTATCCAATGTAGGTGTGATTCAATACTCGGCCCTGATTCCCTGTGTAGTTGCATCGCTGACGGCGAACGGACTTGCTCTCTTTATGGGATATGAGGTGGAGCTGTTTACGGTACATATTGTTCCGACCATGAGCATTGGAAACGCTGTACTGGCTTCTATTCTGGCTATTTTAAGCGGATTTGTGTCCATCCTTCTCTGTGTTTCTCTTCATCGTTCCGGGAAATTGTTTAAGAAAATGATCGCCAATCCATACATCAGGATTGCAGCAGGAGGTGCCATCGTCATTGCACTGACCATGCTGCTGCAAACAAGGGCCTATAACGGAGCGGGAATGGATATCATAGAAGAAGCTTTTAAAGGAGAGGCACCGCATCCCGCCTTTTTGTTAAAAATGTTATTTACCGCGATTTCTCTGGGCGCCGGTTTCAAGGGAGGAGAGATCGTTCCCTCTCTGTACATCGGCGCTACCTTCGGGTCATTGTATGCAAACCTGTTCGGTTTGAAACCGGATTTATGTGCTGCCATCGGAATGGGAAGCCTGTTCTGCGGTGCAACGAATTGCCCGGTTTCTTCTCTCTTTATCTGCTTGGAACTCTTCGGCTACGCAGGAATGCCCTATTATCTGATCGCCATTGCAATGAGTTATGCGTTTTCCGGTTATTATTCGCTCTATTCCAGCCAGAATATCAGACATTCCAAACTGCGGAACCGTCTCATCAATCGGAAAGGAAAATAATAGGAAAGGAAAATAATAGGAAAGGAAAATAACAGGAGAGGAAAATAACAGGAAAGGAAAATAACAGGGAAGGAAAGCAATAGGGAAGGAGCAATAGGAAAGGATAATAACGGGAAAGGAAGAAGAATGCAAAAGGGGAAAAAAGATCCGTTATATAAGAGCTTCGGTTATGCGTTTCACGGCATTTTCGCTGTGATCGGGCAGGAAAGAAATATGCAGATTCACTGTGCAGCCACGGTGGCAGTGGTGATTTTGGGTTTTTTCCTGCATATTTCTTATGAGGAATGGCTTATATGTCTCCTTCTGTTTGCGCTGATCATGAGTCTGGAAATGGTAAATACAGCAGTAGAGGCAGCAGTGGATTTTGCCGCAAAGGGGGAAAGGCATCCGCTGGCGGGAAAGGCAAAGGACGTGGCGGCAGGCGCCGTCCTAATCTCCGCCATTTTTGCCGCGATGATCGGCATGGTTATTTTTTTACCAAAAATCATGGCGTTGATATTCAAATAAAAAGAGTTGGGTGTAAAATAGGGATATTAAAAACGGAGGAGGTACCCAAATGCAAATTACAGATGGAATCAAAAATGTATTGCTTGCAGGCGTAGGTGCAGTTGCTACCACTGCCGAAAAATCGACCGAGGTATTTAAGGAGCTGGTCAAGAAGGGAGAATTAACGGTTGAGCAGGGAAAGGAACTTAACCAGGAATTAAAGCGCAACCTGAGAAAATCCTCTCAGAAGAACGATTTCGAAAGTCTGGTCAAGGACCTGACACCGGAACAGCTAAAAGCACTGAAGGACCAGATTGCAAAGGCAGAGGAACAGGAGGACGAATCCGAATCATAAGAACAGGAGCGGTGAAGAAGTAAGAGACAGAACAGGAGAAGTTCTTGCAACAGATCAATCAGAAAGAAAGGAACCATAAAGAAAAGGGCAGCTCGCGTTTGAAAGAAATGCGGGCTGTTCTTGCTAAGCACAAAATTACAAGAGGCGTATCACCGGAAAAGCTGAGACTGATTTTAGAGGATCTCGGGCCGACCTATATCAAACTGGGACAGATTATGTCCCTGCACTCGGATATTTTGCCTAAAGCGTATTGTGACGAACTGATGAAGCTCAATTCCGAGGTCACGCCCATGCCGTTTGAGGCTGTTTTGCGGGTGATCGAACAGTCTTATGGCATCAGCTGGCAGGAGGTGTTCCGTTTCATTAACGAAAAGGCACTGGGTTCGGCTTCGATTGCACAGGTGCATCGTGCACAGTTGTTAGACGGAAAAGACGTCATTGTCAAGGTGGAGAGAGAGGGAATCTATGACCTGATGTCCAGAGATATCGCTCTGCTTCACAAGGCGGTTAAATTTCTTCCACCGGTAGGAGATCTCAAGAACCTGGTGGATCTGGATATGATTCTGGATGAGATGTGGTCCGTGGCACAGGAAGAGATGGATTTCCTGAAGGAAGCCGCAAACATGGAGGAGTTTGCAAAAAATCATACGGATGTCGCCTATGTTTATGTGCCTAAGCTGTATAAAAAATATACCACCTCCCATGTTCTGGTCATGGAATATATCAGAGGGATTCCGATTGATGATGCGGAGACTTTGGAGTCACAGGGTTATGATTTAAACGAAATCGGAAGGAAGTTTGTGAACAGCTTTATCCAGCAGGTGATGGAAGACGGATTTTTCCATGCAGATCCGCATCCGGGGAATGTAAGGATAAGGGCAGGGAAAATCGTCTGGCTGGATATGGGAATGATGGGAAGGCTCAGCGAGAGGGACCGCAAAATCATGGTGCGCGGGGTGGAGGGAATCGCCCTTCATGACACGCAGTTGGTCACAAATGCGGTCCTGGATCTCTGCGACTTCTGGGGAGAACCGGATAGGGACCGTCTATACGATGATATCAAGCTGTTTTTGGAAAAATACGGAACGACCGCCATGGGGAAGATCAACATTGCGGACACCATGCAGGCGTTGATGGAAATCATGAAGGCAAACAAACTGGCGATTCCCCATGGGATGACGATGCTTGCAAGAGGATTTGCCCATATCGAAGGGGTTCTTTCGAAAATTGCGCCGGATATCAACATGGTAGACATTGCGGCGCTTCGCGTACAGGACAGCTTTCTTGGCAGGATCGATTTTAGGGAGGAAGCAGGCAAAATACTCAGGTCGACCTGGAGAGCCATTCATAAGGGACCGGAAATCCCCTCCATGACAGCAGAGATCATGAGTGAATATTTAAAAGGGAAAGCCAGGGTAAACCTGAAGCTGGATGCTTCCGAAGAACTAAGAGAGCTGGTATTTCAGTCGGTGCGAAATCTGGTGACCGGAATCTGCATTACGGCGCTTCTCGTTTCTTCCAGCATTATTTGCATGACCGATATGGAACCGAAGGTGCACGGAATACCGGCGCTTGGGTTTATCGGATATCTGATTGCTTTTGGTGCGATGGGATTTTTTCTACTGCGTTTTTTGATCCGAAAAATCAAAAAGTAAATATGGATCCCTCATGCGTCTATTCATGCGCAATGGCATGGGTTTTCAGGAAATCATACCAGTACCCGAAGGAGGATCCGAGCAGATGTGCGTCATCATAAGAGAGATCCTTCCGCAAGTTGCCGTTTGCATCATCGATCGCCTCATTCATATCAATATAAAAATAGGTTACATTGTCTGCTAGCGCCTTGATCCGCTCATTTCGACGATTGATTCTGGTATTGTTGAAAATAGGATCGGAGGCGTTTTTTCTTCCGGTCACGTGCATAATGGCTTCGAGATAGATGATGGCATTCGGCTGCAAGGCATGGATTCTTTCAATCGCAGCCTGATAATGTTTGATGAAATAATCGTCATTTCCGGTACCCATTTCATTGATGCCGATCATCAGGTAGATTTTACCGAACTGCCTCTCCTGCAGTGCCTGATCAATAGAAATCTTCCCGTGATCCGTTTTGACAACCTCCCTGGTTAGAAGATTGAATATGGTAAGCGCCTGCTGGCAGTAGAAGGTCGCATGTCCGTCTAGCTCCTTGCAGTATTGCATCAGACCGACGGTTCTGGAATCGCCGATAAAAAGAGCATCGTCAAAGTAAGAAGCATCCACAGTGATAAATTCCGGGGCGGGAGCAGCAGAATCGGAACTTCCATCGGTACGACCGGATTCGGAGGAAGAATGGTCCTGACCGGCTAAAAGACCAGAAGAAGAGGCCCCGGACTGCGCCGGGTTCTGTGTGGAAGAGTCTGCCTGACCTTCTTGCTGATCCGTAGAAGAGGAATCCGCCTGCGCCCCTGCCGTTTCTATGGGAGAGGAAGAGGAGGATCCGGAGGATGCGTCTGCATTTTCTTCGGGAAGATTGTCCTGACTTCCCTGAAACGCGTGAACGATCCATTTTAGCCCTGTCACGGAAAGCGGCTCCTTCTGCCATTCCTTCAGGGTGAGAGAATTCGTCTGCTTCAGGCGCACGGCACCGGTCAGGCTTAAAAGAAGAGAAGATATTAAAATACAGGTGAGTAGAGAAGGGTATTTCTTCATCGATAAACAGTAACCTTTCCGTCAGGAATCTTCAGGTGAAGAAACCTGGGCGATTGTACGATCTTAGCCATCCGCAGAGAAATGTAAATGGACGTAACCGTCATCCGGAACAAATTCGCAGCAGAATCAGAATCTTCGAATCACAATCAGAATTCCTGAATCAGAATCTTAGGTACAGAAACGGATTGGCGGCATTGTTCAGGAGAGAGGTGACGCTGAGCCAAAACAACGCAAGGAGGAGGAGTTTTGTCGCAAAGCTTCGTTTTCGTTGCTCCAGAAAACGATAAATAAAGGGGATTAACAGGAGAACGGAGCAGAGCAGATAGGGTGCGTAGGAAGAGAGAATTTCCTGATAATCTCCGGCAAATACGGTTGCGTTTGCCCCCTTACCGGCAAGGAAGGGGAAAAGACGTGAAAAAAGAATCGGAAGATCGGCGCTTTTTTCCACGGAAAAAAACACCCAGGTGAGAGGAACCAAAACCAGCACATGAAATCTTCCAAAGATTTTGGAAAAGAAAGGAATATAATCCAGAACCATTTTTTCCCAAACAATCAGGAGGCAAAGCGAGAGCCCCCAAAGAATGAAATGAAGGGCAAAGCCGTGCCAGAGCGCGGTGAAAAACCAAACGATGAAAAGATTCCGGATCGTGACCTTGTCTCCGCGCTTGCTGCCTCCCAGAGGGATATAGAGATAATCACGAAACCACAGTCCCAGTGTGATATGCCATTTTCGGTAAAAAGAGGTCACCGAGGTGGCGGCATAGGGATGATCGAAGTTCTGAATAAAAGGAAACCCCAGCATAACGGCAATGCCGGAAGCCATTAAGGAGTAGCCCCAAAAGTCAAAATAGATTTGAAGCGAATAGGCATAAGCACAGATCCAGGCAAGGGTGGTTGAAATGGAAGAAAAGCCGATGGCCTGTGCCTGGTGCGGAATCATCGCCAGATGATCGGCAAGGAGTACCTTCAAAGAGAGCCCTGCGACAAAGTAGAAAAGGCCGTCCTCGATCATCGAGAGGGGGGACTTCGTCGTGTCTTTTGTGGAAGGGCGGGATAAATGCGACCAGCTTTTATTTCTCATATAGTCCTGGAAGCGCATAATGGGCCCGGAAGTAATCTGCGGAAAAAGACAAAAATAGGAAGCACAGTCGAGGAAGGAAACATTTCTTGGAATCAGCCCCCGATACAGATCAATCTGGAAGGAAATCATTTTGAACAGGTAGAAGCTGATTCCGGCAGGAAGCAAAAAGGAGGAAGCGCTCCCGTCCACAGAAAAATTGCCACCTCCGGAAAACAGGTTCATCAATTTAAAAAGAAAGAGGGTGGCAAGATCCAGAGCCGTAATGATGAAAAAATAAGAATACTTTCCACGGGAACCTTTCTGGAAAGGTTTTTTTGCTAAAATAAAGTTTAAGACTACAAAGAAGATGAGCAGAGGGAGGGCACGCAGGTCAAGCAGGGCATAAAAAGCCAAGCTTTCTGCAAGAATCAGCAGACGTCTGGCCTTCTCCCCGGCCAGAAAATTGATGAATAAAACAATGGGGAGAAATCGAAAAATAAAATTTAAATCTGTAAAGCCGGACATAGGTTCCTCTATAAGTGAAAATTTTAACAGACAGACTCTAGCAATCATACTATAAATAATGGAAGTGTACAATCGAAATCAGATAAGGGGCAGACGGAGGGAGACAAAGGAACGGACAGCGAAAAAGACAAAGGAACAGGCAAAGGAACAGACAAGGGAACAGAAAAAGGAGGATGGAAGGTGGAAACGGGAAACGGGATGGAAATTGAGAGAAAATGGCTGGTTTCAGACTGGCCGGAGAAAGCGGGGGTGAATTTAAATCTGGTCAAAGAGGAAAAAATGCGTCAGGGATATGTTTCCGTGGAACCAACGGTCAGAATCAGGGAAGAAATTTCCATGCGAAATACAAAAGAAGCATCCTATCTGCTGACCTTTAAATCGTCCGGGCTTTTGTCCAGAAAAGAGATAGAATTTCCGATCGAAAAACGATACTTTGCCGAGCTGGAAGAGTTGATCTCACATCCGCTGGTGCCGAAGGTGAGGAGAACCTATGCGCTGCCGGATGGTTTGTTTTTGGAAGTGAATCATGTGGACGGGGAGGCGGAAACCGCTTTTTGGTATGCGGAAGTGGAGTTCCGTTCGGAAGAGGAGGCACGGTCGTGGAAGGCAAATTCCGAGAGACTTGCAAGATATCTTTCGAATGAAGTAACGGAAAAAGCAGGTTTTTCCATGGGGGCGTATTGGAAAAAGACCAGGATTTCAGGTCTGTAATAAAAAAGTTTGTATAGAATTTTAAGTTTTGGGGTTGAAATAGACTAAAATATAGTTTATACAATCTTTATAGGCATAATGTAACTACTAACTTTTCATGTGGGAGGTGTAAAATGCTCAGTTTTTTACTCTGTCTTGCGATCTTGATTGCAGGATATTTCACTTACGGGAAATTTGTGACAAAGACCTTCGGTCCGGACGACAGAGAGACCCCCGCCGTTGCCATCAATGACGGAGTCGATTATGTGGTCATGCCGCAATGGAAGCTGTTTCTGGTACAGCTGTTAAATATTGCGGGACTCGGGCCGATCTTCGGCGCTCTGACAGGGGCGGAATGGGGGCCTGTGGTCTATCTCTGGATCACCTTTGGAACGATCTTTGCAGGAGGCGTACACGACTATTTTTCCGGTATGCTTTCCGAGAGAAACCGGGGTGCTTCCATCTCGGAGGTGACAGGAACCTATCTGGGAGACGGAATGAAGAATGTGATGAGGGTCTTTTCCGTTATCCTCTTAATCATGGTTGGAACCGTATTTGCGGTAGGACCTGCCGGCTTGCTGGTAGTCTTGTTTAAAGAAAGCAATATGTCCGGGATCGTGGTCAACACCACCTTCTGGTTGACGCTGATTCTGATTTATTATTTCATCGCTACCTTTATTTCCATCGATCAGGTGATCGGAAGAATTTACCCGATTTTCGGAGTCTGTCTGATTGTCATGGCGATTGGCGTTGGAATCGGAACTTTAACCAGCGGGAAACCGATGCCGGAAATTTGGGAGAATTTCCGAAATCTTCATCCTGCCGGGAAACCGATCTGGAGCTTTATGTTCATTACGGTTGCCTGTGGAGCAATTTCCGGCTTCCACTCCACCCAGTCTCCTCTGATGGCACGTTGTATGAAGAGCGAGAAGCAGGGACAGTTCGTGTTCTACGGTGCCATGGTGGCGGAAGGAATCATCGCTCTGGTATGGGCGGCAGCAGGCTGCACACTGTATGGAAGCAAAGGGCTCCTGGATGCCGGTGGCGGTAATTCGACGACGGTCTATGCTATCTGCAAGCAAACCATGGGAGGAGTCGGCGTGGCGCTGGCCATGCTGGGCGTCATTGCCTGCCCCATCACCTCAGGAGATACCGCCTTCCGTTCGGCAAGATTAACCATCGCGGACTGGTTCAAAATTGACATGAGCAAATGGACCTCAAGGCTTGCGCTCTGCATCCCGGTGCTCGGCGTCGGTGCGTTTCTGGGCTTTGGCAATACCTTTGGAATCATCGACTACAGCGTTATTTGGAACTACTTCAGCTGGTCGAATCAGACGCTTGCAATGATCGTACTCTGGGCGGCAAGTATGTATCTGGTTGCCGAGAAAAAGAATTATTGGATTACTGCGGTCCCTGCCACCTTCATGAGTGCCGTTTCTGCAACTTACTTCTGTATGGCGCCTGAATGCCTGGGACATTTTGCAGCACTGAATCAGAATACAACGATTGCTTACCCGGTAGGGATCCTTGTGGCGGCTCTCTTCCTTGGCATCTTTCTGGTTGCAGCACGGAAGCAGAAAAATCAATAACCTTTTGTAGTGTGATTTTGTTTGGGGAATGGAGAAAAAGATGATATTTACAACACCGATTGCAGACAGGAAACTGACTGGCGAAGAGCTGCGCATGGATAAGAAAAACTGCCTGCACTTCGGCCCTTGCGGTCTGGGAAAGAAGGCAATGTATTTAAACAGCTTTTATATCGAGAGACGCTTCTATATTTGCTATGAAGACGTGGCGAGGGTGTTTAAAAAAGTTGCCATGACGAAGGGTGGATTTACCGGAAAAGGCGTTTTTGCCTCCATTCCCTACCTGGTGGTGGAAAAGAAAGACGGAACACAGAAACAGTGTAATTTCAAGGTGGAACAGGAGGTGGATGACCTCCTATTCACACTAAGAAAGCATCATCCGGAGATTCCGACCCTCTCAAAGCAGGCCGAGGAGCGGCTGGAGAGGGCAAGAATCGAAGAGGAGAAGAAATATCTAAAGGAACTTTCAGAACAGGCACAAAATAGTGTAAAGAAATTACAGCGGGACAAGGAAACCCTGGAAAAAAGACCGGAGCTTTATAGGGAACTGACGAGGTGTGCCGTAAGTAAAAGGGTGGCGGATGCCATTTCTCCTACCTTTCGCATCATGGCGCTCCTTATTTTGATCGCTGCCATCCTCTGTTGCGTGTTCGGGGCGGTATCTCTCATCCGAAAAGAGGGTGATTTCTCCATTTATTTCTTAATGTTCGGCTTTTCGATCTTGTTTTCTCTGATGGCGGCAGGCGCCCTGCCAAGCGGGAAACGAAACAAGAAGGAAGCTTTAAAGCAGTGGGACGCAGCCGAAGAGGCAATGCGAAGTTATTTAAAGGGAAAAGATTTCTCCCTTCCACCCGCCTATGCGCATCCTTCCTCTATTGAAAGAATGATCAGGAGCATTCGTATGGGGAGAGCGCAAAGTGTTTCCGAAGCCTTCCTGCTCCTTAAGGAAGACCTGCGGGCACTAAATGCGGATGTGGAAGTGACGAGAAAGGAATATGAAGAAGTCATCGCCATTAAGCCGATGTTTTTGGTAACAGATTATCAGGCTTAGGTGTTTTTAATCCAGTTTTAATTTTTCTTCAAAGTACATTTAAGAAGCCTCCATTATGCTAGGGATCACAAGATGCTTGAAGAAAATAACAAACATCAGACAACCTGAAAAATCGGGTGGGATCAAACCAATGGAGGAAGAAAAAAATGGAAGACTTTGAAAAAGTAGAAAAATTAAGCCAAAAGGCAAATGTGAGCATGGAGGATGCCAGGGCAGCCCTAGAAGCAAACAACTGGGATTTGTTGGATGCCATGATTGATTTGGAAAGGCAGGGAAAAACGGCTTCCCGCGGGCAGGAAGCATTTTCGACCAGCTACGAGGATCAGAACCAGTACGAAAAAGTAGCGGATAGCGTAGAGAAGGAAGAGGACGAAGGCAAGAAGCGGAACTATGGAAGAAATATGGGGAGAATGTTCCGGAACTTTGTCGAGGCCATTTTGCACAGCAATTTCCAGATGAAGAGAAACGAGAAGAAAATCCTCTCCGTCCCCAGCTTGCTGCTGGTCGTTGCAATGCTGTTTTTCTGGAAGATTCTATTGATTCTGATGGTGGTTTCTCTCTTCTTTAACTGCCGTTATTCGTTCGAAGGCCATGAACATTTGGAAGAAGTCAACGACGCGATGCAAAAGGCCGGAGATATGGCGGATCGGATGAAACAGGAATTCAACCGGGAAGACTGAGGAAGCTTTTGTCATTGTGGACGAGTCATGGGCATCATCATTCATAGAGAAGGAAATTTGAAAATAGAATGGGAGCAAGGATCCTCATTGTAGAGGACGAAGAAAAACTGGCAAGGTTCGTGGAGCTGGAATTACAGCACGAAGGCTATGAAACGGAGAAAGTGATGAACGGACGGGATGCGCTGGATACGGCGCTCTCGTCCCATTTTGATCTGATTCTACTGGATATAATGCTGCCGGGACTGAACGGCCTGGAGGTTCTAAGGAGGCTGAACAGGGAGGAAGGAGAAGAGGCCCCGCCTGTCATTCTTCTTACGGCCAGAGATGCGGTGATGGATAAGGTCTCCGGACTGGACGCAGGCGCATCGGACTACATCACGAAACCTTTTGCTATTGAAGAGCTGCTTGCAAGAATCAGGGTGGCACTGAAACTGCATACGAAAGCCCTTCATCATGAAGAAAGAAAAGAGGAAGAGGAAGAAGGGGTATTCGTAAGAGGGAAACTGTCCTTAAATACGAAAAAGCATCGCGTGCTCTACGATGGGCATGAAATCACGTTAACCAATCGTGAATTTCTTCTGTTGCAGACCTTGCTGGAAAATATGGATCTTGTGCTGTCGCGGGATACGTTGCTGGAGAAGGTCTGCGGCTATGAATATGCAGGGGAAACCAATGTGATCGACGTCTATGTGCGGTTTTTAAGATCCAAAATAGACGAGGTGTTTGGAGAAAAAGTCATCGAAACGGTTCGAGGGGTGGGTTATGTCATCAAACGGGTCTGATCTGCAGGCACAGCGTGTGGTATCCATCCGTAGGAAGCTCCACCAGGGAATGCTGCTGAAAAAAATAAGCATTTATCTGGGGGCGGACCTGCTTCTTTTCTTTCTGATTTTCTTCATTTTTCTCCTTGGGCAGATTTATGCGGTTTCGGGCGTGTTTCCGGATCTGCGCAGTACACACGGATTTCGGGAATGGATGGGCTCTCTTCTCAAGATAGGCGGTTTATCGGATTGGAAGGCGCAGGTGAAGGGCGGAGAGTGGGTGTTATCGACCAGGCTCCTCTTAGGAACACGGAGCGGCCTCATAGAAATTCCGCTGCAAAAATGGTTTCTTCTCTCCGGTTGCATCGTTGGAGTGATGGCGCTCATGCAAGCGTTGAAACTTCTTTTATCCTATCCGCAGGAAGACAGAGCCATCAGAAGAACGCTGAGTCCTTTGAGCGATCTTGCACTGCGTGCAGACGAGTTAACAAGACTGTCCTTTGACGAAGATAAGTTCGAGACACTGGAAAATGCGCTGGATCGGATGAGGGCGGAAGATACGCAGAAGCTGAATCTGGGAGACAGGGATTTGGCAGGAATTGAGGCTGCAATCAACAATCTTTTAACCAGAATGCGGGAATCTTACCGGCAGCAGGCGAGGTTTGTGAACGACGCTTCCCATGAACTAAAGACACCGATTGCGGTCATTCAGGGTTATGCGAATATGCTGGACCGGTGGGGAAAAGAAGATCCGAAGATACTGGACGAATCCATTCATGCCATCAAAAACGAGTCCGATCATATGAGCAGACTGGTGGAACAGCTCCTCTTTCTGGCAAGGGGAGACGCAGGAAGAGCGGTCTTAAAGCTGGAACGAATTGATTTGGTCCCTCTCATGAGAGAAATTTATGAAGAATCTCTGATGATTGACGAGGGGCATCGTTATTTATTGAAAGCGGAGGGCACCGTCTATGCCCTTGTGGACGCAGCCATGTTAAAGCAGGCCGTGCGGATTCTCGTGGAAAATGCCGCCAAATATACGGAAAAAAGGGGAGAGATTGCTCTCTCCGCCTTCTATTTGGAAAATCACAGCCCTTGTTTGCAGGTGGAAGATACGGGCATCGGAATGGAGGAAAAGGATGTCCGGCATATATTTGAGCGGTTCTACCGGTCGGATGAAGTGAGAAACTACCAGGGAACAGGCCTCGGTCTTTCGATTGCAAAGTGGATCGTGGACAGACACCGGGGCCATTTCGAGGTCGTTTCCAGGGAGGAACTGGGCAGCCGAATCCGCATCGTATTGCAGGCGTGCAGACAGGAGAATGAGCCATAAGATCGGGAACTGCGGCATTCTACAGGATCATAGGGGACGAAGTCCTGTCTCTGTAAGCTGATAGGTTTTTGTACAAACTTCTTTTATATATTTCCGATCATGAGAAATGCTGATCACCGCTCCGGGAAAAGAAGCGATCATCTTACGGATCACAGGGCCGGAAAGAGGCGAAAAGTTTCTGGTAGGCTCGTCCAAAAGCAGGACATTGGCAGCAGACAGGCTCATCTTTAACAGCAAGATTTTTGCTTTTTGTCCGCCGGATAATGACCCGATCGGATGATCCATTTCCTCTGCTGTATATTTCAATGCGCCCAGATAGGTTCGGATGCGGGTACGAACGTCCTTGTCCCCGGAGTCGTCCAAAAATTCCACCGGAGTTGCCTCAAGGTCAAGAAGTTCCTCATAGTTCTGCGGCATATACTGCACCAGGAGATCTTTTCTGGAAAGCAATTCCTGTGCCATTTGTTTCAGCAGAGTGGTCTTACCGGCACCGTTCGTTCCCACAATGCAGACTTTCTCGGGTCCTCTGACTCGAAGTAAAATATCTTTTGCAAGGACTTTTGTTCCGTCCGGCGTTCGAAGTTCATCCAGTTCATACGCAATTACCGTCTTGCCGGACGGTATTCCGGCACTCGCATTCCCCAGTTGGAAAAAGATTTCTTCCTCCTGTTCGGGGGAGTGAGTCATCTGTGCATCCTCTTTTTCAAAGCGTCTTCCCATGGCCTTTATGGTATGAATCTTATCCTTCAGATTCTTGCCTTCCGAGGGCAGTTGCCTGGAAACATGGGCAAGGTCGTGCGAAACGCTGTTGTAAATCTTCGCAAATTTTTCATCCCGGAGCTTCTTCTCCTTCCTGTCGTTGATCGCCTGTTGCTCCTGCCTTGCAAAAATTGCAGCTCTCCTTTCCACATAGTTCCGGTAGTGGTCCCTGACGATTGTGTATCGGCTCCTGGTTTTTCGCTTGATCTGTTCCAAGTGGATGATCACATTGGCGGTATTTTCAATCAGTGTTTCATCATGGGAGATAAAAAGAAGAATGTGCTCCCATTGAAGAAAAAGTCTCTCCAGAAGTTCCAAAGTGCGGATATCCAGATCATTGGAAGGTTCATCCAAAAGAAGCACAGTCGGCTTGTCGATCAGAATTCGCATGAGTTGCGCCTTGACCTTTTCTCCTCCGGACAGACTCCCCAATTTCTGATCCTGGTAAAAGAAATCAGAGGGGACATGGAATTCCATTGCCATCTGCGCTAAATCCCTGGGGTTCTGGTCAAAAAACAGATGCGATTCCGAAAAGTATTCGTAAAGCGTTTTGTCCCTGTCCGTTTCGGGCAGCTCCTGAGGAAGATACCCAAGTGTTTCTCCGGCCGTTATCCGCTCACCTTCCCATTCCGTGTATGAGGAGGTAAGTTCCGGATCATAGAGCCATTTCATCAAGGTCGATTTCCCGTTCCCCTCTTCTCCAATGATGACGGCCTTGTCCCCGTCATTGAGAACCAAATGAAATTGCTCTAATAAAACCCGCAGATCTGCCCTGTGTGTGAGTGTCAAATTTCGAATTTGTAGCATAAAAGCCCTCCTGTTTTGTTTCTTAAAAATGAAAGAGTCCATTTTGCGTACACAAAATGGACTCATACAGAAGGAACCAACCATAGCGGTAGCCGGAAATGTATGATAATCCAAATTAAGCGTACACAAACCAACAGTGGAATAGATGGTTGAAATCATTGTGTTCACTAAAAAAAACGGCCATCCGCTGGATGACCGTTTTCCCAATATCGAGGTGACAAGATTCGAACTTGCGGCCTCTACGTCCCGAACGTAGCGCTCTACCAAACTGAGCCACACCTCGAAGCGAAACCCATTTATACTTTTGCATGATACAATGCAAATACCTATAGGAAACGCGCAAAAAAGATATTACAATATAGCGACGGGACTTGTCAAGTTTTTTTATCAAGGAAAGGATACTGTGGAAAATCCTTTTCCTACCATAATGAGGATGTAACAGAATGAAATGGAATTCCGATTTTCGCCACCGGCTCTTTCGCATGGTATCGGTCGGCGTGATTGATGAACCGGTCAACAGAGCTTACGACATCATCTCCACCCTCTGCTTGTTATGCAATTTAAGCGCCGCCATTCTGGCAACCTATCAGGGATTTCAGGTAAAACATGGTCTCCTGCTGCGTGAAGTAGAACGGTGGACGGTTCTCTTTTTTGCGATCGACTATGTCCTTCGCTTGCTGACGGCAAAGGAATTGTATACGGGGAAGACGGAAAAAGGAGCGATATGCGCTTATATCCTTTCCTTTTCAGGAATCATTGACCTGTTATCCTTCCTGCCGTATTACCTGCCGATTTTCTTTCCCTCCGGTGCGGCCGTGTTCCGGATGTTTCGCGTGATTCGGATCTTTAGGCTCTTTCGAATCAACAACTATTACGATTCGCTGAATGTGATTACGGAGGTCTTGGAATCCAAGAGGCAGCAGCTGCTTTCTTCGGTGTTTATCATCTGTATCCTGATGGTGGCTTCCAGTCTCTGCATGTATTCCGTCGAACACAATGCGCAGCCGCAGGTCTTTACGGACGCGTTTTCTGGAATCTGGTGGGCGGCCTCAACGTTGCTCACGGTGGGATACGGAGATATCTATCCGATTACACCGTTAGGGAAATTACTGGGGATCGGGATCACCTTTCTGGGAGTCGGAATGGTGGCGATTCCGACGGGTATTATCAGTGCCGGTTTTGTGGAGCAGTATCAGAGGCTGAAACGAATCGGGGACTATGGCGGTGGCAGTGGCATCCACTTTATCCATTTCTTTTTGGAAAAAAAGGATGCCTGGTGCGAAAAGGCCATCAAGGAGCTGGAGCTGCCCGGAGATTTGCGAATCGTTGTTTTAAAAAGGAAAAACCAGGTCATCGTGCCGAGGGGGGATGTGCGGATGCACGCCGGGGATGAGCTGGTGCTCGGCGCAGAAGCGCTGCGGGACGAATCGCCCCTGGATCTGACGGAAGTGGTTCTTCATGAGGATCATCCCTGGGTGGGAAAGGAGATTCGACAGCTGGATCTCTCGAGGCAAACGAATATTGTTTTGATTCTGCGCCCCATCCCGTCAACCGGAAATCAAGGATCGGTTGCAAATCTGTCGACGAGTGAAAGGAAGGCTTTGGAGGAAAATCAAGCGCAAAACGAACATCCGTCACCGGGGGAAAACGGGAGCGTCGGAAGAGGAAGAAAAGTCAGAAAAATGCTTCCGCGAGGGGATAGCAAGTTGCAATGCGGGGATACCGTGGTGCTGTACCACAATGACAAAAGAAGTTTTCCGGAGGAGCACAGATTCTAGAGTTCCCGATGTATGAATCATGATAGAATACTTGCAATATTACGTGGAAATCCAATCATTTTGAATATGACATCATCGACAAGATAAGGGAGGCAGACATGCTGGAAAATGGAAAGATCTGGGTTGGGGTCAACGAGGAGAAGGAACATATTGTGATGTTTCCTCAAATGGCCAATCGTCACGGGCTGATTGCGGGAGCAACCGGTACAGGAAAGACAGTGACGCTGAAGGTGATGGCGGAAGCCTTCAGTGAATTGGGCGTACCGGTATTTCTGGCGGATGTGAAAGGCGATATTTCCGGTCTGATGCACGCGGGGGAGGATAGCTCGGATTTACAGGAGAGAAAAGAGCGATTCGGTCTCACGGATGCCGGATTTGTACAGAAGGGCTTTCCTTCTCTCTTTTGGGATCTTTACGGAAAGACGGGGATCCCTCTTAGGACGACCATTTCGGAGATGGGGCCGCTATTGCTTGCAAGGCTTCTCGAGCTCACGACCACGCAGGCGAGCATTCTCCAGATCGCTTTCCAGATTGCGGACGATCAGAGTCTCCTTTTAACAGACACCAAGGACCTGAAGGCGCTTCTGAACTATATGATCGAAGAAAAAGAGACGTTCAGCAAGCAGTACGGAACCTATGCGCCGCAGTCCATCGGGGTGATCATCCGACAGGTGGCGGCCCTGGAAACGGAGGGAGCGGATACTTTTTTTGGCGAACCGGCGCTGGACATCCATGATTTTCTGACAAAAACGGTGGATGGTAGAGAGGGAATGCTGCATATTTTGGACGCCAGAGCGCTGATTGCGAAGCCGAAGATGTATTCGACCTTCCTGCTTTGGTTTATTTCGGAGCTGTTTGAAACGCTGCCGGAAGAAGGAGATCTGGATAAACCCAAGATGGTCTTTTTCTTTGACGAGGCGCACCTGCTGTTTCGTGATATTCCCAAGGTTCTTTTGGAAAAAATTGAACAGGCGGTCAAGCTGATTCGTTCCAAGGGGATCGGGATCTATTTTTGCACACAGAACCCCGCGGATATTCCGCCGCAGGTGCTTGCCCAGTTGAGCAACCGGGTAGAGCATGGCCTAAGAGCTTATACGCCGGCGGAGCAAAAGGCGGTGAAAGCGGCAGCGGAAGCCTTTCGCGAAAATCCGTCCTTTGACACCAGAACAACCATCTTAAATTTAGGAGTGGGGGAAGCGGTCGCGTCCTTCCTGGGGGAGGACGGAATCCCGCAAATCGCACAGAAAATCAAGGTGCTGCCTCCGCAGTCCTCTTTTTCCGCAGCGACAGAGGAGGACAGGCTGTCTGCGGCAAAAAACAGCCTCCTGTATCAGAAATATATTACGCCGGTCGACCCGGATTCCGCCTATGAATTCCTGGAACGGATGGGACTAGAAAAATCCAAACAGCAGGAAGAAATAGAAAGAGAAAAAGCGGCGCGGAAGCAGCAGGAAGCAGAAGAAAAAGTGCGGGTTGCCGAAGAGAAGAGGTTGGAAGCGCAGAGGCAAAAGGCAGAAGAAAAGGCGAGACAGGCGGCGGAGAAGGAATTACAAAAAGAGAAGACAGCAAAAGACCGGGCAAATGCAAGGGCGATCAAGAGTGTCGGAAATTCTGCTGCCGGGACGATCGGTCGTGAACTGGGAAAAGCGGCAGGCTCTTCTTTCGGGACGTTCGGAAAGCGGTTGGGAGGAAACGTAGGAGCCAGTCTTGCCCGCGGCATCCTTGGTACGCTTTTCAAATAAAGGAAGGCAGGCGGTCTGGCAACTGCAATCAGAGCAGCTGGTTATTGAGCACCCGCTCCTCCCAACCGCTTTTGCGGAAATAGAGATACATGATCAGACTGCAGATCACCCAACCGCAGGGGTAGGCGATGCCGACCGGATAAATGGAATCGGTCAGGTGGGTGCAGATGAAGAGATAAATTTGTCGAAAGATCACGAAGGAGAAAATCATGATGATCATGGGCGCCTTGGCATCTCCGACACCACGCAGGGCGCAGGCGTGGATTTGATTGAGGGCGGCAACACCGTCAAAGAGACAGTTGAGCCTTACAAAGAGAGTGCCGAAGCGGATCACATCCGGATCCTGGTTAAAGAAGTAAATGATTTGTGGAGCGGCGATGAATTCCAGAATACAAATGGCATAGGTAACGATCAAGGCAAGCAGAATGCAGGAGGAAATTCCCTTCTTGATCCGTTTGATGTTACCGGCTCCCGCATTTTGACCGACAAAGGTGGTCATGGCAAGCGCAAGGCTCTGAAGAGGCAGGATGACAAAGGCATCCACCCTTCCGAAGGCACCCCATCCGGAGGTGGATGCGTTGCCGAAGCGATTGATATACCCTTGGACAAAGATGTTCGAAAAGGAAATAATCGCCATCTGTGCACCGGCGGGAAGACCGATATAGAAAATTTTATGAAGAATCGTCGGATCAATTTTCATTTCCCGAAGGGTAATGCCGTAGTCTTCCCTGGAACGGAAGAGAACAACCAGAGAAAGCGCCGCAGAGATAAACTGGGAAAGATTGGTCGCCCAGGCGACGCCTGCGACCCCCATGTGAAAATTGATGACAAAAATAAGATCCAGAACAACATTCAGAAGACTGGTCAGGATCAGGAAATACAAAGGAATTCTTGAATTCCCGATGGCACGGAGAATGGCGGAGGCCATGTTGTAGATCATCAGTCCCTCAATACCGAGAAAATAGATGCGGAGATAGGTGACCGAGAGGGGGGCAATGGTCTCCGGGGTGTTCATGAAAGCCACAAAGGCAGGAGAAGCGAAGTATCCGATGACCATCAGAATCAGTCCCATGACAAAGGTCGTAACCAGAGAGGTATGCACAGAAGCACGCAGAGACCGCCTGTTCCTTGCTCCGAAATACTGAGAGACGACGACACTGGCACCGGTAGAAAAGCCGACGAAAAGACCCACCAGCGTACTGACGGCAGGGCCGACCGAGGTGACGGCACCCAGAGCATCCGCATTGACCGCAGGATTCGCGCTTGCATAATTCCCTACCACCACCGAATCGACCGTACTGTAAAATTGCTGGAAGATATTTCCGAAGAGGAGGGGAAGGGAGAAAAGGATCAGCTGTTTCATGATAGGACCGGAGGTCATATCCATGGTTTGGGTTTTTATTTTTGTCTTCATGGGCTTCATTATACACCTTATTGACTTTTCTGTTTTGCCGTGATATAAAACAATTGGTATTCAGATCCATTCCGGCAGAAAGCTGCAGAGAGTTGGGTCGTTTTTTTATACAATGATGCGGAAAAAACATCTCTTTTGATCACCGCATCAGGATAAAGATAGGAGCATCTCTTGGAAAACGAACCGAAGAAAATCATGTTATCCGGCATTCAGCCGACAGGCATTTTTACACTTGGAAATTATATCGGAGCGGTACGCAATTGGAGCAGGCTTCAGGATGAGTTCCACAATTACTATTTTATCGCGGATCTGCATTCTTTGACGGTGCGTGTAGAACCTGCAAAGCTCAGGAAGCAGTCGATGGATGCGTTTATGCTGTTGCTTGCCTGTGGCATTGATCCGGAGAAGAGCCTGATGTTCTTTCAGTCTCATGTGCCTGCCCATGCGGAGATGGCATGGATTCTGATGTGCTACTCCCAGTTCGGGGAGCTCTCCCGTATGACGCAGTTTAAGGATAAGTCCGCTTCTCATCCGGACAATATCAATGCAGGACTGTTTACCTATCCATCTTTGATGGCGGCGGATATCCTGCTATACGAGCCGGATTTTGTGCCGGTCGGTGTGGATCAGAGACAGCATCTGGAGTTGACCAGAGATGTGGCTGCCCGTTTCAACAACCTGCACGGAGATGTGTTCAAGATTCCGGAGGGGTATTACGGAGAGACCGGATCCAAGGTCATGTCCCTTCAGGATCCGAAGAAAAAGATGTCCAAATCCGATCCCAATCCAAACGGCTATGTCACCATTCTGGATGATCCGAAGGTGATTGTGAACAAATTTAAGCGAGCGGTCACCGATTCGGAGACGGAGGTGGCGTTCAGAGAGGGAAAGGACGGCATCAATAACCTGATGGTCATCTACTCAAATATAACAGGCCTTAGCATGGAGGAGATTGCACATGATTTTGCCGGGAAGGGCTACGGCGATTTCAAGAAGGCGGTGGGAGAAGCGGTAGTAGAGGAGTTGCGACCGATTCAGGAGAAGTTTGCCGACCTGGAGAAAAATAAAGATTATGTAGAATCCGTTTACAAAGAAGGCGCAGAGAGGGCGAACAGGATTTCCTCCAAAACGTTGTTCAAGGTCAAGAAAAAATGCGGATTGGTTCCAAAGGCAAGATAAGAGAAGTTTGTTTTTACAAGGAACCTCATGCGGGAAAAGGGGACAGCGCCCTTTTCCTAAGCAGAAGGTGATAGATCAGGGGAACAAAGAAGGTACACACAAAAAGGAGGGAGTTACAGATGAGAGAAATTGCAACACCGAACGCACCGGCAGCGGTAGGGCCGTATTCACAGGCTTATGAACACAACGGCATGTTGTTCGCTTCCGGACAGATTCCGGTAGATCCGAAAACAGGAGCCTTTCCGGAAGGCATCCGTGCGCAGGCAAAGCAGAGTTGTGAAAATGTAAAGGCGATCCTGGAGGAAGCGGGATATGGTTTTGAACACGTCATTAAAGCGACCTGCTTCCTGTCTGAGATCAGTGATTTTGCGGAATTCAACGAGGTGTATGCGCAGTATTTCACCTCAAAGCCGGCGCGCAGCTGCGTAGCGGTGAAGGACATCCCGAAGGGGGCACTCTGCGAAATCGAAGTGATTGCCGTGAAGTAGAACAGAGATCAGGCAGGATGTGAGACAAAACCGCAGCCGGTCGATCACCGGCAGTCAGACGGTGTGACAAACGATAGCAAACGTTGACCTGAGGTGCACAGACGGTTGTGCGCTTCGGGTCTTTTTTTACACGGATCTCATAAAAATGAGGTTGCGCGCAATGGAGTTCGATGCTAAACTATATTCCCAGTACAGCACTAGGAATTAGAACATATCTCTAACTCGAGTTCTAAAACATGGAGGACAAATCATGTCATTATTAAATGTCAATCAGGTATCGGTTTCCATTGATCACGAGCTGCCGATCCTTCACGATATCAACCTGGAGATCCGGGAAGGGGAGACCCACGTCCTGATGGGGCCTAATGGTGCAGGAAAATCGACCCTGGGTTATACGCTAATGGGGAATCCGCACTATCCTGTCACGAAGGGGACGATCCTTTTCGATGGGGAGGATATTACCAATCAGAGCGCAGATAAGCGTGCGCATGCAGGCATATTCCTGTCATTTCAGAATCCTTTGGAAGTACCGGGGATTTCCCTGTCCGCATTTATTCGCAATGCATATCGTGAAAAGACAGGCAAGGCGGTCAAACTCTTAGCCTTTCAGAAACAGATGAAGGCCTGTATGGAACTGTTAGACATGGACCCCGCCTATGCGGACCGAGATCTGAATGTCGGCTTTTCCGGCGGAGAAAAAAAGAAGGCGGAAATTCTACAGATGCTGATGTTGCAGCCCAAACTTGCCATTCTGGATGAGACCGATTCCGGGCTGGATGTCGATGCCGTGCGGACGGTTTCAAGGGGCGTGCAGGAGTACCAGAAGAATGAACACGGGGCGCTTCTGATCATCACCCACTCCACCAGAATTTTAGAGGCACTGCAAGTCGATCACACCCATATTCTGGTGAAGGGCCGTCTGGTTCATTCCGGAGACGGCAGCCTTGTAGATGAAATCAATGAACATGGGTTTGAGCGCTTTGAATAAAGGACCGGAGGAAAAAATGCCAGCCACGAAATGTGCGGTTTCCGATGTGGACCGCAGCCTATATGATTTTAAAAATGAAGAGAACAGTTCGGATTATTTCAGAGAAAAAGAGGGACTGACAGAGGAAATTGTCAGAAGGATATCGGCGGAAAAGAACGATCCTGTATGGATGCTGGATTTTCGTTTGAAATCTCTGAGGCTCTATCATGAGCTCCAGATTCCGGACTGGGGACCTTCGATTGAAGGTCTGAATATGGACAACATTGCCACCTATGTCAGACATAAGACCGGGATGAAGGGGAGCTGGGAGGAGGTGCCGGAGGATATTAAGAGCACCTTCGAGAGACTCGGCATTCCGCAGGCGGAGAGAGAATCTCTGGCAGGAGTCGGGGCACAGTTTGACTCCGAACTCGTCTATCATAATCTGCAGAAAGATGTAGCCGAGAAGGGAGTGGTCTACACCGACCTGGAAAGTGCCCTCCATAATGAATTTGCCGGGATGGTAAAAGAATATTTCATGCATCTGGTGCCTCCTTCCGACCATAAATTTGCAGCCCTGCACGGTGCCGTCTGGTCCGGCGGTTCCTTTGTATATGTACCAAAGGGTGTAAAGGTGGAGATTCCGCTCCAATCCTATTTCCGGTTAAATGCCGCAGGTGCCGGGCAGTTCGAGCATACGCTCATCATCGTAGACGAAGGTGCCGACCTGCACTTCATAGAGGGATGTTCCGCACCCAAATATAATGTAGCCAACCTCCATGCAGGCTGTGTAGAGTTATATGTGAAAAAGGGTGCCAGGCTTCGTTATTCGACGATCGAAAACTGGTCCAAGAACATGTACAACCTGAATACGAAAAGAGCCCTTGTAGAGGAGGGAGGAACGATGGAATGGGTGTCCGGATCCTTCGGCTCTCATGTTTCCTACCTCTATCCGATGACGATTCTAAAGGGAGATCACTCCCACATGGAATTTACCGGCATCACCTTTGCCGGCGCCGGCCAGAATTTGGATACCGGTGCCAAGGTCGTACACAGGGGAAGAGGGACGACTTCTTTGATTACGACGAAGTCGATCAGCAAGGACGGCGGCATCGGCACCTATCGTTCCTCCGTCACGATCCTGCCTTCCGCTAAAAAGGCGAAGGCTTCCGTTTCCTGTGATTCCTTGATGCTGGACTCCATATCCCGTGCGGATACGGTGCCCGGAATGGATATTCGCACGGACGATGCGGATGTGGGTCACGAGGCAAAGATCGGAAGAATTTCGGATGAGGCAATTTTTTATCTGATGTCGAGGGGCATACCGGAAGCGGACGCCAGGGCGATGATTGTATCCGGCTTTGCAAGCCCCGTTTCTAAGGAACTGCCCCTGGAATATGCGGTAGAAATGAACAATCTGATCAAACTGGAGATGAATAGCAATGGCTAAAATAAAGATCGATGTGAACAATCTGCCGGTGCTGACCTACCGTTTTCTGCGTATGAATGAAGAGCAGATGGAAACGGGAGAGATCGAGACGGTGGAAACAAGGATTTCTCTTCCGGAAAAACTGCCGGAGGGAATCCGCAAGGAAGAGGAGCTGGACGAGGAAGGAGTGCAGGCTTTTTTTGCTCAGACGAGGGAAAAAATCAAAGAATCCACGCAGGAAGCCACTCCTCCGAATGGAGATACTTCGGCAAGATATGAGACGCAGGCACTTCCCAGCGGGATGGGAAGAGAAGTCGATCGTCTGCTTGCTTCCTGTGGAGTAAAGGCACAGGTTTTTCGTGTTCCTGCCGGGGAAAAGGTGAAGGAGCCACTCGTCCTCAAGATGCATGGACAGGAGGCGGAAGAAAGCAAAGCCTGCCTCGCGCGCCAGGTGATCTGTGCGGAGGAGGGGGCTGAAGTAAGCGTGATGATCGATTTGCATACGGACGCAGAGGCAGAGGGCGCGGTCGGTATGCAGACGCTTCTGCTTGCAAAGAAAGATGCGGTCATCCACCTCTATCAGGTGCAGATGGCGGGAGAAAGGGTACAGATCTTTGACGATATCGGTGCTGTGGCGGAAGAGAATGCGAGAATAGACATTGTACGGATGGATCTGGGAGGAGAAAGGTCCTATGTGGGCTGTCATGTCAATCTGCTAGGAAAAAAATCCGACCTGCAGGTCAATACCGCCTATCTTTGCCGGAAAAGTCAGCAATACGATATGGATTATATTGCCACGCACAGGGGGCAGAAGTCGACATCCGATATGCAGTTTCGCGGGATCCTGATGGACGAAGCGAAAAAAACCTTCCGCGGTACGCTGGATTTTAAAAAGGGAAGTGCAGGCGCTTCGGGAGAGGAGGCGGAGGATAATCTCTTACTCTCCGATCGTGCGGTGAACCGGACCATTCCGCTGATTCTCTGTGAAGAAGAGGATGTAAACGGGCACCATGGTGCAACGATCGGGCAGTTGGGAGAAGATCTGATGTTTTATTGTCAGGCAAGAGGAATTTCGGAGGAAGAGGCACGAAGAATGATGGTGCGTGCCCGAATGAAGAGTGTCGCGCGTATGATACCGGATGACCACATCAGGGGATACGTAGAAGACTATTTGAGGAAAACATTATGAAAAACTACAGAAACGATTTTCCGATTTTTGACAAAAGCCGTTTTGACGGCAAAAACGATTACATCTATTTCGACAATGCCGCGACAACGCAGAGACCGTCCTGTGTGTTGGACGCAGTCACGCAGTTTTATCAGAATGCAAATGCCAATCCTCTGCGGGGGCTGTATGACTGGAGCCTAAATGCAACCGCTAAATACGAAGAAGCCAGACATGCCGTAGCGGAGTTCATTCATGCGGCGCAGGACGAGGAGATTATTTTTACCAGAAACACAACAGAATCTCTGAATCTCGTTGCGCAGAGTTATGGACAGAGCCATTTGCACGAGGGAGACGAGGTGGTGCTCTCCGTGATGGAGCATCATTCCAATATCCTGCCGTGGCAGGTCGCTGCAAAGAAGGCAGGAGCACATCTGGTGTGGCTGGAGCCCGATGAAGAAGGCGTCATTTCCAAAGAGGAATATGAGAGCAAGATCACGGACCGTTGTAAGATTCTGGCCATTGCGCAGGTATCCAATGTGCTTGGCGTGACCAATCCGGTGAAAGAGATGATTGCCTGTGCGCACAGCAAGGGGGCAATCGCCGTGGTGGACGGTGCGCAGTCTACCCCGCACATGCCGGTCGATGTGCGGGATCTGAATGCCGATTTCTTTGCATTTTCCGGGCATAAGCTGATGGCGCCGATGGGAATCGGCGTGCTGTACGGCAGGTTCGAGCTGTTAGATAAGATGCCCCCCTTCCTGACCGGTGGAGAGATGATTGAATATGTGACCAGAGATTCTTTTACGACGGCGGAGCTCCCTGCGAAATTTGAGGCAGGGACGGTGAATGCAGGAGACGCAGTGGGACTTAAGGCGGCAATCCGGTATTTACAGGAAGTCGGATTCAAGGACGTCATGGAGCAGGAGGAGAAGCTGACAAAGCGCCTGATGGATGGTCTGAAGCAAATGGACTATATTCATGTCTACGGTTCCAAGGATCCGTCTAAGCATTCCGGCATTGTCACCTTCACCATGGAGGGCGTGCATCCGCATGATATTTCGTCTGTCCTGAACGAGGATCATGTATGCATCCGGGCAGGACATCACTGTGCGCAGCCCCTCATGCAGTTCCTTAAGGTGGGCTCCACAGCAAGAGCCAGCTTGTATTTTTATAATACCGAAGAGGAAGTAGACCGCTTCCTTGAAGTGGTTTCGGGTGTTAGAAAGGTAATGGGATATGGAGCTTAAACAGTTATACAGAGAAATTGTGAACGAACACAATCTGCATCCTTCACACAGAGGTAAAATGGAGGATGCGGATCTGGTGCTGCAGGGGATTAATCCCAGCTGCGGAGACGACATTACCCTGTATTTCAAATTAGAGGGAGACGTCGTGAAAGACGGTTCCTTTGACGGGACAGGGTGTGCGATTTCCCAGGCTTCGGTGGATATGATGTTGGACCAGGTGATCGGGGAGTCGAAGGAGGTGGCGCTCCAGAAGGCGAAGCTCTTTTTCGGCATGATTCATGGGGAAGAGGAAAACGAGGAGAAGCTGGAAGAGGAACTGGATGAGGCAGCAGCGCTTAAAGACGTTTCACACATGCCTGCCCGTGTGAAGTGTGCTCTCCTCGGATGGCGCACCATGAGGGAAGCCCTGGAACATCCGGAAAAGGCGAAGCCGGAATCGTGACGATTTCACCATGAGGATGGGCTGCCTCATGTTGGTGCGTGCCACTAAAATAAGCCAGGTAATGTTGTGATTACTACGGATTGCTTCGAATCCTACCAACATTCGGATATGCTTCCATCATGTCGGTGCGTGCCACTAAAATAAACCGGGTAATGTTGTGATTACGGATTGCTCCGTGCTACGCACTCCCGCAATCCTACCAACATTCGGAATCCACGGGGCCCCTGCCCCGCTACTTCCTCATGTTGGTGCGTGCCACTAAAATACCCACTCATAGTCAAACAAGTTTGCCATGAGTGGGTATTTTGTGTCACTTGTAATCACAAACTAACACCGCTCCCAAAGATTCAAATCTTCAAAAGCGGTGCTGTTGATTGCGTCTCCAGGGTCTCGAACCCTGGACAACCTGATTAAGAGTCAGGTGCTCTACCAACTGAGCTAGAGACGCAGGTGATTTAGTTGTGTTCCGTGACAACAAAAGAGATTCTACTACAATAAGTTTCGAATTGCAAGCCCTATTTTTACAAAAAAAAGAAAATCTCAAAAAAAATGAGGATTTTTTCAAAAAGAATTGCTATACTGGGATTTATGATGATAGATACGCATGCACATTATGATGATACGGCATACGATTGCGACCGGGAGGAGGTGCTCAGGGCACTGCGGGCCTCCGGAGTGACGCAGGTAATCGATGCGGCAAGCGATTTGGCAAGCTTTGAGAAGATCCTGTCACTGGTGCACCGGACGAGAGGAGAGGATGGAGAGAGTACGCAGGGCGAGAGTCCGGTTTTTTATGCGGCGCTGGGAATTCATCCGGAAAATGCGAAAGAGTGGTCGGGTAAAGTCGGAGAGGTTCTTTGCCGAAAAAAGAGGGAGAATCCCAAACGGATCGTTGCCATCGGGGAGATCGGTTTGGATTATCATTACCCGGATCCTCCAAGAGAGGTACAGCAAAGAGCGCTGGAAGAGCAAATTGAGGTGGCGAAGGAGCTTGCGCTTCCTATCGTTATTCACTCCAGGGATGCGGCAAAGGACACCCTTGACTTGTTAAAAAGAACGGACGCCGCAGCAAATGGAGGAGACATTCACTGTTTTTCCTATTCCAGGGAGAGTGCAAGAGAGTTTCTGGAGCTGGGATTTCATCTTGGAATCGGTGGGGTACTGACATTTAAAAATGCACAAAAGATCAAAGAAGTGGTGGAGTATATGCCGCTTTCCCGCATCCTGTTGGAAACGGATGCGCCCTATCTGACGCCGGAGCCATTCCGGGGGAAGAGAAATAGTTCTGCCTATCTATCGTATGTGGTAAAAGCCATAGCAGAAATCAAAGGAATCTCTGCAGAAAAGGTTCTGGAAACTGTAAATGAGAATGCAAGATCGCTTTTCCACATCGAGGAATAGAAGAATAGGTTGACGAAGAGAGAGGGGCAGAAGGAACGGTATATGGCGGCAAGTCTTGGGTGTGCAAAGGAAACACGGGAAGTCGTTCGCAGACACCGGCTTCAAATGAAAAAGAAATTCGGTCAGAACTTTCTGATCGATGAGGGAGTTCTCCAGCAAATCGTAGAAGCGTCTGATCTGACCAAAGAGGATTGTGTGCTGGAGATTGGACCCGGAATCGGGACACTGACACAGTATCTGGCAGAGAAAGCGGGAAGCGTGGTCGCAGTTGAGATTGACGGGACGCTGATTCCGGTGCTGGAGGAAACGCTAGCCGATTACGGAAACGTCACCATCCGAAACGAAGATATCTTGAAAACGGATCTGCAAAAGATCATGGAAGAAAAAAACGAGGGAAATCCGTTAAAGGTGGTGGCGAATCTTCCCTACTACATCACGACGCCGATCATCATGAAATTGTTAGAGAAGGAGCCTGCACCCGCTTCGCTTACAGTCATGGTGCAGAAGGAGCTGGCACAGCGCATGTGCGCAGGCCCCGGAGGGAAGGACTACGGGGAGCTGTCGCTTGCGGTGCAATATTATGCGGAGCCGGAATTTGTCTGTAGTGTACCCGCCACCTCTTTTTTACCGGCGCCGAAGGTGGAAAGTGCAGTTATTTTACTGCGAAAAAGGCAAAAGGCACCCGTGGTTGTAAAGGACAGGGAGCTACTGTTCCGGATGATCAGAGAAGCTTTCGGACAGAGAAGAAAAACCCTGGTCAACAGTCTTTCAGGCTCTTTTCCCAAGGAGAAGATCAAAAGTGCGATCGCTCTGTTAGGAAAACCGGAAAATATCAGGGGAGAGGCGCTGACTTTGGAAGAATTTGCAGGCCTGTCTGAATATTTTCAAAAAAATCAGTGAAATCTGCTATACTGTAAATTAAGGAAACGAGCATGCGACTTCGAACAAAATTGATCACGACGGCGGTGATCATGGTGGTGCTCCCAATCAGTATGATTGCACTGTCTTATTATGCGGCAGACATACTGGTTCGCAGGAATGGGGGCTATCAGATGTCTCCCCAAATGCGGCATTTGATCTTTTACATGGCGATTGCCATTACGCTGATCCTGATTCTCACCTCGATTGCGCTGGTTTTATGGATACGAATGAGTCTTTTCAGACCGATTCGGGAGCTCAACGAGGCCATGAAACATATAGGAGACGGGGAGTTGGATTATCTGATCACCTATGGCAAGGAAGACGAGGAGGTCACGGAGCTTTATCGCAATTACGAGGCAATGCGTCTTCGGCTGAAAGAATCTGCTGATGAAAAATTGGAGCATGAAAAACAGAACAATGAGTTGATCAGCAATATCTCCCACGATCTGAAAACGCCGATTACGGCAATCAAAGGATATGCGGAAGGTCTGTTAGAAGGGGTCGCGGATACGAGCAAAAAGCAGAACCACTATGTCCGCACCATCCTGAATAAAGCGAACGATATGAACAATCTGATCAACGAGTTGACGCTGTATTCCAGGATCGACAATGACCGCATCCCCTATCATTTTCGAAAAATCGACGTATCGGATTATTTTCGTGACTGCATCGAAGAGATCGGCATGGATTTGGAGAGCAGGAGAATCCGACTCAACTATGTGAACCTGACGGCTCCCGGAACGGAGGTGATTGCGGATCCGGAGCAGATGAAGCGGGTCATTAACAATATCGTCAGCAACAGTGTGAAATATTTGGAACGCGAGGACGGAAGCGGGCAAATTGATTTTCGCATTCTGGATGAGGTGGACTCGATCCGGATTGAGATAGAGGACAACGGAAAAGGAATTGCCCAGAGTGATATTCCTTACATTTTCGATCGTTTTTACAGAACGGACTCCTCCAGGAACTCCAGACAGGGAGGTTCCGGAATCGGACTTTCCATTGTAAAGAAAATCGTGGAAGACCATGGAGGATATATATGGGCAACCAGTCATGAAGGAGAAGGCACCTGTATGCACATCGTTTTGCGTAAGTACAGAAGACCGGAAAACGAGGATGAGGTGGTGTAGGTGATTCTATGATAGAAGTGAGAAGGAGATCAGGAGAACAGGAAATTTCTGGTTTTTTGACGCCGGTATCATTTAACAAGAAGCCTGAAAGTTTGAAATGAATCGAAGCAAAGGAATCAAGCAGAGAGGAGAACTCAACATGAGCAGGATCTTAATCATTGAAGATGAGGAAGCGATCGCAGATCTGGAGAAGGATTATCTGGAGCTGAGTGATTTCGATGTCACAATCGAACACGACGGCGAGGAAGGGCTAAAACAGGCATTATCCGGAGATTACGGCCTGATCATCCTGGATCTGATGCTGCCGGGAATGGACGGATTTGAAGTATGCAAGCATATCCGAGAGAAGAAGGATGTGCCGGTGATCATGGTATCCGCCAAGAAGGATGATATCGATAAAATCAGAGGATTGGGATTGGGGGCAGATGATTACCTGACCAAACCTTTTTCTCCTTCCGAGCTGGTGGCAAGAGTGAAGGCGCATTTATCGAGGTATTCCCGACTGGTAGGAAACAATGCCAAAAAGAATGACATCATCGAAATCAGGGAACTGAAAATCGATAAAACAGCGCGCCGTGTCTTTATCGACGGGGTGGAGAAGCCGTTTACCACGAAAGAATTCGATCTGCTTACCTTCCTGGCAGAGAATCCCAATCATGTTTTTTCTAAAGAAGAGTTGTTTCGTCAGATCTGGAATATGGAATCGGTCGGAGATATTGCGACTGTCACCGTGCATATCAAGAAGATTCGTGAAAAGATTGAATACGATACCTCCAATCCGCAGTATATCGAAACCATCTGGGGAGTGGGATACCGCTTCAAAATCTGACGATTCAAGCGCAAGAATAGCAGACGGACAAGAGAATATTGAATCGATTGATCCCCCTATCATCCAGGCACCCACGGAAACTTGCAGGGTGGGTTGATCTTTTTTAACATGCAAGTGCGTAATATCCTCCTATTGACTTCAATTTGGCTCTGGATTAGAATACAGGCTTAATTGAAAGATGTAAGAAGAGGAGGAAATTATGAAGAAATTGAATCGGATCGCCGGTGTGATCGCCGCATCAGCGATGGTGATGTCGATGCTTAGTGCATGCGGCGGTAACAGCGCAGAGAATCAATCATCGTCTCAGTCCGCAGGGGATGCCAGTGCTGCAACCTCAGGCGCAGCGGGACAGAGTGCAGATGGAAAAGCGGTTTTCAAGATCGGTTCGATCGGACCGCTTACCGGTAGCGGAGCGGCATACGGGAAGGCTGTGGTTAACGGAACCAAGCTGGCTATTAAAGAGATCAATGCCGCAGGCGGTATTAACGGCTATCAGGTGGAAGAGAAAGACGAAGACGACGAGCTGAATAATGAAAAATCCGTCAATGCCTATAATACGTTGATGGACTGGGGGATGCAGTTCCTTGTAGGACCGACCACCAGCGGATGCACGATTGCGGTTGCAGCGGAGGCGGAGAAGGACCACATCTTCTTACTGACCCCTTCCGGCACCGCGCAGGACTGCATCAAGGCAGATAATGCATTTCGTGTCTGCTTCTCGGATCCGGCACAGGGCGCGGAATCCGCAAAGTACATTGCGCAGAACAAACTGGGCAGCAAGATTGGCGTTATCTATGACAGCTCCGACACCTATTCGTCCGGTGTATATAAGGCATTTGCGGACGAAGCCAAGAAGGACGGCTTGAATATTGTCTCTGCGGAAGCATTCACGGCAGATTCCAAGACGGATTTCTCTTCCCAGATCGGAAAAGCCAAGGATGCGGGAGCGGATCTTCTTTTCCTGCCGATCTATTATCAGGAGGCTTCTTTGATCCTGCAGCAGTGCAAAGACGCTTCTTATGCGCCCAAGTTCTTCGGTTGCGACGGGATGGACGGAATCCTGACCGTAGAGAACTTTGATCAGTCTTTAGCGAACGGTTTGATGCTCATGACGCCTTATTCTCCGGATGCCAGCGATGAGGTTTCCCAGAAGTTTACCAAGGCGTATGAAGCGGAATTCGGTGAGACACCGAACCAGTTCGGAGCAGATGCTTATGACGGCGTCTATGCCATTAAGGCAGCCTGTGAAGCGGCGAAGGCCACTCCCGAAATGAGTTATCAGGAGCTTTGTGATTTGATGATGAAGGAATTTCCGCAGATCACGGTATCCGGTGTAACTTCCGAGAAGTTGACCTGGCAGTCGGACGGCGAGCCGAGTAAGTCTCCCCGTGTCTTCAAGGTAGAGGACGGGAAGTACGTCTCCATGGAGAAGTAAGCGAGACGGAATCCAAGTAATGGAAAGAACATCTGGAGAGGGATGCGGATCTGCACCCCTCTTCGGTTTGTATAACGGAATCCTGAATCAGAAAAATACGCCCTTTTTGAGAGGGCTTCCCATAGAAAAAGAACGAAAAATGATAGAGATGAAAGGATAAGGAAGAAGAATGAATTTCCTGAACTATCTCATCAGCGGCATATCGCTGGGAAGCATCTATGCGATTATTGCGCTGGGCTATACCATGGTTTATGGAATAGCTAAAATGTTGAACTTTGCACATGGCGACATCATTATGGTTGGCAGCTATGTGGTCTATGTGCTGACCACCATGCATGGCGTCAATCCGCTACTCAGCGTTTTGATTTCCGTCGTCTGTTGTACCGTGGCAGGAATCGTGATTGAACTGGTTGCCTACAGACCGCTTCGAAATGCAGCCTCTAACCTCGCAGTTCTGATCACGGCCATTGGCGTGTCCTACCTGTTGCAAAACATTGCGCTGTTGATCTTCGGATCCGATCCGAAAGCGTTTACCAATATGATTCCCTGGCAGGGGGTTGCGCTTGCCGGAGGAAGGCTCAAGATTCAGGGTGTGACCATTGTGTCCATTGTGGCAAGCATCGTGATTCTGCTTCTTCTCCAGCTATTCATCAATCACACAAAGAACGGGCAGGCCATGCTGGCAGTGTCGGAGGACAGAGAGGCGGCGACCCTGATGGGGATCAGTGTAAATCGGACGATCTCGCTGACCTTTGCCATCGGTTCAGCCCTGGCGGCCATTGCAGGCGTTTTGATGTGCAGCGCCTATCCTTCGCTATCTCCTTATACTGGGGCAATGCCCGGCATCAAAGCCTTCGTAGCGGCGGTTCTCGGGGGAATCGGTTCGATCCCCGGAGCCATGATCGGAGGGCTGGTTTTGGGAGTCGTCGAGATTTTGGCCAGGACGTACATTTCCTCTCAGCTCGCGGATGCCATCGTGTTCGGTATTCTGATTGTGATGTTGTTGCTCAAACCGACCGGAATTCTCGGAAAACAGATTCAGGAAAAAGTGTGATTGATGAAAATGAAAAAGATGAATAAAGCCACAAAAGATCAAATGTTCACCTATGGAATCGTGATTTTTGCCTACATCCTCGTGGAAATTTTGATCCAGACCAGAACACTGTCGAGAAGCATGCAGAATCTTTTGGTTCCGATCGTATATTATGCAATTGTTGCCGTCGGGCTGAATCTCTGCGTGGGAATCCTGGGAGAATTGTCCATCGGACACGCAGGTTTCATGTGTATCGGCGCCTTTTCCTCTGCCGTCTTTTCCATCTGTACGGAAGACAAGATGGCAGGTGGACTTCGTTTCTTCCTTGCGTTTGTGGTCGGAATCAGTGTGTCCGCCCTCTTCGGATTTCTGATCGGCATACCGGTGTTGAGGCTGAAGGGAGATTACCTCGCCATTGTGACGCTGGCTTTTGGTGAGATCATCAAAAATGTCCTCAATGCTTTTTATCTGGGATACGACAGCAGGGGGGTCCACCTTTCGATGAGCATGGAAAGCTTTCAGCTGGATCCGGACGGCAAGGTGCTGATCAACGGTGCAAACGGGGTATCCGGAACGCCTATGGACTCCAACTTCACCGTTGCCATGATTGTCCTTTTTCTGGTGCTGGTGATTACGCAGAATCTGATTCATTCCAGAGACGGAAGAGCCATTATGGCGATCAGGGACAACCGGATTGCAGCCGAGGCAACCGGAATTTCCGTCACCAAATACAAAATGCTGGCGTTCACCATTTCGGCAGCGATTGCGGGTGCGGGAGGTGTTCTGTATTCACATAACCTCTCCAGTATGATGGCGAATTCCCAGAGTTTCGGATATAACGTATCCATCCTGATTCTGGTCTATGTCGTTTTGGGCGGAATCGGCAATATCCGCGGAAGCGTCATTGCCACCGCTGTACTTTACCTGTTACCGGAAGTGTTGCGTGGAATGGATAAGCTTCGTATGCTGATTTATGCGATTGTTTTGATTGCGATGATGCTTTTAAACTGGGCGCCCGCGGCCATTGCCATGAGAGAGAGCCTGCTTGCAAAATTCAAGAAAAAGAAGGAGGTGGCATAAATGGCATTGTTAGATATGGAGCATTTAAGCATTTCCTTCGGGGGACTCCGTGCGGTCAGTGATTTCGAACTGCATATCGAAAAAGGAATGCTTTACGGTCTGATCGGACCAAACGGAGCGGGGAAGACGACCGTATTCAATCTGCTGACCGGTGTATACAAGCCGGACGAGGGGAGAATCCTCCTGGACGGAAAGGAAATTACCGGCCGTAAAACGGCGGAAATCAACCGGGAGGGGATTGCCAGAACCTTTCAAAACATCCGCCTGTTCACGGGTCTGTCCGTGATCGACAATGTGAAAGCAGGGTTGCACAACCAGTTTCATTATTCCGTACTATCGGATCTGCTGCACCTGCCGCCCTATCATCGTGTGGAAAAAGAAATTGATGAAAGAGCGAAGGACATTTTGAAAGTCTTTCACATGGAAGACAAGGCGGAGATTCTGGCATCCGGACTTCCCTACGGGCAGCAGCGTAAATTGGAGATTGCCCGCGCCATGGCGACAAAGCCGAAACTTCTTCTACTGGACGAACCGGCGGCCGGCATGAATCCGAATGAAACAAAGGAACTCATGGAAACCATTGCCTTTATCCGCAAGGAGTTTGACCTGACCATTCTTTTGATTGAGCACGATATGAAACTGGTTTCCGGTATCTGTGAACAGCTGACGGTGCTGAATTTTGGAAGGGTTCTGGCACAGGGAGAGACGAAGGCGGTATTAAACAACCCGGAAGTGATTCAGGCCTATCTGGGACACTGAAGCGTGGAGAGAAATATGTCGATATTGGAAGTATCAAATTTAAACGTGTATTATGGGGTCATTCATGCCCTGAAAGATCTGTCTTTTCACGTGGAAGAGGGAGAGATCGTGGCGCTGATCGGGGCAAACGGCGCGGGCAAGACGACGGTGCTTCATACGGTTTCAGGGCTGCTTCATCCAAAGAGCGGCAGCATTGTCTTTGGAGGAAGGGATCTCATCAAAAATCATGTCCCGGGTCACGAACTGGTGCGGGCAGGGATGGCGCATGTACCGGAAGGCCGAAGAGTCTTTGCAGAAATGACGGTTTATCAGAATCTGAAGATGGGCGCTTATACCAGAAGCGACAAGGGGGAAATCGAGCAGACCATCCAGATGATCTACGAACGCTTTCCGAGGTTGGCAGAGAGAAAAAATCAGAGAGCGGGAACCCTCTCGGGAGGCGAACAGCAGATGCTTGCCATGGGAAGGGCACTGATGTCAAAGCCGAAGTTGATCCTGATGGATGAGCCTTCGATGGGACTTTCTCCGATTTTTGTGAATGAAATTTTTGACATGATCGTCAAGCTGCATGAAGAGGGAGTGACCATCCTGTTGGTGGAGCAGAATGCAAACAAGGCGCTTCGCATTGCAAACCGCGCCTATGTACTGGAAACGGGGGAAATCCGTATGGAAGGACAGGCGAAAGACCTTCTGACGGATCCGCGGATCAAGAAAGCATATCTGGGTGAATAGAACTTAGGATAAGATGATCGGATCTTTCGCCGGAAGCATAGAAGATCGGCAGGGAGTAAGCTATGAAAAAAAATCTTGTCATTGCAATTGAACGCCAGTACGGCAGCGGAGGAAGGAGCATCGGGATTTTGCTCTCCAAGCAGCTGGGGATTCCGTGGTATGATAAGGAGCTCTCCGGCATGGCGGCGGAGAAGAGCGGTATCAATGAAGGGCTGTTCATCGATGCGGATGAAACGCTGGAAGGAGCTGCACTAAGACTGGGAAAAGGCGGCGTCTATAAAGGAGAGACTGTGGGACCGGAGAGTCCGCACTACGCCTCCAGGGACAATCTGTTCAATTTACAGGCGGATGTCCTAAAAGACCTGGCAAAAACACAGTCCTGTATCATCATCGGGAGATGCGCCAATTTTGTACTCCGTGATTATGAAAACGTGGTCAGCGTCTTTGTGCATGCGCCGATGGACTTCCTCATGGAACAGGCGGCACTCAAGCAATACCGCAGGGGAAAAGAACTGGAAAAGTACATCCTGAAAACCAATAAAAACCGGGCTGTTTATTACAAATATTATTCTGGAGAAGAGTGGTCCAATGCCCTATACTACGATCTCTGCCTGGACAGCAGGCGTTTGGGCTTTGAAAAGTGTGCAGAGGAGATCAAATCCTATATCCGCGTCAGATATGGGGAAGATGCGCTGGAAGGGATGGCGTAAGAGCGGAAGACAAAAACTCCGGCAGAAAAGACTAAGCCCGCAGATAAGCAAGCAGGGCGGGAATCTTTTCTTTGGTTTCTTGATAGCCTCGTAAATAAAGATCTCCCAGTTTCTCCATATTGCCCTCAAATCGACTGATTGTGACAGGAGTGTTCGGGGCGAGGACAAAGGTTTCCCCGTAGACTACATCACGGTTCATCTTCTCAATCGTCTGGTTGTATAAATCGTGTGATTTGGCAAGGGTATTCAGGAAAGCAGGGTAGCGATCATAGAGCAGATGGTCGATTTCACGAAACTTTTTGGGCTTTCTGCGATAGGAAAGATCCTGCGTACGGACCACAACAGTTTTTCCGGGAAAATGGGAACGAGCATAGGCGTAGGGAATTTTCACAGCGCACCCGCCGTCCAGATACGGTTCATGCGCAATCATCACCGGTCTGGAAACGTAGGGAACCGTGGCGGAGGCCTGAATGGCCTTGAAGATCCCGTGATCGTTACGGAGGGCAAAGTCTCTTTGACTAAGCCCTCTTTTTTTGTAAAAAGAGGTATAACGGTTCTTGTAAAAACAGCGGGCTCGTCCGGTGTTCAGGTTGGTCGCAAGAACAATGAGTTCTCTGTTTCTTTTGTAAAAAGTCTGCTCGTCAAGCGGATACCGGGACATCAGGTGATTCAACAGATAATCGAAGCCGGTTACCCCGTGGTTGTCATGAAGAGCCGCCCTGCCGTAATAATTCGGGTCGTGGCGGTAGGTCAGATTGATTCTTGCCGACCATCCGATCTGACCGGAAAGGTATCCCACCGCACTCAAAGCCCCCGCACTGACTCCAATGGTGGTGCGAAAAGAAAGATCACTTTCCATCAGGGCATCTAAAACGCCCTGTGTATACATGCCCCTCCAGGCGCCTCCTTCTAAGAGAAGGCAGCCTTCGATCACCCTGCCGCTCGTATGTCCGTTTGGAATTTGGTCCAGCCCGCTCCAAGGCATTCTTGTTTTGCGCATCATTCTCCTCGCTTTCCCCACGGTTACAAAAAATCAGATGGAAGTAACAGAGCAGGTATCCAGAGGGTAGCGTGCGGTCAGTTGTGCAACGATTTGTGTCGCCTCTGCAATACCGGCTTCTTTGTTCCGAATCACCGCGGCAATGGCTTCCGCGATGCGGTCCATATCGTCTTCCTTCATTCCGCGGGTGGTAACGGCAGGTGTGCCGAGACGGATCCCGCTGGTGACAAAGGGAGATCTGGTCTCGTTCGGAATCGTATTTTTATTCACCGTAATATGTGCTTCATCCAGCCACTTCTCGACTTCCTTGCCGGTCAGGTCAAAGCCGGTCAAATCGATCAGCATAAGATGATTTTCTGTTCCCCCGGAAACAATATCTACCCCGCGACGCAGCAGGCCCTCACAGAGAGCACGCGCATTTTTCTTCACCTGTTGGCAGTATGATTTAAAAGCTGGCTGCAACGCCTCCTTGAAACAGACCGCTTTCGCTGCAATCACATGCTCCAGCGGCCCTCCCTGAATGCCCGGAAATACCGCCTTATTAAAGTGATAATGCTCCGCTTTTTCATTCCAGAGAATCAGCCCTCCTCTGGGGCCACGCAGTGTTTTATGCGTGGTCGTCGTCACCACGTCCGCGTACGGAAACGGGCTGGGATGCTCTCCCGTAGCAACCAGTCCGGCAATGTGCGCAATGTCCACCATTAAAACTGCCTCGCATGCATCCGCCGCCTCACGGAATTTTTTGAAATCAATGACTCTTCCATAAGCGGAAGCACCACAGATAATCATCTTCGGCTGGTGTTCGATCGCCAGACGTTTGACTTCCTCGTAATCCAGGAAGCCGTTTTCATCCACACCATAGGCAAGCACCCGAAAATAAGTCCCGGAAAAATTCACCGGACTTCCATGCGTCAGATGGCCCCCCTGACTTAAATTCATGCCGAGGATGGTGTCTCCCGGCTTGAGGACGGCAAGCTGTACCGCCATGTTGGCCTGTGCCCCGGAATGCGGTTGTACATTTGCGTAATCGCAGTGAAACAGTTCCTTTGCGCGGGAAATCGCCAGATTTTCCACAAGATCGACATCCTCACATCCGCCGTAATACCGTTTTCCCGGCAATCCCTCCGCATACTTGTTCGTTAGCGGGCTTCCCATCGCCGCCATCACTGCCTTGCTGACCCAGTTTTCAGAGGCAATCAGCTCGATATGGTCGTTCTGCCTCCCAATCTCCTTTTCAATCGCTTCTGCAATTTCCGGGTCTGTGCCCCTGATGTTTTCAATCGAATACATGTCTGCGCCCTCCTTGTCTACTTTAAAGTGCTTTTCTCCAAAAACATTTTTGTTCAAGCCAGGTCCTTAGATCTTTTTTTCAGAAGGGGGCTTGTCCACTGCCCACTGTGCCACTTTCGAAGTAGGATGCAATTCGAATCTCGATACTTACATCAGAATATATCATTGAAGCTGCTACCTGTCACTAGGCTTTGTCGCTTTGCGGGAAAGAGGAAGTCCAGACTTCTTTTCTTCTCAACCGGGGCGGGAATCAAGTGTAGATTTCAGGGATCTTCTCTACGGTAATGGAACGGTGATGATCTGGATCGGGAAAGGAGAGAAAGGTACAGCAGAGCCTGACATAGGGGATCGAAAGTCGTTGCGATAGCGACAAGGAGGCGTCTGTGCCATATTTCAGATCTCCCAGGAGGGGGTGATGTGCATTGGCAAACTGCGCACGAATCTGGTGAAAGCGACCGGTAAGCAGCTCCACCTCTACTAGAGAAATCGGCTCATTAAAAGCGACATCTTCGCGGAGGACGGTGTATTTCAGAAGAGCCTCCTTGGCGCCATCCGCTCCCTCCGAAACAATATTTGCACGAGAGGCTTGCGGATCCTTCCTTAGAAAATCATGGAGGCTACCGGACGAAGCTGTAAAGGCTCCCCATACCCAGGCGCGATAGCGCTTTGTCATTCTGCCACCTGTTCTCGTACCGGATGTGCGAAGCTTGCGGGCTTCCCCGTCCAGAACCTTTCCGGAGTTACGCATCACGTGATCTTCGCCGCCGGATGCCGCATCGGATGCGCGAACGATGCAGCCTTCTTTATCCGGCACTACTTGAGGGCTGCGCACCAGAGAGGAGTAGAAGGAGGCCGCTTGTTTGTTGGCGGCATAGAGGACCAGTCCCTCCACCGGCTGATCCAGGCGGGTAATGGGGGCAAGATAGGGATTCCTGGTTTGGTTCCTTCTTGCCAAAAAACGCAGCAGATGGGTGGTCAGGTCGGGCCTTGCGGGAGAAGCGGTTTGTGTAGCCAGCCCGGGTGCCTTATGTACAACCAGGACGGAAGCGTCCCGGTATAGAATATCTTTTTCGGAAAAAAGCGCGTTGGAGTAGCTCATGAAAGAAGGCTCCTTCCTCATGCGACCGGCAGGTAAAAGACCAAATATTCATCTGCGGGTAAATCAGTTTCAAAAATTCATCTGCAGGTCAACCGGTATCAAAGGTAGATTCTCTTGACACGAATCTTCTACGATTATACTAGGGAAATCCATTCCCGCAAAGGAAGAGTATGGATCTGGTGCGCCGATCGCACCCGTGATAGAATGAGGTATGCTTTTTAACTCCTACTTTTTTATTCTTGTTTTTTTGCCGTTGCTGAATTGCGGCTATTTTCTGCTTCTCAAGAAGGAAAGGGGGAAGGCGGCTCTTGCCTTCCTTATTTTGATGTCCTTCTGGTTTTATGCCGCCTATGCAGTGGTCTATGCCGTCTTTTTGGCCGTGCAGGTGCTGCTGGTATACGGTTGCAGCAGACTGTATGATACGTCTTTTTTTGCGGAGAAAAAAAGACGCCGTTTTCTGCGACTAAGTGCAGATCTCCTTCTTTTAGGGAGTTTGGGAGTTTGTAAATATCTGCCGGAGGTGGGAGAGAAGCTTGCGGGGCGGCAGGATCTGTTTGCAACCATCCTGCTCCCGGCCGGTCTCAGTTATTTCACGCTCAGGCAACTTGCCTTCCTGATCGACCGCTATCAGGAGAAGGAGAATCACCCACCCTTTTTGCCGTATCTTGCTTTCGTGATCTATTTCCCGACGCTGATTCAGGGACCACTCACGCTTTCTAATGAGATGTTGCCGCAGTTCGGGGCACTATACCGGAATGAAGGCGGGCGGGTGAAGCCGGATATCGCCGGAGGATTTGTGCTCTTCACCTTCGGATTTGCCAAAAAAATGCTGCTGGCCGATCACTTTGCACCTGCCGTGAATTTCGGATTTTCTTCCGCCCCCTATTTGGATCTGCTTACGACGCTTGCCGTGCTGATCTCCTATGCTTTCCAGTTGTATTTCGATTTCTCCGGATATACGGATATGGCGCTTGGCGTCTCGATGATGCTGGGGATTCAGATACCGATCAATTTTTCCAGACCCTTTCAGGCAGAAAATATCCGCGATTTCTGGAAACGCTGGCACATGACGCTCATGCGCTTTTTTACCCGATACGTCTATATACCGCTAGGAGGCAGCAGAAGGGGAGAGTTGCGCACCGCCTTGAATATCCTGGCCGTCTTCTTAGTGAGTGCCGTCTGGCATGGCTCTTCCCTCTGTTTTTTGCTCTGGGGAGGCATCAACGGCATCTTCGTCGTGCTCTCCCACGGGATGGAAAAAAGACGCAGGAATCAAAAGAAAGAAGCGGCAGGAGGGGCACAGGAAACAGTAGAAGGAGCGCGGAAAAGAGCAGGGGTCGCAGGTATGGCGGGAAGGATTCAAACCTTCCTCCTCTTTCTCCTGACCCTGATCTTCTTCCGGGCGGAGAATCTGACACAGGTGGGACAGCTGTTTTCCTCTCTTTTCCGAATCACCTTTCCCGGTTTCTTTCTTCGAATGGTGCAGACCCTGGATTTTCCGGAAAATTATCTGTTCAAACAGATTGCAGTCAGACTTCTACCGCAGAGTGGGCAGAATCTCGTCTATTTAGCCACCTTCTTTCTCCTGATGATCGTGGCGTTCTGCCTGATTCTGGCAAAAAAAGACGCCTACGAGACGGTAAGTTCCTTACAGGAAGCCAAATGGAGGTCCCTTCCTTTTGCCCTGGGGGTAGGAGTCCTCTTCGTGTACAGCCTCTGCTCCCTGACGGGAGTCAGCACCTTTTTGTACTTCAAATTCTAAAAAACAGGAGAGAGATTCGGGATTAAAATGGAAATGGAAAAGAACGATCAGGAGTGGATCGAAAAATCAATGAAATGGGAGGGCTTGACAACAAGAAACAGGCAATCGGGAAGGCATATTTTTTTTAGGCGCCTTTTCGTCACCCTCTTCCTACTCTTATTTTTTTGCGGTCTGCTCGTTTATTTGATCGATCCCTTTTTTCACTACCATAAGCCCTGGTTTCATTTAAAAGAAGTGCTGAATGAAAAGGAATACCAGTGTCCCGGGAGCCTGGCGCATTTTGATTATGATGCCGTTCTGGCGGGCTCCAGCGTGGTCGAGAACAACGACAATTCCTGGTTCAATCAGGATTTCCATTGCACCATCATCAAGGCGGTGCGCTCCTACGGTGCTACGGCGGATCTCTGTGATCTGTTAGACCGCGCGTTTCGCCACCGGAAGGTAAAACAGGTTTTTTACAATCTGGATCCCTCCGCCCTACATGCAGAGCCGGTGCTTACCTTTGCCAGCAGCGGTGCTCCGATGTATCTCTATGACGACAATCCGTTTAACGACGTTCAGTACCTTTGGAATAAGGATGTCATTCTGAAGCGGATTCCCTATATGATCGCCAATTCTTATCTGGTCCCCTATGACGAGAACCTGTCCTATAATTGGATGGAGGGCAAAACCTTCGGCGAAGCGGCCGTGCTTTCCAGATATTACCGCATTCCGGATGCAGAGGTAAAATTCAGTACGGACAAAAAGCCGGTACAGAAGCCGGAAAACTGCTATCAGGATGAGTTAAGAGGAAATATTGCACTTTTGGAACAGGAGCTGTCTGCCCACCCGGATACCGAGTTCCGCATTTTTATTCCGCCTTATTCCATGCTCTGGTGGGACAATATGAACCGCTCCGGCGAGCTGGACAGCACCTTCTACGAGGAAAGAGAGGCGGTCCATGCACTCTTATCTCATCCGAATGTCAAGCTGTACCTGTTGCAAAACATCCCGGAGATCATCACCAATCTGGACAATTACATGGATACGATTCATTTTTCCATGGAGATCAATCACCGGATTGAGCAGGAACTGTTATCGGATCGCTACCTGGTGACGAAAGAGAAGGAAGAACAGGTGATGGAACACCTGGAAGCGGAGATCCGGAAGATTCTGGACACGGAGGTGAGGGTGCTCGAAGAACAAAATGCCTTTCTCTATGACGTGGGGGGAAAGGACTGAGTTCCGGGTTCGTGTAGAGGAGGTTCATAGATCGCACTCGGGGCCCTTGTGATGCTACGGAGCCCTAGGTCGAGCAGAGACGGTGGATGAGGGGAAGAAGGAAGCGGTTTTTCAAATTCTCAAAAAGTTATAATTCAGATTATAATAATTTGAATTATAATAATTAGATACGGATATTAAATTTGATTGCGTCTGCTAAGGCGAGGGAATCGTTGCAATTCCTTATAAAATCTTTCATGGTTCAATATGGTTCACATCATCACCCGGATGACAACGGTGCACGGAGGTGTCCCAGTTGAGAAAATTCATAGATCGTCAGCAAGAGATGGCTGTTCTGGAAAAAGAATATCGAAGAGAGGGATCTTCTTTTGTTGTCATATATGGACGTAGAAGAGTGGGGAAAACCGCTCTGATCAACCGATTCTGTGAGGGGAAACGGTCCATCTATTTTTTGGCAACGGAAGAGAGCGAAGGGGAAAATCGAAACGCATTTAAGGAGCTGGTTTCGGACTCTTTGCAAAACCGGCTGCTTGGCAGTGCAAGCCTCACACAGTGGGAGCCGATCTTTCAGGTGATCGCAGAAGAGTCGAAGAAGTCCAAGATCGTCCTCGTGATAGATGAGTTTCAATATCTGGGAAAGGCAAACGCCGCCTTCCCTTCCGTTCTCCAGAAGATATGGGATCAATTCCTGGGAAAAGAAAACGTGATGCTGATCCTATGTGGCTCTCTCATTCACATGATGACCAGCCAGGTCCTCAATTACAGCTCTCCGCTCTACGGGAGAAGAACGGCGCAGATCAAAATGGGTCAAATTGATTTTGCGTATTATCACGAATTCGAAGAAACCCTCACCATGGATGAGTGTGTGCAACACTATGCCGTAACAGGAGGCGTGCCAAAGTACATCGAACTGTTTGAGGGGAAAAGAAACATATACAAGGGGATCGCGGACCACATTCTGAATACGGGAGCTTTTTTGTATGCAGAGCCGGAATTTTTACTGCAAAAGGAAGTGACGGAAATCGGAAGCTACTTTTCTCTTTTGAAAACCATTGCCGCAGGGAATCATAAGCTGGGAAAAATTGCTACCGTGATGGAGGTTTCACAGTCGCGGCTGAGTGCCTATTTAAGGAACCTGATCGAGTTGGATTTGCTTGTGCGCGAAGTCCCTGTGACAGAGGAGAACCCTGCAAAGAGCAAACTCGGTCTGTACCGGATCAAGGACAACTTCATTACATTCTGGTTTCGCTTCATTTATCCGAACAAGGGGATGATTGAGTCGGGACATATCGACGATGTGAAAAATAAGATTGAAAATCACTTTATAGAACAGCATGTGGCTTTTGTGTATGAAGACATTTGCAGGCAAGATGCCTGGGGGTTGTTGTCAGAAAAAATTTCTTTCAACCGCCTTGGCCGGTGGTGGGGCAATAAAGACGTAGAGATCGACTTACTCGCCTATGATACAGAGGGAAAGGACATTTTGTTTGGAGAGTGCAAGTATTCCACACAAAAAAAGGGGATGGAGGTTCTCAGGGACTTGCAGCAAAAGGCAAAGAGCGTTCCTTGGAACAGAGACGCAAGAAGAGAGTCCTATCTTCTTTATTCCAGGAGCGGTTTTACAAAAGAATTGGAGGAATATGCGGAACATCAGCCCAATCTTTACTTAAGAAAACTGGTGTGATACCGAATAGAATGTAACAGATTCATCAAACAAAGAATGGAGGATGCGTATGATTACCGTTTATGGAATGCCCAGCTGCCCGGACTGTGCAGCAGTCGAGGAGCAGGTAAAGGGAAGAGAAGACTTTCATGTGGTGGACATCGGGGCGCATGTAAAGGAGATGAAGACCTTCCTGCTCATGCGAGACAGCCGCCCGGAGTTCAAGAAAGTGAGAGAAAAAGGACTGATCGGAATTCCCTGCTTCGTCAGAGAGGATGGCAGTATCACACTGAAGCCGGAAGAGGTGGGGCTGAAGGGGGAGTAGGGACTGAGAGCGCATTTCGAATGGTCCGGAGGCAGTGAATAAAAGAAGTTCCCTTGCGTCTTCCGGATGATGTAAACCAGATCCCTTGCATTTCACCCGCCGATTTCTGCATCTTAATACGATTGAAAAGACAAAAACCTCTCCATCCTGTATGATCAGATCATAACAGGAAGGAGAGGTTTTGATGAAGGTGAAGATAGAACTGTCGGAGGAATACCAGCCACCTTATGCCGTCATTTATACAAACTGCGTGACGGATGAAGTCAGGAAAGCCGTCGCTTACCTCGGTGCAGGAGCGGGAGACACTCCCTTGATTGTACAGGAGGAAGAGCGTTTGCTGGTTCTTCGTCCGGAGGAAATTTATATGATTCGTGTAGAGGAGGGGAACTGCATGCTTTATACGAAGCAGAAACAATATCTCTCGCGCAGGCGGCTCTACGAGCTTACGGCGCAGCTTGGCGCCGATTTCATGCAGATCTCCAAACAGACGGTTGTGCGTCTTGCCTGTATACAGAGTGTGGAAGCAGGCTTTAGTGGAACTTTGTTTGTGAAGTTAAAAAACGGTCTCTCCGACTACGTATCCAGAAAGTATTTGCCTGGCTTCAAACAATACCTCGGACTGTAAAGCTGTAAGCAGCAGGCGCCATCGGAATCCACCCGGCGTTTACAAAACGGCATTCTCCACATCTTGTATGCAGCAACACCTTCTCTTTCCCGCAGTCCAAAACCGTTTTTTAAATTCTAAGGAGGCAATATGAATCAAAAAATAAAACGGATCCTTCGCAATACCTTTACCTCACTGGGGATCTCTGCCCTTCTGTTCTGCCTGATGGGCGTGGCTTTCGACTTTGCCTACAAGGGGAGTTTTCACCTGGAGAATTACCGGTTCTCGCGGTTTGTTCTCTGCTCTTTCGTTATCGGATTAGGCTTCGGACTTCCGGCTCTCATCTACGATAATGACCGCCTGCCGCTTGTCATGCGTTCGCTCATCCACATGGGAACCGGATGTACCGTGATGCTGCTTGCTTCCATGATCGCCGGCTGGCTTCCGGTAACGCTTGGCACAGGAGTAGTGATTAGCATGGTGGCAGAGGAACTCACCATCGCCCTGATAATCTGGTCCTGTTTTTATCTCTATCATAAGCGTCTGGTACGCCGCATGAATGAGAAACTTTCTAAGCGGAATAGCTGAATGTGGGGGATTGTTTTGATTGGCAACGGTCGCAAATTCGGTCGTAAATTTTTACGATTGCATTTGCGACCGTTTTCAATTACGATTGTTTTATCTACAAGGAGGCAATCAGGATGAAAGAGGATAGACAGCTGGAATTTAAATCGGATATATCCAATACATTTTTAAAAACGGTGAGTGCATTTGCCAACTATGATGGTGGACAGATTTTATTTGGAGTGGGAGATACAGGAGAAATAATAGGGCTCAAGGATCCGGTACAGACCTGCCTTGCCATAGAGAATAAAATGAATGATGCCATTCGCCCACAGCCTCAGTATGAATTATCAGTGAATGAAAGAGATAAGACCGTAACACTTACTGTGGAAGCAGGACGGGCTAAGCCCTATACCTATAAATCCAAAGCTTATCGAAGAAATGATACAGCTACGATTGAAGTGGATGAACTGGAGCTTGGCAGATTGATTCTGCAGGGCAGAAATATTCACTATGAAGAGCTTCCTGCGGATTCACAAGAGCTCTCCTTTTCGGAGCTGGAACGTAGAGCCAAACAGGAAATAGGGGTAAAATCCTTAAATAAAGACATTTTGAAGACCCTTAATTTATACCAAGATGGAGAAGGTTATAATCATGCGGCAGAGCTCCTTGCGGACCACAATCATTTTCCCGGAATTGATGTAGCCAGATTTGGGGAAGATATCAGCATTATTCTAAAGCGAGCAGTATTGGAACAGGAATCCATCCTTTCTGAACTGGAGAAAGCGGTTCTAATCTATCGCGATTATTATCAGTATGAAGAAATCCGGGGAATGGAAAGAGTAAAGGTAGAGAAGATTCCGGAGGAAGCATTCAGAGAAACCATTGCCAATGCTTTGATTCACAGAACCTGGGATGTCAATGCACAGATCCGCGTACTGATGTTTGAGGATAGAATCGAAGTCAGCTCTCCCGGAGGATTGCCGGCAGGACTTTCGGAGGAAGAATATTTAAAGGGAAATATTTCTATGCTCAGAAATCCTATTTTGGGCAATGTGTTTTATCGTTTGCACATTGTGGAAATTCTCGGAACCGGAATCATTCGGATTAAAGAATCCTATAGAGAAAGTCCCAAAAAACCGATATTTGAAGTCTTTGAGAACTCCATTAAAGTCACCTTACCCGTAATCAGCAATATAAATCTTAATGAAGATGAGGCAGTTGTATATGATGTATTAAGGAAGGACCATCCGAAATCCATTAGTGAGATTATGGAAGAAATGCCCTTCGGAAAATCTAAGACAACAGCACTGTTAAGGAAACTGGTGGAAAATCATTACGTTACAATCGTAGGAAGTGGAAGGGGAACAAAGTATCAGAGGTAGAAAGGTTACACATGCCTGCTCTTTATGGATATCGAAACGGGAAGAGAAAGATCTCCTGGACGCTGGTATAGACCCTGATATATATTATAGGTGAGGAGGGTGATCATAATGATGACTGCAAAGGTATTTAAAAACGGAAGAAGCCAAGCAATCCGCCTGCCTAAAGAATGTCGATTTGCATCGGATGAGGTGGTGGTGAATAAGATCGGCGATATTGTGATTCTTCTTCCTAAGCAGAATAGGTGGGATTCGTTTCAGAAAGCAATTGACCTGTTTTCGGATGATTTCATGGCTGACGGAAGGGCAATGGATGTGAGACAGAAGCGGGAAGAGTTATGAGATATATGCTTGACACCAACATCTGTATCTATGCGATCAAGCATAAGCCTGAAAAGGTCTTTCAAAGATTGCAGGAGGTTCATTCGGAGGAAGTATGTGTATCTTCGGTCACCTATGCGGAGCTGATTTATGGCGTAGAGAAAAGTGCTTCCGTGGAAAGAAACCGATTTGCCTTATGCATGCTTTTAGCAGATATTGAGATTTTAGACTTTGATATCAGTGCTGCCGATTGCTATGGAAAGATCAGGGCGGCCTTAGAGAAAAAGGGAGCTCCTATAGGACCTCTGGATATGATGATTGCCGGGCATGCGCAGTCTCTTGGCTGTACGCTTGTGACGAACAATGTGAAAGAGTTTTCAAGGATAGAGGACCTCACGATTGAAAATTGGACAGAATGATCTTAATGAGCGATCAGATCTGGTGCGGGAGGAGACCGGGATCGAGGATCTCTTCGTCTCCGATGGTTGTCCCGACAGGATCGAGGAAGTGGAGTTCCGGTATCATCAGAAGACTTCCATTTATCCGAAAGGCGTCGGTGACAAGCCGGTTTTCCTGGAACTCCATGAGAGTCTTATCATCGACCGGAAGACGGAGACGATGAAGCATGTGCATGGACTTTCACCAGAATGCCAAGTGACGAACATCTACCATATCTGTGAAGGGATCTCGAATCTACTGGACGAGCTGGGGGATCTGGACCTGACAGACAGAGAAGGGAATCCACCGGATGCGGTGGACGATCCAGATGATGTGAAAGAATATTCTCTGAAAATGCGCTGGCGGTCCGGGAGGCTGGATCAGATGAATGGAAGCTATGACAGGTTGAGTCTGCCGAAGGATTTTCCGGAACTGGTAGAGAAAGTATGGAAATTCACCTGCTTTTATGGGCTGGGGGATTTCTTCAATGAGGATGCTTATAACCGGAAAAAGCGCCGGGAGTCCGATCTCATCTTCTGTAAGGTGATCTTCTCGGATGTGGGAAGGGAGTACACCTATCTCGCAGATGAGGATATCTATGAGAAGGGAGATTTTGCCTGGGCTCCGGCGGGGAGAGAAAATAAGAAGAAGATCGTGCGGGTGACGGATGTAGCGTATCTGCAACCGGAGGAGGCGCCGTTTCCGTTGGAAAAAACCAAGAAGCTGATTCGGAGGCTGCCTCCAGAGGATTACGAGAAAGTATGTCGAGGGTTGGAAAGATTATTGAGGTGCTTGAAGAGCAGAGCAAAAGCCATGGAAAGCAATTGACGTTTTTACCGGTTTGTGGCGACCTTCTTCCTGGGGATCAGGAAGTATAGCGGGAGGAGATCCAGGACGAACGTCCCTGCAAAGAAGAGGATATCTTTGGCGGAAATGGCCGTCCCGGAGGCGATTGCCTGGATCATGTGAGAATAGTAATAACCCGGGAAAAACTGCTGCACCTTAGTCACGACGTTGATGAAAGAGCCATCAGCGCCGAAGCTTGCGAAGGGCATGATGGTCATGGCTGCCAGGACGATGATCGGAAAGCCGACCGTATCCAGAATCCTGGCATCCACCCGCACCCCCAGGACAAAACCGATGATACTGAAGTAAATGCCCATGACGCTCAGCAGGAGAAACTGGATCACCAGGCTTCCGTGGAGGGGGAAGTGCGCATACAGCACCGCAAAAATCAGTACCACGGCGAAAATCAGGGCGTTCAGAAAGACCTGTACCAGCGTCTGATCCAACAAGAAGTTTTTTAGCCCGTATCGGGAAAAGCTGGACTCGAAGGAGTAAAAGCCGATGTTGGAGGAAATGCGTTTGCTGAAGGTGGCCAGACTGTTTCCGATAATGCCGATGAATACGGCGATCCCCAGCAGAATATTCGGAACGACATCCTTTTGCACATTGTAAATAAAGAGGTACCAGGCAAGGGGGATCAGAATCGTGAATAAGACGAAGCGTTTATTGCGTAATACCTGTTTTAATTGAATCATTGTAGTCATGGTTAAGCCTCCTGTTCCACTTTTTCGCGGTAATATTGTTCGATGGTTTTTCCGTCACGGTGAATGTCGGTCACCGAATCTGCGGCGGCGATTCTGCCGTTCTTTAAGATCAATACTTTGGTAAAAAAATGATCGATCTGGTTGAAATCGTGCGTCACAATGAGGGAAGTGAAGTTTTCTTTTTTTAACAGTGCCCAGAAATCATCTACAGATTCCAAGTCCATCCCGGTGGTCGGCTCGTCCAGGAAAATGAGTTTGGGCGAATTCAGAATCGTAAGCAGGAGAGAAAGTCTTCTTTTTTGACCGCCGGAAAGCCCTCCCACGTATTGGTTCCGGAACTCCTGCAGCGAAACCTTCTTGAGTGCGGCTTCGAGGTCGATTTTCGGCAGATGATTCATGCAACCTTTCAGCTTTACGATTTCCGAAACGGTCAAATCCTCAATCAGGATATCTCCCTGCGGCATCATACCGATCTCAGTCCGGTAATCCAAAGAGGTTTGGATGTGGCCGGCGTTTGCGGGGATCTGTCCCGCAATGATTTTCAGGAGCGTGCTTTTTCCAGCACCGTTATTCCCCAGGAAAGCGATTCGATCGCCCTTCTCGATGGAAAAAGAAACTCCTTTCAGGACCTCTTTATTCGGATAAGATTTCTGAATCTCTTTTACTTCAAACATGTGAGCCTCCGTTCGTTTTGCTTGTTGACAGGACTCATGATAACAGACGGAGAGAAAAAGAACCGTTCCTGTCGGAAACGGTTCCCGGATTGTCGTGAACGGTAGATTTTTATCTGTGGAGTTCGGAATAAAAGGAATTAAGTCCGGTCAGAAAAGGGTGCAGCCGGCAGGAACAGCGGGAACAGAGCCGACCGAAAAAAGGATACAGAGCGATCAGATCAGGGGGGATGGAGCCGATCGGAACAGAGGGCAGCGTCTTAAATGCAAAAACGGATGGTTTGAGAGAAGAGGAAGTTAGCACTGCGCGTGTGGATCTGCGATTTCGGATATTTTTCCAGAATCCGGCGTACGTTGGCAAGGCCGATTCCTCTTCCCTCTCCCTTGCTGGAATAACCGGGTTCAAACAGGGGATCTGTCAGCAACTTTTCCTGTCCGGTGCTGTTTTCGACGATCAAAACCAAAACGTCCTCGTCCTGTATCAGGGCGATTGCGATCTGCGGGCGAGGAGAAGTCAGGCTGCCCTCAATCGCATTGTCTAAGAGGATCGAAAGGATCCGGATAAAATCCAGAAGTTCGATTTTAAAATCATGAATTGCATCCTCAATTTCCACAGAAATTGAAATGCCTTTGTTCTGCGCCTCTAAGAGCTTGGCAGATAAAACGCTTTTGACGGCATTGTCTTCCAGACGACTTAATTTGGCGAGGTCAAACTTATCGTCGTTCAGGTACTTTGCGCTGTCTTTTAGCACCGAATCATAAATCTGCTGAATGGCATCCAGATCTTTTTGCGCAAGACCAAGTCTCAGGCTGGTGAGCACGTTGATGTAATCGTGACGAAAACTGCGGAGTTCGTTATAGAGTGCTTCTACATGGTGGCTGTAGTCGGACAGAGCCTGCAACTGATTATCCTTCTGCGCCCGGATTTCCCGTTCCATTCTTTCTTTGGAAGCGGAGTTGATATACAAAAGCAGCACAAAAAACAGAATCATGTAAAATCCGTTGAGTCGCATCCGGTAGAGGTCTGCCTGTGGAGTGAAATTCTGTAAAATAACCAGGGCATAAACCAGGATCAGATAGAGGATCATGGAAAAGTTAATGAAGTGCAAAAGATGCCGAAACGGACGGTGACCAAAGCCGTCCTTCAGTTCCTGCAACCGGATGCGAAGGGATTTCACTAACAGGAGGTAGAAGGGGAGAATCAGGAGTTCCGCAAGGAGATCAAAGTAGCTGACCTTCGTTTCGTGATCGATGAAAACACCGAAGAGAGGAAAAAAGGAAAAGCTGAGAAATCGTCCTAAAAGACTCTCTATCACCATGGGATAGAGACCGTCAAACAGTTTGGAACTGGTAGGCTGTCCGGAATGCAGGCAGAAACTGTAAAGGATGAAAAAGGCAAAGTAGCCGAAGTAGCCGACAGGGGGCAGCAGGAAGAATAACAGGCAAAAGAGGGGCGGAACCAGAAGGAAGGTAAAGAGAGGGAAAGCTTTCCGGTTGATGTGCTTGAAGAGCAACATCGTGACGGCTATTTTGAAATAGATCGTACTCATAGAAATCCACATATAGGTGAAATCCTCCTTTCCGGTTGATTGCTTCCGGGTGATTGCTTCCGGGTGATTGCTTACGGATGTTGCAGGGCATCCAGGCGATTGAGCAGTCCCCTGTATTTCATGCGGGAAATCAGGCAGCTTTCCTGATTTTCGAAAATCGCCACCCTCTCCACCTTGTCCACCTTCGTGATGTTTTCGGGATTGACCACAAAGGAGCGGTGACATTGGTAGAGTCTGGGATCGGCTTTTTCCAGATCGGAGAGTCCGGCATAGAACTCGATCCGTTCATCGGTGGTGTGCAGAATCACCTTGTGTACGGTAGGCGAGGACTCGAAGTACAGAATTTTATGAAAAGGAACCTGCACCCTCGCCATTGCGCTTTCGAAGAGGAAGGCATCTTCACAGGCACGGGAGCCAAGACTTTCTAAGGTGTATTCGATGGCAGAGGCGATGCGGGCGGAAAATTGCCTGTCGTCCAGTGTCTTATCAATGAAATCGAGGGCTGCCACCTGGTAGCGGAAGGTAATTGGCATGAACTCCGAGTGGGTGGTGACAAAGACAATGACTGCACCGGGGTCTTTCTTCCGGATCTCCCTCGCAATGGAAAGTCCGCTCTTTTCCTCTCCTTTGATCTCAATATCCAGAAAGAACAGCTGGTGGGCTCCTCTTTCGGTAATGGCTTGCAGCAGTGAATCCCGGTTGTCGAAGGTTTCCGGAGCCTTGCACGGCAGGGCGCGTGTGGCAATCAGCTCGTTGATTGTTTTTTCAATCCGGAATTGTTGCGTGATTTCATCTTCCAAAATAAACAAGCGCAGCATGGCAGATCACCCTCCGATCAGTTCCAGCAGTTCCTCATGCGACAGCGAAGACAAAGAAGTGCTGTCGCCCTCCAGGATCGATTCGGCGAGGTCTCTTTTGGTATTCTGCAGCTCCAGAATCCTCTCTTCAATGGTGTCCTTTATAATCAGGCGGTAAACGGTGACCTGTCTGGTCTGGCCGATCCGGTGTGCACGGTCGGTTGCCTGGTTCTGGGCGGCCACGTTCCACCAGGGATCGTAATGAATGACCACATCGGCACCGGTGAGATTGAGGCCGGTGCCACCTGCTTTTAAGGAGATCAAAAAGATCGGAACCGCTCCTTCGTTAAAAGCATGGACCATCTGAATCCGTTTTTCCTTCGGGGTAGAACCGGTCAGGAGGTAGTAAGAGATTCCCTCCTCCTTCAAATCCTGCTCCAGCAGGGCAAGCATGGAGGTAAATTGCGAAAAGAGCAGGATCCGATGTCCGCCGTCCAGTGCCTGGCGGATCAGTCCTTTGAGGGCCTGCCTTTTGGCGCTTTCCCCTAAGTAATTTTCAAATAAAAGAGAGGGATCGCAGCAAATCTGCCGAATCCCTGTCAGTTCCGCAAAAACGCGCATCTTCTGACCGGGAATCTCCCACTCGCCGAGGGCGTTCTTTAGCCGCAATACCTGTGCATCGTAGAGCTTCTGCTGCTCGCCTTCGATCTGGACATAACGGACTTCCTCCAGTTTTGCGGGCAGATCCTTTAAGACCTCCTCTTTTTTCCGACGCAGAATAAAAGGAGAAGTCATTTTTCGAAGCTGAGTTGAGGCATCTGCATCATGGGACTTTGTAATCGGAACCTCCCATTTTTTTTCAAACTCTTTTCGCCCATAGAGAAAACCAGGCATCAGGAAGTCAAAGATGCTCCACATTTCGCTGAGGCGGTTTTCAATCGGGGTGCCGGTCAGTGCGAAGCGGTGAGCAGCTTTCAGTGTCTTGACAGACTTGGCGGCAGCAGCCCCCGCGTTTTTGATATATTGTGCTTCGTCCAGGATCACATAGAAGAAGGTCTTGTCATTCAGCCTGGCAAGATTTCTTTTTAACAGGTCATAAGAGATGATATAAATCTGGCGATCTGCCCAGTGTGCTTCTAATTTTTGAAAGGCGGAAGCACCTCCCGCAATCGGCGCAACCTGCAGCTCTTTTGCAAATTTGTGAAACTCTTCCTGCCAGTTATAAACAAGAGAAGCGGGGCAGACAATGAGGGAAGGAGGAAAAAGGAGATCGGCACGCTCCCCCTTCTTCGTATTTTGAAAGGCGGAAGTACCTCCCGTGATCGGCGCAGCAGGCGTTGTAAGCGTAGCAGGGTCCGAAAGCGCGGCAGTCACCGCAGGCGTAGCTGCGGAGGATGCGATATCCAGGTAGGAGGAGGACAGGACGCTGATCATTTGCAAGGTCTTGCCCAGCCCCATCTCATCGGCCAGGATGCCGCCAAAACCGGCGCCTTCCAATGTTTTGATCCATTTGAAGCCGTAAGACTGGTAGGGGCGAAGCGTATTTTCCAACGTCTTCGGCGGTTCTGCCTCCGCTTCGCCGATCGTGTGAAAATTGCGGATGAGAGAGCGGTAGATCCGGTCTCTGGAGGAAGCAAGTGCTTCGTGCTCTTCGAGCAGCTTGTCCAGATACAACGCCCGGTAGAGAGGCACCTTGGCACCATGTGCAATCACAGACTCCGGGGAGAGATCCAATGCGTTCATGAGAAGGTCTGCTTGCGCGAGGCTGTCCGCATCGGTGAGATCCAGATAATCTCCACTGGAGAGCTTGTAGAAGCGCTTCTTTTTCTGATAGCTTTCCATCACTTCCAGCAGCTCGTCCGGAGAGAGTTCTCCGGAAGTGAGCTCCAGATTGACGATATTGCTGTCTACCGAAACTCCGACCTTTACCGGCGTTACCTTACGGATGTGATGTCTGCGAAACGCCTCCGTGCCGTGGACAGTTCCGTAGTTTTCCAGCAGAGAAAGCCCACCTTGCAAAAAGGAAAACATCTCTTCGTCTGTGAAAAAAGTGGCAAAAGACTGCTTCTCCGGCATCCAGGTGGGAAAATAACGTTGAATCGCCGTTTGGACACGATCTTCCTGTGTGGTATCGCGGTAAACATCTGTTGCCTCCCCTGTGTGTGAGGCTTGCGGAGCCCCCTCTTGTTGCGAAGAGGCTTTGCACAGGGAATAACGAGCATTCTCGTAGCGGACATCCGCCCGGAGAAGAACGCATAGATCCTGCTTTTGTGCGGCGTTCTTCCGTTTCATCCGCTCCTGTTGCTCTATTTTTTGCAGGTGCTTGTCCTTGACCTCATTCAGGTCAAGGCAGTCCAGATAGAAATCGAATACCGGCTCCGGAGGAAGATGCCCCTCCGCCTCTTTTGCACAGCTGTCATGAAAATCAACGCCGGGATTTTGCAGGAAACTGGGAACGACGCGGTAATAAAATTCCTGCAGGTGGGCAAGCCCGACCTGGAAGCGGAAGGAACCGGAAGCATCCGCCACGGAGTGAAAGGGCGCCATGGCAGAAAGCTCCTCTTCCGTGACACGGGAGAGGCCGTCGGCATTCAGAATATAACGATGAGAGCCGCTTCCGGAAAGGAGAACCGGAATCAGACCCTTCACACGGACACCGGCAAAAACGCCTTTGGCATCCTGTACCCGCTCCGTTTCCAGGGACAGTTGAAACGCACGGTGGCCGACCGGAATGCTGCTGTCCTTAATCTGATTGGTCTTATCGCTGTATTCGCAGTTTTTTCCCTCCCACGCATCATAGAAGTTATCTAAAAGGGCACCCTTGAGATCCATACTACTGGTGACGGAGAGGGTGCGTACATAGGAATAATAATTCTTTCGTTCAATCCGTTCGTTCGCATCAATCACCTCGCCTACACGCCGCCCGATGAAGTCATAAAGAAGGGCGGACTCTTCGGTAAAATCGTTGCGAGAAAAATCAATGGAGCTTGTCTTTGAGAGCGCAAGCGGTTGCTTTCTTCGATAGGCATCGGCCAGGTTCTGCAGATTGCGAACGATATAAGCCCTTGCGGCACCCTCTGCAATCTTGAAGCTGCCTTCTTCGATGATGATTCTGGGGGTGAGCAGAACCGTCTTAGGACGGACTTCCTCGGGCAAAACGGTCTTCTGCGTTTCTATCTGGGAAGCTTTATCCAGCTCTTTAAAAAAAAGATCTGCATTCCGGTCGGTAAAATCGACCATTTCTCTGTGTTCGTCCAGGTAGTCCCAAAGCAGGTGACAGAGGACAAGTTCGTTGATGTTGAGAAAAGTCTCTTCCGTCTCCTGGGTAGAGGCGTCTTCTGAAGAGGAGGAAGATGGAACGGTAGGAAGAGAGTGGGGAAACGAATCCTCCAACACCTCAAAAGATCGGTCATCCTGCAAAGACTGCGGAAGATTCCCCTTCTTAGATACATTTTCATAAGAAAGAGCAAGAGCGTGAAGCTCTTCTTCTACCAACTGCAGGGTGGATCCGGAAGCATTGCGAAAACCCGCCCTGGCAGTCAGAGTCAGATGATCGGCCGACAGAACAGCCGATGCGGCGGTAAAGCGACAGCCATCCACGGGATCGATCAGGTTTAGATTGACCGATAGAGAGCGACTGCCATCCTTTTCCTGCTTCTCGTGCGCAGAGAAAACATAACTCTGTTCCGTTTTGAGGATTTCCCTTGCCATTGCACAGCTGTAGGCATCCGTTTGGTAGGCGGAGAGAGCGGAGCGAATATCATACAGGAGAGGACCGCTCCTTTCCTTTCGCTGCTTAAAGAAATCCAGTGCCGGGAAGGACGTTTGATCAAAGGCTTTTTGCTTTTCCTCTTCCTTGATCAACCGCTCCCTGGAGGACAGCAGGTTGAGGCGGTGTACATAATCATGAGGACTTTCCTCTGCGGTAAAGGCCCCCGTGGACGAATTTTTTTCGACCTGCCAAAGAAGAGCTGCCTCATGCAGACAGGGAAGGTGTTTCCTTCCCCTTGGGCAGCTGCAGCGAAAGAGGTCGGTTCTCCAACGCTCCCCGATCGTTTCCGGTTCTATGGGAACTGCGACCTGGTAACGGATGCGAGGCGTCTCCTGATAGATGGCGGTGTGCGTACGATAATACGAGAAATAGGAAGCACTTGGATTGAGCTTTGCCTGTGTGCTCTTCTTCATGGCTTCTTGTACCATCTCTTTCGGAAAAAGAGGCTGCCATGGCATCGGAATTTGAATTTTATCTTTCGAGTAAATATCAATCATGATGGATTTACCTTTCCAAATCAGGGAATACTCTAAATCGGGGAATGAGAGGTTCCGGTTGCCGTTGAAAAAGGCAGGGCAGAACGGTTCTATTATACATGATAGAGGCGGAGGGAGAGCTTGCGGTTTTCAAGTTTTTTTGCATACGAATCGGAACGATCGTGGGGGGAAAAAGGAGGTGGTAGCCGGTTGTTGCAGGGGGGCGTGTGATGGTTTAAATTCGCTTATGGCTTGCACCATCATATATAAAAATATAGATTTTTTTGGAATTAAATAGTATGATAAAAATTAAAATACTAAAAATTCAGGGTGGAAAAGAAAACCTGCTGCCTGCCGTGAGATACGGGTGGGGTGGAGGTTCATTTTCGATATTGTTAAAGCTTTTGCATGAGGGCGAAAGGGGAAAAAGTGAATCACAACCGAAGAGCAAGAGGCAGGATGTTGGCTGGAATCGCGGCGGCGGTTCTGATTTTTGCGAACGTAAGCGACGGTTTTCGTTTTGCGCAGGCAAACAACGAAGACAAGACCGAGGGACAGGGTGCAGAAGAAGGGGTCATTACTGCTTTCCCGCAGCTGCAGAGAAGCATTACCTTTGTAGCGGGAAAGACGGCGCCGAAGTCGATCGAGGAATTTTTAGGCGACACGATTTCTGTGACCGTGAAGGAGACGGATCGGAAGAAAGTGGAATCCGCAGCCGGAGAGACAAGCACTTCAAAAGAAACGGAATCCGCAGCCGACAGGACAAGCACTTCACAAGAGACCGAATCCGCAGTCGGCGGGGCAAGCACTTCACAAGAGACCGAATCCGCAGCCGGCGGGGCAAGTCTTCTACAAGAAACGGAATCTGCAGAGAGTCAGATGAGTGTGGATCCGGAAATAAAGCAGGAAGAGCAGGAGACCACCCCGTTTGAGACGCGTGAGGGAGATTCCGAAGCAGAGCATGCAGGCGATGGGCGTAGCGACACACAGACGCCGATGAAGAAACAGGTGAAGATCACCTGGGCGCCGGCGGAAGGATCCCTGACCTATAGGTCACAGATACCGGGAACCTACCATTACAAAGGAACGCTAGAGGGAAACTACAAGTTGCAAGAGGGATTGGATGCTCCTGAGGTAGAGGTCACGGTTCAGAAAGCCGAAGGCGGGAAGATTTATCTGAAAACCTGGGCTGGGCAGGATGAGATCACACTGGAAGCCGAAGAGGGGGCTCTTCCGAAGAGGGCAACCCTTTTGGCTTGTGAAGTGAAGCCGGATCTCGCAGGAGAACTGCTTTCTCTTCATAACCGGACGAAAAAACTCACGCCATTTGTCGCCTATGATATGAAGGTGGTAGAAGATGGTAAAAAGGTAGAACTGTCTGCAGGGCAGGAAGCGAAAATCACCATCCGTTCCGCAGCGCTTCCGGAACAGACACAGGAGCCGCTCCATTTGTACCATGTGAAGCAGGATCTGATGGACGATGAGGGCAGGCCGGTCTCTGAGGCGGAAGCGGCAAAGGTCCTTACCGCTGTGAAAACCGGGCAGACGCAGGTGGAGAAGGTTCCGGTCACAAGGGAGGGAAATACCCTGTCCTTTGCGCTGTCTTCTTTCAGCACCGTGATCGTGGCAGGAAGTGTGCCTTCGGCAGCGACGAAGCTGGACGAGGTGTACATCGCTTACAAGGGCGTCCGTTATGATCTCAAAGATGCTCCTGCGAAGATCCCGAATTTTGGCTATAAGGATCAGATGACGCTTCATGTGGCAGCGAGCTTCGGGACGGGAACGGATAAGACGATATCGATCACCCTGCCGGAGGGTCTGTCTTTCAGGGAAGACGTCCAGAGTTCCAGGCAGTATGTGGTGAACGGGACGGATGCGACTCTTGCAGGGAAGACCATATCCGGAGTGGGAGCGAACATTCTTGGGGAGAGACAGTACAACGGAACGCTTACGCTGCGCTTCCATGGACAGGGGGAATCGAACGATGCCAAGGCGGTCGCTTTTGACGTGCCGATTTATTCGGCATGGAGAAACAGCAGGAACAGCGGGCTGTGGGAAAGCGGAACGGCCTGGTTCTATGATAAACTGCCCAATTCGAAGGTGACAGAGCCTCCCGTTGTGGTGAAACAGTCGATTACGATTACTAATCCGGATGGCAGCCAAACCACCAATCACAATCAGAATCAGCTGGATGAACTCACCATGAAATATGAGGAGGAGAAAGCGTATGGAAAGAGTTGGAATTCTCCTCTGATCCCGGAGATCAAAGTAGGTGGGCAGATGTCCGGCAACGAGAGTTTCTGGGTGAAGCCCTTACCAAACGGTGGTACCTATACAAATCCTACGGCCTATCAGGAGTACTCCATTACTTATCTGGCACCGGAGAAGGCGGTCTTTAAAGGCTTCAAGAATCCGAACCCGGGATCGGGTGCTTCCGCCACCCCGGACTATAACGGTGCCCCCTGCACGATCACAGCGCCCGGAAGTACCACGCCGGGCGGAAAGACGGTACCGACCGGTTATAAAGCCTATACGTTTACGGTACGGAATGAAATCATCTCTCCGAAGGAGCTCACCGTGTATCCGATGTGGTCCTTCCCGGCAGCGGATTTTCCGGCGGGAACGCCGGTGACGATCAGCGTCGATGATGTGAAGGTTCGCTATTACGGAAGAGAATATGGAGCCGGGGTTTATGAGAACTATGACTCTTCGAAATATCCTTCTCTTACCTATGAGATTAAAGGAGAATATGAGGAAGTCTATGCGTTGGTGAATTATCAGGATGCCAGGCGCATCACGGATGGCAAGGTATACGATTCTACCCTGTATATGGGCGCTCCGGGGTACGAATTCAATCAGGAACGCAGTGCGGGCTATTTCTTTTTTGGCAACAGAGGGTTAAAGGACAGTGCGAAGAAGCAGGTGACGATCACTTATGATGTCAAGAAGAAGGGGATGATCGGTGTGACGCAGCAGAGGCTCCCGCAGAGTGTAGCAGGGGATCACACGATCAGCGACATCTGGGTCAAAACCTGGAATTCCGCAACAGGGGCGATTTCCGGACCGATGCTTTATACCGGAGGAAGCACCCTGAATTTGAAGGACCTGGGGATTGGCGGAGATTCCGGCATTTATCTCAAGGAAATCACCTTCCAGATGGACACGATTCCTGCCCGCAGCTTGATCAGTGATGCAGCTTCGAGAGACAAAAATTCATACAGCAATAGTGAATCCTATTTATACCGCTTCCACGCCAAGGTCCTGAAGGGGGACCCGGTTGAGGTCACATCGGGACAGATTGAGAACAAAATCGAGATTGCCAATGTCACGCAGCCTGCTGCGCACGCGCCAGGCGATGAAAAGAACAGCGGGGAGGGGAAGAACTCGGAGTACACGACGATTGTGGGCAGGACTTTTAACGGACTGCAAGGCAAGAGTCTGGTATTGGGAAATACCCTCGATTATGACCCGAATAATCAAGTCAAAGCCGGAGAAGAAGGACATATAAAATCCAAGGTGCACTTCCATGACTGGACGCCGCAGAATGCGCAGCTGATCGATGCCATCTACCTGATCAGCCCTTATGGGGAAGACTTTACCAATATTCAGATGCACTATGCGAGGGGAGGCGGCTTCCAGATCCAAAACAAAAAGTATCTGTCAGACGAGAACGGGCCGCAGCCGATCATTACAGAGAAACCCGCTTCCGCTTTTAATCTACCTGCCCAATATTCGAAGGGGAAGGTCTATAAACTGGATTTTACAAAGATAATCAAGGACCAGGAGAAATATGATGCCAGATTGGTGGGAGGCAATGTCCTGTCGCAGGCGTCGCTTCTGAACACGCCTTTATCGACGGATTCCCAGTACAACGGATCCTGGATCTCCTACGATTACAAGCCGAAGATCTCCGATCCTTATGGGACGTATTCGGATCTGATGTGGGTGGAATACAATGCAGACACCAAATACCCCGTGGAATACCGCGCGAGCGAGAATCATAACGTCCGGCTGTTTAAGGATGATTACCAGCTTCTGGGAAGCAATCCGAAGGGAAAATGGATTGGCAGGATGGATCCGATTACGATCCTGCCGACGGAGGAGCTTACCGTTTCTTCTTCCGCCAAGAAAGAGCAGGAAGTGGACAGCATGTATAGAACCTACGACCCGCGTAATCCGGAGACGATTATGAAGATGCGGAGAGAGGCCAATTACAAACTGAGGGTACAGAATTTTACCAGCAATCCGGTGACGGAATTTTCTGTCTATTTCCCGATACCGAAAGTGGATCAGGACTGGGGAAATACCATCAATCCGGAGGGTAAATTTCAATACAACAATGTACTTCGGCACGGACTGAGCAGGGTGCCGAAAGGATTTCGGGTCTATTATGCCAAAAACGTGAATCCCACAGCCCATTATGAGAACTGGGACGACGAGACCTGGACCGAGCAGGGTGCGACGTCCAGGTGGAGCCCATCTGACTGGAAAGCGGTGAACTTTGTCAAAATGGTCTGGGTGGGAACAGATGACCATAAGGCGATCGTGAATCAGGATGATTATCAGGCGGTTTTCGATCTGGGTGTGGATGAGGGCGTAACGGAAGCACAGATGGGGACGAAAAACGTCTGGAAGCCTTATTTTCTCAGGAAATACACGAACTCCACCTCCTGGGTTGCCGGAGAACCGGTAGCGGCGATGTTAAGCCCCGGCATCATCAAAGGAACAGTTTGGGTGGATCAAAATGTGAACGGCGCTGTAAACGGAAAAAGGGATGCGGGAGAAGAGGCGGCTGCCGGGGTAAAGGTGCAGCTGTATGATGTGAAAGATCCTTTAAATCCTGTGTTAAAAGAAGAAGTGACAACGGATCGAAACGGCGCCTACCGCTTCGAAGGATTGGTGAATGGAGCTTATTCTTCCGGAAACCAGTACAAGGTGGTGGTCACCCGGGATGCGCATACATACTCCTCCTTCACCGTTAAAGGAGACAACATGGTCTTTACCCCGGATGCCGATCAAAACAAGGCGAGCCTGGAGGTATCTCCTGCGTCGGAGAAGGAAGAGAAGTCTTATGACGTCGGGTTGGTGAAGCCGGGGATTGTGATGGATGCACCCATCGTGCATAAGAAAGTGAGCGGTGCCAACGCCAGACCGGAAACCTTTGTGTTTGAATGGACGGCAGTTCCGGATCCCAACACTCTTCCGGGCGGCAGGTCTTATTTGCCGATGCCGAATGGATTGAATGCAGAGAGCGTACAGGCCAGTTTGCAGACGGGAACAGAGAAAGAGATGACCTTAGGGTCACTGTCCTTCACCCAGGCGGGCACTTATGCGTACCGGCTAAAAGAAATCAACACGGGGGCAGCCAACTATACCTACGACGAGACGAGTTATACGATTACCTATGAAATCCGCATCGATGAGAACACTCACCAAACGATCGGGAAGAGAACCATAGAACGGGGAGGGGAACTTCTCCCCGCAGCGTCTGCCTGCACCTTCACCAATACCTATGTGGCACCGGGAGGAGGAACGACACCGGGGACGTCAGGAGAAACACCCGGAACGAATCCGGGAACACCGGGAATCCGGGGAGGATCCGTGCCCCAGGGGGGAGATGTACTTGGTGCCAGAAGAGGGACAGAGGGGAAGTCGGAGAAACCATCTCTTCTGGATTCGCCGGCGGTACTCGGCATGCGCAGGGCGCTGACCGGAGACGGCTTTGACCTGGCCATGCACACCGGGGCGGCCGTGCTGTGTAGTTGCGCAGCCGTCCTCCTCATCCTTGCCGGAGGGGAACAAAAAAAGAAGGGAAGCAGATGAAATAAGAACTTCTTTTTGCTAGAATAAGCGCATTGGAACCGAATGCTTGTGATGGCAAGGAGGGAGAACAATGAGAGCAGTGGAGAGAACTTTAACAGGAACCGCGGGACAAGAATCCGGGGAATATGAGAAAAGGCACAGAGAAATCGCCAGAGAGGCTGCGGCAGAAGGTTTTGTCCTTTTGCGCAATCGCGAAGGCATCTTACCGCTTTCCTTAAAGAAGCCGATTGCATTATACGGAGCGGGGGCAGAGAAGACCATTAAGGGAGGCACCGGTTCAGGGGATGTCAATTCCAGACCCACCGTCTCCATCAGAGAAGGGCTTTTAAACGCAGGCTTTCGGATTACCACGAGCGACTGGTTGGACCGCTACCAAAAAAAATATGACGATGCCAGAATCGCCTGGAGAGACGGGATTTTTGAAAAAGCACAGAAGGATGGGGGCGGCGACTATGCCGTGGCAATGACCTATTTCGCTACACCCTTCCATGTGCCGGAGGGCGATCTTCCGGATACGGCAGTCGATGAAAAGAAAGAGGCGGACGTCGCCCTGTACGTACTTGCCAGAACCGCAGGGGAGGGGGCCGACCGGTTCAACAAGGAAGGCGATTACCAGCTCACAGAAACCGAAGAAAACTCGTTAAAACAGCTGTCGAAACACTATCAGCATGTGGTGCTGATCTTGAATACCGGCGGTCTGGTGGATTTACAAATCGCGGACGAAATCGAAAATCTGGATGCGATTCTCTACATTCACCAGCCCGGAATGGAGGCGGGAAATGCGGTTGCGGATGTGCTGACGGGAAAGGTCAACCCTTCGGGCAAACTGACCGACAGCTGGGCGATGAACTATGAGGATTATCCGAACGCAGAGAGTTTTTCCCATAACAACAACGATGTGGATCATGAAATATACGCGGAAGATCTCTATGTGGGATATCGTTATTTTGACACCTACGGCGTCCCGGTGCGTTACGGATTTGGGTTCGGTCTCTCCTATACCGGGTTTGAGGTGAGGACACTGGGACTGAAGCATTATCATCTGGGGACGGAAGACCCGGAAATCGGCGTAACGGTCCGTGTACGCAACACGGGAGGCGTAAGCGGTCGTGAAGTCGCACAGGTCTATGCCTCCTGCCCGCAGGGAGAAGAAGGAGGAGAGCTGCGCAGGCTCGTCGGCTATGCCAAGACGAGATTGTTAGCCCCCGGAGATGAACAGGAAATCGAAATTCGTTTCCCGCTGTATGCGCTGGCTTCTTTTTCCGAAGCGAAATCGAGTTATATTCTCAAGGCGGGCGAATATGTGTTGCAGGTAGGGAATGCGCTGGAGAGAGCCGAAACGGCGGGAGAGATTCGGGTTACGGATGAACTCTGCTTCTATGAAGTAGAACATATTTGTCAGCCGCAGCAGGAGATCCCGCGATTTACGCCGGAAGGAGAAGTGAAAAAGAAGCTGGAGGAGCGCAGAGACGTTTGGATCCGGGAAGCGATGGAGTGTGGCAGAGAGATCATCCTGCATGACGGAGACATCAAGGCGCGGAAGGTATTGTATGAGGTGGAGGATCCTGGATTTTCAGAGGAAGCAGGGAACTTTGTGGACAAGCTGTCGCAGGAGCAGCTGATCAAGCTGGCAACAGGCTTTGTACCGGAAAAAAGAGAGGCCTCCTGCCTGGGGGATACCGGCAATATCGTGCCCGGTGCCGCTGCGCAGACCAGTTCCTGCGCCAAAGAGGAAGGCTTATCCGAAATTGCTCTCGCAGATGGACCGGCAGGGCTTCGGCTTTGCAGGAAGTATGGGGCACAGAATGGCGTCCCAGTCAGCATGCCGCCTCTCGGAGGCCTGGAAGACGGTTTTTTGGCGAAGGAAGAGCCACAGTATACGGGAGAGATTTACTATCAGTATGCAACTGCCTTCCCCTGCGGAACGCTGCTGGCACAGACCTGGGATCCGGAGGTGCTAAAAAAGGTCGGCAAGGCGGTTGGCCATGAAGCGGTTCACTTCGGGGTGACGCTCTGGCTGGCTCCGGGTATGAATATCCACAGAAATCCGCTCTGCGGCAGAAACTTCGAATATTATTCCGAAGATCCCCTGATCTCCGGAACCATGGCGGCGGCGATTACGCAGGGCGTGCAGTCGGTTGCGGGCGTCGGAACCACGATCAAACATTTTGCCTGCAACAATCAGGAAGACAATCGTATGGCGAGCGATTCGATCCTCTCTGAACGTGCGCTTCGGGAAATTTACCTGAAGGGATTTGAGATTGCCGTCCGCACCTCTTCGCCTTTTGCCATCATGACGAGCTACAATAAGATCAACGGAATTCACGCCGCCAACTGCTATGACACCTGTACCAAGGTTGCCAGAAAGGAGTGGGGATTCGGCGGACTGATCATGACCGACTGGACCACCACCCACAACGGCCCGGATTGCACGGCAAGCGGATGCATGAGGGCGGGAAACGACCTGGTGATGCCGGGGTGTGAGAACGACCATCAAAACATGAGAGAGGAGCTTGCTTCCGGAAGCCTGAAGATCGAAGACCTCAAGCGCTCCGTCGCAAGGCTGGTGGACTGCGTCATGCAATCCAACTTCTGCGAGAAGGGATGAGACAGCTAAGGCAGGGGATCGGACTGTCCGGAAGGGAATTTTTGAAACCGGAGTTTCATCACGCTTCACCGTCTGAATGGATGGTGAAGCGATTTTTTTTGAATGCGATCAGACCGTCTCTCTGCATTTTGCCCAGTTCTTTGGAGAGGGCGCTGCGCTCTAAATTCAGATAGTCGGCGAGTTGCTGCCGGTCAAAAGGAATGGTGAAGGTATCGCTTCCGGTCTGGAGGCAGAGGGTGTTCAGATAGGACATGACCCGCGCACGAATCGACCTGGGTGCTGTGTGGAAACTGCGGCGGGAGAGCATCAGATTTTTGTGAAGAGAAATCGAAAGCAGGTTGGAAGAGAGTTTGCGCATCCAGGAAGGTCGCTCCCCGTCTTCCCCCGAGAGTAGAACATCCACCGTGATAAAGAGCAGATGACAGTCTTCGTTGGCATTCACATCGACGAGCAACGGCTCTTCCGGAAGAAGGGCAAAGGTTTCGGCAAAGACCTGGCCCCTGTCGATGTTTCCAAGAATCGTACGGTTGCCCCAGAAATCATTGCTTTCTACGGTGACGCTACCGGAAAGGACCAGAGCGAAGCGATTGGTCGCTTCCCCTGCACTGAAAATCCGGGCTCCTTTGGCATAAACTTTTTCAGAAGCCCGGAGCCCTGCAAGAGCGGCGGAAAGCTCGGGGGCAGTCAGCCCGTGAAACAGACGGGTTTGCAATAAGAAATCAAAATCCATAACGCCTCCTGGAGGGCGCCGAAAAGACGGAAAAGATCCAATCGGAACAAAGTGGCGGGTTAAATTGTTGTTATAGCAACGGAAAAAACAAGATGATTATAGCATGATATCCGGGTGAAAAGCATTTCCATTCGGCGGGGAGTCCTCAGTCTGGAAGGGGTGCCTGGAAGAATAAAGCATTGCTGTTCGGTGAGGGAAGCCTCGCACCGGACGGGCTCACAGAAGCGGGAAGTCAGACAAGGAGGTTCTATGGTTCGAAAAATCATTCACATTGACGAGGAAAAATGCAACGGCTGCGGCATTTGCGCAACGGCCTGTCATGAGGGCGCCATTGACATCGTAAACGGAAAGGCAAAGCTGGTAAGAGAGCACTTTTGTGACGGCCTTGGAGACTGTTTGCCGGAATGTCCGACCGGTGCCATTGCCTTTGAAGAGAGGGAAGCGCCGACTTACGATCACGCAGCGGTGCTGGCGGCACAGGAACAGAAAAGAAATGTCGGGATGAGAGAAATGCATGAATTCAAAATGCATGAATTTAAACAACAGGAGGAAGAAAAGATGCAATTTACAGGATGTCCGGGAAGTGCCATGATGCAGTTTGGCAATCAGAGAGAGGAAGAGAATCGGGAAGAAAACAGCAGGCAGGAAGAGAATCCGGGGGCACCGGCTTATGCGCAGCCGAGGGTTCCGCAGTCCCGCCTGGCACAGTGGCCCTGCCAGATCAAACTGGTGCCGGAGCAGGCTCCTTTTTTTGCCGGAGCGAAGCTCTTAATTGCAGCGGATTGTACCGCCTACGCCTATGCCAACATGCATGAGGAGTTCATGAGAGGCAAGACAACCATCATCGGTTGTCCGAAGCTGGACGATGTGGATTACAGTGAAAAACTGACGGAGATCCTTCGCAATAATGACATTAAGAGCGTCACCATCGTCCGCATGGAGGTGCCCTGTTGCGGCGGTTTGCAATATGCGGCGGAACAGGCGTTGCAGGCATCCGAAAAGTTTATCCCGTGGCAGGTCGTGACGATTTCCCGCGATGGGAGAATCCTGGATTGAGGGAACGATCCTGTTTTTGAGAATACAAGGGGCAATTCCCTCCCGCCGATTTCCAGAATGTGAAAAATTTGTTATACTTAAATGTGCACCTGCTTGCAGGAAGTGCAACGAAAGGAATTGGCGAACCAGCGCACAGATCACTTGGCATGAATGGAATTGCAAAAATTTTTGAAAATTTCTCCGGGATCGTCTCCATTTCCGATCCCGAAACGGATGAACTCCTTTTTCTGAACCGCCAGGGCAGGAAGATGATGCAGTTGGAAGAGGGCGAAGAGGTACGCAGAAGCAAGTATGCGGAACTGATTCAGCTGCTCGGAGGTCCCGCTGCATTTCGCCCTGCAAGACGGTTGGAAGAAGGCGAGTTTTATGAGTGGGACTGCTTTAATGCGGAAGCAGGACATTATTACGACATCAAGGACACTCTGATCCAAGAAGATGGGAAGAGACGCCTGCTAGAGATTGCCATCAATATTGACGCGCAGGAATTGCAATCGGAACGACTGCAGAACATGATCTCCAACGAGCGGATGATCAATATGGCGCTTGCAGTAGCCCTAAACGAGAACGATCCGGATGAGGCAATCGAGGTCATGCTCCATTATCTGGGAGAGCAGCTAAAGTGTGATCGGGTTTTTATCTACGAAGAAAATGAAAGGGGAACCTTCAATAACACCTACGAGTGGTGCAAAGAAGGAGTGAAGCCTCAGATCGGAAGACTCAAAAATCTTCCATTTACCAATTTGATTGATTCCTGGTACAGAGAATTCGATGAAGACCATAACATCCTCGTTCAGGACGTGGAGGATTATAGAGAAGCCCATCCGTTAATGTATGATCTGCTTCGGATGCAGGACATCCACTCACTGGTGGTCGGACCCATTATCGAAAAGAACAAACGGCTCGGATTCTATGGGGTGGGAAATCCCCCCATAGAACGGATGGAGAATATCTCCATGCTCTATGAGACGCTCGGACATTTCATCACGGCGCTCCTCCGAAACCGGAACAATATGGCGCAGATCGAGAGACAGAGTCGGATCGACCAGCTGACCGGGCTGAACAATCGCCATGCGCTCTCTCCCTATCTGGACAGTTTTCATCCGGAGAAGAGCATTGGCTACATCTTTTGTGACATCAATGGCTTGAAACGGGTCAATGACACCTTCGGACATAAGGAAGGAGACATCCTCATTCGCAAGACGGCGGAGATTTTGCAAAAAACCTTCGCACCTCTCCCGGTATTTCGGATGGGCGGGGATGAGTTTCTAACCGTGGGAAACGATCTTTCGGAAGAATGGGTGAAACAAAAGGTCAAGGACCTGAGACGAGATTGCGCCAAACAGGATATCTCCCTGGCAATCGGCTATGTCTGGCATGAGAATGCAGAGGAAATGTTCGATACCCTCTTCAAAGAGGTCGATCAAAAAATGTATATGGACAAGAGAAAATATTATGGGGACAGAAGGCATGCCTTCATCATGGGAAAGTAAACCATGGAAAAGTAAATCACGAAAAAGAGCATCATGGAAAAGTACATCATGGAAAAGGACATTATGGGGAAGTAGAAAACAGTAGTGGCAAAAGGATGGATGCTGCAACAAAATGACAAGGGAACGGCAGGATAGGGGGAAAGGGTGATAACAGATCTTCGTTACGTGGTCGCATTGCTCTTCATAGGAACCGCCGGGTTGCTCTTTTATCTGATCCATGTGATTAGAGAAAGAAGAGAGCCGATCAGGGAAGATATCAAATTATTTCTCATCTTTATGTTCATAGAGGGGACGGCGAATTCACTCGATGAAATGAGCTTCTCGCGCATGTCCTGCGCTGTTTTTTTCGGTATCAGTGCCGCCGCTATGGACTTTCTGCTTTTTTATCTCTATCATGCGGTTCGATTCTTTGTGAACCGTCCCCCGATGCAGGATACGCTCCGCAAGGGGTGGTTTCTCATCACGCTTCTGGATTCGCTCTCCATGCTCCTTTCGATCAGTACCGGTCATGCGTTCACGGTAGAAGAAGTGGCGGGCAAGGCCTTCTGGCAGCTGCATTATTATCCCTATATGTTAATTCGACTGGGCTTCTTTTATTTCGTCATTGCGATTATTCTGTTGGAGCTGATCGAAAAGATCTATTCCGTTCCGAAGATCTATTGGAGGCAGTACCTGCCGGTTCTATTCACCATTCTTGTCCTGACGGTCTGGGACGCCTTCTCGATGTTTTCACAGGTTCCGATCAACCTCTCCCTTCTGGGGAATACCATCCTTGGGATGGAAATTTTGTATTTTTCGATGGGCTATATCCCCGGGACGGTCTTTAATAAGATCATTGCATCCAGCATAGAAACGCAGGCGGACGGGATTCTTTTTACCGATACGGATGATGCCTGCATCTATCTCAATGCATCTGCCAAAGAGATTCTGCATATCGATGGACCGGAAGAAGCGAGGAAGCAGATTGCATCCTGGGAGCAGGAAGGATTGTTGCAGCAGGACAGAAGCGGATCGGCGGATTTTACCAGGGGAGAAAACAAGAACAAACGCTATTTAAGGGTGGAGAGGCAGTTTCTTCAGGACAAAAGAGAGCGGAAAGTCGGCAATCTGTTCCGCATCAAGGACCGGACACTGGAGCGGGAAGAGGAGAGAACAAGAGAATATCAGGTCACCCATGATTCGCTGACAGGAGCCTTGAACAGAGAGGGCTTCTATCTGGAGGCAAGGCAGAAAATGTTTCTGGATACCGCAGCGGAATGGGTGATTTTGCGCATCAACTTCCGCGACTTCAAATACATCAACAACTTTTTTGGCTCCAAACGGGGAGATGAAATCCTGAAGAGCACCGCCAATATTCTCCGCATCGACTTGACGCAGCAGGATCTGCTGGCCCGTCTTTACGGAGACGATTTCGTGATTCTGACCACAAGAGGACGGTACCGGGAAGAGAGGTACCAGAAGATCCTCAATCTGCTGTCCAGGGACGTCGTGGAAACCTTTTATACCATCTATATCCACATGGGCGTTTACTACGTAGAAGATCCAAACATGGATATTTCCCTGATGTGTGACAAGGCCGCCCTTGCCATCGAGAAGATCAAGCAGGATTCCAATAACGGAATTGCGGTCTATACCGACCGGATGATGGAAAAGGAGCTGCATGAAAAGGATGTCATCAACCATTTCAAGGCGGCGATGGCGGTAGACGAATTCCGCATTTATCTGCAGCCGCAGGTGACACCGACGGGGAAGCTGGTCAGTTGCGAGGCGCTGGCCAGGTGGGTGAAGGCGGATGGAGAAGTGGTGTCGCCGGATGAATTCATCCCTTCTCTGGAAAAAAACGGCCTGATCTATCAGCTGGATCAGTATGTCTGGTCTTGTGCGGCGAGAACGCTGGCATCCTGGAAACAGGCGGGACACGAAGACGTCTCCATCTCGGTCAACGTCTCTCCTCGTGACATTTACTATGTAGACCTTTATCATACGTTTGTGACCCTGGTGGAAAAGAATGGCATTGAGGCGGAGAATCTCAAGATTGAGTTCACGGAAACCACGATCATGCAGAATGTCGATCGGTACATTGAACTGATTCGGAATCTGAGAGCTTACGGCTTTGCCATTGAGATGGACGACTTCGGTAGCGGCTATTCTTCTCTCGGGATCTTAAAGAGTATTTCCGCAGACATTCTGAAAATCGACCGTTCCTTCATCGAAGAGGCGGAAGCCAGCAAGAAGGGACACGTGATTTTGCAAAGCGTCATTGATATGGCAAGTGCGCTGCGCATGCCGGTAGTCATGGAAGGGGTGGAAACCAGAGAGCAGGTGGAGCTGCTGACTGCGATGGGATGCAGCATGTTCCAAGGCTTTTACTTTGCAAAACCGATGTCGGTGCATGATTTTGAAGAGGAGTATTTTCGCCCGAAAAACGAAGAGGGAAGGATGGTCCATCCGACATTGGAAGAGTATTATTTCAGAACAAGAAGGGGAAACAGATGAGCGACTTTCAGGGCATCCATGAGGAATGCGGTGTATTCGGGCTTTTTTCAAACAACCAGACAGATGCGGCCAGGATGGCATATTACGGTCTCTATGCGTTGCAGCACAGGGGGCAGGAGAGCTGTGGAATCGTCGTCAACCATGACGGACTTTTTTATTCTCATAAGGACTTGGGTCTGGTCAGTGAGGTCTTTGTTCCGGAGACGATGCAAAAGCTTCCACAGGGAAAGATAGCGGTCGCACATTGCAGATATGGAACGACAGGCGGAACGAACAGAGCCAACTGTCAGCCACTGGAAGTCAACCACATCAAGGGGAAGTTGGCACTGGCGCACAACGGGAACCTCAGCAATGCCTTTGAATTAAGGCAGAGGTTGGAAATGGGGGGAGCGATCTTCCATTCCACCTCCGACACCGAGACCATTGCGTATATCGTGACGCAGAAACGCATCCACAGCGCTTCGATTGAAGAAGCTGTTTTGGAGGCAATGAAGGAATTGGAGGGTGCCTATTCACTGGTGATGATGTCTCCGACCAAGCTGTTGGCGGCGCGGGATCCGCACGGGTTTCGACCGCTTTGCTACGGGAGGACGGAGGACGGAGTATACGTCGTGGCCAGCGAGAGCTGCGCACTGCAGTCGGTGGGAGCGAAACTGGTCAGGGACATTGAGCCGGGCGAGCTGGTCGTGTTTTCCGACCAGGGGGTACAGAGCCTGAAACAGCAGGTGGGGACGAAGGAGAGAACCAACTGCATTTTCGAATATATTTATTTTGCCAGGCCCGATTCGGTGTTAGACAAAATCTCGGTGCATGCTGCGAGAAAGCGCGCAGGAGCGGTTTTGTATGAACGAGATACCTATGATGCGGATGCGGTGATCGGAGTGCCGGATTCGGGACTGGATGCGGCAATGGGATATTCGGAAGCTGCCACCCGTGCGGGAAAAAAGCAGATCCCGTACAACCTCGGGTTTATTAAGAATAAATACATCGGTAGAACCTTCATTTCACCCGGGCAGGACAATCGCGTTTCACAGGTGCATATCAAGTTGAACCCGATTGAAGAAGAGGTGAGAGGAAAAAGAATCATTCTGGTGGATGATTCGATCGTCAGAGGGACGACCTGTGCACAAATTGTGAAGCTGTTAAGAGATGCGGGAGCAAAAGAAATTCACATGCGGATTTCTTCCCCTCCCTTCATGAACCCGTGCTATTATGGAACGGATGTCGATTCCAGAGAAAATCTGATTGCCTGTAAGCACTCGGTAGAGGAAATCGCGGAGATCATCGGAGCGGACTCTTTGATGTATTTACCTCTGGAAGCTTTGCCGGTACTTTGCGGGCACGATCAGATCTGCACGGCATGTTTTTCCGGGAAGTATCCGACTAGGATTCCGACAGATACCAGAAAGGATCGTTTTGAGACGCCGCTTTCGCAGTCGGAGAAGGGCGCCAAAGGGAAAGGACAGCAGGAATAAAAATGGCAAAGGTAAACTTGAACTACGATCACTTGAGTGAGAACTATCTTTTTGCGGAGATTGCGCACCGCGTCAGTGCGTGGCAGGAGGCCAATCCGGATCAGAAACTGATTCGAATGGGAATCGGGGATGTGACCAGGCCGATTCCGGGTGTGGTAACGGACGCCATGCAAAAGGCGGCGAAGGAGCTGTCTTCTGCGGAAACCTTCCGTGGATACGGACCCGAACAAGGCTACGATTTCCTGCGGAAGGCAGTGCAGACCTATTATGGAAACTTTCAGGTGGAGCTGGACATCTCGGAAATTTTCATTTCGGACGGGGCCAAAAGCGACGTCGGCAATATCGGGGATATTTTTTCTAACGATAACACGGTACTGATCACCGATCCGGTTTATCCGGTCTATGTGGATTCCAACCTTATGAGCGGTAGAAAGGTGAAGTTCTTAACCGCTTCCAGAGAAAATGCGTTTCTCCCGCTGCCGGAGGAGAAGGACGCGGCGGATCTGATTTATATCTGCTCCCCGAACAACCCGACCGGTGCGGCCTATACGAGAGAGCAACTGAAGATCTGGGTGGATTTTGCCAGAGAGCACGATAGCGTGATCTTCTATGATGCGGCCTATGAATGCTTTATCGGGGAAGAAGACAAGGAGATTCCGCATAGCATTTATGAGGTTCCGGGGGCAAAAGAATGTGCCATCGAATTTTGCTCTTTTTCCAAAAAAGCGGGATTTACGGGCGTCAGATGCGGCTATACCGTTGTGCCGATCGACCTTGTCTGCGGTGGGAAACAGATGCGCAATCTCTGGCTGCGCAGACAGACGACCAAATTCAACGGAACAAGCTATATCTCCCAGCGCGGTGCCGAAGCCGTCTTTTCGAAGGAAGGCAGTGCAGCCTTACAGAGCAACATTGCGTATTACAAGGAAAATGCGAAGATCATCATGAAGACGATGGACGATCTGGGCATCTATTACACCGGCGGAAAATACTCTCCCTACATCTGGTTTGCCTGCCCGGAGGTGGCGGACAGCTGGGTCTTCTTTGATCTCTTATTAAACGATGCCGCTGTCGTCGGAACGCCCGGCGCAGGCTTTGGGGAAAGCGGAAGAAACTTCTTCCGTTTGACGGCATTTTCGACCAGAGAGAATACGGCAGAAGCCATGGAGAGGATCAGGAAACTGCTTGGCGAAGGATAAGCGGTTGCGGTTGCAAGGTGCTTGATCTGTAAAATCGGCGGATGGCCCGCATCATAACAGCCGCATCATTATAGCCGTATCATTATAGCCGTATCATAACAGCCACGTCATAAATGGATGTGAGCAGTAGAAAAGGACAGATAGGGAACAAAATGAAAACAGATTTTCAGGAAGATCCGCGGTTTGCAGAGATCAAAGAGCTTTCGCCAAGGGCGCTTCTGTCGTCGCCAACCATGCACGGAGAAGAACTGCAATATATGAAGTTGGCCTATGATACCAACTGGATGACGACGCTTGGTGAAAACGTCGATGTGCTGGAAGAAGAGGTTTGCAAAAAAATCGGCAGAAAATATGCAGTCGGTCTTTCCTGCGGGACGGCAGCCCTGCATCTGGCAATCAAAATTGCGGCGGAGAAGCTCTACGGAAGAGCCCGCCCCGGACATGGCACCTTAGAAGGGAAAAAAGTTTTTTGCTCTGATATGACCTTTGACGCCAGCATCAATCCGGTAGCCTACGAGTGCGGGGAAGCGGTCTTTATCGATACGGAGGCGGAAACCTGGAATATGTCTCCAGAGGCGCTTGCGAAGGCGTTTGAGATGTATCCGGATGTGAAGTTGGTCGTCTATGCGCATCTCTATGGCGTGCCGGGGAAGATCGAGGAACTCATGCAAATCTGCCATGCGCATGGGGCGCTGCTGGTGGAAGATGCGGCAGAGGCCTTCGGTGCATCCTATAGGGGCAGACAAATCGGCAATTTCGGGGATGTCAGTGCCATCAGTTTTAATGGAAACAAGATCATTACCGGCAGTTCCGGAGGGATGTTGCTTACCGATGAGGAGGCTTGTGCGCACAAGGTGAGGAAGTGGTCCACCCAATCCAGAGAGGATGCGCCCTGGTATGAGCACGAGGAGATCGGCTATAATTACCGCATCAGCAATGTGATTGCCGGTGTGGTCAGGGGGCAGCTGCCATATCTGGACGAGCATATTGCACAGAAAAAGGCGATCTATGAGAGGTACCGAGACAACCTGAGAGATCTGCCGTTGACGATGAATCCCTTTGATGCGGAAAAGAGCGTACCGAATTACTGGTTGAGCTGCCTGTTGATTGACCGGGACGCCCTCTGTGCCCAGGTCAGGAGCGAGAGAGAGGCCCTCTACCGGACGGAGAAGGGGAAGAGCTGCCCGACAGAGATTTTGGGAGCCCTCTCTTTTTTCCATGCAGAAGGAAGGCCCATCTGGAAACCGATGCACATGCAGCCGATCTACCAATCCCATTCCTTCATCACGAAGGACGGAGACGGAAGAGCCAGGAGCAATGCCTATATCAGAGAGACGGAAGGCGGCGACGTCGGTGCCGACATTTTCGCAAGAGGACTGTGCCTGCCAAGCGACAACAAGATACCGTTATCCCAGATAGACCAGATCTGTGAAATCATTCATCGGTGTTTTGAATAAGCGGAGTGCTCTCTATCGGGGAAAGTCGCTATAAAGGGGAAATCCGCTATAAAGGGGAAGGAGGACGTAGATGCAACGAATTGCCTTTATTGGAGCCGGCATCATGGGAAAGTCCATGGTACGGAACCTTAAGAAAGCGGGCTTTACGGTACAGATTTATGCAAGACACCCGGAAAAGGTGGCGGAGCTGGTGCAGGAAGGAATCGAACTCTTTTCTACCATCGGCGATTGTGTGAAGGAGGCGGATGCGGTGATTACCATCGTCGGCTTTCCTTCGGACGTGGAAGAGGTCTACTTTGGTTCCGGCAACATTCTGGATTCCGCAAAGAAAGGCGCCTGCCTGATCGATATGACAACCACCTCTCCGGAACTGGACAAACGGATTTACGAGGAAGGGAAAAAGCGTGGTCTGCATGTTCTGGATGCGCCGGTCACCGGTGGAGATACCGGAGCGAAGAACGGCACCCTCTCGATTCTGGTAGGGGGAGACAGGGAAGACTTCGAATCCTGTCAAAAAATATTCGAGGCAATGGGAAAAAACATCAAATACTTCGGACCTTCCGGCTCCGGTCAGCATGCCAAGGCGGTCAACCAGATCATGGTCGCGGCGAATCTGGCGGGTGTTTGTGAAGCCTATACCTATGCGAAGGCCTACGGTTTGAATTTAGAGACCATCACGGATGCGCTGGCGGACGGGGCAGCAGGCAGCTGGCAGTTAAAGGGGAACGGACCGAAGATGATACAGGGCGACACCGCCCCCGGATTTTTTATCAAGCATTTCGTGAAAGATTTAAAGATCGTGGAAGAAGGCGCAAAGGAGAAAGATCTGGATCTTCCCGTGGCGAAAACCGTTCTAAGGGAAAACGAGGCACTGGAGCAGGCGGGAATGGGAGATCTCGGAACGCAGGCACTGCTCCGGTATTATGAGGGCGGGGAGGAGAAATTGGTCTGAGGAGAATGAAGAAAGAGAACGTTCTGCCTGCAAATTTGGGGCAGATGCAAAACTTTATGCTACACAAAGATTTTCTTAAGTCGGCAAATCAAAACCGGAGGGTGCAGGAAAAGATACCTGCATCCTAATTTATTATAATAACCCATAGATAATATGGGACAACTGTAGATAGAACTTCTACATGCACAGGTACATACTTTTATTGTATTGACCCCCTATTTAATAGGGAGTATATTAAAATGATAGGAGTAGGGATGACAAGGACATTTATACAGACAACAGAGTTTTCCCGCAACTGGGACAGATTGGGTTTTGATGATAAAGACTTACGATTATTAGAACTGGATATTATGAAGTGTCCGAATAAACACCCAGTGATGCAGGGCACGGGAGGGCTCCGTAAGGCTAGAGTCGCATTAGAAAATAGAGGGAAAAGCGGTGGAGCTAGAATTTGTTATGTTGATTTCGTCTTTGCCGAGACGGTCTATCTAATTACAGTATTTGGAAAGAAGGAAAAAGCGAATCTTTCCAGGGAGGAACGAAACAACATCAGGAAAGTGATTGAAGGATTGAAGAGTCGTCTTGGAGGTGAATCAAATGAGTCATAACAGCGCATATGAAAGTATAATGACGGGATTAAATGAAGTATTAGCTGATGTCAAGAGTGATAAGCCACTACTTAAGAGACATAAGGTTACTGTAGAACCGGTTAAAGTCTTTGAAGCTGATGAGATCAAGAAGATTAGAAATTCAACGGGCATGTCACAGAAAATATTTGCAAGTTATATTGGAGTATCAGATAAGACAGTGGAGGCGTGGGAGGCGGGTACGAATCATCCATCAGGAGCTGCAAGCAGACTTCTAAGTATGATTGAGATGGACAAGGAGCTTACTAGAAAGTTTCCTTTTGTGACAAACGCTATTGCAAAGTAAAAATGTGATTGATCGGAGGCATCTCGGCTAAGGAAAAGAATCCGGAGAAGCTATATGCATATAAAACGGGCGTTTTATATGCATAAAAACTTGACTTTCTGCATATAAAACGGCAATATTTTATGCAGAAAGGAGATTCGGCGATGCATCTATTTGATTATTCTTTTCTGCAGAATGGGCTTCTTCCCGCTGGAATCTTAAACATCACAACGGATATTTATGCCCTACGGGTCATGGCCTCCGATCGGAAGGAACACTTTGTTGATGTATTCAGCGAGTTGGAAGGGATAGCGAAGGTTCAGTCCGTGAAGAGTTCCAATGAGATAGAAGGCATTGTTACTACAGAGGAGCGCATTCATGAAATCGTCAATGGCAACAGTGCGCCATTGAATCATAATGAGCAGGAGATAGCCGGGTATAGAGATGCTCTTGCGGAGGTTCACACGGAATATGGGGCTATGGATTTTTGTCAGTCCGATATTTGTAGACTCCATTCCATTATGATGAACATTGCGGGATATTCACATGCAGGCAAATACAAAGAATATGACAACGATATCATTGAGGAAGATAAAAATGGAAGAAGACGCGTGAGATTTCATCCTACGTCGGCGGCAGATACACCACTAGAAATGGAGCAGTTGGAATTGGCATACAGGGAAGCAAGAGATCATCCTGGCATTAACCAGCTGCTTCTCATTCCGTGCGTGATCCTGGATTTCCTTTGCATCCATCCTTTTAGGGATGGGAATGGCAGGATTTCCAGATTGCTGTCTTTGTTGCTCCTTTATAAAAATGGTTTCGATGCAGGGAAGTATATTTCTTTTGAAGAGCAGATTAACAGGAGAAAAGGAAATTATTATGAGGCGTTGAAAAAGTCATCGGAAGGGTGGCATGAAAACAATCAGGATTATTCCGCATTTATCATGGAATTTATTACAACGGTATATGCTTGCTACAAAGAACTGGACAAGAGATTTGCAGTGATTGGGAGCAGGAAAGTAACCAAGCAGGCAAGGGTAGAAGCCACTGTGCTGAATAGTCTTACTCCAATAGCAAAAGTAGATATTGGAAAAATACTGCCGGACGTCAGTGCTACAACGATCGAGGCGGTTTTGGGGCAAATGGTCAGGAGCGGCACCATTCGGAAAATTGGAAGTGGAAGAGGAACAAGGTACATAAAAAACTGAGATAAAAAGTAGCGTTTGATTTGGAGATAAACAGCAGTCCGCCCGGCAATGAGGAATCTACCGGACGGACTGTTGTTATGTGAATTCCTAGGACATGACAGCGGTTTTCCTCTGTTTGTGTAGAGCAGGTGATGGACGACAGAAAGCTTCCTGTCGCCCATCGCCTGCTATGTCTTTTCAAAACAGTCCCGTGATATTTCCTTTCTCGTCTACATCAATTCCTTCGGCGGCGGGCACCTTCGGCAGTCCCGGCATGGTGACGATGTCGCCGGTGAGGGCGACGAGGAAACCGGCACCGGCGGAAACGGAGAGGTTACGGACGGTAATCTCGAAATGCTCCGGTGCGCCTAATTTCTTAGGATCGTCGGTGAAGGAATACTGTGTTTTGGCGATGCAGACGGGGAGGCGGGCGAAGCCGAGTTCCGTCAACTGATCGATCTGTTTTTCGCAGGAGGCGGTAAAGGTGACGCCGTCCGCATGATAAATTTTTCTGGCGATCGCCGAGATCTTTTCCCGTATGCCTTCGCTGCTATCATAACTGAAGGAGAAATTGTTCTGCTCCTTACAAAGCTGCATCACCTTGCGGGCAAGGTCTTCCCCGCCTTCGCCGCCCTTTGCAAAGACGGCGCTTCTTGCGCAGAGGCAACCTTCTTTGTAGCAGGCTTCCTCGATGAACCGGTATTCGGCTTCCGTATCGCTCGGGAATTCGTTGATGGCGACCACGCAAGGCAGATGGTAGACGTTACGGATGTTTTCGATGTGGCGCAGGAGATTGGGAAGACCCTTTGCGAGAGCGGAAAGGTTTTCCCTGCTTAATTCAGAAACGGCGGTACCGCCGTTATATTTCAGTGCACGGACGGTGGCGACGATGACGACGGCGTCCGGGACAAGACCTGCCGCCCGGCACTTGATGTCGAGGAACTTTTCTGCGCCGAGATCGGCACCGAAACCGGCCTCGGTAATTGCATAATCCCCCAGCTTCATGGCACACTCTGTGGCAAGGACAGAATTACAGCCATGGGCGATATTGGCGAAGGGGCCGCCATGTACGAAGGCGGGGGTGTGCTCGATCGTCTGTACCAGATTCGGACGCAGGGCGTCTTTTAATAAGGCACACATGGCACCCTCCGCCTTCAGGTCATGGGCGGTGACGGGCTTTCTATCTCTGGTATAGGCGACGATGATGCGGGAGAGCCGCTCCTTCAGATCCGTTACATTTTGGGAAAGGCAAAAAATGGCCATGATCTCCGAGGCGACGGTAATCTGAAAGGAATCTTCTCTGGGGATGCCGTCGATCGGACTCCCCAGGCCGATCACCGTATGTCGGAGCGCCCGGTCGTTCATATCCACGGCGCGCTTCCATACAATCCGTCTGGGGTCAATTCCCAGTGCGTTCCCCTGCTGGATGTGGTTGTCCAGCATAGCAGCCAGGAGGTTGTTGGCTGCCCCGATGGCGTGAAAGTCGCCGGTAAAATGCAGATTGATGTCTTCCATCGGCAGAACCTGCGCATAACCGCCGCCGGCGGCGCCGCCTTTTAAGCCGAAGACCGGACCCAGAGAAGGCTCGCGAAGAGCCAGAACCGCTTTTTTCCCCAAGCGATGGATGGCATCCGCCAGACCGATTGAAGTGGTGGTCTTGCCTTCTCCCGCCGGCGTCGGATTGATGGCAGTTACCAAAACAAGCTTCGCCTTCTTTTTCAGGTGTTGCAGTTGGTTCAGGTCCACCTTGGCCTTGTATTTCCCATAAGCCTCCAGTGCCTCTTCGCTTAAGTCGATCTGTGCGCCGACCTCCGCAATCGGAAGCATCTGCGCCTCCTGCGCAATCTGAATATCACTCTTCATGTAATTTCTCCCTTTCTTTCCGGATCAACGATTGATCGATCGTCATTTTTTTCCTCATGGATCTCACTGGCGACACCCTCCATCATAAGGGATGGAAGCAAGGATGCCAATGTAAAAAAATCAGGAAATCACCTTGGGGATCTGTTTCTGCAGCGTTTTTTGCAGAGAGTCGGAAAAAGGTGCATCGGCGATCAGGCAGGAGAGAGAATCCAGACCGGTCGTCTTAAAGAAGCCGATGGCCTGCTCCTTGGTATGATCACAGAGAAGAATCACCCGGTTGGCGTTCTCCATCATGCTTTTTTTGACCAGCCCCTGGGAATCGTCTCCTTCGAAGATGCCGTCCGCACGGATTGCCTTGCAGGAGAGGATGGCAAGTTCGGCATGGAAATTTTTGATGAACTGGGAAGTGAACTCGCCGACGATGGATAGGCTCTTGTGTTTCAATACGCCGGGACAGAGGAAGCAGGTCAGGTTGTGCGCATGCGAGAGCTCGTCGGCGATATTGATTCCGTTGGTGATAATGGTCAGGTCCTTCTTTCCCTTTAGAATCGGTGCGAGCTGACAAACGGTGGAAGAAGAATCTAAGAATAGAACCATACCGTCTCGGATAAAAGGCTCGGTCCTTTTGGCGATTTTTTGTTTTTTATCCAGATTTTCGACCTGCCGCATGCTGATCGGGCTTTCGCTTGCGGAGGTGGTCACCAGAGAAACATAGCCGTGGGAGCGTTTTAGCACGCCCTCTTCTTCCAGTGCAATGAGATCTCTTCGGATCGTGGAACGGGAAGAATATAGTTTCCCGACCAGATAATGAATGCTGGCAACCCCGTTGTGCGCATTTAACTTCTCCAGAATTTCTCTTTTTCTGTCTTCTACTCCCATGCTGTCCTCCGGTTCTGCGTAAGAAGTCAATAGGAAACATTTCCGGTTCAGTTGGAATCCTCGAGGTTTGCGCTTTCAGATGGAATGCAATTTGAACGAAAATGTTCACGTTTGAACAGTATAGCACAGTTTAAGGGAAATTGTTCAATGTAACGTCCATTGATTCAATCCTTTTGTTGAATATGCTATATTTTTTTTAGAGAAAAGTGCGGAGAACATCAAAAATTTCGAAAGAAAGGATGCTCTCGGGGCAGGAAACGATGGGCGAAAACAACTTGGAGAAGGGCAGATGAAGAAGGTACTTGCTTTCGATATGGGGGCCACTTCCATCCGTGGAATTGTCGGTTTTCTGGAAAACGGACAGTTCTGTACGCAGGAAGTGATGCGGATGAACCATAAAATTCAGGGAAAGAACGGCAGGTTGGTCTGGGACTGGGATGGAATCATAGGAAAAATCGAAGAGACGATCCTGGAGAATGCGGATGTCAGCGCCATCGGCATTGACAGTTGGGGAGTGGACTTCGGTCTCATCGATCAGGAAGGAAATTTGCTGCAGGCACCGTTCTCTTACCGGGATGAGAAATTCATCATCGGAAGGAAAGAGGCGGATTCCAGAATCGAGGAGGCGACACTTTTCCAGAACAGCGGAAACCAGATCATGACGATCAATACGGTTTACCAACTGCTTGCCCTGAAAACCCTCCAGCCGGATGTTTATGAGAAGGCGGATAAGCTGCTGATGATCCCCGATCTGATCTATTATTTTTTGACAGGGGAAAAGATCGGCGAAGAGAGCATCTGGTCTACCACGGGGCTCTACGATTTGACCAAAAAGGAAGTGTCCGCAACACTCTTTCAAATACTCGGACTAAAAAAAGAACTGGTGCCGAAAATCGTCAAGGCCGGCGAGTGGAGAGCAAGCACCAAAAACGCCAAATGCGAGAGGCTGCGGAAGCTGGACATTGATGTCATTCCCGTTTGCGGCCATGATACGGCAAGCGCCCTGCTGATGACGGAGGTGGCGAAAGATCGCGATGCTCTTTTTCTGAGCTGCGGCACTTGGTCCTTAATCGGAACGGCGGTCGATCGGGCTTGTACGGAAAGAGAAGCATACGAAAGCAACCTGACCAATGAGCTTGGCTATGGATCGGAGACTTATTTTTTCAAAAACATCACAGGGCTCTACCTTTTTGAAAAATACAAGACGCAGTTGGAAGAAAAGCTTGGCAGAAAGATTTCTTTTGAAGAAATTTCTTCCTACGTGAAGCAGGAGTTTGCAAGGAAAGACGGGGAAGAAGGAGCTTCCGGAGCGAGAAGTGCAGGGTTCGGGAACAGAAAAGCGCTGATTGACATGGATGCTGAGGTTTTCAGCAGAGAGGATGTGCAGGTCAAAAAAGAAATCGATGCCTTCCTGAAAGAGGAGGGGGTAGAGGCGCTTAGGGACGATTTTTCCTACTTCACCCTGATCTATGACAGCATGGTGGAGAAATACAAAGAGGTGAAGGAAGACATCGAGCGTATTTTGGGCAGACAATTTACGAAGCTGCAGATGATCGGCGGGGGAGCAAAGTCGGAAGTGCTGGCTGCCCGGATTGCGCAGAAGCTGCAGTTGGACGTGAAAGCGGGACCTTATGAAAGCTCCGCACTGGGCAATATTCTGTTAACGCTTTTGTATGAGAAGGAAGTGGCAAGTGTGAACGAAGGCAGAGAGAAGATCTGCGAGGCATCGGAGGTCAAGTATTACCGGGGAAACCGGATCTGATCCTTGCAGGGATTGGGGGATCCATTGCGGGTTCGTACAAACGAAAATCCGCTACCAATAGATCATTCGTAGATCATCAGAGAGGAAGAATAAAAGGAGGCATTATGAATCATCCAAGAATCGGCATCAGACCCACCATTGACGGCAGATGGGGAGGTGTAAGAGAGTCCTTAGAAGAGCAGACCATGAACATGGCCAAAAGCGCAGCGAAGCTCATTTCCGGGAACCTGCGTTATCCGGACGGGGAGCCCGTGGAAGTGGTTCTGTCCCCGACGACCATCGGCGGTGGCGCGGAAGCGGCCGTCTGTGAAGAGTTTTTTGCGAAAGAAAATGTCATCGGAACACTGACCGTCACGCCCTGCTGGTGCTACGGAACGGAAACCATGGATTTAAACCCGAATACGATCAAGGCGGTTTGGGGATTTAACGGGACAGAAAGACCGGGCGCCGTATATCTTGCCGCGGTCATGGCGGCTTATGCGCAGAGAGGGCTGCCGGCCTTCTCGATCTACGGAACGGAAGTACAGGATAAGGACGATACCGGAATCACGGAAGATGTAGCCAAGAAGATCCTGGACTTCGCCAGAGGCGCCGTTTCGGTCGGTATTATGAAGAATCAGTCCTATGTCAACATCGGTGCGGTCTCCATGGGAATTGCCGGAAGCGTCGTAAATGTGGATTTCCTGCAGAAATACCTGGGCATGAGAACCGAATGGGTGGATATGACGGAGGTTCTTAGAAGAATCACCATCGGCATCTACGATCCGGAGGAGTACGAGAAGGCGCTTGCCTGGGTAAAAGAGAACTGTAAAGAGGGCTATGACACCAATGCGGGCAAGAACTTCCCGGAGGTGATCACCAAATCCCGCTTCATTCCGGACGACGAGCAGTGGGAGTTCTGCGTCAAGCATGCGCTGGTGGTAAGAGACATCCTCTTCGGCAACCCGAAGTTAAAGGAACTGGGATGGCATGAGGAAGCGCTTGGAAGAAACGCCATCGCAGGCGGTTTCCAGGGACAGCGGATGTGGACAGACTGGCTGCCGAATGCGGACTTCACCGAGGCAATCATGGCTTCCGGCTTCAACTGGAACGGCAAGAAGATGCCGACGCCTTTTGCAACTGAAAATGACACCTTGAACGGAATCGCCATGCTCTTCGGATGGCTCTCCACCGGCAAGGCGCCGATCTTTTCCGATGTGAGAACCTACTGGTCCCCCGATGCGGTCAAGAGGGTGACGGGAAAAGAACTGACCGGGTTTGCGAAAAACGGCATCATCCACCTCATCAATTCCGGCGCAAGCTGCCTGGATGCCAGTGCTGCGGCAAAGGATGAGACGGGGAAGGGCACCATGAAGGAGTGGTGGAACCTGACAGAGGAGGATATCACCGCTCTATGCGAGGCAACCGACTGGTGCAGAGCCAACTATGAATATTTCAGAGGAGGCGGCTTCTCTTCTCACTTTAAGACGGCGGCGGAGATGCCGGTTACCATGATCCGTGTGAACATGGTAGAGGGTGTAGGACCGACGCTGCAGGTGATCGAAGGAAATACCTGCGTGCTGGATGCGGAGGTGCACAAGACGCTGGATGAGAGAACGGACAGAACCTGGCCGACCACCTGGTTTGCACCGAAGATCGGCATCGGAGCGGCGGATTCCGTCTACAATGTGATGGCGAAATGGGGTGCCAATCACGGGGCTACCGTAGAGGGACATGTCGGCGACAGGCTCTTAACACTGGCATCCATGCTGCGCATTCCGGTCGCTTTCCACAACGTGGAAGAGAACCGCATCTACAGACCGCATGCCTTTAACGGCTTCGGAACCGCTGATTTAGAGGGACAGGATTACAGAGCCTGCGCTTATTACGGACCTTTGTACAAGTAAGGGAAGTCTATCATAGGGACAGGATTACAGAGCCTGCGCTTATTACGAACCTTTGTACAAGTGAGGGAAGTCGGAAGTCTTGCTTCTGGCAAGCCTGTATCATGGGGTGCCGGGCATCCCCGGCACCCGACTCATGAAAATATATCCGCAGGCGAAACGTCTGGGGGGAAAAGAGGAAAACAATGTTAATGGAAAAGGAAAGACTGCTTCTGATTGAGTACGGGAAGAAGCTCGTCGAAGCAGGGCTGACCAAGGGGACGGGCGGCAACCTGAGCATTTTTGACAGGGCGCACGGACAGGTGGCGATTACGCCGTCCGGAATCGACTTCTTTGAAATACAACCGGAAGATATTGTCATCATTGATCTGGACGGCCAGGTCGTGGAGGGAAAGAGAGTTCCCTCTTCCGAATGGGCGATGCACCTCATGCCGTATAAATATCGCGACGACATCGATGCGGTGATCCATGCCCATACCATGTATGCGACGGTACTGGCCTGTCTCAGGCAGGACCTTCCCGCTACCCATTATATGATCGCAGTGGCAGGAGAAAATGTCAGAGTGGCGGATTATGCGACCTACGGCACCATGGAGCTGGCAAAAAATGCGTTTGAAGCAATGAAGGATCGCAGGGCGGTCATTCTGGCCAACCACGGACTGCTTGCAGGAGCGCAGGATCTGTTAAACGCCTTCAACATCATCGAAGAGATCGAGTACTGCGCAGAGGTATACACCAAGGCCAAAGCCATTGGAGAACCGGTGATTCTCCCGAAAGAAGAGATGGATTTGATGGCGGTCAAGTTTAAGAGTTACGGGCAGAGGGTCAGTACCAAGAAGGACTAGGAGGAGTGGCATGGCAGCTTTATTATCGATGAAGAATATCAAGAAGTCTTTCTCCGGAGTTGCTGCACTGAAGAATGCCGAGTTGGAATTGAACAAGGGAGAGGTTTTGGCGCTGATGGGGGAAAACGGTGCCGGGAAATCCACTCTCATGAAGATTTTAACGGGAATCTACGCAAAGGATGAGGGTACCATTCAGTTCGAAGGAAAAGAGGTGGAATACAAAACCGTTTCCGAGTCGGAAGAGGCGGGGATCGCCATCGTTCACCAGGAACTGAATATGATGAATGACCTGACGGTTGCACAGAATCTTTTTATCGGGCAGGAGCGGATGAACGGCTTCTTTATCGATGACAGAAAGATGGAGAAGGATGCGGCGGCGCTCTTTGAGAAGCTGAACGTAGACATCGAACCCGGTGCCAAGATCGGAGACCTGACGGTCGGCAAGCAGCAAATGGTGGAAATTGCCAAGGCGATTTCTGCAGACGCCAAGGTGATTGTCTTTGATGAACCTTCGGCAGCCCTGAGTCAGTCCGAAATCGAAGAACTCTTCAAGGTCATTCGGGACCTGCGGGCAAAGGGAACGGGGATCATTTACATCTCTCACCGCATGGATGAGATCAATGTGATTTCCGACCGCGTCACCGTCATGAGAGACGGGGAATATGTCGGAACACTCATCACGAAGGACTGCACCAAGGACGACATCATTAAACTCATGGTCGGCAGAACGGTCTTCATGGAGCCGAAAACTGCATCCTCCGTGAAGCAGGATGCCGAAGTGGTCTTAAAGTGCGAGCATCTCTCCAGAGGAAAGGCGGTGAAGGACGTCTCCTTTGAGCTTCGCAAGGGAGAAATTCTCGGCTTCTCCGGACTCATGGGAGCCGGCAGAACCGAAGTGGCAAGGCTTCTCTTTGGAGCCGACCCCATGGACGAAGGCAAGATCTATGTTCATGGGAAGGAAGTGGAGATTCGCTCTACCGAGGACGCAGTCAAAGCCGGTATCGGCTATCTTTCAGAGGACCGGAAGAGATACGGTCTGCTGGTGGACAAGTCGGTGGAAGAAAATACCTGCATCGCATCGCTCGATCAATTCACAAACGGCCTCTTCATTGATGAGGGAAAATGTCGGAAAGAGAGCGAAAAGTATGTGCAGGAATTAAAGACCAAGACGCCAAGCGTTTTTCAGACCATCAAAAAATTATCCGGCGGCAACCAGCAGAAGGTCGTCATTGCCAAGTGGCTTTTAAAGGATTCGGAGATCCTGATCTTCGACGAACCGACGAGGGGAATCGATGTCGGGGCAAAAAGCGAGATTTATGAGCTGATGGAGAAGCTGGTGTCGGAGGGGAAATCCATTATCATGATTTCCTCGGAGCTTCCGGAAATTTTGAGAATGAGCGACAGAATCATTGTGATGTGTGAGGGCAGAGTGACCGGCGACCTGGATATCGGAGAGGTCAATCAGGAAACCATTATGACTTGTGCTACGAACAGACAGGGGGAATCAAGGTGAAGATCAAGAAGATATTTTCAAACCAACAGGCTGTGGTAATTGCGGCACTCATCGTTATATGCGTGGTTTTCTCGCTGATGACGGATAAGTTCCTACAACCGACTACCTTTACCAATATTTCAAAATCTGCTTACTATGTGGCCTTCATGGCCATCGGCGTCACCTTCGTCATCGCCACCGGCGGGATTGATCTGTCGATCGGAACGGTGGCCATCTGTTGTGCGCTGATCGGCGGAACCTTAATGGAGAAGGGGCTGGCCATGCCGCTGGTGCTCCTCGTCATTCTCCTGTGCGGCTCGCTCTTTGGACTGATCAACGGAATCCTCGTCTCCAGACTGGGGCTACCGGCGTTTATCGCTACACTGGGCACGATGATGGTATCCAGAGGACTGGGTTCCATCGTTTCCAAGACCAAAACGATTTCATTCCCGCAGGGGAGCGCAAACGGCGCCTGGTTCCGTGAGATTTTCATGATTACGAAGGAGGGAGGCCCACTTCCCAAGAATTTCCCGACCGGCTTCCTGCTTTTAGCCGTCTGTGCCGTCATCATGGCGGTGGTGCTCAACAAGACGAAGACCGGCAGATACATCCTTTCCATCGGCTCCAACAAGGAGGCGACCAGACTTTCCGGTATCAATGTAAAAAAATATGAGACCCTTGCCTACGTCTTTTCCGGCTTCTTTGCCGCGCTGGCAGGAATCGCCTATGTCGCAGTGTTCTCTACGGCGCAGCCGAATACCGGTAACGGCTTTGAGTTGGATGCAATCGCAGGCGTGGTCATCGGTGGAACCTCTCTCTCGGGTGGCGTCGGGTCAATCGTCGGAACGATCATTGGTGTGTTCATTATGACGGTGTTAAAGATTGGCTTCCCTTACATCGGGGTGCAGTCTCATTATCAGCTCTTTATCACGGGTATTATTCTGGTATTTGCAGTTTACATGGATATCCTAAACAGAAAAAGAAAGGGATAAAAAAGGAGGAAAACATGAAAAAGAGAATTGTAACAGCTCTATTGGCGGGGGTGATGGCTCTGTCACTCGCAGCGTGCGGAGGAAGCTCTTCCGACGCGGGACAGTCCACGTCACAGGCACAGACCGAGGAGTCCGGAAGCGGATCTTCTCAGTCGGCAAGCGGCGAGAAAAAGACGATCAATGTCATCGCCAAAGGCTTCCAGCATCAGTTCTGGAAGGCGGTGGAAAAGGGAGCGATGCAGGCAGGCGAAGACCTGAATGCGGAAGTTTCCTTCCAGGGACCGGATAACGAGTCCGCGATCGCACAGCAGGTGGAATACCTGAATGCAGCCATTGCGCAGAATCCTTCGGCGATCTGTCTTGCAGCTCTGGACACGAAGGCTTGCATCGGTTCCATTCAGACGGCGATGGATCAGGGAATCCCGATCATCGGCTTTGACTCCGGCGTTCCGGATGCACCGGAAGGAGCCATCAAGGCAAATGCTTCGACCAACAACTATGAAGCAGGCAAGCTGGCGGCATCGGAAACCTACAAACTGATCAAGGACAAGATTGACGGCGCAAGCAAGACCGTCAGAATCGGCGTAGTGGCGCAGGAATCCAACTCTCAGTCGATTGTAGAGAGAACCAAGGGCTTTGTAGACGGAATGACAGCAGCAATCGGCGAGGACAAGGTCTCTGTAGAAGGACATGACAGCCTGAAGAAAGAAAAGAAGGGCGCTCCCGTCATTATCGATGTAGGCATTCCGGCGGAAGTAAAAGATGCGGATGCGGCAGCAGTGGCTTCTGCCATCCTTGAGAAGTCCGATCTGATTGCGATCTATGGCTCCAACGAGTTTGCAGCCAATGCGATTATTACCGCAAACGAAGGCCTGGACAAGATTGGCGAAGGCAAGGTTACCGCAGTAGGATTCGATGCAGGAAGCAAACAGCTGCAGGCGATCCGCGACGGTCTTTTTGCGGGATCGGTGACACAGGATCCGGTGCAGATCGGCTACAAGGCAGTGGAGCTTGCCGTCAAGGCTTCCAACGGCGAGTCGGTTTCCGATGTCGATACCGGCGCACTCTGGTACACAAAGGACAACATGGAAGATCCGAAGATCGCACCCTGCCTCTACGAGTAAGATCGAAGAGAAAAATCGAAGAGAAAAATCGAAGAGAACGGCACTTAAGCACGGGCAAAACGGCACTTAAGTGCAGGTAAAAATCGAAGCAAGAAGAGATTCGAAACAAATTGGGGCTTAGCTTTACAAAACGGGGTATTGCAGGTAGCAATGCCCCGTTTCAAGAAAGGAAAAACAAATGCTGAAAGGAATACCGGCTATTCTTCCACCCGAGCTTTTGATGCATCTTTGCGAGATGGGACACTCGGACCGTCTCCTCATTGCGGATGGGAATTTTCCTGTGCATACGGTGGGGGAGAACGCATACGTCATTCGCATGGACGGGCACGGCGTCTGCGAAATTTTAGATGCGGTTTTACAGCTGCTGCCGTTAGACACCTATGTCGAAAAACCGGTGAGCATCATGCAGAAGGTACCGGGAGACACGGTTGCCACACCCATCTGGGACGAGTTTGAGCAGATCGTGCAGAAGCATGAGGAGCGGAAAAACGTGATCGGCAGTGTGGAGCGTTTCGCATTTTACGAGGAAGCGAAGAGCTGTTACGTCATCATCGCGACTTCAGAGAAAGCACTTTACGGGAATATCATGCTGCAAAAGGGTGTCGTGTGAGCAGCCGCCGGGAAGGGATAAGAGAAGCGGAAAAAGCGGGTTCACCCTGCAGAGAAATGATAGATAGACAACAGGAAAAGACAACAAAGAAGGAGAGATTCATGGCAAACAAGATTGTACTGAACGAAGTTTCTTATCACGGCAAGGGCGCGATTTTAAGTGTCCCGGAAGAGGCGAAGCTGCGCGGCTTTCATAAAGCTTTTATCTGTTCCGATCCGGATCTGGTGAAATTCAATGTGACAAAAAAGGTCACCGATCTTCTGGACAAAGAGGGTCTGGCTTATGAGGTGTATTCCAATATTAAGCCGAATCCGACGATTGAAAACGTACAGAGCGGTGTGGCCGCCTTCAAGAAATCCGGTGCGGATTATCTGATTGCAATCGGAGGAGGATCTTCCATGGACACCTCCAAGGCCATCGGTATCATCATTGCCAACCCGGAATTTGAGGACGTGAGAAGTCTGGAAGGGCTCTCCGTCACCAAGAAGCCGGCCATTCCGATTTTTGCGATTCCGACGACGGCAGGAACGGCAGCGGAAGTGACCATCAACTATGTCATCACGGACGTAGAAAAAAAGAGAAAGTTTGTCTGCGTAGATGCGCATGACATCCCGGTCGTCGCTTTTGTAGATCCCGACATGATGTCCAGCATGCCGAAGGGGCTGACCGCTTCCACCGGCATGGATGCGCTGACCCATGCCATTGAAGGATATACGACCAAGGCAGCCAACGTCATTACCGACATGTTTAACTTAAAAGCGATCGAGCTGATTGCACAGTCGTTGCGCGGAGCGGTAGAAAACACCGAAGAAGGCAGGGCAGGGATGGCAATCGGACAGTACCTGACCGGCATGGGCTTTTCCAACTGCGGACTCGGCATTGTTCACTCCATGGCACATGGTCTCGGCGCCCTCTACGATACCCCTCACGGTGTCGCAAACGCCATCATTCTGCCTACGGTGATGGAATATAACAAGGAAGCGGTCGGCGAGAAATTAAGAGAAGTGGCAAAGGCCATGGGCGTTTCCGGTACCGAAAACATGTCCAAGGAAGAGTACCAGAAGGCTGCCATTGACGCCGTGAAGAAACTGGCGGAAGATGTCGGTATCCCGAAGGATCTGAAGGGAATCCTGAAGGAAGAAGATGTGGACTTCCTTTCCCAGTCCGCCATGGATGACGCCTGCCGCCCGGGAAATCCCAGAGAGCCCAAATTCGAGGAGATCAAAGAGCTGTTCCTCTCTCTCATCTGAGAAGAGAAAAAGACGGCGCCCTCCAGGAAAAGGGAAGCGGAGGGACGCGAGTCGTCAGAAACACCCGCACGTGAGAAGACGTGCGGGTGTTTCTTATGATGGTGCGGGATTCCCATCGGAACGATTTTCAGGTATCATGGAGTGTCCCATCCTTTTGAACCCATGTCAGGAACATATAAGCGCTTCCTTTCTCCTTTTGGGGGCGGTGAAGAAGAAATGAGGGAGCTATGGATCATATCAATCCTGTTACGCCGGATAAGGAAGCAGCTGCAGACAATACATATTATGAAGTTAGAAATTTTATAATAACGGCTCAGAGGCAACTATACTCCGCCGTCAATTTTGCAATGGTGACTGCTTATTGGAATATAGGGAAGAAAATCTACGAGTCTTGTGGAGAAAATGATAGAGCGGCTTATGGAAAACAGCTTCTTCAATTTCTCTCAGAAAAGTTGACAAAGGAGTTTGGTAAGGGTTATGACGAGAGTAATTTAAGAAATATGCGAAGGTTCTATGCTACATTCCCAATTCAGGACGCACTGCGTCCTGAATTAAGCTGGACTCATTATCGATCGCTCATGAGGATTTCTGATGAAAAAGCACGAGAGTTTTACATGGAGGAGGCAACGAAAGCAGGGTGGAGCTCTCGGCAATTAAATCGCCAAATCAATTCATTTTATTACCAGAGGATATTGTCTAGTAAAGAGAGAGATGCTGTCGCTGGCGAAATTGATATTTTAGAGCTGAAACCGGAATATGAAAAGATTATCAAGGATCCTTATGTTCTTGAGTTTTTGGATTTACCACCGAATGAACATTTTTATGAATCCGAGTTGGAACAGGCGCTAATTGATCATCTACAGAAGTTTTTGTTGGAATTAGGGCGTGGTTATTCCTTCGTTGCCAGGCAAAAACATTTTAATGCAGACGGAAGGCATTTTTATATCGATCTTGTATTCTACAACTATATTTTGAAGTGCTTTGTTTTAATTGATTTAAAAATTGGTGATTTGACACATCAGGATTTGGGACAGATGCAGATGTATGTCAATTACTATACGCGAACGATGATGAATGAAGGAGATAATCCTCCAATAGGTATTGTTCTCTGCGCGGATAAGAGTGATACATTAGTGGAATATACTTTACCGGAGGATAACCAACAAATCTTTGCGGCAAAATATTTACCCTATATGCCGACTAAAGCAGAACTTCGTCGAGAGTTAAATCTTGAGGAATATGAGAAAATAGTGAAGAATCCAAATCAAAAGGACTAATGAGGGGAGCTATGGTCAGAAAAACGGAGAAGCTGATGCTTCGGGTAAGTGAGATTCTACACAGGCTGGACGAAGAGTACGGCGCGGATACGAAATGCTATTTGCATCATGAGAATCCGCTGCAGCTGCTCATCGCCACCATCCTGTCGGCCCAGTGTACCGATGCGCGGGTCAATCTGGTCACGCCGGCTCTGTTTCAGAAATATCCGGATGCGCAGGCTTTTGCGGGGGCGGATTTAAAAGAATTGGAGGAGAGCATTCATTCCTGCGGCTTTTATCACAGCAAGGCGAGAAACATCATCGCCTGTTGTGACCGGCTGGTGCGCGATTACGGCGGGAACGTTCCCAGAGACATTCAGGAACTGGTCACGCTTCCCGGCGTCGGGAGGAAAACAGCCAATGTCATTCGGGGAAATATTTTCGAGGAGCCTTCGGTTGTCGTGGACACCCATGTCGGCAGGATCTCGCGGAAACTGGGACTGACGAAAGAAGAGGATCCGGAGAAGGTTGAATACGACCTCATGAAGATTCTACCGAAGGAACACTGGATTCGCTATAATATGCAGATCATCACGCTTGGCAGAACGATCTGTAAGGCGCAATCTCAGAAGTGTGAAGAGTGTTTCTTACAAGACCTCTGTCCGTCCGCCGGAAGCGGGAGGAATGCCGGATCAAAGAGAGGCAAGGCGAAATAAAAGGGATAAGGCGAAATGAAGGGGGGATAAGGATCAGGTAACGGGAGATACAGCTGACACAAAAGATGAGAAGCAAGGGACAGCGGAAATGCGCTGAAAGACCTAAGCTTCGTTTCCTTGAAGCGCCTCCTGCAGGAAGCGCAGGATTTGATTTTTGTTCAGCGTAGACAGCTGCGAGGCAATCTGCTCCAGCGCCGCAATCTTCTGTCTGCTTTCTGTGAGAGAAAGACCGAGTTTGGTCTGGTATAGATCTACCAGGAGCTCATAGGTAGCCCGAATATCGCTTTTGGTGGAAACGGAAAACTCCAGAACTTCAGCAGCCTCTTCGTAAAATCCGGCGTCAAAGAGTCCCTTTCCCCAGGCGTGAAGGGCTTTGACAAGCGTGGTATAATTATCGTCAAACTCGGTGAGTGCGGGGAGATTAGCAGTTCCCCATTCCAGCTTGAGATCGGTATTGGATAACCCGGTGAGGTTGGCGATTTTTGCACCTTGATCGACTAGGTTCTGTACGGTACTTGCCGCCTCTTTGGCAGCGGCATCCGAAAGGGGAACGGAGAAAGGCAAACGGTCTGCCGGTATATGGACAAGCGAAAGAGAATCAAGACTTTTCTTTCTGGTAAAATTTGCGTCGTGTTCGCGCTTCCAGAAGTCCCGATCGATCTCTTTTTCCTTGATATTCACTTGATGCGTCCTCACCTGGAATAAAATAATCAGAATGAGAGCGATTGTAAAAAAAGGGAAAGCCATATAGAATAGTGTAGTTGAAAGGGGAGTAAATTTCAATATGAAGAGAAAACAGATTCGTAAGAAACGAATCTTTCTTTTGACGGTCGGTTGTCTGGGGCTCGCTCTCTTTTTTTCGGTAAAAAAGGGAAGACCGGTCAGAGCGCAGGAGATGTCTTATGCACTATCCGCCGCACAGGAGAAGGAAGAGTCGAATAAAATCCATAACCATGTGTTCATTGGTACCGTGGACGTATCAGGGATGACGGCAGAGGAGGCCAGGGGGGCGGTTCAGGCGTATGTCAACCAGCTTGGTGGGGACAAGGTCACCCTCGTTAACAAGGATACGGGTGAGAAGTTGACGTTGACAGCGGGTGATTTTGGTCTGTCCTGGAAGGACCCCGATATGGTGGAATATGCGGTCGAATTGGGCAAAAGAGGAAACGCTGTCAGCCGTTATAAGGCGATCAAGGATCTAAACGCATCCGGAGAGCATCTGCCGCTCAGTCTCTCCGTTGATTCGGAAGAGATCGCCGAAACGCTGCAGGAAAAGTGCGCCTCCTTTGTCAGTCCGGCAGTTAACTTCGGTTTAAAGAGGGTCGGTTCTTCTTTTGAAATCACGGAAGGACGGGCAGGTTATGAGATTGATGAAAAGAAGGCCGAGGAAGCCATTCGGACGGCGCTTACAAAGAACTGGGCAGGCGGCGACGACACGGAGATTCCGCTGAGTGTCGTGAAGGAAGAGCCGAAGGGAAACCGGGAGTCCCTGGAGCAGGTAAAGGATGTCCTGGGTACCTTCACCACTTCCTATGCCACCAGCGGTGCTGCCCGCTGCAAGAATATCGCGAACGGTTGCAGGCTGATCAACGGGGCAACGATCTATCCCGGAGAAGAATTTTCCACGCTGAAGGCCATTTCGCCTTTTACCGAAGCCAATGGATACGAGCTGGCGGGCTCCTACCTCAACGGAACGGTGGTGGAGAGCTTTGGAGGCGGGATCTGTCAGGTTTCCACTACCCTCTACAATGCCTGCCTGAAATCGGAGCTGGAAATCAAGCAGAGGCAGAATCACTCCATGATCGTCAATTATGTAAAGCCGAGCATGGATGCCGCGATTGCGGAGTCCAGCGGGAAAGATTTCAGATTCGTGAATAATACGGATGCGCCGATCTATATAGAGGGGAGTACCGTAGGGAAGAGCATCACCTTTACGATTTACGGCTGTGAGAAGAGAGATCCGAACAGAGAGGTGAGCTATGAATCCGAGACCCTGCAAACCATTGATCCTGTCGGCGTTCAGGTGACGATGGATGCTACGAAACCTGCAGGGTTTGCGCGGGTGACGCAGAGTGCGCATACCGGTTACAAGGCACAACTTTGGAAGGTTGTCAAAGAAAATGGACAGCAGGTGAGCAGAGAAGTGATCAACCACTCCTCTTATATGCCGGCGAAGAAGATTTTGACGGTGGGAACGGCAGGCGCAAATCCCACTGCGCTGGAGCAGCTAAAGGCAGCAGTTGCAACGGGGGACGAAGCGACGATCACACAGACGGCGGGAACCCTGGCATCGGAATCGCAGGCACCGGCACAGACGCCTCTTGCCGCAGCGCAGGCGGCCGTTGTTGCGGCGAATGCACAGGCGCAGGCCGCGGTGCAAAGTGGCGATCCGAACGCCATTGCGGCAGCACAGGCGGCACAGGCGCAGGCCGCAGCGGCACTTGCGGCAGCCCAGGCTGCCGGAGCGGGGACGCAGTAAGAAGGTGAGAATAGGGAAGGTTACCGAACCGATTTTGCAAAGGTCGGTTCTTCGTCCGCTTTCCGGTCTTCTTCCAGAAAGAACGACGGAGAGCGGACGTATCTATGTCTCCGTGTACCCGATCGCATACCCCGTGCGGGAAGGTGTTCGTTATGCCATCGCCGGCGCATGTAACGATCTGGCTGCAGCGGGGGCAGTACCTGCGGGCATCACGCTGGAAGTGTTTCTGCCAAAGAACGTGCCGGAGCAGCACCTGAAGCAGATGATGGGGGTGGCGGCACAGGTTGCGGAAGTCCCGGTACTCGGGGGACATACCGAAGTTTGTGCAGGGATTCGCAATCCTCTTGTGAGCGTACAGGCAATCGGGTATATTGATAGAAACGATTTCAGGCAGGTGAGAGCGGGAGATGTGATTCTTCTGGCAGGACAGATCGGGATTTCCGGCACGCAAATGTTGCTGGAAGAAAAGAAGGACGAGCTACGGGAGACTTTTCCTGCCCGTTTTCTTCAAAACACGGAAAAGAAGTTGAGAGGAAGAGAGAGAATCAGCCATTTTGCACAGCTTGCGAGGAGAAATGGAGCGGTGCGGATGCAGGATCTATCCGGCGGAGGCATCCTCTCCTGCCTGTGGGAGTTTTTCGGCGGAAAGTGGCAGAGCGGAGGCGCTTCCGGAATGCACAGCGGAAAGGTTCCCTGCGGAATGGAAATCGACTTTCGGAAAATTCCGATTTTACAGGAGACGATCGAGATCTGTGAATGGTTGCAGGTGAATCCCTATTATCTGCATAGTCAGGGAGGACTTCTCATCGCCGTACCAAAGGAACAGGTAGAGCAATTCACGCAGGCTTTTATCCGCGAGGGATTCCCGCTTACCGAATTGGGAGCGTGCACGGCAGGACGAGCGGGAATTCTAAGAAACGGCGAGGAGGTTCGTTATCTGGACAAACCGCAGCCGGATGAAATCCTTCGTATCCTTGCAGATCCGGACGAATCAGGCGAACCGGACGAATCAGACGAATCGGACAAATCCGGCGGGATGCAAGCGGGAAAACAGAGGTAGGGCTCTGAACAAATCGTTAGACCTAGGGATTGGAAGGAGAGAAAGATGGATTTACGCAGTGAGATACTTACCGTGATCGAGCGCAACAGCAGAATCAACATCAAAGAGCTGGCGGTACTTTTGGATTCCGAGGAAACCCTGATTGCCAATGAGATTCAGGATATGGAGACGGAGGGCGTGATCTGCGGTTATCACACGCTGATCGACTGGTCCAAAACCAGCGGGGAGAGGGTGAATGCGTTAATCGAGGTGAAGGTTTCGCCGCAGAGAGGGATCGGTTTTGACTCGATCGCGGAGCGAATCTACAAATACCCGGAGGTGAACAGCGTTTATCTGATGAGCGGGGGCTTTGATCTGATGGTCATCATTGAGGGCAGAACCATGCAGGATGTGGCAGGTTTTGTCACCATGAAGCTGTCCACCCTGGATACGGTTCTCTCCACTTCCACGCATTTCATCCTGAAGAAATACAAGGATTACGGAACGGTGCTTGCCAAAAAGAGAGAAGATATCCGGGAGAAGATGACGCCATGAGAAACAGGATTTCCGACAAGGTCATCGGGATCAAACCGTCCGGTATCCGCAAATATTTTGACATTGTAAGCGAAATGCAGGATGCCATTACCCTGGGGGTGGGAGAGCCGGACTTCGATACCCCCTGGCATATCAGAGACGAGGGAATCTATTCTCTGGAGAAGGGCAGAACCTTCTATACCTCCAATGCGGGCCTTTTGGAACTGAAGCAGGAAGTATGTAAGTACATGGAGCGATCGCAGGGTGTTTCCTATGAGCCTTCTCAGGTTTTCATTACAGTTGGGGGCTCGGAAGCAATTGATCTGGCGCTTCGTGCCATGGTCAATCCGGGAGACGAGGTGCTGATTCCTCAGCCCAGTTATGTTTCCTATGAACCCTGTGCCGTTCTGGCGGATGCCACTCCCGTCATAATTGAGCTGAAGGCGGAGAATGACTTTCGCCTGAAGCCGGAGGAGATCCTTCAGAAAATCACGGAGAAAACCAGAATCCTGGTCCTGCCTTATCCGAATAATCCGACCGGTGCGATTATGGAGAAGGAGGACCTGGAGAAGATTGCAAAGGTTGTGATCGAGAAGGATCTGATCGTGATTTCCGATGAGATTTATGCCGAACTGACCTATGAAAAGAAGCATGTCAGCATCGTGCAGATCCCGGGTATGAAAGAGAGAACGATTCTGATCAACGGCTTTTCCAAGGCCTATGCGATGACGGGCTGGAGACTCGGCTATTGCATCGGGCCGATCGAAATCATCCGGCAGATGCTCAAGATTCACCAGTTTGCGATCATGTGTGCACCGACGACCAGCCAGTATGCCGGGATTGAGGCACTGAAAAACGGGGATGTGGATGTACAGAAGATGCGCACGGAATACAACCACAGGAGACGTTACCTGATGCATGCCTTTGCGGAAATGGGGCTCCCCTGTTTCGAGCCGTTCGGCGCATTTTACTGTTTCCCTGAAATCAGGAAGTTCGGTCTCACCAGCGACGATTTCACCATGAAACTGCTGCAGCAGGAAAAGCTTGCCGTCGTTCCGGGAGATGCCTTCGGCAGCTGCGGAGAGGGTTTTATCCGGATTTCCTATGCGTATTCGATGGACACCTTAAAACAGGCGATGCAGAGGCTGAAGCATTTTATCGACAGTCTGCATGCTTGACTTTTTTACGGCGGTGAGTGGTTATGGCGGAGGAGAAATCCTTTTTTCATCAGGAAAAAAAGCGGGAAATCAAGCAGGGAGAACCAGGGGAAGGGATAGAGATGCCCCCCGGGGAGCATCCTCTTGCCAACACAGACTTCATCACGGAGAAGATCAAAGAGCGTCCGGTCAATTACAAAAGCCTGATGCGAAGGACCATCATCACCATGCTGATGGCGGTGATGTTCGGGGGAGTGGCGTGCGCTACCTTCCTTCTGCTGGAGCCTTTTTTTAACAGTAAAATCAATCCGGGACCCGAGCCAAGAGCCGTCACCTTTCCGAAGGAAGAGGAGGGGAAGGAAATTGCACCGGAGGATCTTTTTGCGGATGATAAAGAGATCGTGAAGAGCGAGAAAGAAGAGATGATCCGTGCCCTTCGCTCGTACCAGTTTAATGCCGGCGATTTCGAAGAGATGATGCAATCGGTGCGCCTCGTTGCGGAAAAGGCAAAGAGATCCATGGTGACGGTCACGGGAACGGTTTCAGGAACGGACTTTATCAACGAACAGTTTGAGTCGAGCGGCTCGCAGGCAGGGGCCATCATTGCGGACAATGGAACGCAGACGTTGATTCTTTGTGATGAATCGGCGGTGAAAAAAGCCAAAGACATTCATGTGACCCTGCCGGGAGGCACGGTGGTGGACGCCAGGATCAAATCCAGGAATCCCGCTACCGGTCTTTGTATTCTGGCGGTGGATAATGAGGAGATCCCGGTTCCCGTCAAGCAGACGATGCCTTCCCTTCGTTTGGGCTCTTCCTACGGGAGTTCCTTAACGGGATCGTTCGTCATTGCGGTGGGCGCCCCGACCGGTGCGGAGGCTTCCGTTGTTTATGGCGAAATCACTTCACAGACCAGGGGAATGAATCTGACCGATCTGGACAGCAATTATCTAACGACCAACATGCCGCCTTCTCCCGCCGGCAGCGGGGTGCTGATTGATTTGAAGGGCGAGATTGTGGGACTGATTACACCCACTTTCTCAGCGAAGGATAGCGACCAGACCTGCCTGAGTGCTGCGGCAATTTCTCCGCTGAAAGACACAATTGAAAAGCTGTCCAACCATTCCCCCCAGGCCTACCTGGGCGTTCACGGCGCCGACGTGCCGGATTATATCAGAGCGCAGGAAGGAATCCCGCAGGGAGCATACATTGCCGGTGTCGAGGTCGGCTCACCCGCCATGAAGGCGGGGCTGCAAAGCGGAGACGTCATTACTTCCTTTGGCAAGGCACAGACGCTGAACTGTAGCGCCCTGGTGCTTGCGCTTTCCAAGGCAAGGCCGGAGGAGAAGGTGCGGATTACGCTGATGCGGGAGAGCAAGGGAAGCTACATCGAAACCAGTAGGACATTGACGCTTGGCGATGCGTCGCAGATGGACTTACAGGACAGGGACGACTGAAAGGGTAAGAAGAAAAGATGAAATATATCAAAGACATGCAGTCAGGGGATCGTATCTCCGGTATTTATCTCTGCAAGAGCAGAAACGCAGCGGTAACCAAGACGGGAAAGCCGTACGACAACGTGGTCTTGCAGGATAAGACCGGAATGATCGACGCCAAGGTGTGGGAACCGAACAGCGACGGCATCGGTGAATTTGATGCCATGGATTATGTGGATGTCTTCGGAGAAGTGACGGTGTTCAACGGAGCTCTACAGCTTTCCATCAAACGAGCCAGAACCTGCCGGGAAGGAGAATATAATCCCTCCGACTATCTGCCGGTATCCGAGCAGAGCAATGATGAAATGTTTGCCGCCCTCCTGCAGCTGATGGACAGCGTCGGCAATTCTCATTTAAGAGCACTGTTAAGCGCAATCTTTGTGGAGGATCAGACCTTTGCCAAGAAATTCCGCCTTTCTTCTGCAGCCAAGACCATGCACCACGCGTTTATCGGGGGACTGCTGGAGCATACGCTAAGCGTTGCAAGGCTCTGTGACCATTTCAGCCGGACGTACCCCTTCTTGAACCGGGATCTCTTAGTCAGCGCAGCCATCCTGCATGACATCGGCAAAACAAGGGAGCTTTCCCCTTTTCCGCAGAACGATTATACGGATGCGGGACAGTTTTTGGGTCACATCGTGATCGGTACGATGATGATTGAGCAGAAGGCACAGGCGCTTCCGTCCTTCCCTCCGCTGCTTTTGCAGGAGTTGCAGCACTGCATCCTGGCGCACCACGGGGAATATGAGTACGGTTCCCCCAAAAAGCCGGCGATCGCGGAGGCGGTAGCGCTCAACCTTGCGGACAACACGGACGCCAAGATGGAAATGATGAAAGAGTTGCAACAAAAAAGCACCGAACCCGGGTGGCAGGGATTCAATCGAACCTTTGAAAGCAATCTATTTTTAACGAGGGTTGAGGAGAGAAATTGAAACGAAATCATTTTTTTACCAGGAAAATCATTCCTCTGGTTTCCGGTCTGATCCTGCTGATTCCCCTTCTTAGCGGCTGCGGGAATGGGCAAAGGATGATGTTCGGAACCGGCGGAACGGCAGGAACCTATTATGCGTACGGCGGGGTGCTGGCGCAGTATATGAGAGAGTATGCGGGAATTCGTGTGACGGCGGTTTCCACGGGAGGCTCCAAGGTGAATTTGCAGAGCATCCAGGACGGCGACTTCCAGCTGGGCTTTACCCAGTCGGATGTGTTAACCTATGCCTGGAACGGCACGAGAGCCTTTCAGGGAGAAGGGGAGAATCATGATTTCCGCGTGCTGGGTGCGCTCTATGCAGAGACGGTACAGCTGTTTACCATGGATAAAAACATCAGGACGGTGGAGGATCTGAAGGGCAAGAGCGTTTCGATCGGACAGTCCGGAAGCGGGGTTTACTTCAATGCGTTAGATGTGCTGTCGCATGCAGGACTGTCGCTCAAAGACATCAAACCGCAGTATCAGTCTTTCGAGGATTCTAAAGAGGCCATGAAGGATGGCAAAATCGACGCCGCCTTTATTGTGGCGGGAGCGCCGACCACTGCCATCACGGAACTGGCCACCACCAACGGAGTCAGACTGATTCCGATTGAGGGAAAGATCAGAGAGCAGATTTTAAAGGACGACCCTTATTACAAGGCCTTTACGATTCCGAAGGGAACGTATCCGGGGCAGGAAGAGGACATCGCAACCATAGCGGTAGAAGCCACCGTTGTGGTCAGTGCCGATGCCAATCCCCATCTGGTTTATCAACTGACCGCGGCAATTTTCGATCATGCGAAGGAAATTGCCAAAGAAAACGCAAGGGGGGAGGAGCTTAACGTGGAGAAGGCGGCTTCCGTGAAAACAGTGCCCTATCACGACGGGGCTGCCAAATATTACGAAGAAAAAGGTTATCAGGTAAGGACAAAGGAGTAAGCAGTAGTGGAACAGGAAATACAGAATCGCGAACAGATGCAAAAGGATATCGATGCCCTGATGCGGAAGTACGATCGTGAATCCAACACGCGGATCTGGAAGGGAAGGCCCGGACTCGTCGTGAAGGGAATCATGATCCTGTTTTCTCTCTGGTGCATCTATGTCACGCTTTTTGCCACCTTTTTGGAAGAAATCAGGCTGACTTCCTTTCTGGGAGTCATCATCTTAATGGGCTTTTTGTTGTATCCGGCAAAAAAGAGCCTGAAAATGAAGGCAAACACCATGCCGCCCGGAGACATCCTCTTCATGGTGATCGGCAGCGGTGCCTTCTTCTACTATGCCGCGCAGGCGGAGGAAATCGTGAACCAGGGCACGCATTTCACCTGGCTTCAGATTGGCATCGGGATCATCGGTCTTGCCGCCCTCATTGAGGTCACCAGACGTTGTGTGGGGCTTCCGATTCTCATTGTGGCAGGGTTTTTTATGATTTATGCACTCAGTGTCGGGCTCACCAATCCCTCTTTTCCCGGCAGGGTGAGGTATCTGGTGCGGAACCTCTTCTATACGAAGGAGGGGATTTTCTCCACTCCAGTTAACGTCTGCTCAAAGTTCATTGTGGTCTTTATCATCTTCGGTGCCTTTTTAGAGAGAACCGGGATTTCCAATTTCTTTATTTCACTGGCAAATTGTATCGCCGGACGATTTGCAGGAGGACCGGCAAAGGTGGCGGTCATTTCCTCCGCCCTCTGCGGCATGGTATCCGGCTCTTCGGTGGGGAATACGGTCACCACGGGAGCGGTCACCATTCCGATGATGAAAAAAACGGGTTACCGGCCTGAATTTGCCGGAGCCGTAGAAGCGGCAGCCTCGACCGGCGGGCAGATCATGCCTCCGATCATGGGGGCGGCAGCCTTCCTGATGGCGGACTTCATCGGAGTGCCTTATTCGGATATCATCGGAAGAGCGATTCTTCCTGCCATCCTATATTTTGGCGGGATCTTCATCTCTGTGCATTTGGAGGCAAAAAAGCTCGGGCTTTCCGGAATTCCGAAAGAAGAGCTGCCGAAATTTTCGAAGCTGATTCGGAAAGCATACCTGCTCATTCCTCTGGTTGCGCTGGTCGTCTGGGTCTCCGGCAACTATATGACGATGCAGAAGGCGGCGTCTCTGGCCATTCTCCTGTCGATCGGCGTGAGCCTTCTGGATAAAGAAAACCGCATCACGCCCTCGAAGATTCTCGATGCGCTGGAATCCGGAGGAAAGAGCGCCATCACGGTGGGAGCAGCCTGCGGTGTGGCGGGAATCATCTCCGGTTGCATCACGATGACAGGGCTTGCCAACGACCTGATCAACGCCATTGTGGGACTGGCAGGAGAGCGGCTGATCGTGGCGCTGCTTTTGACGATGCTTTGCTGCATTGTACTGGGAATGGGCGTTCCCACCACGGCGAATTACTGCATTATGGCAGCGACGACCGCACCGATTCTCATTCGGATGAACGTGCCTGCGATGGCAGCACATTTCTTTGTTTTCTATTTTGGAATTGTGGCGGACATCACGCCGCCGGTGGCGCTTGCCGCCTATGCCGGCAGTGCCATTGCCAAGAGCAATCCGATGAAGACAGCCTTCAATGCGTCTAAACTGGCGATTGCCGCCTTCATTGTACCGTTCATTTTCTGCTTCAGTCCTGCGATGTTGTTAATCGGAACGACAGCGCCGGAGGTCATCCAGATTGTAGCGACCTCCTTTATCGGCATTTTTGCAGTCGCAGCAGCACTGGAAGGTTACTGCTTTGCAAAAATCCCGCTTTTGATGCGTCTTCTGCTGGCAGCAGGAGGACTGATGCTGATCTACCCGGGAGCACTGACCGACCTGGGCGGGTTGGGACTGGTTGCAGGCAACCTGGTCCTACTGTTTTGGATGGGAAAAAAGCAAAAACGACAGGGGGAGAAAAATGTCTGATCGGAAGATACCGGTGATTACCATTTCCAGAGAGTACGGCGCCTTTGGAAGAACGATCGCCGAGAAGGTGGCGGCTTCGTTATCTCTTCCCTTATACGGGCGGGATGAAATCATCAAAAAAGTCGCAAAAGAAAGCGGCTATGCCGAGGAAGATATCCGAAAGGAAAGTGAACAGATGTCAAGGGGAGCCAGATGGATGAACACCTTCTTGAACAATGCTGCGGTTTATTCCAGTTCCTATGACGAGATTTTTAAGGCGCAGAGAGAGGTAATTTTAGAACTGGCCCAAACTCCCTGCATCATTCTGGGCAGATGCGGGGGACATATTTTGAGCGAAGAAGGCATTCCGGGCTTTCATGTGTTTCTTTTTGCAGACAGAAAGACCCGCCTTGCCCGTGCCGCACAGCTGCCGGAAAACCAGGGACATACCGGGAGGGATTTGGAGAGGCTGGTCAATAAGCGCGAAGAGGGCAGAGAGAATTATTACCGTCAATACACCGGCTGCCCGATGGGAGATGCGCGGAATTATCACCTGAGTCTGGACACCGGAAGGATTCCGCAGGATGTTTGTGCGCAGATGATTGTGACTGCTGTCCGCACACAGACAGGGGCGGAAAGCGAACAGAGATGACATTACAGCAGCTGATCTATGCCGTAACGGTTTCGGAAAAGAGTTCCATGTCTCAGGCGTCGCAGGCGCTCTTCATTTCGCAGTCTTCCCTATCTGCGGGGATTCAGAATCTGGAAAAGGAAATCGGGATTTCGCTGTTTCACCGGACCAATCGAGGGATTCTGCCGACGGAGGAGGGAGAGGAATTTCTCATCTATGCCAGGCAGATCGTCAAAGACTACCGCCTCACAGAGGAGAAATTCGTCTTAAAACAGGTCAGCAAAAAGAACTTCAGTGTGTCTACACAGCATTACACCTTTGCGGTGAGCGCTTTTATCGAGGTGGCGAAGGACTGTTCGCCGGACGAGTATGCCTTTGGCATCTATGAATGCAAAACGGCGGAGATCATCGAGCATGTGCGTCATTACAAGAGCGAAATCGGGGTGCTGTATCTGGATGATTTTAACCGGGAAATCATGACCAAGCTATTGCAGGAAAATGAACTGGACTTTACGGAGCTCTTTCCCTGCAAGGTCTACGCCTTCATGGCAACATCCAACCCGCTTGCATCCCGCAAGTCGGTCACGCTTGAGGATCTCCAGCCCTATCCCTGTCTTTCCTTTGACCAGGGAGAGAACAGGGCTTTTTATCTGGCGGAAGAAGTCTATGCGACCTATAACTACAGACAGCTGATCAAAGCCTCCGACCGGGCGACCATGCTCAACCTGATGGTGGGGCTCAACGGCTATACCCTCTGTTCCGGCATCATCTGCGAAGAGCTGAACGGTCCGGAGTACACGGTGGTGCCTCTTGAGAGCGATAAAATCATGCACATCGGCTATATCAAGAGAAGAGATTCCAGACTCAGTTCTCTCGGTCAAAAATACATTCAGGCCTTGCAAAAATCCAGACCCCTGTAGATGAAATCCCTTAAGAGATGCCGTTTCATGCCATTTTGATCTGCTGATTCATTCGGCGGCTTTTTTAGTGCCGTCTATAAGTCTGTCAAAGTTTTATTCTCTGTCAAAGTCATTCTCTGTCAAAGTCACTCTCCGTCAAAGGCAATCTGTCCGTTTCACATAGATTCAACAGAACCATTTCCTCTGTCAGTCTTATGATAAGAGAGCTTCCAGATCTATTTCAAACATTCTCTTCCAGGGAAGGGTAAGACGACGGATCTGAATCCGGTCCGCCAGGGAAGAGAGCTCTGTTTTTATCCTGATCTGCAGTTCTGCAAGAATCAGGTCTCTCACTTCTCCCTCCTCTTCTCCAGTGAAAAAATAGTCAAAACCAAGCGGACGGATTTTCTCTGTCACGTACTGTCGAACATCCGCCTGATAGCAGGCGTCCTCGAGGTAGCGGGAGATCAGGAAATTCCGCCTCTTCGCTTCTGCCGCCGGGTCATGAAAGAGCCCCTGTTCTCCATAGAGGAAGGCGCAGATGCCCATGGCGATGGCACAGCCCATGGTATTGGCATTGGTGTTCCAACCGGCATATCCCTGCAAGTCCATCAGAAGGTGATCGGCGTTCAGAATGCGGATCAGATCCAGATCGCCGCCGTTGGCATAAGCGTTGTCTGCCACCGTCACCACCTTTCCGGCACTTCGCATTCTTTGGATGAAGGAAAGCATTTCCGGGAAATTCCGTTCTGCGAAATAGGAGGGAGAACGGGAAGGCTGTGACCAGGCTTCTTCCATGAAACAGGACGGAGCGGTTTCCAGCAAAACGATATCCGCCTCTGCACAGGTATCCGCCATGACACAGCCTGCGGCATGTAGTTGATAAGAAGTGGTGGCGGAAAGTGGAAGCCCCTCGTAAAGCGGGATCAGAGAGCGTGCACCGTCGGTCAGATATTTTACATAGACCTTCGGGAGGAGCCCGTGATGGTTCAGGAGAAGGCGGCAAAGCAGGGTGAGCGCAATTTCATCGGAACCCGGATACATCATGGCTCTTTCAGTCAGGCCAAGCGTAAGGATGCGCCTGCGGATTTCCTCCTGGTCCATTGCCGGGAATCCGAACCGCATGGAATCGTCCTGCGGGAAGACGATGGATTCCAAAATCCCTTCTTTCACCAATTCCAGCGCCTGAAGGGAAAGCTGTTTATTGAGCGCCCTGCGCGCCAGATAATCCTCCAAACAGGCTTCAAAGTCGCCGCCCAAGCAGGATTCAGGGCATTGCAAGTCTTCATTGTCCAAGGAAGAAGCGGAGGCAGGTTCGGCAGAGGAGGTGCCAGCCGGGGCAAAGAAAAAAGAAGTACCGCTTTCTTCCTCTCCGGAAGCGGCAGGGAGAAGTCCTGCCGGTGAGGGGACGGGTCCCTCTGCCTCAGAAGACGTGGTGAGACCTGCGAGCGCCCGGTGCATCAAGACGCCCCTTGCATGAATGGCGCTGCCGAATCTCTCATAGTAATCCGGCTCTTCATCGTCGCTGCTATAGGCGGGACAACGCATCACCGTGGCAAAGGCGTAGATGGGAAGGGCGGGATATTTTTCTTTCAGTTCCCGGATCAGATGCAGGCGTGAAAAGAGCGTTTCCGTTTTCAGATGATGCAACCGGGAGGGAATCAGGCCCCCGTATAAAAGCATGTCGAGGGAGAGCAGGAGCGCATCCGCATCCTTAGCCTTTTCGAATAAGAAGTCGGACAGGACGGAAAAGTCTGCCGGCTCTTTTTTGTGACCGAGTTTCCGGGGTAAAAGAATCTGCACCTTGTCAGCGGGAAACAGCCTTCCCGGAAAGGCGGCATTGCAGGGACGTTCATCCAGGGGGAGGAGAAGAATCTTCATCGTTTAAGCAGTCTTCCTTTCTGTAAGAGTCTTTACCTTCCGATTATCAATCTTGTAAATGGTGAGCAGATCAAAGAGCAGACTGCTGTCTTTCGGATAGGAGAGAAAACGCGGCTCCCAGACGGGAGCAAATTTCTCTTTATAGTTTCGCAGTCCGGAGAAGGAATAGAAGCGGTTGGTGAAGGCGTAGACCAGATAAGCAATTTTTTCCTGAAAAAAACTGTGCTCTTCCATGCCGACCCTGGAGAGGGGGGCCATCCCCAAATCAAAAGCCTTGACACCCTTATCCTTCAAATAAAGAAACATCTGCACAAACAGATAGTCCATGATCCCGTTGCTCTCGGTCTCCGGGTTGTACCGCATCAAATCCACACTGGAATCTACCTCCGAATTGCAGACAAGAAAGTTGGAGAAGGCCTGTACCCGTCCTTCCGCATCCAGAACGCAGGCGATGGGGGAGAGACGGAGATAGTCTCTGTCAAAGAAGCCGAGCGAAAATCCCTTCTCCTGTCGGTCTCCCAGCCATGAGGAAGAAATATGTTCCAGGTCGTCCATAAAGGCATCGGAAAAAGGAGGTTCTTTCACGGTAAAGGAGAACCCCTTATTCTCCACCTTATTGACGGCGGCACGGAATTTTCTCCCGGATTTTCCCGTGAGCGTAAAGGTGGAAAGATCCACCTTGGCGCTTTCGCCGAATTTCATGAATTCGTATCCGTAATTGTGCAGCAGCAGCGTCACTTCTTCTCCCGTTTCGTAAAAGAGGGGAATCAGATTCTGTTCCTCCGCCCGGTGCAGGAAGTCGGCAAGGGCAAAGGGCCAAAAATCAGGGTCTCCTATGGGATCTCCCATCACCACCGCCCTGCCGTCCTCCAGCGCAAATTGGAAGGCGGTTCTGTCGATCCCGTCCTCCCGGTAATAGTACAGGAGTTTATCTCCAAGATAAGCAAGCGAAGCATCCGGGTTGGGATTGGTGAAACCCTGCAGGAAATCATCGAAACGCTCTTTTTGAAACGGCTCGCCGAACGAGAGATGTCGCTTCCCAGCCAGAAAAACGGCAGCGGCATAGCAGAGAAAAGGAAGCAGAAGATAAAGAAAGGCATGGACGAAGTTCTCCAGGAAGGAAGCAAAATAGTGCGGTCTTTGCATGCTCTGTGCGGAAACGGTGAAATTCTCGTGAAAGAGCAGAAAGCCAAGGCTCTCCTTCCCGCCTGCTCCTCCGGAAAGATAAAGGAGGAAGAGGGTGAGGAGGAAGCTTCCCACAATATAACCGAAGTCTTTCAGCCGGTCTTCGGGAGAATAAAAGAAGTGGGTTCTGCAAAGGGTCTTGCGCTGCAGATAAAGGAGAAGAAGGAGGAAGAGCAGGTAAAGGCTGCTAAAGAGAGAAATGCCGTCCAGGTTGATATAGAAGAGAGTCAGCAGGCAAAGAATCAGGGAAAACGGTTTGGCAAAGGCAGCCTTTCTGCGGATCATTCTGCCCAGTAAAAAGAAAAGACTCCCGAAAAGGAAGCAGGGATATTGGTAGAGCAGCTGTCCCTTAATCGGATCCATCCGCCCCAGGAGGGGGAGAGAGTGGATTTCCGAGGGGAGAATGGAGGTTGCCATCAGGAAGAAGCCAAAAAAATTTGTCATAAAGTGGCTGATGCTCTGTCCGAGCAGAGCAGCCATTTTTTGGGGAAGCCCCTGGAATTTATCGTTGATCTGTTTCCCCATGCTCTTCAGGAAGAAGATCAGACCGATAAAGAAGGGGATGATGTAGTAAAAAATGCGGAAAAGCAGCAGCCAGGAAGCAGCCTCATTCTGGTTGATAGAGAAATGCAGCAGACCGCTGATCATCATCAAATCGAAGCTGCCCAGGCTTCCCGGAATCATGGATACCATGCCGATGCAGATGGAAATCAGGAAGAGAGGTGCAATATTCAGGATAGAAACCGGGTAACCGAGGATTCTGCCGATGGAAAAGAAAAACAGAGTGACACAGCCCCAGTCCAGAAGGGAAGCGCAGATCAAAGCCTGCACCCGATGGGCATGCAGATTGCCGAAGAAGGATATTTTTTTCCTGGAAGAAACAAAGAGCAGTGCCGGCAGAATCAAAGACGCCAGAAGCAGGACAATGAGATAGGGATAAAGCACACGGTTACCCGGTGCAAAAATCACCAGGAAAAGAGAGAGAAAAGAATAAACGGAAAGTCCCGACATGAAGTAAGGAATGACGCGGGAGATCCCCTTCATGGTTTCCCCCTCTCTGTCCTTCTCTGAAAAGTAGCTGTAGCGAAGGCCTACGTCCACCAGACCGGCAAAGCCGATCAGGTTGTTGAGCGAATTGATGGTCCAGCTGTTTTCGATCAGCTTCCCCGGGCGAATCTGTTTTTGAAGTTCTTTGGTTAGAACATAATCATAGAGCATCATAGGGGAAACGGAAAGCAGGCCGCAAAGGAAGAGAGATGCAACTTGCAGGAAAGAGAGTCTGCGCAAGATCTGTCCCACTGCGGCGGGAGAAATGGTCTTGCCCATCCGACTCAGTTCCATCAGAACGAGGACGAGGATGCTGAGAAACAGAAGGCCCTTCAACACATTCTGCCATTTTTTGAAAAAAGGTACGATTCGGTTCATGTCAATGCTCCTTAAAAAATATAGCGTTCATACATGCCGAGATAGCTGTGATCCTCGGCTAAGTTACGGACAAGACTGCGGATCTGAAGCGGGTCATCGGTGATGATCCCGTTTACCGGGCTTTGCAGGTATTTGAGAATCTTGTCTCTCTCGTCAATCGTCCATACGAAGACTTGCTTGTGTTCTTTCTCCGCCTCCTTCATGAGAACAGGGCGGTAGGAGGAATCCTCGATCGCATAGAAATCCACCCTCTTTGTGGGGAAATCACCGAACTGAAGCGGAATCACGACACCGGTGTTCCATTTCGGATCCTCTTTCTCGATTTCTTCCATCAGCGGAATATCGAGCGACATCAGGTCGTTCTCCGGTCCCACCCCGTATTCCTTCAGTTTGCTTAAAAGAATTTTGGGAAAGTTGGAAGGCTCTCTCCCGGTCGGCTTGATCTCGATAAGAAGCGGTATATGCAGTTCCTGAGCCTTTTTGACAAAGGCCTCAAAACTGGGGATAGGAGCGGTGGCACCGTTTTCGTGCAAAGTCATGGAAGTCAGCTCCCGCAAGGTACAGTCCGATACCCGCTTTCTCACGCCGGTCAAACGGTGTAAGTTGAAATCGTGCATGACCACAAAATCGTTATCTTTTGTCAGCTGAATGTCCAGCTCGACCCGGTCTGCCCCCGCTTTTTTGGCAGCTTCCAGCGAGGAAAGGGTATTTTCCACCGCATGTTCGGTGTAACCCCTGTGCGCAATGATCTGCAAATTCGTATTGACGTCGCTCCCCAGGAAATCGAAGAGAGAGGAAATACCGTATCCGATCATAAGGAGAAGAGCGGCGAAAACACTCCACTTCCCATATTTCCTTGTGGTAACAAAATGAGACTCCCCCGGAAGATTCTCATCCGGCAGCGTGTTGACGAGGAGAGACAGGACTCCTATTTTGGACAGAACGACAAAAAAGAACCGGATAAAGCGAAAGATCAGATACAGGAGAAAATGTAATATCTTGATCTGACCGGACGGATCAAGGAAGGTAAAGAGAAAGACCATGAGCAGAAGAAGGCCATTACTCAAAATGCCGAGCAAAAATTCAAATACCGAAATGGTGAACAGCAGTCGCAGACAGCCTTTTTTTGTATAACGAAAGCTTTCTTTCAGGGAAAGGCGGAATTTCTGATTTTTCATTCCCATGAGCGGCACGGTGTAAATCATGCGCAGATTGATATAGATGAAAAAGATCGAGATCAAAAAGACCGAAAGGCTGCCGATCGCTGTCTTCTCCAGTTCCTCTGTAATAAAATCCGGAACCTGAAAGGAACTCATCAGCGAAGAGTGTAACAGGATACCGGAAACAGGAACGGTACACAGGATATAAAGAAGAAAGAGGGGGAAATTGGCGAAACTAAGATCCCGCAGTCTGGTAAAGGAATGCAGGAGAATCTGTCGGTATGAAATCTGCTTGCCCTCTCTGGCTGCAAAAATGACCTGCACCAGGGTGAATACTTCTATAAAAAAGAAAAAGGCAAAGATCAGTGCAAAGAGGAGAGCAAGGGCGAGATTCTCCGGATTGGAAAAAAAATAGCGGAAATTGTATTGATCAATACTCGGCAGGTCGGAAAGCACAAGAATGAGTTGAAAGAGGGACCTTAAAACCTCCTTGCCGATCAGTGTCGCCATTTGCAAAAAGATGGCGGTGGACAGGAATAACGCCTTATGCCGGTTGCAAAAGGCAAGGGTTCCGAATATATTCTTCCACAATCCGACTTTTTTTTGCATAGAAATCTCCGATCAACCTTTCCTGTGTCCAAGCAATCAACCATTTCAACCGGACGAGGTGGTATGAAAGGAGAGACTCTCTTCTGCCACTGCGGTCGCCACTAAGAAACATCCTATCGGAAGAATGTGAAGAAAACAAGAAAGGGGTTTGAAAATTTTGTGTTTTCGACGTTACTGATTTTATTTTTTAGCAAGATAAAAAAATGATGGCCTTCTGAAAATTCAGGGGGAGATTTTTATGAAGTTTTGGGAATCGCTTGCATCGCTTCTCTTCGATGTGCTAGAACGAAGTCAAAAGATACGATCGGATCAGCAATAGGATAGGGACGAAATGGTTGCGATCGTATCCGTGGCAAAGGGAGTATCCCGGGCAGGAAGAATCGCCACAGGGAGCTCAGACAGAACAGGAGGCTAATGTGAAAGCACATGAAATTCTGAATAATCCTTTTTTAAACAAGGGTACAGCCTTTACGATGGAAGAGAGAAAGAAGTTTGGACTGATCGGGCTTTTACCGCCCCATGTACAGACGATTGAGGAGCAGGCGGCGGAAACCTATGCGCAGATGCAAAAAAAGAACGGAAATCTGGAAAAGCGTCTCTTTCTCATGCAGATCTTTAACACCAATCGCACTCTTTTTTACTATCTGTTTTCGAAACATCTGGCGGAATTCAATCCCATTGTTTACGATCCGACGATCGCGGAGACCATCGAAGGCTATAGCGATCTCTTTGTAGATCCGCAGTACGCCGCTTATCTGGACATCAATCATCCGGAAAATATTGAAGAAACCCTGAAAAATGCAGCCGGAGACAGAGAGATCAGACTCATCGTGGTAACGGATGCGGAGGGAATCTTAGGCATTGGCGACTGGGGAACCAACGGTGTGGATATTTCCGTCGGCAAGCTTATGATCTATACCGGGGCAGCAGGAATCGACCCTTCCTATGTGCTTCCGCTTGTCATTGATGCGGGAACCAACCGGGAAGAATTGAGGAATAACCCGAATTATCTGGGCAATCGTCACGAGCGTGTGCGCGGAGAGAGGTATTACGACTTTATTGATCAATTCGTGCAGACGGCGGAACGTCTTTTCCCGAAACTGTATTTGCACTGGGAAGATTTCGGACGCTCCAATGCAGCAAACATTCTGGAAAAATATCGCAAAAAGATTCCGACCTTCAACGATGACATTCAGGGGACGGGCATCGTCACTCTGGGAGGTGTTTTTGCAGCAATGGCCATCACCGGGCAGAAACTCACCGACCAGGTTTATCTCTGCTTCGGTGGAGGCACGGCAGGAGCAGGAATCGCGGATCGCGTTCTCCGCGAGATGATCAGGGAAGGCCTCTCCGAAGAAGAAGCCTACAAACACTTCTTTATGGTGGACAAGCAGGGGCTTCTCTTTGATGATATGGATGATTTGACACCGCAGCAGAGACCGTTTGCCAAGAAGCGTTCGGATTTCCCGCAGGCGGACAGACTGACCGACCTGGCGGAAGTCGTGAGAACGGTAGGTGCAACGATCTTAGTGGGAACTTCCACGCAGCCGGGCACCTTCACGAAGGAAGTGGTAGAGGCGATGTGTAAAAATACGGAACGCCCTTGCATCTTCCCGCTCTCCAATCCGACCAAGTTGGCAGAAGCGACGGCAACGGATTTGATTACCTGGTCAGACGGCAAAGCCTTTGTAGCAACCGGGATTCCTGCCGATACCGTTTCTTATAAAGGGGTGGATTACGTGATCGGACAGGCCAATAATGCACTCATTTATCCGGGACTTGGGCTTGGAATGCTGGCATCGGAAGCAAGTCTTCTGACAGATGAAATGATTGCGGCGGCAGCCGATTCCCTCTCCGGAATTACCGATATCACGAAGCCGGGCGCTCCTGTGCTTCCACCCTTCAAATATGTGGGAGAGGTCTCTATTAAGGTGGCGGAAGCTGTTGCGAAAAAGGCACAGGAACAGGGACTTGCCAGAGCAAAGGAAGAGGATATGGGTAAGGCGGTCAGGGAATTCAAGTGGTTCCCGCAGTATCAGTAGGAGGTTATATGTCTGTATTTCTGACATCCATTCAGAGCATCATCCCGATCATTGTGATCATTGTCCTCGGATATATCCTGCAGACTCGTGGCTGGTTTGCGGACAGCTTCGGGGGGAATCTGTCTCGATTGATTATGAATGTAGCGCTGCCCGTCTCGATCTTCGTTTCGGTTTTAAAATATCTGACGGTAGACAAGCTGGTGCAGCTGTCGGGTGGCCTTCTTTATACCTTTGGAGCTTTTATCCTGACTTATCTGTTTGCCTTCCTCGCCGTCAAGCTGTTTCGTGTACGGCCGGGAAGACGGGCGACCATGATCAATACTTTTGTCAATGCCAACACCATTTTCATCGGGCTTCCGCTGAACGTCGCACTGTTTGGGGACGAGGCGCTTCCTTATTTCCTGATCTACTATATCACCAACACGATTTCCACCTGGACCTTGGGCGTCTATCTCATGACCAGTGACAGCAAGAATGGTGAAAAAAAGGCGGCGCAGAAGTTCAACTGGAAAAAGCTCCTTCCGGCACCGCTGGTGGGATTTCTGGTTGCCCTGGTTTTCCTTTTATTGCGTATACCGGTACCTGCCTTTGCAAGCAGCACACTGACCTATATCGGGAATCTGGTCACGCCGCTGTCTCTGATTTATATCGGCATCATCCTGGCCAAGGCGGGGCTTGGCAGCATCCACCTGGATAAGGACACCGTGGTCACCCTGGTCGGACGTTTTGTCCTTGCTCCGGTGATCATGTATTTGCTCCTTGTGTTTCTGGGTAAAAATCTACCCGGACAGGAGTTCAAAACCTTTGTGGTACAGGCGGCCGCTCCGGCACTGGCAGTCTTGCCGATTCTGGCTACACAGGGAGATGGCGATGTAGAGTTCTCAACGAATATTGTTACCATCAGTACCGTCCTCTTCGTGGCGGTCGTTCCGATCGTGGTGACCCTCTTAGGGTAAGTCGAAGATCGCCACATACAAACAAGTGAGAGGCCGGGATAAGAAGATCGCCACATACAAACAAGTGAGAGGCCGGGAAAAGAAGATTTCCGGTTTCAGAAAAAAGTGGAAAGAAGCAAAAGAGCGCCTGAGCGGACGGGCGCTCTTTTTGCCGTTGGCAAGACTGCAAATACGGGCTGCAGAGGGGGGGGGGAAACGGTTTTTTTGACGAGAAAGCTTAAAATACAAGGACATAAAAACGAAAAATCGAAAAAAATTCAATGAAAAAAAGAAAATAATCACTTGTCATTTTATTTTTTTGTGATAGAATAAATCGATTGCAAACAATTATTTTGTTATATCAGCGCAAGATCATGGGAGGGGATCATGAAAGCGAAGAGAAGAGTATGTGCACTTCTATTTTCTGCACTTATGATTTGGCAGGGTTTTATGATTGTCAATGCGGAAGGCGCATCGGATGCGGTTACAAATGGCGTTGAAAAGGTCAGAACAGAGAATGTCACACCGGGAAGCAGTACTATTGTCGACAACGACACCACCACGCAGGAGGGAATTGGAAGCGGGACGAATGTACCGGGAGCCTCCGGAAGTGGGTTGCCCGCGCAACAAGATAGTGGAGCAGTGACACAGGCAGGATCAGGCAGCCAAACGGCAACCGGCAGCGTTGTTACCAGCGGGGCAGCCACAAGTCCTGCGGAGACGGGTGAGACAACTGCACCCGTAAAGCCTTCGACAGCAGAGGAAACAACTGCGTCTGAAAATTCTTTGGCAGCAGGAGAACCAGTCGCATCTGCAAGTCTTTTGACAGCGGGACAACCAACTGCATCCGAAAGTTTGGCGGCAGTAGAGACAGCGGCGGTCGCCGGTGCAGTGCGGTCGCAACATCAGCCGACTTTGGTGAATGACGTCATTCAGCATGCAGAAATTTATCTGGATGGAAACAATCCGAAAAAACTGGAAAAAGATCAGTTGATCAACCAAACGACGGTTCTGCAGTTGAAGGCGGATCTGATTATCGAGGGGAAGGAACTCTATGGGGGAGACTATGCCGAGATCGTACTGCCACCGGAGCTGAAATCCTATTCCAAGGAATTTGACATCAAGGGAACAGGGGATGTGGTAGTTGCCAAGGGAAAATATGACGAGGGAACGAATACCATCCGGATCACGTTCACCAAGGACATTGAAACCATCAATAAGGCCAATGGCGAGTTCTTTTTCAAAATGCAAATGAACAAGGATAAGGCGACGGAAACGAAGCTTTATGACCTGGATATCAAAGTCGGCGGCGACACCTTAAAAAAGCAGGTGAATTACAACAAAGAATTCGTAGAATCGCCCAAGACCTTCTTTAAGGATACGGTGGTAACAGACAGCAAGGTGATTCAACAGATCCAGGTGGATGGCAAGGTTCATTATCTGGTCAGATATCAGGTTACCTTCGATGCAGCGCACTTTGGAACCCCCGGCAAGGACTATAAGAATGTGGTATTTACCGATGCGCTTGGAAGTCCGGCCTTAAGTTATTTTGACCCTGCCAACCAGCATCCTGCTCTTTCGGTAGCAAACGCAAAGCAGTACCAACCGGAGTTGCAGAAGGGAGTCTGGAGACGCATTAAATATCAAAACGGTAAAACGCTTGTGGCACCGGACGATACGGATGAAAACGGGTACCCGTACTGGTCCCTTAGAGACAAGACTGACAATTCCCAAAATGCGCCGCGAGAGAGGATCACACCGGTGTACTATGAGGAAAACGGGATCAAGAAATTTAAGGTCAACCTGGGCGACATCGACAAGAATGAAGGAGTGGTACTCATGTACTATGTCGAAATCGTGGGGGAGATTCCGGTAAAGGGTGCCAGTTATAAAAACGATGCAAGTCTGAAGAGCGACGGAGGAGACCTTGACACGGGGAAACAGGAAAAGACATTCACCATCAATGAGGCGGGAGGCTTCGTCAACCAGAATCCCTTTACCATCAAGGTTCGTAAAACAGGAGAAAATGGAGATCTCCTGCAAGGTGCGATCTTTAAACTAAGCAGTAAGACGGGCGGAAGTGATCGAAATTTGATAACGGATGCAAATGGGGAGGCGGTCATCAACAATGCAATCCTGGATAATTATGAGCTCGTTGAGATACAAGCGCCGGAGGGGTATCGGTTGGATCAGACACCGCGCCCGATCACAAAGGATGATTTCGCTCGAGCAGCCAATCAGAGCGGAGGCGTGATTGAGATAACGGTAACCAATCAGAAGACGCCGAATCCTCCCCCTACCCCGAACAACCCGCCAACGCCGGGAAATCCGCCGACACCGGGTAACCCGCCGACACCGCGCAACCCGCCCACACCGGGGAATCCACCTGCCACGCCTCCGACACCGGGACAGGTTCTTGGCGCAAGGCGCTATCCGGAAGGACAGGGCGGACAGGAACAGGAGAAACCGGCTGTTCTCGGGACAAGAAGAGGAAGGGGAAGTGCAGACACCTCCGATCATAGTGCGTCAGACATTCACTGGTTGCTCTTCGGCTTTGGAACGGCAGGCCTCTTTGCAATCTGTATCAATGAACTGGTCGGTTTAGAGAAGCTGTTATACAGGAGAAAGTCAAGGCGGTAAGACGGAACCCTTTCGGAAGCAATCGGACGGAAGGCTCCAATTACAAACGGACGATGGGAGTCTGTCGTTATGATAAAAATGTATCCCTTCGGGGATATATTTTTTGTCCAAAATTACGGGGTGAACGCAAGGAGAGGTTGAAAAAATAATAAAAAAAGCATAAGATAAGGTGTAAATTAAATTGCACAAATGAACTAAGTAAAAAGAATGAACAAAATAGATAGAAAACCGATCTTTTTCCATATAGAAAACGGAGAGAAAAACCGTTAATCCAATCAGAAGGGAGATCCACCATGGGTACAAGAGGAAGGAAGCAAAACCCGAACTGGTTCCACTGTTTTTGGATGAAGAAAGAAAAGGATGCGCAGAGAAGACATGCCACCGGAGCAAAGGGGCTTACGATGAGATTGTCGCAGTCCCTCCTTGTGCTGTCAGTTTGTCTACTATTTGCAGGGAGTGGCAGTAGTCTTCTTAAGGCGGGTCGGACCGGTGGGAGTTTTTCGTCGGCAGGACAATCCAACACCGACTCGCTATGTCAGGGACAATCGGTTGGAAATGACCTCTTTTCCTGCCATGCAAAGAATGCCGTCCTGCAATATAAGAAGAGAACGTCCGAAGCGGATAGTGAAGACGGAGATAGAGACAAACAGGGGGAAACCACTACAAATCAAAAAGCCGGAGAAAAGAGCGGCTGGACAGCAATGAAGCCCGCATCCGATGTGAATGTGGATACAGTGGAAGTAGCCGGTGGCTATGCGCTCTATAATTTTAACAGCTGCTCGGCAGTCGGAATCAGTGATGCGAATCGTGACATCAGGGAAACGGAGACGGACTACGGCTTTGTGCTGAAGGTGATAGATGCCGACAGCGTAAGCATCCATATTTATAACAACACGAACCAGAAGATCCTGCCGGTCATACTGAAAGCGCAACGAAGTGGCGGAAATGAAACGCAGCAAATGAAGGAACCGGATTCGGTCATCCACGGTTATGCTTCCCAGAAGAACGGATATGGGGTCATTTCTGTCAGGTTCGCAAACGGTAGAACCGTGGATATGGGCGTATATAAGAATGGAAATCTTCTGTATGCAGCCAATCGAAGCAGGAATATTCCGGCAGTCACTAAGGTGGTGAAAAACAGACAGACGCTTGAGGGATATATGGCAAGCAAAAAATTGACCCCGGATCAGTTCCTTGCAACCGAGAATCTGTATTATCCGATTTATCCGGAGAAGGCAGGAGAAAATACGGATATAGACTACTGGGTCAAAAAATCTTCTGAGCTGACGGATCCCTCTTGGAGCACGGAACATAAGGCGGCAGCCCTGTACAAGTATTGTCTGGATACGTTTGCCTACGACAGTTTCTCTTGCAACAACAAGACCATGAGCCGCATCTTTTACTACAACGATTTCAGTGGAAAATATAACATCAGTCAAACGGGCGTCGGCATCTGCAGTGATTTCGCGAATGTGTTTGCCATCATGTGCAGAGCGCAGAATATTCCGGCAGTCACACCTCGGAGTGTGGCCGAGAAGCACCAGTGGGCAGCCTTTTATTCCGAGAATTATGCCAGATGGATCTCTGTGGACATCAGCAATGACATCCACTGGTTTGTCGGAACGGAAGATTTGAGCAAGCGCAGCCCCGCTCCGGGAAACTACGCCTTTGAATCGTTTGACCGCGAGATCGATGCGCGCATCGAAACCATCATGCCCGGGAACATAGAAGATATGCTCCTGCATGGCGTACAGGGCATTTATTAAGATAAAAGCCCCTTCCTCATGAGATTTCTGTCTCTCTTTTCGGGAAAAAGAGCAGTCGTGAGGGAGGGGTAATTTCTTTTGGCACCTATTTAATCATTCAGAAGAAAAGCAAAAACAGATAAAATACCACTTAGTAAAACGAAGACAAAACCCACTGCAAGCCGCATAAACAAAGGCTTCGCAGTAGGTTCTTGGTTTTCAACTGTCAAAGACGGGATCTTATCAGAGAACGATATGGATGGGTGGCAATAGGTATTTCAACAATATCAGAACAGCTTACCGGCGATCTTTCTCAAAGTGAGGGCGGTCTGCTCATAAGTCACTTCATCAGAGATCAGCGTTTTGGTGATGGTATCGTAGTCGCTCTTATAGAAGTCCTTATCAAGAAACTCATATATGAGCTTCTTGGCGTCCACGCCTTCTTTTGCGGAAGGACAGATGGATAGGTGGGAGCGATGTTCACGAACCTGCTCGGTAAGCTCCTTGAAAGTATCATCAATGGTTATGGTCGGATAGAGCTTATGGATATCATACAGGTGTCTTGAAAAACGCTTTGTTTTGCCTTCAAGGTAATAATCGCAGAGGGCATAGACTTTATCAATGAAGGTTCTGCTGACAGACTGCACTTTCATCGTAAACGGTTCAAGACCGTAATCGGCGATTATGTCAGGAGCGGTATCTTTTAAGGCTTCATAGATAATGGAACTTACCTCTTTTTTCTCTGTCGGGAAAGAATAGGATACAAGGGCTGTCTCCAGTTTTACATTGAACTGAATGCCGGGAACCTCATCCTCGGATACGGTCTGAAAAGCAAACAGGTAATAGTTGTAATCCTTGTCACTCTCAATACTGTCCCAGTTCTCAATAGGCATTCCAAGCTCATCGCTGATAGGTTTGAGGATATTGTATTTGAGTTTTTTTCTGCGGGATGCCCCGATATGCTCTGCAAAGGTTATGTCGATATCCTCGGAAAATCTGTCTATCAGATTGAAGCACTTCGATAACGCCGTGCCTCCTTTGAAAACCGTGCTAGGGTTGCTCTTTGCAAGGAGCTTTAAGATTGTGGAAACGTAGTAGTCCTTCTCAACAATGGACTGCGCAATACCGGTCTTTGTGTTGACTTCCGTGATGACCTCGCTAAAGAGATCCTTATCATTATGCAAGTACATGGTCTAATCTCATTTCATAATAATACCTGAATGTCGAATCAGGGTATCGTCTAATATACCGGTCAATATCATCCCTGAATATATGGTTCGACAGAGAATAATTCTGTATTTTTTCTCTCGCTTCATCATAATCGCTGTCGAGGTAAGAGTCCAGATTTTTTAATAATTCCAAAAGCTGCAAAACCTTAACATTCTCACTAGAGATCGGCACATTTGTCTTACGGACGATGAATGACTGGCTTCCGATAGATACCTCCCGGACTATGGCAGCTATGTTGTTACTGACGATTTCCTTTTTCATGGGAACTTGCATGGAGATTCCTATGAGATTCGCAAAGGTGCTGCCGGAATAATAGCCGTCAGTCTTACCGCCACGTGAGATATATTTGTATTTTGCCACAGTTTCAGGACTCGGTCCGACAGATGAGCTGAAGCGAGCGTGCTTCGGAATATAATAGATCCCTTTTTCGTATCTGACGATCTTTTCTGCATCCGCAAGAGTCTTAATCTGCTGCCGGAAGTTATCTCTTCTCATTCCTTCTATATGGATGTCATCGAGGAAGATTGGCTCCCCATTTTTGTAGTGTTCTTTCAAATATTCATAAAGCATAGACTGCTCCTTCATAGAATCACTTTAAATAATATAAAATATAATATATAGTGAAATATAAAATAGAAATGTATCCGTGTCAAGAGGACGAGAAAGAAATTCTTGCATCCTCTTAGCTGCCCATAGCACATCGGAAAAATCTGTCAATGGACGCAAAGTGCCCCTGAAAGGGTTCCATTGACCGATTGCTGAGTAGAGGAGAAAGAAAATCACGTGATAGATGCGATTGAAAGTGGTGAGGAGCAAGAGGGTGTCCATATAGAATCAAAGATGCGTTAATCGGAGAAGGGTAGGGTTTTAGGCACACAAAACGCAATCATCAATGAAAAGCGTGAGAAGGAACCATTGAATAAAAAGAAACCTTTTAGAGACGATCTCCCTTACGAAAACAGGTCATGTCTGATAAATGCTACTTCTGTGCCCCCATGGACAGGGCAAGTATGATCAGCTCACTATCTCGTATATCGCAGATAATCCGGTAATCGCCCACTCTATACCGCCATTCTCGCCGTGTGGTAGAGGGACAGGGCGGTGCTCCTGTCCCTTGCGGGTAAGTGTGTCGCTCCACTCCATCAAGGGGTACAGGTTGTATTTCCTCGTTCCGCTTGGAAATCTCCACCCCGAAGCATCCCCCTTGATTTCGCTCTCGCTCATACATAAAAAATCCCATTATTTATCGCCATAATGAGAGCCACATTCCGCTATTTCTAAAACATCATCAGCGATACAAAATACTATTCTGTTTTTCTCATCAATGCGAACTCTCCAATACCCCGAAAGATTACCCTTTAATGGTTCGGGCTTCCCTGTGCATTGATACCCGTTTCGGTCAATATCCGATAATAGCCGATTGATTTTCTTTAGGGTCTTTTTATCCTGCGTTTGCTAATAAACATATTCTTCCCACGCCTCATCGTGCCATATCTTCTTCATCAATCCACCTCGATAAGTTCCCTCTCGTGGGTGTTTCGTCCTGCTTTCATATCTGCTATATGCTTTTCAAGCATAGCGATATATTCCTCACTATAAAACGGGTCAACCGACACTTCAAACGGTATTCTCTTTTCATTTGCAACCATTGTAAAGAGATTTTTTAATGAAACAAATGTGTGCGACTGCCAATTTATTGACCTTTTTCTATAATTGTAATACGATTGTATTATGCAAAGATAAGAAAGGAGTATAGCTATGTCTACTATCAGCTTGAGAGTTCCGGAAGAAGAATTAAATATTTTTAAGTCTTACGCAAAACACAATAACAGTACCTTGTCTGAAATCATTAGAAAGACCATGCTTGAACGAATTGAGGATGAATACGACCTTAAAGTTTTTGCAGACTATGAAGCAGAAAAGAAAGCAGGAACATTGAAAACTCGTCCAATTAGTGAACTTTGGAAAGAGCTTGACTTATGATTTATCAGCTGATTACAACCGACAAATTTGATAAAGCCTTTAAGAAACTGGACAGGCAGACGAAAAAAATAATTAAAGCATGGATTGATAAGAATCTAATGAACTGTGAAGACCCTCGCATTCATGGTAAAGGATTGACTTCCAATCGAAGCGGACAATGGCGATATCGAGTAGGCAATTATCGAATACTGGTAGAAATACAAGATAATCAACTGGTACTGGTGCTTATTGATGTAGGACATAGAAGCAAGATTTATTAGACATGACCTGTTTCAGTAAGGGAGCTTATGGAATAAGCGAGAATGCAGTCAAGGGCTTGAGGGTGGAGATTTTCGACCACAGGGAGAAAATACTACCCGTCCCTTGACGGAACGACAGCGCAACGGATTTTAAGTTTTTAGCAACCTCTACTGCTTGCATTTTTCGCGACCGTTAGGACGAGAAAAGAGGTGAAGAGGATTGAAAAAGTGTGGTATGTCCTTTTCAGAGTTTTTAAGAGACACTGCCTTAAAAGCAATTGATAAAAGCGAAAACTGGAACTTGCTTGAGTACATCAATGCAAATTGCGCCTATATGAACAGTTCCGAACAGGAAGAAATAGAAGCGTTGAATATCGACTTTGATAACTTGAACGGAAAGGAATTGACATTAGATGAGCTGTTACAAGGTTAAATATTCTAAGTCTGCTGAAAAGTTCATCAAAAAAACAAGGCGATAGGCGTTCGATTCTTCAAGGCATTCGCAGAATTGGCTGAGGACAAGGAAAATTTACAGTTCTATGATGTGAAGAAGTTCCGTTCAAAAAACTATGATGATATTTTTGGGTTGCGGATAGGAGATTACAGAGCTGTTTTCCGCATCGTAGACAATGAATTACTTGTCTACGCCTTTGACATAGGGGCACGAGGAGACATCTACAAGAAACTGAAAGTCTGATCGTTGCCGTGTTTTTGAGCCTTGAACAGCTCATAGATGTGTTTCACCGGATGAAGAATGAAATAATAGTCAACATAATAGTCTAAAATAAATTAACACAACGGATTTTGCTGATATCTGCTTGGCTGATTCCGGTTTTCTCGGATAACTCCGCCTGTGTAAGTCCTGCTTCCTTTCTCGCACGAATCAAAGACAACGTGAGGTCTCTCTCCGGCTGAAGAGCTTCATATTCCTTTCTAAACGCAACATCCTGCATGAGTTGTTAGTCAATTCTTGTAAATCGCTCATCGTCTGCGCTCCTTCCTTTTCAAGTAAATCGTTCTTTCTATAAAAAAACGAGCCGACACTTCGACTCGTTTATAAAAGCGATAGACGGGATTCGAACCCGCGGTCTCCACCTTGGCAAGGTGGCGCTTTACCAGCTAAGCTACTATCGCATAGATGAGATTGATTATTTGGAAAGAGCGGAAACCCTTCGCAACAAGGAACAGTCTACAATAACTTAGAAAACTTGTCAACGGGTAAATTTATCTTTTTCCTGCTTTCGGGTGACATTTGATTTTGATTCATGTATACTGAGGAAGAAAATCATCTCAAACATGTTTTTGAATCAGTGGAAGGAGGCTGGAAATAAGATGGCAAATCTTGACTTAACACAATATGGAATTACCGGCACCACGGAGATTGTGCACAACCCTTCATATCAGGTGTTGTTCGAAGAGGAAACGAAGTCGGATCTGACGGGGTATGACAAGGGCTATTTGACAGAACTGGATGCGATCGATGTAATGACAGGTGTTTATACCGGTCGTTCTCCGAAAGACAAATTTATTGTAAAGGATGAGAATTCCAAGGATACCGTTTGGTGGACCTCCGAGGAATACAAGAATGACAACCATCCGGCCAGTCAGGAGGCTTGGGAGGCGGTCAAGGAAATTGCGAAGAAGGAGCTTTCCAATAAGAAGTTGTATGTGGTAGATGCTTTCTGCGGAGCCAATAAAGATACGCGTATGGCAATTCGCTTCATCGTGGAAGTGGCTTGGCAGGCGCATTTCGTTACCAATATGTTTATTAAACCGACTGCGGATGAACTGGCGGATTTCAAGCCGGATTTTGTCGTATATAATGCATCCAAGGCAAAGGTGGAGAATTATAAGGAACTGGGGTTGAATTCGGAAACTGCAGTGGTATTTAATATCACCACCAAGGAACAGGTGATTGTCAATACCTGGTACGGCGGCGAGATGAAGAAGGGAATGTTCTCCATGATGAACTATTTCCTGCCGCTGAAGGGGATCGCCTCGATGCACTGCTCGGCAAACACCGATATGGAAGGAAAGAACACTGCGATTTTCTTTGGGTTGTCCGGCACCGGCAAGACGACGCTTTCCACCGACCCGAAGAGACTGTTAATCGGCGATGATGAGCATGGCTGGGATGACAACGGCGTCTTCAATTTTGAGGGCGGATGCTATGCCAAGGTGATCAATCTGGACAAAGAATCCGAACCGGATATTTATAATGCCATTCGCAGAGATGCACTGCTGGAGAACGTGACAGTGGATGCCAATGGGAAGATTGATTTTGCGGACAAGAGTGTGACCGAGAATACGCGTGTTTCCTATCCGATTGATCACATTGACAAGATCGTGCAGAAGGTGAACGGTGTTTCCCATGGACCGGCAGCAGAGAATGTCATCTTCCTGTCGGCGGATGCATTCGGCGTGTTGCCTCCTGTTTCCATTTTGACACCGGAGCAGACACAGTATTATTTCCTTTCCGGATTTACGGCGAAGCTTGCGGGTACGGAGCGCGGCATTACGGAGCCCACACCGACTTTCTCTGCTTGCTTCGGACAGGCGTTTCTGGAGCTCCATCCGACCAAGTATGCACAGGAGCTGGTCAAAAAGATGAAGAAGTCCGGAGCCAAGGCATATTTGGTGAACACCGGATGGAACGGTAGCGGAAAGCGGATTTCCATTAAAGATACGCGCGGAATTATTGATGCAATCCTGACCGGGGAGGTGTTAAAGGCGCCTACGAAGAAGATTCCTTACTTCGACTTTGAAGTGCCGACTGCGCTTCCGGGCGTGGATCCCGCCATTCTTGACCCGAGAGACACCTATCAGAACGCCTCCGAATGGGATGAAAAGGCGAAGGATCTGGCAGGCAGATTTATCAAGAACTTCGGCAAATACACCGGCAACGACGCCGGAAAGGCGCTGGTAGCAGCGGGACCGAAGCTGTAAATTGCGGAATCATTCATAAGAGAATAAAAAGACCAAAGAGCAAAGGAAGAAGCTCTTTGGTCTTTTTGCTATAAAGGGGGAAACAAGGAAAGAGGATGGGAGTAGAGTTAAGGTTATGCTCCCCCTGACAGGGTAGTAGGGAACGGAGATGCGTCCGGAAGCAAGTGCTCCCCCTCCCGCCTTGACAAACGCTCCTTGACCGCTCTACAATAATGAAACGGGTGCTATTCCCGAATTGAATTGCATAGACAGGCGATGACGAAGAGAGTAACCCTTCTTGCGGGATGTGGTGTGGAAGCGTCAGACGAAAACTTGCAGTGACGATGGACCGTCGGGAAACGGGCGGTGTGTGAGATCCGCGAAGAGATTGGTCTGTACCCTTCTGCGCAGAGATAGAGAGCCGGTGGCTGGTGGAAACCGGACGAAGCAGAAGTGTGCGAAGATCACTTCCGAGCCGCATTGCAGAACCTGTTTGTAAGGGAGTCGACTAGAAACCATTTGTAGCGGAGCAGCTCCGAAGAGGAGCACTTTATGCGCAGCTGGTAGGATGAAGTTTTTTACCAAACAGCAGTAAGCGGTGCCGTAGGTTCTGCGTCAGAGAACAACGTATGGAAATGACGGACTGAAGGACGATGAAAGGCAAGACAGGAGGTCATTCAGGGGAGGGATTTTCCGTACGCGTATCAGGTGGTAACGGTCTGGGATCCCGTCCTGTTCACGCAGGATGGGATCCCTTTTTTCAAATGGAAGACAAGAAATCGGTGCATCCGGAACGGCACAGAATTGGAACCGTAATGGCACAGAACTGGAACCGTAACGGGACAGAACCGGGTCGGAGCAGACCGGAAGGAATGGAGAAAAGAGGGAAGAGGGATGTACAACAAGGTGCAGACAGACATGAACTTTACAGGCCGCGAGAAGCAGGTCGAGGAGTTCTGGAAGGACGAGAATATTTTTGACAAGAGTGTGGAAGAAAGGGACGGGAACGAGATCTACATGTTCTACGACGGTCCGCCGACCGCAAACGGGAAGCCGCATATCGGACATGTTTTGACCCGCGCCATCAAAGATATGATTCCCCGTTACCGCACAATGAAGGGATACCAGGTGCCCAGGAAGGCGGGGTGGGACACCCACGGGCTTCCGGTGGAGCTGGAAGTGGAGAAGGCGATCGGGATCAATGGAAAAGACCAGATTGAGGCTTACGGGATCGAACCCTTTATCAAAAAGTGCAGAGAAAGCGTCTGGAAATATAAGGGGATGTGGGAAGATTTCTCTGGCACCGTCGGATTCTGGGCGGATATGGATCACCCTTACATCACCTATGAAGATGATTATATCGAGTCCGAATGGTGGGCGCTGTCGGAAATCTGGAAGAGGAAGCTGCTGTACAAAGGGTTTAAAGTCGTGCCCTATTGCCCCCGCTGTGGGACACCGCTGTCTTCCCATGAGGTGGCGCAAGGGTATAAGACGTTAAAAGAGCGCACCGCCATCGTCCGCTTTCAGGTGAAGGGAGAGGATGCCTACTTCCTGGCCTGGACAACGACGCCGTGGACGCTGCTTAGCAACGTGGCTCTTTGCGTAAATCCGGAGGAGACCTATGTCAAGGTCAAGGCGGTAGACGGAAACGTGTATTATCTGGCAAAAGCGCTGGCAGATCGGGTCCTGTCCAAGTTAAAGACAAAAGAGAGTGAGTCCGCCTATGAAGTTCTGGAGGAGATGGCGGGGAAAGCGCTGGAATTCAAGGAGTATGAGCCCCTTTATCCTTGCACCAGGGAGGCGGCAGACAAGCGCAAGAACGAAAAAGCCTTTTTTGTCGTCTGTGATACCTATGTCACCATGACGGACGGGACGGGTATTGTGCATATTGCACCGGCCTTTGGTGAGGACGATGCAAGAGTCGGCAGGAAATACAACATCGCCTTCGTACAGATGGTGGATGAAAAAGGGAGGATGAAGGAGGAAACTCCCTTTGCGGGAATGAGAGCCAAGCCTTCCGAGAAGGAACTGCAGGAAGGGGAAAAAAGTGCTGATCCCGCCGTGTTAAAGGATCTGGAAGAAAAGAATCTTCTTTTTGACGCGCCGAAGGTGGAGCATGATTACCCGCATTGCTGGAGATGCTCGACGCCCCTTCTTTATTATGCACGAGAGTCGTGGTTTGTGAAGGTGACGGCAGTCAAAGACGAGCTGGTCGAGAATAACAAAAAGATCAACTGGGTTCCCAAATCGATCGGAGAAGGGCGGTTTGGCGACTGGCTCGAGAATATCCAGGACTGGGGCATCTCCAGAAACCGTTATTGGGGAACGCCTTTAAACATCTGGGAATGCCAGGGCTGTGGCCATCAGCTTTCTGTGGGAAGCCGGAAGGAACTGGCGGAACGGTCCGGCGACCAGACGGCACTTACGGTGGAACTGCATCGTCCCTACATTGACCGGTTTGTGATTCGTTGTCCGGAGTGCGGCAAGGAAATGCGGAGAGTGCCGGAGGTCATTGACTGTTGGTTTGATTCGGGTGCCATGCCTTTTGCGCAACTTCATTATCCGTTTGAAAATCAGGAGCTCTTTCATAAAGAGTTTCCGGCCAGCTTTATTTCCGAAGCGGTCGATCAAACGAGGGGGTGGTTCTACTCCCTTCATGCGGAGGCAACCCTTCTTTTCCATTCTCCCGCTTTTAAAAATGTCATTGTGATGGGATTGGTGCAGGATGAAAACGGGCAGAAAATGTCGAAGTCGAAGGGAAATGCGGTCGATCCTTTCGATGCCTTGAAAACCTATGGGGCAGATGCGATTCGCTGGTACTTCTATACCAACAGTGCGCCGTGGCTGCCGAGCCGTTTCTCCGGGAAGGCGGTACAGGAAGGGGAGCGAAAGTTCCTCGGCACGCTTTGGAACACCTACGCATTCTATGTTCTGTATGCCAATATTGACGACTTCGATGTGGACAGGCATACCCTAAACAAAGACACGCTGTCGGTGATGGATCGCTGGATCCTGTCCCGCATGAACTCTATGATCCGGATGACGGATGCGGCACTCAACGATTATAAAATCCCGGAGGCGGGGAAAACGCTGGCAAAATTTGTAGACGATCTTTCCAACTGGTATGTCCGCAGGTGCAGAGAGCGTTTCTGGGCGAAGGGTATGGAGCAGGACAAGATCAATGCGTATATAACGTTGTACACCTGTCTGCTGAACGTTTGTAAATGCGCAGCGCCGATGGTGCCGTTTATCACGGAAGCGATTTATCAGAATCTTGTCCGGAAGGAAAATGCTTTTTTACCCTTAACGGAGGAGGAGAAACAGAGGAAGGTACGGGAGTCCATTCACCTTTGTGATTATCCGAAAGCGAGTGAGGAGGACGTGGATGCGAAGCTGGAGTCCGACATGGAAGAAGTGTTAGACATCATCGTTCTGGGTAGGGCTTGTAGAAATGCGGCGAACAGAAAGAACAGACAGCCGCTAGCGGCAATGTTTGTGAAAGCCGAGCAATCCGTGGGTTCTTATTATGTAGACATCATCAAGGAAGAGCTGAATGTGAAAGAGGTTCGCTTCACCGATGATGTGAGAGATTTTACCAGTTATACGTTTAAGCCGCAGCTGCGAACCGTTGGTCCGAAGTACGGCAAGAGTCTTGGAGCGATCAAGGAATACCTCCAGGAGCTGGATGGCAATGCTGCAATGGATGAACTGAACGAAAAGGGAGAGCTGCGATTTACCGCAGGCGGAGCGGAAGTCGTTCTGACCAAAGAGGATCTTCTGATCGATGTAACACAAAAAGAAGGCTTTATGTCGGAAGAAGACTACGGCATCACAGTTGTGATCGACACCAACCTGACGCCGGAGCTGATGGATGAAGGCTATGTAGCGGAGATCATTTCCAAGATTCAGACGACCAGAAAAGAAATCGGACTGGAAGTCATGGATCACATCAGGGTTTCCCTGACGGGAAGCGATAAGTTAAAAGCAGTGGTGGAAAATCAGGTAGAACCTATTACGACGAAGGTGCTCGCCGATGCCATTCTCTTCGATACGGATGTAAAAAATGCGAAGGAATGGGATATCAACGGAGAAAAACTAAGAATCGGAGTGGAGAAAATTTAAAATGATAGAGACAACGGATACCGGAGTTTATCTCCTAAACGGGACCGAAATCATCCCTGATCATGCGGAAGGCGAGGCGAAACTCGCACAGATGGGAAATGCAGGGGAAGGCGATTATGCCCTTCCTGCAAGTCAGAGGAAAGAAAAAGCCAGGCAGGGAACGATTTCCTATGGAATTCTGGCCGGTCACAGCGTAGGTCTTCAGAAGGGAGAGAAGGCGGATGCTCTTCATATTCGATTTGATAAGCTGACCAGTCATGATATTACCTACGTCGGCATTATTCAGACGGCGAGGGCCTCCGGGCTGGAAAAGTTTCCCATCCCCTATGTCCTGACGAACTGCCACAATTCGCTTTGTGCGGTTGGCGGTACCATCAACGAAGACGATCACCTGTTTGGTCTTTCTGCCGCCAAAAAGTATGGTGGAATCTATGTGCCGGCGCACCAGGCGGTGATTCATCAGTATGCGAGGGAGATGCTCGCCACAGCAGGTGGGATGATCCTCGGGAGTGATTCGCATACCAGGTACGGAGCCCTGGGGACGATGGCGATTGGGGAAGGCGGACCGGAACTGGTCAAGCAGCTGCTTTCGCAGACTTATGACATTGCCTACCCGGAAGTAATTGCCGTCTACTTAGAAGGAGAGCCGGTGGCAGGAGTCGGGCCGCAGGATGTCGCTCTTGCGATCATCGGTAAGGTCTTTTCATCCGGCTATGTCAAAAATAAGGTGATGGAGTTTGTTGGTCCCGGGGTCAAAAACCTGAGTGCAGAGTTCCGGATCGGGATTGATGTCATGACGACGGAAACCACCTGCCTGTCCTCTGTTTGGAAGACGGACGAGACCATCAGAGAGTTTTATGCGGTACACGAAAGAGAACAGGACTATCGGGAATTAAAGCCTGCGGAGCTGGCGTATTATGACGGATTGATTCGGGTGAATCTTTCGGAAATCAAGCCGATGATCGCCATGCCCTTCCATCCGAGCAACACCTATGAGATCGAGGAAGTGGTTCGCCACCCGCAGGAGATTTTGCACGAGGTGGAAGAGAGGGCAAAAGTCAGCCTGGGAGAAAAGGTTGACTATTCTTTGCAAAATAAGATGGTAGACGGGAAAGTCATTGTCGATCAGGGGATTATCGCCGGGTGCGCGGGAGGGTTGTTTGAAAATATCTGTGCCGCGGCGGATATCCTGAAAGGGCAATCGATTGGAGACGGGGCTTTTTCCTTAAGCGTTTACCCGTCCTCTACGCCGATTTATATGGAATTGCTAAAAAACGGCGTGGCGGCAGAGCTTTTGGAAACGGGTGCGATTCTCAAGACCGCTTTTTGCGGCCCTTGTTTCGGCGCAGGAGATACGCCGGCAAACGGAACGCTTTCCATTCGGCATACGACCAGGAATTTCCCGAACAGAGAGGGCTCCAAACTGCAGAACGGACAGATTGCTTCCGTTGCGCTGATGGATGCGCGCAGCATTGCAGCGACGGCGGCAAAGAAGGGGGTGCTGACGCCCGCAACGGAATTTCACGGGGAGTACACGAATCCCGTTTACCACTTTGATGCCGAAATTTATAAAAAGCGCATTTTTGACGCGTTTGGAAAGGGAAAGGCGGACGAGGAGCTGCTTCTTGGTCCGAACATCAAAGACTGGCCGAAAATGCCGGCCTTGCCGGAGAATCTGATCCTTCGTGTGGTTTCTGTCATCCATGACCCGGTGACGACCACAGATGAGCTGATTCCCTCCGGAGAAACCTCCTCGTACCGCTCCAATCCGGAGGCACTTTCGGAGTTTACGCTTTCCAGAAAGGATCCTGCCTATGTGTCACGGGCCAAGGAAGTCAGACAGGCACAGAGAGCACTGATGATGGGAGAAAACCCCTTGGAGGCTTTAGAGGCGCTGCAGGACGTAGTAGATATCATTCATGGACAGTATCCGAACGTCAGCGATGAAAACGTAGGATTCGGCTCCACGATTTTTGCGGAAAAGCCGGGAGACGGCAGTGCGAGAGAGCAGGCGGCATCCTGCCAGAAGGTACTGGGCGGCTGGGCAAACATTGCCAGAGAATATGCAACAAAAAGGTATCGCAGTAACCTGATGAATTGGGGAATGCTTCCGTTCCTGATCAAGGAGGAAGAGCTTCCTTTCTCGAATCTGGACTTTATCTTCCTTCCGGGGATTCGTCAGGAAATTGAAACAGGATGCGAAGAAGTGAAGGCCTTTGCGGTCAAAGACGGACGGATGGAGGCTTTTTCCCTGCATCTGGGAGAATTGACAAAGAGAGAGAAAGACATTATTTTGGCAGGATGCCTGATCAATTATAATGCGGTATGATAGGGGGAAAGGCAAGACGATGGGGTGGGTGCCAGGGCTTTTGGCATCCATGTGATAGGAGAGGGGGACAGGAACCCTGCACAGGGATGGAGAAGGGCAACCTGTAAGGTATGAGGCATGCGTAAAAAGTTCATCTTTCACAGAATCGGGATGATCTGTATTCTGCTTGCTTTTTCGTTTGTTGCCGGTTGTGCAAAGAAAGCGGAGGGAGGGACGGACCGCCTGCGTGATGTCGCCTACCGGGTGCCGAGGGATGTGCCCCATATCCTGACGGATCAGATCGGATACCGTACGGGAGAGGAAAAGATGGTCTTTGTAAGCGCTACAGACCCGGATGAAGCCTTTGAGGTAAGATCGCTTACAGACGATTCCGTTCTTTTTACCGGCAAACTGAGACAGAGCCAAAGTGGAGAACTGAGCGCTGCCGTGTTCACGGATTTTCAAACCGACGGAACCTATTATATTTATAATAAAACGGTGGGCAGCTCCTATGCCTTTCGGATCGGTGCGGACATCGGAGAGCACCTGGCACAGGAAACCCTGCAGAATTTTACGAGCAGACGTTGCGGACAGGAATTTTCCGGAGATTCCGAAACGGATGACGAAGAGGCACCACAGGAAAAAAAGGATCGTTCCCGGGGAAGAAAAGACTGTCATGTAGAGGACGGTAAACTAAGAGAGGACCCGAATCAGACAAGGAATGTCAGTGGCGGATGGCATACCGACAAAAATGGGAATCGAGACGTGGGGAAGGCTTGTCACGCGGTCAGAGATCTTTTGCTTGCGTATGAACTGGATCCGGACAGTTTCGGAGATGACATGGGAATTCCGGAGAGCGGAAATGGCATACCGGATCTTTTGGATGAGGTCAAATTTGAGATCGACTGGCTTTCCAAGATGCAGGTACAGGACGGAAGCGTTTATGCTTCCTGTGAGTCGGGAAAGGGAGAACAGGAGAACCTGGTCGCCATTGATGCGGCCACTCCGGAAGCGACGATTGCTTTTTCACAGGCAATGTCCAGGTTTGCGTGGCTGTACCGGGAGTTTGATTCGCCTTTTGCCGCGGATTGCCAGAAGAGGGCGCAGAGCGCATGGACTTCCTACATAGGGAAAAAACATACCGCACAGGACCGTGCGGCTTTTGCGGCAGCTGCCGATTTGTATCGGATGACAGGAGATAAAAAATACGAAAATGTCTTAAGTGCTTTTTTTCATAACGAGGAACAGATGGGGATGGTCATGACAGACGAGGATCTGTTCTTCGGAGGAGTCACTTATCTGATGACGGCGAAACAACCCATTAACCGTGCCGTCTGTGACCAACTGATGGAGACGTTATTGCAGCGGGGAGAAAAGATTGCGGAGATCGCCAATCACTCTCCCTACCGTGTAAGCGGAGAGGGGAGAGAAGCAATCCCGGAGATGTTAAATAATATGCGGACGCTCACGGTATTAAACCATATCATCTACAATCACGAGTATACGTCCATGATTACGGATCATCTGCATTATTTTTGCGGAAGAAATCAGGACAATGTGAACTTTGCTTCCCGTGAGGGGGAATGTTCTTACCTGCAGGCGGGATATCCGGGCATTCCGGATGATCTGGATAACAGTGCGAAGCTTCTGATCATGCAGGGCATGATCGACTAGCGGATGGAAAGCGGAAACAGACGGTTGGAGGAGCAAGACAGCAAACAGGCAGTTGAGGGAGCAAAACGGGAAGCTGGCAGTTGAGGGAGCAAAACGGGAAGCTGGCAGTTGAGGGAGCGAGACAGGAGACAGCATGTTGGTTCTAAAAGGCGGGATTTTAGTGGATCCTGTAGCAAAAACGGAAGAGAAAAAAGATCTGTTGATTGAGGACGGTAGAATCATCCAAATGGCGGAGGCGGGAAGACTGCGCATGGATGGTCTGTCCGTTGGAAAAGAAGACCTTCTGATAGAACTGAATGGGAAGTACATTGCACCGGGGCTGGTGGATTGTCATGTGCATTTTAGAGATCCCGGATTTACCGAAAAAGAAGATGTTTTCACCGGGGCAGGAGCTGCCGCAGCCGGCGGTTACACGAGGGTGGTGATGATGGGCAATACGAACCCTCACCCGGATCAGCCGGAAACGATTCGGGAAATGCTGGAAAAGGGGAAACGAACCGGTATCCATGTATATACCTGTGGGAATGTGACGAAGGGAATGAGGGGGGAAGAGCTCTGCGATTTTAGGGTGCTGAAAGAGGCCGGAGCGGTTCTGCTGAGCGATGACGGAAAACCGATCTTACAGGCGGAGATCATGAAGAGGGCCTGCGAAGAGGCAAGGCAGGCGGATCTGATGATCAGCCTGCATGAGGAAGATCCTGCGTATATTACAGATAACGGAATCAATGGGGGAGAAGTCGCCGGGAAGAGGGGACTTGTCGGATCGCCAAGAGAAGCAGAAATTTCCATGGTGGAGCGAGATCTTGCGATTGCAGAAGAGACCGGTGCAGAGTTGACCATTCAGCATATTTCCGCTGCAGAATCCGTAGAATTGGTGAGAAGAGTACGGAAAACCAATCCCCGAGTCCATGCCGAAGCGACACCGCACCATTTTTCTCTCACAGAAGAGGCGATAGAAGAATACGGGACGCTCGCCAAGGTAAATCCTCCGCTACGGCTGGAAAGGGATCGCCTTGCAATTCTAGAGGGTCTGCGGGACGGAACCATCGAAATGATTGCAACCGACCATGCACCGCATACGGTCGCCGAGAAGGAAAAGCCCTTCCGAGAAGCGCCCAGCGGCATGAGTGGTTTGGAAACGGCGCTTTCTCTTGGCATCAAGTACCTGGTGCAAACGGGTGTACTTACCCTTCCGGAGCTGATTTACAAGATGAGTGTGGCACCGGCAAAGATCACGCGAATCGGCGGGACGGAAGAAGCAGGAGAAAAGTTTTTTTATGAAGGAAGGACGGCTGATCTCTGCGTATTTGATGCTCATGCCGAACGGGTGGCAGACCATTTTGTGTCCAAAGCCTGCAATACCCCGTTTCGGGGATGGACGCTTCCGGGAGAGGTGCTCTTAACCGTTTGCGGAGGAAAGCCGGTATACCGGGCAGGGAGCCTGTCATTAGAGGAAAAGAATATATGATTCGTTTGTTATTTATTTTTTTGTATCTGGTCTTTTTTTATTTCATTAGTATCCCGCTGCTGTTTGTGGAGTGGGTGGTATCGCTCCTCAACAAGCATTACAAGAGGTGGCTGCCGCTGCCCCTGGTGACCTGGAGCTTTCGCTGCATCACCGCAATCAGCGGCGCGGAGGTAACCGTGCTGGGGGAAGAAAATGTGCCGAAGGACGAGGCGGTGCTTTATGTAGGGAACCACCAGAGCTATTTTGATATTGTGCTGACGTATGCCAGGGTGCCGCGAAGGACAGGCTATATGTCCAAGAAAGAACTGCGCTATGTGCCGGTGATTGCACAGTGGATGAAATATCTGCACTGCCTGTTTTTAGATCGAAAAGATCCCAGACAGGGACTGCTCATGATGAAGCAGGCGGCGGAAGATGTGAAAAGCGGAATTTCTTTTGCCATTTTTCCGGAGGGCACCAGAAACACGAATCCGGAAACGCTTCTGCCCTTTCACAAGGGGAGTTTCAAGATTGCACAGTGGTCGAATTGTTTGATCGTACCCATTGCCATCAACAACACCAGAAATATCTTTGAGGCGCACCTGCCCGCTGTCAAAAAACAGCATGTCATTCTAGAGTATGGAAAGCCCTTTCGAATCAGTGATCTGGACAAAGCGGATCAGAAGACAATCAACACCTATACGGCGGGCATCATTCAGGAGATGGTGACGAAAAATCAGAAACTGGTCTAGGAGAGGTGCGAAAATGGTTAAGAAGAAGGAGAGCGTGGAAATTTTGTCTCAAACCGAGATGGCGCAGGGCATTTGGGATGTGAGGCTGAAGAGTGAACTAGCGAAGGAAGCAAGACCCGGGCAGTTTGTCGGAGTTTACCTGAACAACCCGGCGAGGCTCCTGCCCAGACCGATCAGCATCTGCCTGGCGGATGCTGAAAAAGAAGAGCTGCGCCTGGTTTACCGCATCTCGGGAGAAGGGACAGCGGAGCTTTCCACTTACCCCGCACATGAGTCCCTGGATCTTCTGGGAGTACTGGGAAACGGCTATCCGATGGAGAGTTTAAAGGGGCAAAAGATCCTGCTATTTGGCGGCGGAGTCGGCATTCCGCCGCTGCTCTTTGCAGCACAGCGTCTGCAAGAGGAAGCGCCCGTCATGATGATGGGATACCGAAACGGAGACACCTTCCTGGCGGAAGAATTTCAGAAGTACGGAAAATTATATCTGGCAACAGAAGATGGAAGCGTCGGCACAAAGGGGAATGTCATGGACGTGTACAGGGAGAACCCGGTGGATTTCGATGTCATTCTAGCCTGCGGTCCGCTACCGATGCTGCGGGCGATCAAGCAGTTGGTTCAGGAAGAGAATCAGAGGAAACAGGCGAGGAAAAAGGCCTACCTGTCGTTGGAAGAAAGAATGGCTTGCGGAGTGGGAGCCTGTCTTGGCTGCGTCACAAAGACGACGAAGCAGGATGAGCATTCCCGGGTCAAGAATGCCAGGATCTGTACGGATGGGCCGGTTTTTGAGGCGGAGGAGGTGGAGATATGAATACGGAAGTGAAAATCGCAGGAGTTCCCTTTAGGAATCCGGTGATGACAGCCTCCGGTACCTTCGGCTCCGGAATGGAATACGGAGAGTTTGTGGATTTGAATGCGCTTGGCGGCGTTGTGACCAAAGGCGTTTCCCTGGAGCCATGGCAGGGAAATGATACGCCGCGGGTGACGGAAACGCAAAGCGGGATGTTAAATGCCATCGGACTGCAGAATCCCGGGATCGAAGTTTTTTGCCAAAGAGATCTTGCCTATCTGGAGAATTTTGAAACCAGGGTGATCGTCAATGTATGTGGCCATACCATTCCGGAATACGTTGCCGTGGTGGAAAGACTTTCGCAGGAAAAACGGGTGGATCTTCTGGAGATCAACGTCTCCTGCCCGAATGTCAAAGAGGGAGCCATCGCCTTCGGTGTGGACAAAAAAGCACTTTCCGAGATTACATCTGAAATCAAGAAGAAGGCAAAACAGCCGGTGATCATGAAACTCTCTCCCAATGTAACCAGCATTGCCGAGATGGCAAAGGCCGCAGAAGCAGCCGGAGCGGATGCCATCTCCTTAATCAATACGATCACGGGTATGCAGATCGATATTCAAAAAAGAAAATTTGTGCTTGCCAATAAAACCGGGGGGCTCTCGGGACCTGCGATCAAACCGGTTGCGGTGCGAATGGTTTATGAATGTGCACAGGCGGTAAGCATACCGATTATCGGGATGGGGGGAATTGCAAGCGCAGCGGACGCACTGGAATTTCTCTTAGCCGGTGCGTCCGCCGTTGCCATTGGAGCCGCAAATTTCCATGATCCTTACGCAACCATCAAGGTCATTCACGGCATCGAAGACTATTTACGGAAGAATGAGGTGGATGATATCCACAGTCTCATTGGTGCGGTACATTAGATGGAATCATTCCAGAAGGAATCTCCGAAGGCTTTTAGGAAGGATTTCCGGAAGGGGTTCCTTCGCTTTGGGCACCTTTTTTGGCTACGTTCTTTGTGGCGGCGTCCTCTTTGGGAGTGGTGCTCTCCTTCTTCCAGTCGTCAAAGCCCTTCATAACCGCGTCATAGGTCTTTTTACAGATCTCGGGAAGATGACCGCCCCAGGTTTTTTCCGCCTGTTTGTAGCCCTGTTCGAAGGCCGATCTCATCTTTTCAATTTTCGACGGATCACCGCCGGTCAGTGCCTTCGCAAAATCCAGAATACGACCGGAGGTCTGTTTGACCCCCCAATATCCGTCCTCTGAAATATCTTTGAGCGCCTGTTCTTTTGTCTTTTCGTCGACGGTGAAATCGCCGGCAGCCAGTGTTTTCCAGAGCGCATCGTCTGTGAGGCTAAGGGTCTTCGCCTGTTTTCCGAACATCTGTCGGATCAGGTTTAGGAACGTTTGCTGGCGAGTTGTCATATCATCTTGCATCTGCTTGATTTTCTCGGTGTCAGGTTTATAGACTTTAGGGGAAGCAGCTGCGGCAGGATCCGTTTTTTCATAAACGGCAGCAGGGGATGTTTCTTTCCCTGTAGAATCTTTAGGATCATTCGAAGCGCCCGCCTTGCCGGGTTGTGGACTTGCTTTGCTTGTACAGGCTGCGGGAGAAGTAGGACAAGTCGTAGCGGGACTTTGGATCGCATTCATTTCCATGGTGAAAACCTCCTTTTTTTCATCTGCTCGTTGTATCGGACAATTAAACTCAAAAAAGAAGGCTGGAATTTTTAAATTCCTGTATAATTAAAATAATGAAAGTGTCAAAAGATATAGGAAATCAAGAGGATTTTGATTTTTTGTTTCAAATGATTTAGGCGGTCAAGGTGGCAAAAGAAGGGGCGTACGATGAGGATTTGTAAAAAGGCCTATGCCAAGATCAATTTGTGTCTGGATGTGAAGGGAAAGAGGGAAGACGGCTATCATCTGGTCCGCATGGTCATGCAGACGGTCAATCTCTATGATAAGCTGGAGTTTTGTTCGAATGAGACAGGAGAGATCCGTCTGCAAACCGGGAAGGCGTCCCTGGCGGGAGATAGAACGAATCTGATCTGGAAGGCGTGTGAGCGGATGCGGGAGCTTTTTTCCATAAGACAGGGATTGGAAATCAAACTGGACAAAAAGATTCCGATGGCGGCAGGGATGGCGGGCGGCAGTGCGGATGCGGCAGCCACCTTTCTGGCGATGAATGAAATGTTTGATCTCCGCCTGTCCATGGAGGAACTGCGCAAGATTGCGCTTCCGCTCGGTGCGGACATCCCTTTTTGTATCGAAGGCGGGACCATGCTGTCGGAAGGAATCGGTGAAGTGCTGACACCTCTTTGCGCTCCGCCCGAAGCAGTTCTCCTGGTGGCAAAGCCCGCGGTGAATGTCTCAACCAGGGAAGTGTACGCCGGGCTGGATCGGATTCCGGAGGAGAAAAGAAGACATCCTGACGTAGACAGGATGGTGGAGGCGTTAAAGGCGCAGGATCTTTCCGCCATCTGCGCCCTGACCGGCAACAGCCTGGAAGAGGTGACAAAGTCGATGCATCCGGTGATCGGTGAAATTGAGGAAGTCATGCGCAGGGGAGGTGCCCTGACGCAGATGATGAGCGGGAGCGGCCCCGGCGTTTTCGGGATTTTTCAGGATGCGCCCGCAGCGCAAAGGACCTTTTATGAACTGAAGCAAACGAACATAGCACCGGAACTTTTTCTAACCTCTTTTATTCGCCCGTGAGAGAGGAGTAGAGATCCATCCGTGAGAAAGGAAGAGACGGTTTGCCTTCGCTTCGAAGGTCGTGTGCTTAGATCCATCGCAAAAGAAGAATAGAACGCTTTCGCCTTCGCTTCGAAGGTTGTATGCGCTTTGATCCACCATAAAAGAGGAACAGAGAGAAAACCGGAAGGAGAAGGAAGACGAATGGGAGAAAATCTGGAAGTCATCCGAGAGGATCTTTGGGATGAAGCAAAAGGATCGGAGAAAGTGAAAGTCACCATTACGGGGGAACACACAAGACCGGGGAATTCGGGAGAGAAAGAATCCCATACGGAGACGACAAGGAATGAGGTATCCGGCATTCTGCGCAGAGCAAAGGGAGGCGTCATCCTCTTGGAATACGAAGAGGCACTGGAAGAAGGCGTGGACATCGTGACGTTCAACCGGGTGAAAATCAAACCCTCCTCTTTGGAAATCAGTCGAAAAGGATCTGTGGATACGGAGCTTGTGTGGAAAGAGGGGGAAGACCAGGATACCGAATATAAAACACCGTATGGGCAGATGAAGATGCATACCCATACGGAGCGTTATCAAACTTATCAATTAGAAAGGGGGAAACGAATCATAGCAGAAGCGGAATATCGCGTACGCATGAACGGGATGGAAATGTCAAAGGCGCTCATTCGTCTGGATATCCGCTGCCTGGATGCGCATTGAATGAAACGTTGCCGGAATTCCTTTTGTCTTTCTATTTCACCGGTTTGGCACCGGCTTTTTCCTGAAGCCTTTCAACCCAGGCCCGCAGCCCGGACTGCTTTTTGGGGGCAACTTCCTGCTTGCCGTGCATGCCGCGGACGGCGGTGACATAAATTCCGCTGACCGTTGCCTTCACCTCTTTGCGCATCGGTACGGAATCAAAGATCTGCGCATCGCACATCAGGTTCATGATTTGCGGACCAACCTTTACTTTAAGAATCGGCACCTTGGACCCGCGCATCAGCCTCGGCGTTTGTTCAATGACCTGTGCGGGCAGACCGGATTCTTTCATTTTCAGCTTCTTTTTATCAATGACAAACATGGAAATCTGCTGTGCAGCAGCCTGCAGCTGAATTTGCTGCTCTTCCTGACGCTTTTGCATTTTTCTGCCGAAAAGATAAAGAGCGATCAGAACGGCAGTCAGCACCACAAGAATGACAAGAAATGTAATTGCACCCGTACTCAACTTTTTTCCCTCTCTGGTGATTTCTATTCAAGTATGTGAAAATTGCGAACCATGCAATATTCTAACATCCGATTCCATTGCAGTCAAAAGCATTTTTTGATAAACTGATCTTTATTGGATTCGATCAGAATTCGGAAAAGAGGAGTAAACGATGAAAAAAAATATAGCAGTTTTGCTTGCTGCGCTGTTAACGACAACGTCGCTCGTCGGTTGTGCGCAGAACGATACGAAAAATCAGAAAGCAGCGTCCACCGCCGCTTCGGTCAGCGCAGCGGATGCCTCGGGGGCGGCTTCTAACGCTTCGGCGGCAGCTTCGTTGGCGGCAAACGCACAGAAGGTGGAGGATCATACTCAAAAAGATGCCTATCTCTCCGGGATCAAGGCGGAAGATTACGTCACGCTGGGCAAATACAAGGGGATCGAGGTTTCCGAGAAGGAAGTCGTGGTCAGCGAAGAGGAAATTCAGGCCCGCATGGAAGTCTATAAACAACAGCAGGGTCTCAAGCAGGTAAAAGACAGGGACACGGTTCAGAGCGGAGACACGGTAAACATCAATTATACCGGCAAACGAGAGGACACGGGAAAAGCCTTTGAGGGCGGCACCGCATCCAACGTGGATCTGAAGATCGGTTCCGGAACTTTTGTACCGGGATTTGAAGACCAGCTGATCGGACATAAGGTAGGGGAGAGTTTTAATATCAATATCACTTTTCCGAAGGATTACAGCAACAGCGAACTGGCAGGGAAAAAGACGGTTTTTGCCGTCACGATTAACAGCATTTCCAATTATCCGGAGCTGACGGATGCGTATATCAAGACGCTTGGGATTGATAAGGTCGAGAGCAAGAAGCAGCTGCACGATTATGTGGAAAAAGACATCCGCACGCAGCAGGAGAAGAGCAATCTCAGCGCACTGAAAAATGACCTGCAGGATCAGTTACGGAAGAGTTGTACCTTCAAAGAGTTGCCGAAGGATATGATATCCCGTTATGTGGCGCTTCTGCATGATAACGTAACCCAGAACCTGCAGATCATGCAGATGTATTACGGGAGTTCCATGACGGAAGAACAATACCTCTCCCAGGCCATGCAGGCGGAGAACTTCAAGGGCAGCACCGAAGATTTTTTGAAGGAAAAAGCGGTCGAAGAGGCGGATGCCGGTGTGATGTTCCAGGCGATTGCAGATAAGGAAGGCATAAAAGTTGAAGATAAGAAAGTGAAGGAAGAGGTAAAGAAGGCACTCTCCTCTTACGGGATGAAAACGGCAGAGGACTACCAGAAAGCAAAGGGACTCAATCTCGAAGAGGAGATCCGGGAGAAACTGATGCGAGAGGCGGTTCTGGATTATCTGGTGAAGGAAGCGAAAATCACCAAAGTTCCGGCAGAGGAAGCAGGAGTGGACTCCGCAGAGGATGCGGCAGCAGCAGATTCCGCCAAGAGCAGCACAGACGAACAGAAATAATCCGGTAAGGCGCAGCAGGACGAACAGCCACCATCCGGCAAGGAACAATAGGATGGGCGGTCTCAATCCGGCAAGGAAGCAATAGGACGAACAGAAAAATCCGGCAGGCAAGGAGCAGAGGAAGGTAGGGAAACGATATGGAAGGATACAAATTCACAGAGGTAAAAAAGCTATATCAGGACAGTGCCTCTTTTGCGGAAAAAGAGGTGACGGTCGGCGGGTGGATCCGCTCCATCCGGGATTCGAAGAACCTTGGCTTTATTGTCCTGCATGACGGAAGTTGTTTCCAAACCCTGCAGATTGTCTATGACATGGAGCATCTGAATAATTTCGCAGAAATTTCCAAATTAAATGTCGGAAGCGCCATCATTGCAAGAGGAGTGATCGTAGAGACACCGAATGCAAGGCAGCCTTTTGAAATGCAGGCGAGGGAGATCACCGTTGAGGGGTTGTCTACTCCGGATTACCCTCTGCAGAAAAAAAGGCATACCATGGAATATCTGCGCACCATTCCTCATCTGCGTCCGCGCTCGAATACGTTTTCCGCCGTGTTCCGCATCCGGTCTCTGATTGCCTATGCGATCCATCAATTCTTTCAGGAGAATGGATTTGTCTATGTGCATACGCCGCTCATCACCTCTTCCGATGCGGAAGGGGCCGGCGAAATGTTTGAGGTCACCACGCTGGATCTGAAGGATGTGGCGAAGAACCCGGACGGAAGCGTTGATTACACCAAGGATTTTTTTAACAAAAGAACCTTTTTGACCGTCAGCGGACAGATCGACGAGGAGGCGTTTACAATGGCCTTCCGCAATACCTATACCTTCGGTCCGGCATTTCGGGCGGAAAATTCGAATACAGCCAGGCATGCCGCCGAATTCTGGATGGTCGAGCCGGAGATGGCCTTTGCCGATCTGAAGGACTACTGTGATTGTGCAGAAGCCATGCTCAAATACATCATTCGCTATGTACTGGAAAATGCACCGGAAGAGCTGGCATTCTGCAATCAGTACATCGATCAGGGCCTGCTGGAGCGTCTGCATCATGTGGCAGATTCCGATTTCGGGCGGATCGATTACACGGATGCGGTGAAGGAGCTGGAAAAACACAACGACCAGTTTGAATACAAGGTGTCCTGGGGCTGTGATTTACAGACGGAACACGAGCGTTTTTTAACCGAAGAAATCTTTAAGAGACCGGTGTTTGTCATGAATTATCCGAAGGAAATCAAATCCTTCTATATGAAACAGAATCCGGATGGAAAGACCGTGGCGGCGGCAGATTGCCTGGTTCCCGGAATCGGTGAGATCATCGGAGGTTCTCAGAGGGAAGATGATTTAGAAAAGCTGACCAGACGCATGGATGAGATGCACATGAACAAAGAAGATTACCGCTTTTATCTGGACCTGCGGAAGTACGGATCGGTCAGACATGCGGGATTCGGACTGGGATTCGAGCGCTGTGTCATGTACCTGACCGGTATGAGCAACATCCGCGATGTGGAGCTGTACCCGCGAACGGTCGGCAACTGCGAATAAGACGAACAGTAGGAAATCCCGGGGGATGCTTGTCTTCCGGGGTTTTGTCGTTCCATAAAACACAGGGAAGTGCAGATACCTGCTGTGTTATGATAGGAAAAGGGATTGGCATCTGTTCCGTGTTCCGGGAGGCGGATAGCAGTGTGGGAGGCAGTCGGAATGGAAGAGCAATCGTCAAGATTTTTCCATGATAAAGAGAGAATCATGAAGAGAAAACAGGGCGCAACAGAATGGAGTCGGGTGTCGTTTGCAGGAAAGGCAGCAGGGAGGTATCTTTCTGTCTTCCTCTGTCTGTTTTTGATTGCGGGGATGTTAAAGACAACGTCGTTTTTCTCGCTGGCAACGTCTTCCAGGGAGCTGGAAAACCGTCAGAGAAAGTTACAGAATCAGATGGAACAGAACCGCGCCGGCATCACGAATGCCAATCAGTCGCAGGAAGATGCAAGACAGGAGCAGGGAGAGCTGAATGAGGCGATCGGGGAAACAGACCGCGAACTCTCGGAAGTGGTCGCCAACGTTGGTCTGATCCAGAAGGAAATCGACAAGAAACAGTCGCAGATCGACGAAATCCAGGTGAAAGTGGACGAAGAAACGCGAAAGGAAGGTCAATTATACGCCGAGATGAAGGAACGCATCCGTTTTCTCTTCGAGCAGGGAGATATGCGGTATGTACAGATCCTGTTGGAAGCGCAGAATTTTTCGGATATGGTGAACAAGGCGGCCTATATCCAAAAGCTTTACGCTTATGACAAAAAACAGCTGGATGCCTATGAGAAGACCAGAAAAACAGCCGCCGCCTATCAGGCGCAGCTGGAAGATGAAAAGTCGGAACTGGAAACGACGCTCTATGAGCATCAGGAAGAACAGACCCACATGAATCAAATGCTGGCACAGTACCGTTCCCGTTATGCGGATGCAGACGCCAGAATCGCCAGGGCGCAGGCGGATGCGGAGGCCTATGCCGCAAAAGTGGAAGAACAGGCACAACAGGTGGATGCGCTCACGGATAAAATTGCGCAGGCAAAAGAACGAGAGGAAGCGCAGCGCCTGGCGGAGGAAGCGAAGAAGAAGGCAGAAGCGGAGGCAAAAGCCAGAGCGCAACAGGAAGCAGAAGAGAAAAAGAGGCAGGAAGGGAATGCAGACGAGGAAGGCAATGGGGGAGGCGAAGAAGATCGCCCTCAGAAAGTGGAAAAGACCTATGCGCCTGCGGGCAGTGCAAGTGGAACGAACATCGCCAACTTTGCCACGCAGTTTGTCGGCTGCCCCTATGTAGCGGGCGGCACTTCCCTGACCAACGGGGCGGACTGCTCCGGTTTTGTCTGGGCTGTCTATAAGGAATTCGGCATTCGCGTCCCCAGAACCTCCTGGTCGCTTGCCATGATCGGCCAGGAAGTCTCGCTGGATACGGCGCAGCCGGGAGACCTGGTTTGTTACCCGGGGCACGTCGGTATCTACATCGGAAACGGCTGTATCGTGCATGCTTCCAGCGCAAGGACGGGAATTAAAATCAGCAACGCCACTTATCGTGCGATCTCGAGTGTGCGCAGGATTTTGTGATAAAATACAAGCGTTAAAGGTTTCCATTCTATCGGGAGAGTTTTGGATCTTAGACATCCACATCGTTTGATCCATCAGAGATGAAAGGATTTATATGAAAAGAGAGAACATCATCGTTTTGGACTTCGGAGGACAGTATAAACAGCTGATCGCAAGGCGGGTACGGGAATGCCATGTGTATTGTGAAATCCATCCCCACACCATGCCGGTGGAAGAGCTGCAAAAGAAGGAGCCCAAGGGCATCATTCTGACGGGAGGGCCAAACTCCGTTTACGGAGAGGAAGCCGTACTCTGTGATCAAGAAATTTTTCACCTCGGCATACCGGTGCTGGGGATCTGCTACGGCTCCCAGCTGATGGCACAGCTGCTCGGCGGCGAAGTAAAGACAGCTCCGGTGAGTGAGTATGGAAAAACCGAAGTGCAGTTAGGCGGATCTGTGCTGTTTCAGGAAATCCCGGAAAAAAGCACGGTATGGATGAGCCATACGGATTATATTGCGAAGGTACCGGACGGATTTCAAATCACAGGGCATACGAATCACTGCCCCGTTGCCGCAATGGAGAATGCACAGGCAGGACTTTACGCCGTGCAGTTCCATCCGGAGGTGCTGCATACCGTTTACGGGAAGCAGATGCTGCAGCATTTTGTCATGGATATCTGTTCCTGTAAGGGAGATTGGAGGATGGACGATTTTGTCGCCACTTCGATCGAAGAAATCCGAAAAAAGGTGGGAAGCGGGAGAGCACTTTGTGCCCTGTCGGGTGGAGTGGATTCCTCGGTGGCAGCCGTGCTGATGGCAAAGGCAATCGGAAAACAACTGACCTGTGTGTTTGTGGACCATGGTCTTCTACGCAAAAACGAGGGAGATGAGGTAGAGGCGGTCTTCGGCCCGAGAGGCCCTTACGAACTGAACTTTGTCAGAGTTAATGCCCAGGAGCGTTTCTATGAAAAGCTGGCGGGCGTGACGGAACCGGAAAAGAAGCGGAAGCTCATCGGCGAGGAATTCATCCGTGTTTTTGAAGAAGAGGCAAAAAAGATCGGCGCGGTGGATTACCTTGTGCAGGGAACAATCTACCCCGACGTCGTAGAATCCGGGATTGGCAACGGCGCTGTCATCAAGTCCCACCACAATGTGGGCGGACTGCCGGACCATGTGCAGTTTAAGGAAATCATTGAGCCGCTGCGTTCTCTCTTTAAAGATGAGGTGCGTGCCGCCGGGCTTGCTCTTGGCATCCCGGAGAAACTGGTCTATCGCCAGCCCTTCCCGGGACCCGGACTCGGGATCCGTATTGTTGGCGAAGTTACCGCAAAGAAAGTTCAAATCGTGCAGGAGGCGGATGCCATTTTCCGGGAAGAGGTTGCAAAGGCAGGCCTTGCCATGACCAGGGAAACGCCCGGAATCGGCCAATACTTCGCCGCCCTGACCAACATGCGCAGCGTGGGCGTGATGGGAGACTTCCGCACCTACGATTATGCCGTCGTGCTGCGAGCAGTCAACACCACCGACTTTATGACGGCAGACTGCTCGGAAATTCCCTTCTCGGTCTTGCAGACCTGCATGAACCGGATCATCAACGAAGTCAAAGGCGTCAACCGCGTCCTCTATGACCTGACCAGTAAACCGCCGGGAACGATTGAGATGGAATAATGAAAGTACAGTGAAGAATGGCTTAAATCCGCCATTTCTGAGCCTTCAAATAGTGATTTGATAACAAATTGATAACAGCCTATATTCTGACTTTATTTCTGTGATGCCCGCGGTTTGCGGGTCATGGGCAGAAAATAAGAAGAGCAGGGTCTTACGGAACGGTATGTTCGGTAGGATGCCTGCTCTTTTGTGCGCCCGGCGGCGCACGTTTCTAACCGGTGAAAGTCCGGAATCCGCCCGGTGGTGGGAAGGATATAGCCGAAGGCAAGGGTGTCCATCGTGAGGTGGAATCTGAAGGAAGCCGGATGTGGGAACAGACTAACCACGGGCAAATCTCTGGTCTGACGAACAGAAATCACATAGAAGGTCTCGTGTGAGGGTAAGACTGCAATACAAGCCGAAGCCCAATAACTACACGGAATCATACGGGATAAATGTGGCAGATAGATGGAGAGAAAGAAACGTGTGATACCCGGGGAGGCCTGCGCGGAACGCTCCGAAAGGAGTAACCATCGCCGAAAGCGTTGCTGAACGCGCAGGAGTCAGCAGAGGTCATAGTAGCGGAAAACCGTGAAGGGCCTAATCAACAGGAGTCCTAAGTACAACCCGGAAAGGAGGAAAGGGCGAATGGGTACAGAAAACATTGGAAACAATGGCTGCTCGCAAAGAGATAGCGCGGAACGCAAAGGGTATGTGAGAGCGCACCGCTCTTTCAACCGGATATGGAAGGAAAGGGACAGTGCAGAGCCGGATATTCTCGGGAAGATACTGGATAAGGATAACCTTAACCGTGCCTATAAGAGAGTGAAGGCAAACAAGGGAGCGCCCGGAGTCGATGGGATGACCACCCGGGACGCGCGTGCGTGGTTAAAGGAGCATCAGAGTGAACTCATAGAGAAGATAAGGAGAGGACATTACACTCCCTCTCCCGTGAGACGCAAAGAGATCCCGAAGCCAGACGGCGGAATACGAAAGCTTGGTATTCCGACGGTAATCGACCGCACTATCCAGCAGGCTATGGCTCAACAGATCATGCCTATCTATGAGCCACTGTTTTCGGACGGAAGCTTCGGCTACCGACTGGGAAGAAGTGCAAAGGATGCCATTCGGAAGATAAAGGAGTATGTGGAGCAAGGATACACGAGAGCCGTGGTTCTCGACCTGTCCAATTATTTCGATACGATAGGCCATGTGAAACTGCTCAACCTCTTACAGCAGAATGTAAAGGACGAGCGGGTCATACAGCTGATCAAAAGGTATCTGAAGAGTGGAGTGATGGAAAACGGTGTTGTGACTCCGACAGAAGAAGGTTCACCGCAGGGCGGAAGTCTCTCTCCGCTGTTGGCGAACATATATCTGAACGAGTTTGATCAGGAGTTCAGTAAACGAGGGGTGCCGTGTATCCGCTATGCAGATGATATCGTCCTGCTGGGGAAAAGTGAGCGGGCATCGCTAAGGCTACTGGAATCCAGTGTGAAGTACCTTGAGGAAACCTTGAAGCTAAAGGTGAATCGGGGGAAAAGCAGAGCGGTCAGCGTGTTTGCAACTCGAAATTTTAAGTACCTTGGCTTCTGCTTTGGGAAGGGGAAGAAAGGCGTATTCATTAGAGTACATCAGAAATCCAAGAAGAAGTTCAAGGACGAGTTGCGCAGGCTCACTTCCCGGAGCAGATGCGGCAGCATAGTCAATACCATGAAGCGTATAGAAAAGAGTGCGCGGGGATGGTTGAACTACTACGGCATTGCAGATATGAAAAGCAACATCGAAGACATCAACGGCTGGCTGTACAGGAGAATTCGCATGTGCATCTGGAAGCAGTGGAAACTGCCAAGGACACGCAAACGGAAGCTTCTGGGGCTGGGCCTGCCTGAATGGGCAGCCTGCGAAGGAGCTTATAGCCGTAAGTCCTACTGGCGCATGTCGAATGTTGGAGTGGTCAAGAGGGCGTTAACAAAAGAAAGACTGATACACTGGGGCTTTTATGATCTTGCCATAGCGTATCAGTCTATGCATGTCAACTGTTGAAACCGCCGTGTACCGAACGGTATGCACGGTGGTGTGAGAGGACGGCGGCTAATCACCGCCTCCTACTCGATCACAATTTTTCTAAAATTTGATTGATGGTAAAATAATGCGATTATTGAATTGCTGACGCATCAACATCCTCTCTGCTAAAAGAATACGTCACCTTATTATTCCTCCAAAAACTAGGTGCAAAGCTAATTTCAAACGTTGAGAAATCCTGCGGAACCTGATAAGAAATAACACCATTCATTTTCTTTCCAGCCGCGACTGAACCGTCCAACTGACTGATCCCATCCACCTCTGGTGCCTGATACCCAATAAGATCTTGATTTAAAGAGAAATCATCACAATAGGCTTCAAAGGAGACCATTGAACTCACAGAAATATCAGATGAGGATTGGTTGTCGATGTAAAAAATCAGCTCAAGAAAATATTTTCCATTATCAGGTCTTACAAATTTTCCATCACCCTTTGACAAAATGGCCGATGACAGTTTTATCTGAACACCATCAAAATCAGCAGTGTCTCCAATTCCAAAATCAGTATCCGTAGGTTCAGTATTCACACTTTCAGATGTCGTTGAGTCATCTGCATTATCTACTGAAGTACTATCTGAATTCGTAGATGTGACTTTTTTGGGTTCCTTGCTACCTCCACCGGCAACCGTACCAATAATCGCAATCAAAACAATCACAATAATAATCCACTTTAATTTCCCACCCTTTTTCTTCTTTTCTTCGATTGACATAATGACCTCCCCTCGCCTAAAACATCAGAATTTTTCGAATCAATTATATATATATATATATTTACGCAAGTATTTTTAGCGGATGATTTGATAGTGAGAGCACCGTGGAATAAATACGATCGGAGTTCTTAACAATCACTGACCAGCTATAACACTGATCGGGAAAACTGTTTACACAAGATACTTGGCACAATCGAAAATGTATTGCTATCTGCCTGATGATTACTTACAATAGAGCCAAAAAGGAGGTGTATCTCTATGAAGGATTCCACTGTGAGCGCTCGTGTTGAAAATGATGTCAAAGTCGAAGCAGAGGACATACTGCAGAGACTTGGCGTTCCCGTTTCTGTTGTTATTAACTCCCTGTACCGCCAGATCATCTATTGCCATGGGATTCCGTTCTCGCTGACGATCCCGGCAGGGCCTAAGACATTGGACATGATGTCTGACGTTGAACTTGATGCAAAACTTCAAAAAAGCTCTGCACAGTCTGTTGCCGGTGAAGGCAGGCCGTTGGCTGACGTTTTTGATGATCTTGAAAGGAGCCCCAAATAAGTGAATTCCTTCAAGATCATTGTTGTGCCAGATGGTGAAGCAGATCTCTGTGAAATCCAAACATTCTAGGAGCAGCGTCTGCTTTTCTTGACTGCTACACACAATTTTAGGTTTGCCTGAAATACCTGCCATAAACCATATAAAACAACTTGAAATAACTGCATATTTATGAGATGATCAGCTTGAAATAACTGACTGATTAAATTTCTGAAATGGAGGGAAAGGTTGTTTAAACGCAAGATTTACGATGAACTGGTTGAATGGAAATCTAAATTTGGACCGAAATATGCTACTATGATCGAAGGGCCAAGACGGGTCGGGAAATCGACTGTGGCGGAAGAGTTTGCCAAGAATGAATTCAAATCATACATCAAAATTGATTTTGCAAACATTACAAAGAGAATGGAAGATGTATTTACGGACTTAGCCGATCTGGGTACGTTTTTCAGGAGACTGCAGCTTGAGACGGGGGTAGTTCTGTATAAAGGTGAATCTGTAATTATTTTTGACGAGATACAGAAAGCACCCTTGGTGCGACAGGCAATCAAACATCTAGTCGCTGATGGAAAGTACTATTACATCGAGACAGGATCCCTAATCAGTATAAAGAAAAATGTAAAGGATATTGTCCTGCCGTCAGAGGAACATAAAATCCAAATGTATCCAATGGATTATGAAGAATTTCTATGGGCAACCGGCAATCAGACGTATTCTTTGCTGAGAGATATTTATAAGACCGGTAAGCCGGTGGGTGAGACAAACCGGAAACTGGTTCGTGATTTTCGAAAATATATGGCAGTCGGAGGGATGCCACAGGCAGTGGCCTCGTATGTAAATGGAGACAGCTTTGAGGAAATTGATCGAATAAAGAGAGAGATTATAGAACTTTATAAAGATGATTTTCGGAAGATAGACAGCTCAGGACGGATATCTCAAATGTTCGAGTCGATTCCGGGGCAGTTAAGTGCTGAGAAAAAACGTTATGTTATTTCTAACGCTTTGAATAAGCGTACGACCGATAAGGATAAGGAACGATTAGCAGACCTCTTAGATTCCAAAACGGTTATCGCTTCTTATAATACGACGGATCCAGGTGTTTCACTGAACCTGACCAGAGATGATACAGCCTATAAGTTATTTCTTGCCGATACAGGGCTATTTGTAACGCTTCTGTTCAATGATGAAAGCAAGGTACATGCTGATATTTACAGCAAGCTTCTGAGAGACAGGTTAAATATCAATCTCGGCTATATATATGAGAATGTGGCGGCTCAGATGATAGCCGCTTCTGGCAGAAAAGTCTACTACCATACTTGGAAGAAGGAGGGAACTACCCATAGTTATGAGGTGGATTTTCTCCTGACCTCGGAAACAAAGGTAATTCCACTGGAAATAAAATCCTCTTCTGTCAGATTCTATAATTCGATCTCAGCGTTTGAAAAGAAATATTCATCAAGGGTAGGAAAACAATATATTCTGTCGCAGAAAGATGTTGACCGAAAAGAAAATCTTTATTTTAAGCCAATTTATATGCTTCCATTTATTTTAGAGGACTTGTGAAGGACTTTAGAGGTTACATCCGTATACTGGCGTAGAGTGAAAAAATAATTTGAGTGAGAGATGCATCTTGCCTGCTAGGGCAAAGGCGGGAAAAGCAGAGGTATAAGATAGAAAAGCAGGAGTAGAGGAGAGAAAATGTTAAATAGTAAAGGTTTTGATTTATGGGCGGATGATTATGATAAATCAGTCGGGGTATCGGAAGAAGAGAATCGTTATCCCTTTGCAGGGTACAAAAAGATTCTGGGAGATATTTACAAAATCATAATGGAAAAGCCGGATGCAGTAGTTTTGGACCTCGGGTTTGGGACAGGTACATTAACGACAAAACTATATGAAAACGGATGCACTATTTACGGACAAGATTTTTCCTCAAGAATGATAGAGCTCGCGTGTGAGAAGATGCCGGGTGCACATCTTTATCAGGGAGATTTTTCAAAGGGATTAGCGGATGAACTGAAGCAAGAGTCCTTTGATTTTATTATTGCAACGTATTCTATTCATCACTTAACGGATGCGCAAAAGACTGTTTTGCTAAAAGATTTGCTTGCACATCTGAAAGCCGGCGGAAAGATTCTAATTGGAGATGTCGCTTTTTCGAATCGCAAGGAATTGGATCGATGCAAAAAAGAATATGCGGATGAGTGGGATGATGATGAAATCTATTGTGTTGCTGATGAATTAAGAACAGAATTTCCGAATCTGATTTTTGAGAAGAAGACATTCTGCTCCGCTATACTGATACTATCCGGATAAAGTAGAAGTGATTGAGAGAAAGCCTATTTGGATACGAGTCATAGGAGAAAACGCAGATGAAAATGGATCTTACGATTAAGATTACGCCCAAAATGGTGACAGATGCTCAGGGTAATGAGAAGAAAGCATTGGTGGGACATTTGGGTACACATTTTGACGTGATGAATAAAGAATTCCCATTGGAATATACAGAAAGAAAGGGAATCGTATTTGATGTGAGCGGAATCAAAGATAGAGATATTGATTGCGCGGATATAGATTTGCAAAAAGTCAAAAAGGATATGTTCGTGAGCTTTTATACCGGATTTATTGAGGAAGAGGGCTATGGAAGCAGAAAATATTTTACAGAACATCCTCAGCTTTCCAATGCCCTGCTGGAAGCCCTTTTAGAGAAAAAAGTATCCATTATCGGAGTCGATTTCGCAGGGGTAAGAAGAGGGAAAGAGCATACTCCCATGGATCAGCATTGTGCGGATTACGGCGTTTTTATTATCGAAAATTTATGTTCCTTGCATCAGATTTTAGAGCATGGAGAGAACTTTCTTGCCCATACTTATCCGATGAATTATGCGGAAATGACGGGACTGCCCTGTCGAGTGATTGCGGAGATTTAGAGAAATAAGTACGGGAGACAGAGATGGATTTTACGCAGGATAGGAAAAGTAATATTCTTTTTGGTTTGCATGATAGCAGGATAAAGAAGATTCATTTTCAAAACGGTGTTTTAACCTTAGAACCGCATAAACTCTTTCAATATACGGCAGAGGTGGAAAAAGTATATTCCGGAAAACTTGTGTTTTTTGATACAGATTTAGAGGAATGCAACATTTTGATATTTGACCGGACAGTATATGAGGGGGAATTTTCCGGAAAAGCCATCGGACTAAAAGAATATATGAAAGAATATGCCCATGCAGAATTTGAAATCTTAACAGAAGGATACTTCGGCTATAGTACAACATATACAGGCTGGCTTTGGGAGAAAGGAAAAGAACCTGTATCGGCTATCCTGTATATTTGGAATTCAGGGGATATGGTTTATAGAATTGATCACGAAATTATAAGTTAATGATGGAGGTTTTCTTAAATGGATATAAAAGCGGAATTTTTAAGAATTATGGCTGAACAAACGGAAATAGCCTTGGCAACATCGGTAAATAATGTTCCCAATGTAAGAATAGTAAATTTTTATTTTGAGCCGGCTGAAAATATACTTTACTTTTCGTCTTTCAAAGGAAACGACAAAGTGAAAGAAATAAACGTAAATCCAAACGTGGCATTTACCACCATTCCTCACGGAGGAAATGAGCATGTCAAAGCTAAGGGGATAGTGCAAAAAAGTTCCAAAACGATTTTTGATCTTGCCGAGCAATTTATTGCTAAAATTCCGGGCTACAAAGACACGATAGAATATGCAGGAGAATCGTTGATTTTATTTGAAATCAGATTTGATACGGCTGTAGTTACCAAGGATTTACACACCATTAAAACTTTAAAGCTATAAATTGCGATCGAATATATTGAAAGCCAATGGGAATATGTCGAGAACCAATGAGAATGTATCGATAGCCAAAGGGAATGTACTGACTATGATTTGCTGACATAGCGCGAGTAAATTTGAATTTGTGGAGGTTTTCTATGAAGTATGAAGAAATTAAATTAAATATTTCAAATGATAAAATTAGCAATTACAAAGTATTTAAAGGGATGAAGCTGTATTCTGAAATATTTAAATCCGAAGATGAAAAGAAGTTAATAAATAAAAGAGTATTTGTAACTCCAAAAGGAAACTATGTTTATTATGAAAGGACAGATATAAATTGGAACTATTGGTCAGATAAAACAAGATATGATTCGAGTTTTGAATTAAGTGATATAAAACATAATATAGTATTTGAAGTATCAACAGAATTGACTAAGTTTACAAAATATTTAGGAGAAGAAGTAGTCAAAAAAATTATGTTTAAAGAAGAAAATGGAGAAATAGTAGAAGTACTGGATATTTAGTACATCTTGAACTCCCTATTTATTAGATTAAGTAAATTTGGAATTTTAGAGGTATCCGTTTATGAAAGGGTATAATTATATGACTAAACAAGAAAAAAGAAATTTTCAAAAAGTAATTGCTGTATGTGTAGTAGGTGCAATTTTAATTCCACTTATTCGTATAGTTTTTCATACTATTTTGTAAGTAAAATATAAATCCCAGTTTGTAGGGGAGAACAAGATGTTAAAAATAAAAGATTTTACATTTCAAGACGATTGGGAAGATAGAAGAAGCTGCCTCATGTTCTTTAAAGCAGACCGGGAGGAAAGCGCCTCATGGGCTGTAGACATTGGGTTTAAGCCCGGAGATTTCGAGGGAAATGAGATTTCCCCTTCTATCTGCATCAATCCCATAGATACCGATAAGAGTGATGTAAAGGAATTGGTGGGGACTACATTTTCAGTAAAGACAGTTGAGGAAAGCGAAGAGCGTGAAGATTCCTTTTATATTTATGAAAATGAACCGCTAATTGAATATAGGATAGAAGTCTTAGACATAGTAGAGGCAAAAGCCCATATAAAATGCAATGGGGTGCTTATTCTGGACGGCTATGCGGAACCATGGATAGAGGAAAGATTCGAAATAGACAGTTGGATTCCGGTAATAGAATCCGTGCAGGATTGGGATAAGCTGTCCTTATGACGGAAAAAGTCATTCAGCGATTATATGCTTTAAAAGAGGATTCCGGTAAGTATGTCAGAAAATCCGTGGGCAATGCTTTACGAGATATCAGTAAGAAGTTCCCTGATTTTATTTAAAAATGCTTTATTTTCACCAGATAGTTGCAAATAATGAGACTATGAGGTGAAAAAAGGAATTGATTACTAAATATATAAAAATGAGGTGAGAAAAGAAATGGAGTTAAACAAAAACAATGTTATTGAAAATGCTTATGATAAACTCTTTTTTGCAGAAAAAAAACAGACAAAAGATATACAAATATATTGCTTAAACAATGATACGGGAACAGGAGAGATGCATTGCTATAATCTTTTAGAAGGCATTCAACTTTCTTATAATACTTTGAATATGCAAACTACTTATCAAAAGATAGAGCCTAAGGAGGGTATGTTACAGATTGATCATTGTTTAGAAGGTTGTTATGAATTTATTTTAGAAAATAACGAGCATGCCTTTTTAGGGAGAGGAGATTTAAGTATTGTTGATCTTGGCAAAGCTTCATTTAAAAATTCGTGTATCCCTATGAAGAAATATGTTGGACTTTCACTTTTTATTGATATAAATGTGGCTCAAAAATCAATTGGTAAATATTTTCCGTATGGAAATATTGATTTGCATAGATTACGAGACAGATTGTGTAAAAATGGAGCATCTTTGATTATACGTTCTCGTGAAGGAATAAATCATATTATCAACGAATTGTATGAGGTAGATGAAAGGGTAAAACTTCCATACTCTATTATAAAAACAATAGAATTACTTCTGTTTTTAAGCTTGATAGAACCAAAAGACACTGAACAGTTTTTATCATTTTCCGAACCGGTATACAGAGCAACGCAAGAGTGTTATAAAATGATTATAGAGAATCCTTTTGAATGGCTGAAGATAAGAGATTTAGCGAAAAAGTTTGCGGTTTCCGAATCAAGTCTTAAAAATTGCTTTCAATGTATTTCGGGGCAATCGATAGGTGCTTTTATGAGGACAAACAGAATAAAAGAAGCAGCGATTCTTTTGCATAAAAAACCATACTTAAGCATAGGGGAACTTGCCGAGATGGCTGGTTATGAAAATCAAAGCAAGTTTTCAAAGGCGTTTAAAAGTATTATGGGTAAAACGCCAAGTGAATTTAAGTGAGAGCAATTTGTCTTTTTGGAGTAAAAAAATACCCAATTGGTTATAGAGCACTTCTAACATTGCAGGCATACTTAACATAGATGGTGATATAGGGCACTGGTACACCAGTGCCTTAATTTTTTTCATCAGGGTTAGTTAAAGCTAATAAAGAACTGGAATTTAGGAGGGAAGTTTATTATGAAGTTAAAAGACATTATTCAAATCACTGTATTTACAGTTATTGCTTTTGTTTTAGGTATGGCTGTATCAATGGGAACAGGAATGTTGGGAACCGTTTCTCTTTATGTTGCAAGTGGTTTTTCTGCACTTGTAATTGCTCCACCCTTTGTTGTAATGGCAAAAAAAGTCAAGAAAAGACCTTCTGCTTTTATCTTTTTTATGTTGTTATCTGTTTTTTGGTCACTAATGGGATACTGGCCGATGCTTATCATAAATTTAGTAGCGGGCATTGTGGCTGAACTTATCATAGGAAATTATGAAAGTGATAAACGAGTTGAACTAGCTATTGCAACAGGAATGTTTATCATTTCAATGCATGCTATGACCTTTGTTAAAGTTTTAGGTCCTGAAAAATTAGTGGAAGTATTTACTGTTTTTTCTCCGGAGCAAGCTCAATATATGTACACATTTTTTACACCTAAAGCAATGTTGATTTCAATTATTGTAAACATTGTTTTGGTCACTTTGGCTGGTTTGTTCGGAATGTATATCAATAATAAATTTTTCGAAAAAAGAAAAGAGAAAGGGATACTTTGATGCAAAAAAACACAGTAAAAGAGACTTGCATAGTTAATAGTATAGTTTTGTTTATCCTCATCGTTTCATTTTCCATTACACTTTTTATTACGGATAAACTTGGCTATTATATTATGATGTCCGTTTCATTTATTTTGTTACTAACGCATTCAAAAAAAGCATTTCTTAGTGTGTCTGTAAAGTACCTGTTTCTTTTATTACTTTTGCATTTGTTGGGGAAACTTCCTTATAGACTTGGAGTGGCGTCTTTTATAGGTTTACTCTTAATTGGGATAAAACTTTTTCCTATTTTTGTTTTAGGTAGGAT